>NZ_CP065217.1:0-706854 GCF_015767675.1 Vibrio navarrensis | reverse complement strand
TTAGCATTTAACCAATTCACGACCCGAGTGAGTAACCTTTCCATGTCATCGTGTTTAGGTGGTTGATGAACAACCTCCCCTTCAGCATCAACAACTGCAACATCATCCGTCGCTCTAAATAAGCCTGAGGTATATTTTTCTTGCTCTAGCGTTTTTGTTCCAGCGCTGTGTAAATTTCTGATTAACTCAATACTGAACGGCTCATCCCTAAGCTCCCAAGCTATTTGCATTAAGTCAAAATTTCCAAAAATCATTCGTTCATCGTCAGTACGAGGCTTCCTTTTTTTTCTAATCATTTCTTTCGCAAGGATTGTCGTCGTAGCCGCTCCCTCCAATTGACTACTCGATATCGCTTCATCATCCACAAGGTTATTCGCTAGATGCTCAAAATGCGCCCGTTCACCAATTTGTTCTAGGATACCCAGCATTGCACTATGCGTGGTATGTCGATCAATCTGTGATAACACACGACCAAACTCGTGCAAGTTATTGAATCTGCAATACTGTATATAGTCAGGAGAGTTTAATAGTGCTTGAATCACTTGTTCAGGTAAGCCAGGAGGCAATGGCTTGTCTTCTAATGGTGTTAGCTCAATCAAAGTTCTATCTCGGGACAAACGAGTTAGCCACCAACAATATTTGACATCCAAGCCAGACTTTACCCTGCGCCTAAACTCGTTAAATGAATAGTAATCACCAGATAACGGGTTAATGTAATCTGTATAGTCGTTAGGATTAAGTCCTTGATTACCAATCGCAAACAAAACGTCACCAATCGTACTAAACGGACACTCTGGCGGTGATAAATACTTACCTGACATGATTTTCATCTCAAAATCTAACAATTATGAGATCAGATTAATTAAGATTGCGTGATTTTGCTAGTTTTAATCACCCACGCCTGTGATGTTCATCTGTACTTTCGCTTGTACCTATCTTCCTGAAGAAAGCATGGCTCAAGTTAAATAGCATTCACATAGCTAATGAAGAAAAGCAACAATGGGCAGGTTTTGCTATTCAAAAATGGATTGCTTGCCAATTCTGCCTCTTCTCAAGATATACTATTCGAAACCGAGGCTTCGGCTTCTACAAGCCCCTATTAGGTGGATAAATTGAAATTTTACGCGGTATCTGATTTGCACTTAGATTTACACGGCATCCATCGAAGCTTCTGGCATAACTTCGATGATGACGCTGTCTTGATTATCGCAGGTGATACTGCCAACGCGCTCAATGGCATTGCGTATATAAAAAATGTTCTTTGCTCTTACTTTAGAGCCGTTATCCTCGTTGCAGGAAATCACGAGTGGTACAGCAGTAAAAGTAAATCTTACCGTTCTGGCTATCTGCGCAAACAAGATTCAATAAGCTCCACAGACAGTAGATACTCCCCAATAGAAAAGCTTAAGGTGCATAGTGACACAACTAAGAATTTGTTTTTTCTGGATAATGAGTCAATAGATTTAGATGGATGTAGCATTTATGGAGGAACTCTTTGGTTTCCTATCCACACATACTCGTCTGCACTGATTGATGCGTACTCAGAACTGATGAATGATACAAAGTACATCAGCCATCAAATGATTGAAGAGCAGTACAAAGCGTTCGTTAATAACCTCCCAGAAAAAGTTGATCTTGTTGTTTCACATCATCTTCCTTCCAAAGAAGCTTTCGCCGTAGAAGCAAATGCCAACAGTGTTTATGCTCCTTACTACCATGCAGGGTTGAGTAATCAGTTGATCTCAAGAGCTAGGTATTGGGTAGCAGGGCATCAACATGATGCTGTAGAGAAAGTCATTGCTGGCGGTAAGACCACATTTATTTGTAACCCCAAGGGTTCTGTCCGCTTAACCAGTGGAATTCTTACTAATAAAGCTTATTACCTATAAGAGCTAGCCAGCAAGAAACTTCGGCATCTGAAAGTCCGTTAGGGCTTTCTAGCTGCGATAATTGATCACCTTGCCAAGCAACCAATCAGAAATGATGCATAGAGAAGTGGACCCCAATGGTTGGACGCATAAGCTCATTTCTTAAGTGGTTGACCCAGCTCATGCTGCGTATCTTTGCCTACCGAAGTAGGCCTCATCAGGAGTGAGGTTATTGAGTCCTTGATGGTTACGCTCTTCATTATAAAACACCATGTAGTTGCCGATTTCAAGCTCGGCTTCACGGGGCGTGGTATAAGCCTTTAAGTAAACCTCCTCATATTTCAGGCTTCGCCATAATCGCTCAATGAAAACATTGTCAACCCAGCGGCCTTTCCCGTCCATGCTTATACGTATGTCATGTTCAATTAACTTCTGTGTGAACTCTGTGCTGGTAAACTGGCTGCCTTGATCTGAGTTAAAGATATCAGGTGGCCCATAATGCTTCAGCGCTTCCTCAAGCGCTTCGATACAAAAACTCGTGTCCATGGTGTTGGATAGTCGCCAAGCCAGCACTTTGCGGCTATACCAGTCGATAATAGCAACGAGGTACAGGAACCCCTTCGCCATTGGGATGTACGTGATATCAATCGCCCAAGCTTGGTTTGGGTAAGTGACTTCGATATCACGCAACAGGTAGGGATACACCTTGTGTGCTTTGTTCGCCAGCGTCGTTTTGGGCTTGGGGTAAATCGCCCCAATCCCCATATCGCGCATGAGTCGAACAACACGCTTACGATTAACGCTATGACCCTTCTTAGCCAGCTCAGTTCGAATGCGCCGACTGCCCATAAACGGATACTGAAGATGAATTTCGTCAATCATACGGCGCAACGCAATCTCCTCAGCAGAGAGTCCTATGGGTTGATAGTAAGCGGTAGAGCGAGCAATATTGAGCAGCTCACACTGGCGCTTTATCGGCAATGGGGTGGATTTAACCAGCGAACTCTTTCGCTGGGCTCGGTCTAACGACCGAGCACTTTGGCCAAAAAATCATTTTCCATGGTCAATTGACCGATCTTG
Organism: Vibrio navarrensis; assembly: GCF_015767675.1. NCBI lineage: Bacteria > Pseudomonadati > Pseudomonadota > Gammaproteobacteria > Vibrionales > Vibrionaceae > Vibrio > Vibrio navarrensis. The sequence goes on along the minus strand of NZ_CP065217.1, from coordinate 703,906 downwards.
GCGTGAAGTTTGTCCACTTCTTCGGAATTCTCTTTTCCTGTGTGATTTTCGGTGGCAAAAATCATGGCTGCGTTTTCAAGCAGCTCCTTTTTCCATGTCGAGATTTGGTTAGCGTGCAGGTTGTATTTCTGAGCTAACTCAGCGACGGTTTTATCGCCTTTAGCGGCATCGAGTGCCACCTTAGCTTTAAACTCAGGAGAGTGGTTTCTACGTTTTCTAGTCATAATCTGTCCCTGTATTGTTGGGTACTATCAAAACAGATCGACCACTTAAAGTCATGTCCGAAAATCGGGGGCCACTTCTGTACTCGCTGCGGGCATGAAGTTGCTCGTCTGCACATCTGTGCTCTTGAGTAAACAAGGTGTCGCATTGGCGGAAAATAAGGTGATCCGGTAAGAAACAGACATGATTGTTCTTATTGCCCGTCATACGCAGTTCGCTGATAGGGTACACGCCGTTGACACTGGCAGACACACTGACCAGCAATGCGGGCTTGTGGGCCAGTTCATCATCGGTGGCTAGCATCAGAAAGTTCTTCAAGGCGGGCGTTGCCATGCCGTGCCACTCCGGTGTAATAAAAATAAAGGCATCTGACTGCTTGAGCATTTGCGCGATGGGCGACCACACTTGCCACTCTTCACTGCCCTGCCAAACCCCTTCATTCCAAAACGGCAAGTTGAGCTGATGCAAATCAAGCACGTTCACCTGAGTGAAATGCTTCTGCGATAGGGTTTGTAGATAGTAAGCCACTTTGGCGCTTTGCGAGTTGGCACGTTGGCTACCAGAAACGATAGTGATGTTCATATTAGATTCCTTTTAACGGTAAAGTAGTTTGATTGGCTCGCAGCTCAGAGCGAGGCACAGCCAATAAAATAGCGAGTAAAATAGCGCACGCGCCGAGTAATTGCGGCCAAGTCAGCGCTTGATTGAGCAACAGATAGCCAAGAAAACAGGCCGAGACACTACTGAGAAAGCCGAGAAACGAAACAGTAACCGGTGGCAATTTTTCGATGCCTCGAAACCAGAGAAAGTAGCCAAGCACTGCGCCAATCAAACTCAAGTAGCCGTAACCTAGATAGTTAGTGGGGGTCAGTTGGGAAGGAATGCCCTCTAGCCACAGCGATACTGGCAATAAAGCCACGCCGCCAAACAGCAGTTGCCAACCCGTAAAACCCAGCAGTGACATACCACTTGGCCGGCCCCACTTTTTGGTCAACACCACACCTGATGCCATACTCAACGTCCCCAAAGCGGCAATCACTAACCCTTGTAGATTCAGAGCGACCGAACTATTGAGGACCAAAAGCGCAATGCCGATCACCCCTACGCCACTCGCCAGCCACTGCCTTGATGTCACACGCGCATTCAACCAGAACCAACTCAAGAACATGACCAGCATCGGCTGAAAAGACATCACCAAAGACGCCATACCACCGGGCAAATAGGTCGCCGCAAAAAAGAGGCAATAGAAAAACAGCCCAATGTTCAGTAGGCCTAAGGTCGCAAGACGCCCCCACCAGATGCCTTGCAGCCAAGTTCGGCTCAGAAGCACCAGCAGAATGCCCGCAGGCAGCGCGCGAATGGTCGAGGCAATCAACGGACTTTCTGGCGGTAAGGCTTGCGTGGTCACAATATAGGTACTGCCCCACACCAATGGCGCAACAGCAGTGAGGACAATGGTTTTTACCGAATTCACTTTATTCATGGCTCACCTGACTTGTGCTATAAGAAAGTATCTTACACAAAAGATACTTTTTAAAAAATAATGGAGAATTCACTTTTGATCAAGTATCTTTTTGGAAAGATATTAAGTTGAGAGAAAAGCATGGCAAACGATCAAGTCGACACGATTTTGTCGCAGTGGCGTGAAGTGAAACCCGATATGGATTGTTCCAGCATGGGGGTGGTCGGAAGGCTGAGACGCACTAGTGAACTGTGGAAGAAACAGTTAGAAGCGGTTTTTCAGGCCCATGAGCTGAGTAGCATTGAGTTTGATATGCTCGCGACCATGCGTCGCAGCAACCGTGACATCACCCCAACCGAGTTGTATCAGACGCTGATGCTCTCTTCCGGTGCGGTCAGTACACGGATTGAACATCTGGTGCAACGTGGGTTGGTGCAGCGTGTCGCCAGTGCGCATGACAGGCGCAGTTGCAGCGTGTCACTCACCGAACAAGGTGTTGACGTCATCGACAAAGCGTTACAAGCACACGTGGCCAATATGGATCAGATGCTGAGTGTGTTGGACAAACAAGAGCAAGCACAACTGGCGGAACTGCTGAAAAAGATTTTGCTAGCACAGTAAGTACCGACAGGAATACGTGCCGTTGGCGAGCACACGGTTTGCTCGCCAAGGCTTTTTAATGTCCCTGATGGGTGATAAACGCTTTATCCCATTCGGTTAAATTGTCGGTTACTCGCGCCACCAGCGGCAATAAAGTGGCCGCTTCACGCTCTTTGAAAGGATGATTGGTGATCACCGCAAAACCAGCAACGTAGCAGACGCCGCCTTTGCGGTGGATAAAGCGAGCAATCATGCTCACCGCTTCTTCACTGTATGATTCAATTTTGTAGAGAGATTCCATTGTCATCTCCTTTTTAATTTGCTCAACGACGAAATAGTGTTGCCAGATTTTCGCCGCTTAGTCGATGGAACAGACTGAGTCCTTTGTCTAATTTTCAAGCATATTTGATGCCAGTTATTTTCGGTCACCGATGCATTGGCATTGCTCTCGCATCTTGTTAGCAGTTGAGTATAATGTCGCCTTTGTTTTAAACCGCGCCTTCTGGCAAACGCCATGGTGTTGGGTAAGATTGTTATCGGGCCTTCGTATTAGGCCGCCCCAGAGGAAGTCACATTGAACACGCTTTATCTTTCTGCCGCTGAGCAAAAAGAGATCGACCAGGCTAAAGAGCTGCTTGCTCAAGGTGAGCTGGTCGCAATCCCGACTGAAACGGTTTATGGTCTGGCGGCGGATGCCACCAACCCAGAAGCCGTTAAGAAGATTTTTGCCGCGAAAGGAAGACCGGCTGATCACCCGTTGATCGTGCATATTGGCCAAGTTGAACAATTGACGGATTGGGCTGTCGAGATCCCTGAAGAAGCTTATGTACTCGCACAAGCTTACTGGCCCGGTCCACTAACTCTGCTGCTGAAAAAAGCCGCTCACGTGACTCCAGTGGTGACGGGAGGCTTAGAAACCATTGGTATCCGAATGCCTGCCCATCAGGTGTTTGCCACCTTGCTGCAATCGTCGGGAATGGCCGTCGCAGCGCCTTCGGCCAACCCTTATAAAAAGCTCAGCCCAACCTCTGCGCAGCACGTCATCAACTCGCTGGGCGGCAAAATTGCCGCTGTCCTCGATGGCGGTGACTGTGCTCACGGCCTTGAATCTACGATTGTCGATCTGACCGAAAAGCCATTTCGCATTTTGCGAGCCGGGCCAATCTCCGCCGCGCAGCTATCGGCCACGTTAGGCGAAGAGGTGAGTTCACCAGTGAACCACACGGTTGCCGTACCTGGTAACGTAACCAGCCACTACCAGCCAAATACGCGGGTACGTTTGGTTGATGCGAGCGAACTGATTCACTTAGCCAATGACAAGATCGCCTATTTGCACTATTCGCCATTTGAGAATCACGCCAATATCAAAGCGAAACAAATGCCGGGATCGGTAGCAGACTACGCTCACGCGCTCTACCGCACACTTGATGAGGCAGACAAGTGGGGCTGCGAGGAAATTTGGGTAGAAAGACCACCGATGGACGAAAGCTGGTCAGCGGTGCATGATCGACTGAATCGAGCGCAATCAAAGCTCTGATTTTACATAAGAAAAGTTATATAAAAGCAACCCGACACTAAGTCGGGTTACTTTTACTCAGCATTTGGTTTGCCATGTTCCAAAAGCAATTGAACCATAGGGTTCCCAACGCTTTTGGCCTACGATGATCTCAATACTTGTCACACCTAACTTGGCGAACCATTTCTATCAGGGTTATGTCAATTTCCAGCTTGCCGATGCCGTAAGCGTTGATTCTTTACTCGAACAGCGCTATTAAAGATCAGCGTTTCTCCAAGCGGATATCCAACTTGCAACAGCTCAATCAACTGCTTCTTGTCATGCAACCCCTTCTGGAACAGTACGGCTATCTTGCCTTGATCGTCAGTATTTTTCTTGAAGGCATTGGCGTGCCGATGCCCGGACAATCCTTGATGATTGCTGCCTCGATCCTCTCTGCGCAGCAAGTGATGAGCTTTCCGGCGGTGATGTTGGTTTCTTGGCTCAGCTGCTTTACTGGTAATACTCTGGGCTACCTGCTTGGCTACTATTTTGAAGAGTGGTTGGATAAGAAAGGCTACATCTCAGGCAACAAGTTTCGCAAACTGCAAAATGCCATTCAAAAATACGGTCCGGCCTGTTTGGTAGTTAGTCGTTTTATCGAAGGGATGAAGCAGTTTATGCCGTTAGCGTGTGGCGTCGCAAAAATGCCACTCAAGGAGTTCTTACTGGGCAACTTACTCGCCACCACCATTTGGGTGACTGTGTTTGGCCTTATCACCCATTATGCCTTTGAGCATTTAACGCAAATAAGCCAGTTCTATGCAGGCCATCGCCTCATCGTCTGGTTTGCCACCGCGGTGCTGTTTGCTTTCATGCTCTACGCCTTACTCAAAAAGCGCCGTAATGTCTAAAAGATCATCCGCACGCCGGTTATCGGGTCATCTTTTTGACAAATACCACCACAAACAGCGCCATGGTGAAGCTGCCGAGGAAGGCTTCGAGGGCCGCGATAAAGCGCGCCATTCCAACTGGTGAAATATCGCCATAACCGAGAGTGGTGAAGGTCACGACACTAAAATAGACCGCGTTCAAAAACTCAAACAGATAGAACTTCCAGCCCGTCATGTCGGCGTAAATCGGGTTGGCAGAAGTGGTATCGAGAAAGAAATAAGCGCTGGCGCAAGCCAAAATGAGGAAGATAGAAAACAGCACCACACGCAAAGGATCTTCACCGTAACCACAAAAAATATCCACCAGCTTGGAAAGAACACGTTGCATGCTCATTTTCGGCATTTGATAGCGGCGAAAACGCATCTCTTTTTTGAAAAACATCCCAGCCGTTTCAAATAAGCCCTGCTTTTCACACTGCTTACGAATGCCACGGCACACCTCTTCCACTTCCTGCCAAAGCGATTCGGCTTTGTGCAGATCGCCCTTTTGCTTGGCTTCCCGAGCTTGACGCTCCTGCTTGAGCTCGCTGCCCCAATCGATGTTTTCCAGCCGTGCTCGCGAAAGATCCGCACCGAGTAGATTGCACCCTTCTAGCCGCGCGCAATGCAAATTGGCGCTGACCAGTTTGCACTTCATCAACGACGAGCCGCGCAGATCTAAGCCAAAAAAATGCGCATCACTGAGATCGGCACGGTAAAAATCGGCCTCACGGCACTGGTAACCCACTTTGCTGCCACGATTGACCAAATTAAGATCCGCCAAATTTGTTTTTGCCAACTGAAATCCGTCTAAAGGTTTACCTTCTGCTGCCCATTGCTCAACCTGAGATTTTACATCGTCGTTGCTTTTATCTATCTCGGGATCGTGCCAATAACAGAGGCTCGACTCACCACTGGGTTGATCGCAGCACCAGCCATCAGGATTTTGATAGCGGCATCGGCCTTTATCTGACTTCATTTTGCTGCCTCGTTGTGTCAAACGAAAAGCGCGGATACGCACTTTCGCTGTCAGACTAAGTGTAGATGCCCCTTATTGAGTTTCAACTCAATTATGAATTTGCCGTTTGAGCCACGCGATAAACGACGCCGTGCTGTCGTTCTCGCTATTGCGGATCAAGTAGTAACCCGCGTTGGCTTTGATCGGCTGAAAGGGAGAGACCAAACGACCGCTCTCCAGTTCGTTGTCAATCAGCGCCATGCGTGCCATGGCAATGCCAACGCCCGCCTCAGCCGCCGACATCGCCATATCGGTACGGTTAAAGAAATGGCCACGATCGGTCGGTAGATCCAAACGCCGATCGGCCACCCAACTGAGCCATTCAAAATCGCGGGCCGCTTTTTCCCACGGCATGGCATCATGCAGCAGCACCACGCTGGCCCACTCTTGTTGGGTGTAATTGGTCTTGCTCAGCCAAGGGTGAGCGTGCAAATATTTGCCACTCATCACCGGCAACAAAGACTCATCCAACAGCAATTCGGCATTAGGGTGACGATAGGGATGAGGGCGGTAATCGATCGCCAGATCAAAATCTCGGGTGTCACTGTTAACCAGCGCCCCTTCGGCGAAAATTTGGATCTGAATTTCCGGATATTGCTGATGAAAACTGTCCAGCTTTGGCACTAACCATTTGAAAGCAAATGACGGCGTCAACTTGAGGCGCACTTCTTGCGCTCGCCCCTGCTCTTGACGCAAACGCCCCACTTCCGCCTCGATTTCACCTAAGTGCACACTGGCACACTGATGCAGTTGCCGGCCTTTGTCGGTGAAGCGAATACCACGCGAGTGCCGTTCAAATAAACTAAAACCAAGTTGCTGTTCCAACTGGAGAAGTTGCTGACTCACCGCCCCAGTGGTTAAGCATAACTGTTTGGCAGCCGCTGTCAGGCTGGTATGTTTTCCCACTTCGACAAAGGTGTAGAGTGCGGCAAGGTGGCTACTTTTGATTAATGTCGTCATTCTGCGTTTAGTTTTTCTATAAGCTGCGATTAATTTATATCGATTGTTACTGGCTTGTAAACAATGGAAACTCACGCTGTTTCTAACGAGGAGAGCGTCGATGAAAGCAGTGGTATTAGGCAGCGGTATCGTGGGTTTAATGAGTGCATGGTACCTGCAAAAAGCAGGCTATCAAGTGACCGTGGTTGATAGGCAGTCACGCAGCGGTGAAGAGACCAGCTTTGCTAATGCCGGACAAATTTCCTATGGCTACTCCTCACCTTGGGCCGCGCCGGGCATTCCGCAAAAAGCCATCCGTTGGCTGCTGGAAGAACACGCGCCACTAAAAATTAAGCCATCGCTCGATCCGCAACTGTTCAAGTGGGCGACGCAAATGCTAAGCAACTGCCAGCTCAGCCGCTACCAAATCAACAAAGCGCGTATGCTCGGCATCGCCAATCACAGCAGAGAGTGCCTGAGTGCGCTGCGTCAAGAACACCACATTGAGTATCAAGGCCGTCAGCAAGGCACGCTGCAAGTCTTTCGCAATCAAAAACAGCTCAAAGCGATAGAAAAGGACATTGCACTGCTTGAACAAAGTGGCACTCGCTTTCAACGTATGAGCGTAGAACAGTGCATCAAGCAAGAGCCCGGGCTTGCCGCAGTGAGTGACAAGCTGACTGGCGGTTTATACCTGCCTGATGACGAAACGGGCGATTGCTATCTCTTTTGCCAACAAATGACGGAACTGGCGAAAGCCCACGGGGTGACGTTCTCTTTCAACACGCAAATTCAAGCGCTGAAAACTGAAGGCAATCAGGTGGTCGCCGTCACCACTGACCAAGGCGATTTGCAAGCCGACGTGTACGTGGTAGCCATGGGCAGTTACTCCACCTCGCTTTTGGCGACCGTAGGCATCGACATTCCGGTTTATCCGGTCAAAGGCTACTCGCTGACGGTGCCAATCAGCGATGCGCAGCAAGCCCCTGTATCTACTGTGATGGACGAAACCTATAAAGTGGCGCTGACGCGCTTTGACGACAGAATCCGCGTCGCGGGTACGGCAGAGTTGGCTGGATTTGATCCCGCCATTCCTGAAAAGCGCAAAGCAACGATTGCGATGGTGATGAAAGATCTCTTCCCACACTGCGGTGATTTTACTAAAGCCGAATTTTGGACGGGCTTTCGCCCAATGACGCCTGATGGTACGCCACTGATTGGCCGCACACCGATAGAAAACCTTTACACCAATACCGGACACGGAACACTTGGCTGGACCATGGCGTGCGGCTCTGGACACCTGCTGGCGCAAGTGATTAGCGACGCACAGCAAAAGCCCATTTCTGGCTTAGATTACTTCCGTTACGCCAGTTAACAGCAGATCACTCTAACATCCTGACTAATTGCAGTGACACTCAGACGCCTGATCTGACGGTCACTCCAATGCATTATTCTGCATTTATCCGCAATATCTATTAAAACCTCTTCCCTTTTATCAATTTCGGCAAACCCGACCTATTTTTAACATCTTGTTAGCATTTTGTGTTCACAATCACGAACCTGACAGTTTGTAGATATTTTGGTTAACATTTGAGTTACAAAAAGATTAATATACCGAGCAGAAAACACTCAAAACAAACACTACAAACACACAACAGGGAAAATACTCATGCAGTCATTCGTTGATTTTCTGAATGGAATAATTTGGAGCCCAGCACTCATTTATCTGTGCTTGGGCGCAGGTCTGTTCTACTCCATCATGACGCGCTTTGTGCAAGTTCGTCATTTCTTTGAAATGTGGCGTTTGCTTCTTTCTGGCAAAAGTTCCACCAAAGGTATCTCTTCTTTCCAAGCACTCGCCGTTTCACTGTCTGGTCGTGTGGGTACAGGTAACATTGCCGGCGTTGCTGCCGCCATCGGCTTCGGTGGCCCGGGTGCGGTCTTCTGGATGTGGGTCGTGGCGTTTTTCGGCGCGGCAACCGCGTATGCAGAATCCACTTTGGCACAAATCTACAAAGAAGAAGACAACGGCGAGTTCCGCGGTGGTCCAGCTTACTACATTGAAAAAGCCATGGGACAGAAGTGGTATGCGTGGGTTTTCGCTATCTCGACCATTTTTGCCTGTGGTGTGCTGCTACCGGGCGTGCAGTCCAACAGCATCGGCAATGCGGTTGAAGCGGCATTTGGTTCAGGTGATATGATTGACACCGCTATCGGTACCTTCAGTTTTGCGAAAATTTTCACTGGTACGGTTATTTCAGTCATCCTCGCTTTCATTATCTTCGGTGGGGTAAAACGTATTGCCAGCTTTACTCAGGTGGTGGTGCCTTTCATGGCATTGGCGTACGTCATCACAGCATTCGTCATTATCCTACTCAACATAGGTGAAGTACCACGTATTGTTGCCATGATCGTCGGTGATGCGTTCACACCAATGGCTGGTATTGGTGCGGCCATTGGCTGGGGGGTAAAACGTGGTGTTTACTCGAACGAAGCTGGCCAAGGTACGGGCCCTCACGCAGCCGCTGCGGCCAGTGTTGAGCACCCTGCGCAGCAAGGTCTGGTGCAATCTTTCTCTATCTACATTGATACACTGCTAGTGTGTTCGGCAACCGCGTTTATGATCCTGATTACTGGTGCGTACAACGTACACGGTGCAGAAGGTTTCTTGGTACAAAACATTGCCGCAGACATCGCTGCCAACAGCCCTGTCTATACGCAGATGGCGATTGAAAGCGCGCTACCTGGCGTCGGTAAACCATTTATCGCCATTGCACTGTTCTTCTTTGCCTTTACTACTATTTTGGCTTACTACTACATCGCTGAAACCAACATCGCTTACATCCGTCGCACCTTTAAAGTCGATGGCCTGATGTTTGTTCTGAAAGTGGTATTGATCTCTGTGGTGTTCTACGGCACGGTGAAAACCGCAGACTTAGCTTGGGCAATGGGTGACGTCGGTGTAGGCCTAATGGCATGGCTCAACATTGTTGGTATTCTGATCATCTTCTTCATGTCTAAACCCGCTCTCAAAGCGCTGCAAGACTATGAAGAACAACAAAAGCAAGGCGTGACAGAGTTTATCTTTAACCCGGTCAAACTCGGCATTACAGGTGCGACTTACTGGGAAGAGAAGTACAAGCGTAAAACTGGTCAAGCACCACAAGCGGATGAGAAAACCACCCGCGCTGTAGAGCAGCCTTCACTCTAACTTCTACGGAAGTGCAACACACAACATCACACAATAATAAAAAGCAGTATTCCCTAAGGGGTACTAAAAAAGGGGTTAGCCACTGGCTAACCCCTTTTAACTGTTCCCAAAATTTTCAGCTTAAGCAGCAAGCTCTTGCGCTTTCACTGCTGGTGCTTTCTTCTCACCGATTGGCAGAATAGTGCGGCCGTATTCGTTGTTCAGCACTTGCGCCATCGCAAAGTAAACCGCACTTGCGCCACAGAAAATACCTTCGAAACCAGCGATGGTGCCGATCAGTTCGCTGCCGGTGAAATCACGTGCAGCCAATAGCGCAAACAGGATAGTCAGTGAGCCGAATACCACTTGCTTCGCCGTTGGGTAGCACAGAGAACCGATGAACATGAAACCAGTGAAAATCCCCCATAGCGCCAAGTACCACCCCATGAATGGTGCTGGGCTGGCTGGCAGACCCATTTTTGGCATCACGATCAAACCGACTAAAGTTAGCCAGAAAAGACCGTAAGAGGTGAAGGCAGTCGTACCAAACGTGTCGCCACGTTTAAAGCACATGATGCCGACGATCACCTGGCTCAGACCACCGTAAAAGATGCCCATTGCCAGAATCATAGAGTCGATTGGGAAAAAACCTGCGTTATGGATGTTCAGCAGGATGGTGGTCATACCAAAACCCATCAAACCGAGTGGCGCTGGGTTAGCCAGTTTAGTAGACATCGGCACTTACCTTTCAAAAATGTTGATAAAAATTACGCGCGGATTTTAATTGAGCCTTGGATAAAAGATAGAAGGCGAAAGTGCAAACTAAGTTTCCAGATAAAGCCAGTAAAAAAGAGAGGCCCCGCGCATGCAGAGCCTCTTTGGCTAACTTCTTTTACTGACAGGATATTTCATCCCAGAACCAGTTGGACTGCGTCGGGGTTTCCCATACGCCCGGGCCATTTTTGGCCACAAAACATTTTCCGTTGTACCTCACTTTGTCACCATTGGCCACTTGGCTTGCTCCCGGTTCCCACTGCACAAACGTGTCTGGAATCGGTGTCGGATCGGGAATTGGGTCCGGTGTTGGGGTTGGATCTGGAGTCGGATCCGGCGTGGGAACCGGATCTGGTGTTGGCGTAGGCTCCGATGGTGTTCCCGCCACTAGCTCCCATGGGCCACCTTTGCTTGGTTCGTCCCCTTGAGTCCACCATTTCGCTTTATAGGTCGCGCCTTGGTAAGTCACAAGATCGCCCGCTAGGTAAACTTTACCGCTTTCCCAACCATTGCCGCCCGGATCAGTTCCAGGGTCGACCGGATCGAGTTTATCCACCACTCGTACTTGCGGCCAGCTGGCGTGCGAGCCATAAAAATTACTCACGCATTTTTCGTAGTCTCCGGGCACCAAAGCCGAGTACGCCGTTTGAAAGCCGACTAACTCACACTCGAACGAATAGCCTCCGGGGCGATCTGCATAATATTTCCAGTTACCATCCCAGTTGGTGTACAACACATCAGTCGCACCATTGAGATTGAGGCTGCCGTACGGCGTTTGTTGCCAGCAGGTGTTTTTCTCATCAGCTTCAATCGGGATCTGATAATGCTCCGCCAATCCTTCCCAATAACGAATACGGTTCACTGGCTGGCCTTTGTTTTTGTTCTGCTCGCCGCACTCAATCCCGCCATTGATCACATTGATGGTGGTGCCAAAGCCATAGCCAATCCCAGCATCAATTTCACGCTGCGACGGAACCCAAGTGCGATCAATCACGTGCAGCATAGCGGGTTTTGGGGCCTGCGGGGTTAAGAAAAACCAGATTGCCGAGGCCAAATTGAGCCAAGAGTCCGCCACCAGCGCAGGATTTTTCAGTAGTACCGTCGCATCGCCGTCAAACATCACTTCGGAAAATGCGCCGTAATTGAAATGATAAGAGAGCTGCTTAGCGCCGCGACCAAAATAGCCTTGACCGGCTTCACACGGCCAGCGCTGATTCTGCCAATCGTTTTGACCACAGCCTGTCGTGTAACCCGCTTGACCTTCAGACCAGCCCATTTCACGCACATGCACCAACGCTTGTTGCCACTCTTCCAAAGCTAAAGGGTTATCTGAAACATTGTCTTTGGCAATGTGGCCACCAGTCTCTTGAGAGAAGTGAGCAAAAGCGGTCACGATGGACCGTTTACAAATCGCATCCGCGTTTCGCCCATCATTGTACTCCCCACAAAAAGCAGGAAACTTACCCACGGCACGCAAAAAACGGGTGTAAGTGTACTCCGGCGCCGCCATCTGGGTTAAGAAATCCCACTCACTTTGCGGGAAAACACGTTCGACTCGTTTCACGTTTTCTGGATTGCTGCTGGCCCCCGGCTCTATCGCTTCGACCACGGAGTTGGGGCGTGTTTGCAGGGCTTGCGACCAAATCGCATACATGGGATTGGCCGTTTTGGCTTGTTCCGCCGCTTGCAACTCTGCGCGCGAAACCAAATAGCCATTGGCATTTTGCGGGTCGGGTTGAATAGTCATCGCGGCCTGCGCTCCAGCCGCCAGTGCGCAGCCAATCAACAGCGACAGATGGGAGATGTTCATCGTTTTATCCTCTACTCTACACAGTGAATTTACTCAGCAGATTAGACCGTTATCGATAAACTCGGCAGTAACAAATGCGGGTAAACACGAGAAATGCGAGTCATTTTGATGAGATGAAAACCGCACAACATCCTACGACATCGCTTATGCCTGCCCTGTTCCAAAACCAACAGAATGGGAGATCCGCTGATAAAAAAAACCTGAGACACAGCTCAGGGTTTGTCGAAAATACCTCGTGAGGATTATTCCAACTCCATTATCAATAGAACAATAAATAAATTATAAAACAATACCTTGAAGAAAAATTCAATCAAAAAACCATGAAAAATGCCATGCATCGTAAAAACGCTCAAGATGTCGGATTAGCATCTTCAGATGGCCAACTCACCCGCATTACCATCACAAACATCCCGCTCAACTAGGAGGCCTCGGGCGGCTTTTACAAAGCATCTTTCGCCAAGATGCTGCATATTGAGATGCCCCAGACACGCTAAAGACCATTTCTGTGTTCACGACAGCAGCAGTCACAGCATTTCCTACAAGGTGTTTGACTCGCCTGCGGGCGAAAACCTGTTGTTTGTCACCACCACACCGGTGCACTTAGACCCGTTCGCCACTCGTGCGAGCATCGAACTGCTGGTTGCACTTGAACCCAACTTTATGTACCTGACCCACCACGGGCCGGTGCAGTCGACGGCCGCGAATGTCCGGCTGTTACTGGCATCACTGGATTCCTTTGTCGCCATCGCCGAACAACACGCCAGCCCGCTTGAAGGTCGTCACCAGTGCATTGCAGCAGCCATGCTCGAGTGGCTGACAGCACAACTGGCAACCATCAACCCTTTGGCAGACCTGCAACAGGCCCGGGCCTGGCTGGCAACAGATGCCGACTTCAACACCCAGGAGCTGAAAGTCAAGCTAGACAAATCCAAGTTACTCTGAATCTATTAAAGTCCCGAAAAAGCCGCTGTCCGGGTAACCAAGAACTCTGATAGCAGCATTTTCATCAATAATGACTTCGACCTCGTTAGCGTCTTCTGGCGGCTCCAGAGGAATTCTGCCCCCCGCCAGGTAAATTAATTCCTGATTTGACGAGCCCCTCCAACGAAGATTCGTATTCCTTAAAGAAGAAGAGTAGCGACCGGTTATCATCAAGTCACAATGTTCTCTGAGCAATGCCCAATCCTTGCGCTTTACTAGCTCACTATACGTAAAACCGGTATATAAAACCGTCGAGCAGCCCGAGGAGCGCCTAATAGAACTTAATAACCAACGTGTGTTTGGTGCCTGTTGTAGAGGCTCACCTCCAAGTAGGGTTATGCCATCAATATCCCTATATTGAAGAATGTCATCCAATAATTGCTCCCGATGTATCAATTGTTCAGGCTCAAATGACCACATCTGCTGATTCCAGCATCCTTCACAAGCTAACGAACAACCCTGAAGCCAAATAACGTAACGTTTACCAGGGCCATATATATGGCTTTCTGGTTCAATATGCGCAACGTTAAAGTACTCACCATAGTCCTGTCGCATAACTACACCATACGGGTCAGTACCAACTGAATCTGGCCTTTGCTGTTGGTAGTTTCCTTAACTGAGTAACCCTGGGCTTTGGCCTTGGCAATGGCTTGCTGGCGAGTAGTTTCAACCCTCGCTTTACGTTCTTCCTCAAGGCGGATTCGTTCCTGCTCAGCCAGTTTTTCCAGATGCATTCCATAAGCAGATTCATAAGCACCGCTAACATCATTCAGGAATTTTGAAACCTTGGTATAACCCTTTTCCGAATAGCGACCGACGGTAAGTGCACTATACTCATCTGAATCATGCATCATCACCCAGCGATCTCGCTCAAATCGAAACAGCTGACGGCCGTTGTAATCACTGCGATTAGTTAGAATATCCCCAACCTGAAGTCGATTGCGCTGAACCAGGCCAACCTCATTCGAAGTGACTTTTTTTGGTTCTGCTCCAACAGTCTGCAATGCTTCCATCAGCACTTCTTCAATTACAAATGGCGTAACTGTTTTGATTACGGCACTCATCAGGACTTCCCCTTGAGAGACTGAGCCCGATTCGTTTGTTGGGTCTGCTGCTGATGATACTCATCGGTCTTTTTGACGCTGCTGACGACACCGTTCAGATTCAGCAGTTCATCCAGCGCTTCTAGACAGCTTTCGCCCTTGAATCCACTGGTTTTGGCGCTAATGGCTCCGTCGTCATCAATCGTCAGGGTAATTTTCTGTTCAGGCATTGGCGGACTCCTTGTCACACACAAGTTGAGCTTTCAGGCGTTCTGCATCTCGACAGGCTTGCTCGATCTGATCGGTATCAAATACCACCAGATAACGATTCTGCTGATACTTACGTAACTCTGTACCATTGGCAGGCAGTTCTTCTGATGGCCACTGGAATTGGTTTTCAACAGCTGTATTACCTTTCAGACCGAGCTGTTTGGCAAAGGCATCGGATGCTTGTTTCGGCTGATACACAAACGATGAACCGTGTTCATTCAGTGCCTTTTCTGCTCGTTCCTGTTCGGTTCTGCTGTTATCCAGTGCTTTTTGAGCCTCATGGATATCACGCTCGATTTTCTTCACGCCTTGTTCATGATCAGCCAAGCAGCGCTCAAAAGCGCTGTAATGCTTTTTCCAGGGTTTCTCTTTAATGGATGTTTTCCAATTGTTAGCCTGACCCACATCCATCGACTGCAGAGCTTCTCGTCTGGCTTTTATACAGGCCTGGCGAGCCTGTTGTGTTAATTCTTCACGTCTGGCTTTGGCTTGTTGAATAGCCTCCTGTCGAGCCTGCTTTTCCGGCTCAACAGCGTCTTTTGGTGCCGCCTGAGGTTCAGGCAAAGCTTCTGCAAAAAACTGTTCAGGTTGGATGCCGTTGACTTCGATGTCATTCAGCTGCTGATCTGTCAGCCTTTCGGCAGCCGAGATCCAGCTAGCTCTGAATTTTTGCTCAACCTGAAAAGTGGCCTCGGTTTTGTTCTTTTTCAGCTGTTCGAGAGCTGACAACACCTGTTGGGACAAGTCGCTCTTTTTCATCTGTTCGGCTTTCAGATTGTCACGCTGCAGTTCCCAGCGCTGGTTTTGCTCGGCTTTATCCAACTCCTGATCAGTGTCGGAACCACGCTTGCGAATTTTATCCTGCAAGGACTCTAATTGCTGGCGATGCAGCTCTCGCTCAGCCGGTGTAGCCTTGGTGACAGACCAATTCTTAAGGGTGTCTATTTCCAGATTCAGGGATTTCACCGATTGTCCCTGCCCGAGTAAGAACCCCTTGATAAAGCCTCTTAACTTGTCAGCGATACTTGCTTGCTGTTGGTCGATTTTGGACTGGGCATTAGTGAGCACTTCAAGACGTTGCTGCCAATCTTTTTCTGCATTTTCCCAGGCCTGATACAAGGCATCCGGCTTTGCAGACTGAGGACAGTAGGGCGGATGCACCACCACGTCATAATCAATAAAGTGGGCAAGATGACTACGTTGCAAACCAGTCACTCCGGATGCAAGCAGTTCGGCTTCATCATTCAGGAAGCTGTCAATGTCCTGAGTGTTGATATCCTCAAGTTCAATTTCACGAACCACCTCAACCAAATGTTCCAGACCCGGTTGGTCAGCGAAACGAAGTAGCTGTTGATCAGCACATTCGAGAATCAAAGTTGCATCTTTATACTGCCATGCAGCCTCTTCAAAGGCCTGATCGTAGGCTTGTTCAAGTTTTTGGCTTTGCTGTGCAGATAACTTTAAGCACCAGTTGGCAGCAGCAAAGTCGGTTTCATCTGGCAATAACCAGTTGCCATCGTTCGATAACAACAGCGACGGGATCGGACGCTCTGTCAAGGCTACGCCGGTACGTGCCTTATTTTTTATATCTCGCGATTGAAGGCTCAGCAACAAACGCCAGCCATCACCGGAAGCACTAAAGCTGGAATGAGTTGCCGCTTGTAATTGTTTCAGGGTATCTCTCAGGCAATCGTTTAAGGTGCCGCATAGCTGATGGGAGTGGTTGGTAACGACCGCGCCATCCGGATGCTGAACGCTGGATTGTTGCTGGTTCTGTCGCAGGTATTCCTCATTGCTATTTTCCCAGAACAGTTTGCAAAAGCTACGAAAACTGTCATCGATCTGCTGACGCTCCAGCTGGATTCCCCAGACAGGCTGATCAGCAGATACCAGATGCTGACCAGACATCAACAGCAACCCTTGAGCCTGAGTAGTGGTGTGATCCACCACCATCAGAGCACCTTTCTGGCTCACACCAGTGCGAATAAGGCAGCGGCCAGACAACACGTCAATTGCAACCTTGTTGGCGTTTTTCTCGCCCAGCAGCAGATAAATACGAATGCCTTTTTCTGCCTGCTCTTTGATGGCCTGAATCAGCGATTCGTCTTTCAGTTGCTCACAGGCAATCATCAGGGTCAGACGAGCCATGGAGATAATCCGGCTGAGAAACTCACTATTCAACATCGGCAAAGCGCTACTGAAGTCTGCATCAGACGCCTGCTTGCTGAACAACGCCGGTAAATGCTCGTTCTGGTAATCGATTCGAAATTGTTCCTGACGAGGTACGATCCGTGTCATCAGAGAGCCTCCACTGCGGTGTTATTGATCTGGTCTTGCAAGTATCGAGGCAGCTTTGCCACCTCTTTCGGAGTGAAGGTCGGTGAGCCATCAACAATGAATAGCCCACTATTCTCGCGAATAAAATCCAGCCCGCAGTTGTATTCCCAACACCAGGTATGCTCCGTACCGACCAGAATCCAGTAGCGACCGTGGTTATCATTTTGCTTGTGCAGGATGTCGCGTGACCAGTTTGCTGGCAGTTCTGCTTCTTTTCCATGTTGCCTATCCAGCGTCAACAGCAAGCCTTCGGCATCAGAAAAATAAGCAGCCACATAACTCAGGTTGCGGCTCTGACGTGAGGTATGTACATAACGATCTGAATAGATGATGTGTTTAATGTATTCGCCTCCTGACAACTGTTGGATCAGCTCATCGAGATCCAATACATCACCGTTGACCAGACTGAGCGGCATGCGCAGCTTGCGGCTTTTGGACGGAGTCAGATCGGCCATCGCCGCAATATGCCAATACGCCAGTGGCTGACTTTCGCGTGATAGCTCAGACAACAAGGACTGCTGTTCTTTAAATGGCAGTTCAAAATCATGTAAGGCGATATGATCCAGCCATTCGGCCTGCTGTTTACGGGCCTCTGCCGATGAGTGGTATTTTCGGCTGTAGAAGTCTTCAAGCCAGAAACGCTGCCATTTCTCAGCATCGGATTGGTTAAGTGGCTGAATGGGAATGTGTTTGGCCTGAACCGACTGAAACTCACCCATATCGGTTGTCAGACCTGAGCGATTAAAACTGCCGATCTGAAATTTCTGCACTGCTGATGGATAACGCTGAATCGACTCCAGCGAACTCTGCAAGCGACGGTCTTTAGGCAGCCAGTGGCCGTCGAATTCTCCAGCGATAGCCGCCATGACATCGTTCAGGCGATCACCAAAATCATTAATGGAGAGTTCCAACGTTTCGGGGCGTGAGCTGGTTTTATTCTGATTGAATTGCAACATATCCAGCTGACCTTTCAGGCTGAGCTGCGATGCTGAAAAGCCGAGTCTCCATTCAAGATGAATCTCTGCTGACTTCTCGGGAGAGCAAATCACTTCCGGCTCAAGCGATACGATCTGCAAACTGATATTTTTCAGTTCCGTCTTGTTGCGATCGACAAAGGATTCCTCCAGAACCCTCAATTGTAACGAGTCATCTACCCGGAATTTTGATCGAGCCGCGTCAGATCCTTTTTTCCAGCTTTGCATATTGGGTTCAAAGAACGCTGTATCCCTCTGAATAAACGTCGGATGAATCCCCAAAAGCGGGTCGTTCTCTGTGTACCAGATATGGTAAAGACCGCGCTCTTTGGCTTCGAACAGGCCACTATCAATGACTTGCTGGCCTTTATCTGTAATGCCTGATTCGTTCCACAGCGTTTCCTGTTTTAGATACTGCTTCAGTCGAGGCGGCATATCGGCCGGATTGTTTTGCATACTCTTTAACAAGGACACCAGATCGGGGCGTTCCCGTAAAAACGTAACTCTCGCGATGATGGGATAACGTTTCAACTGAACGGTTCTGATGAGCGTTAAGGCTAGCGAGCCTGTTTTGCCATCAGCCTGTTTGCCGGGACTGGATTGATTAGCAGCATCTGCTGGAGCATTCCCTTTACATTCCGCTAAAGACTTCATTCTGTTTTTCTGATTGCCACTCATTAATGAGACTTCCCTTTCTTACCTGCATGATGGTGCGACTGTTTTTGGCTACTTGCAGTCGAAACATGGCAGGATTCTGCAAGTTTCTTAAGTTCCAGCGTACGGGAGCGCTGAGAGAAATATTCATGATGTCCAACAATTACTAACTGATATCGGGCACGGGTAATGGAGACGTTAAGGCGATTGGGTGAGTCCATAAAGCCATCGCGATGGGTATTCACCATCGACAGGAACACCACATCCGCTTCCTGGCCCTGGAAGTAGTCCACTGTCGCCAACTTGATCGATATGCCTTTGTAATTAAATCGTGCGTAATGGTTAGTATTTCCTGGCAATTGCTGCAGGGCTTCCCGCAAGGCTTTTTCCTGGCCCTTGTAGAACGTCAGAACTGCTACATCAAAGGGTTCACCTTTTTTGTTTTTGCTTTTGCCTTGTCCCCAATCACAAAACGCTTTCAGCTCAGTCATCAGAGCCTGTGCTTCCTGCTTGTTACTATTGCCTCGTAATGTGGTTCCCCGAATGTCCAGCCAGATATTTCGGGAGTCATATTGCGGATAGTTCCAGGCTCGGTCGGAGGTCGTTTTGCCTCCATCGGCCAAAACACCTTTGGTGTAAAACTGCTGCCGAGGAAATGCTGAAATATCCGGGTGCATTCGATGCTGATAGGTCAGCGTCGTATAGCGCTGGGATTTTTCAGAAGGATTAAAACCCTGATTCAAGGTCGTTGGATCATCATTCTTGCGTTTGACCAGACCATCCCCCGATAGCGCCTCAAGAATCGACGGGAAAGCGATATTTTTGAGTACATGAATTCGGCCATCAGCTGATACTGACTTGGGGAAAAGCCGTTCCAGTGTGTCCTCCAGATAACCGGTTTTCTGCCCCTGGTTGACGGATAACCGCAGCCAGTACTCGCGCTCCAGACGCCAACACACTTCTTCCGACCATTTTGTGTTGTCGATCCGGTCGAGTAGCTCCTTATGAACCTGCACGGTATCCGTGTAATCAGAGGTTTTAACTTTGAACGACTTACAGCCAGTTCCCGAAACTCTATGCTGCGCTGCTTGGGAGGTGTGGCACCAATCGGGATGAAGAATCAACATATCGTCAGGAATCCATTGGGCAATCTCACCCAGACAACCTTCTTCGACGAAACAAAGATTGTGACGATACAGTTGATCCGGCTTCTGCTGGATCTGTTTCAGCCCAAGCTGATGGCGATCGGCATAACGTCCCTCTCTTGCCATTACGACCAACAGGTTATCCAGGCCCTTGGCAAGTTTTGGCAGTGAAGTGCGTGTTCGAATTTCTGCAAGCAATGCGTTTGCAACGTCACGTGTAACAGGCACCAGCATTGGCTGTGAATACGGAGATTTATTATTGCCTCGCAGCTCTTCCAAAAGAAAACAGGCTTGCTGGACTGCTGCAGAAAGGTTCTGACCTGGTGTTTTGCCTTTGGGCGGAACCAGCATCAGATTATCGAGGTTGGCAACAATTTGCTCACGATCAGTAAACGGCGATAGCTGACGCACGTCGCCCACCAAGACCCAGCGCTTGGCGAAGCGGGCAGGCACCAGGAATTCCTGAAAGGTGGTTTTACTGCACTCGTCAATAATCATCACATCAAACGGTGGCTCGCCGGTATCCAGTGACACCTCGCGATCATTGAACAGCCTCAGAATACCTATGGTGGTCCCACAAACAAGATTGGAAGAATCCACCATTAACTGCTTGCTGAGCTGATCACACCCTTGGATTTTCTGAAGACCGCTGAGCAGATTATCGAACTGGAATTCTTCAACACCGATGGCGTTGTTTTCATCCCCGATGCGCAGCGGAAATATTTGTGCTGACAGCGCTGGATTTTCCTTGATGCGTTCAAGCACGTTGTTGATAGCTGCATGGGTTGAAGCCGACAACAGAACACGTTTACCCTGCAACACCAGTTGCATGATCAGTTCAATAATTGTGGTGGTTTTCCCTGTACCCGGAGGGCCATCCAGAATGGTGAAATCTTCGTTCGCCAAGGCTTTGGTAACAAACTCGCGCTGACGATCACAGCCATCGAAGTTCGGGTCTGTCAGTACTTTCCATTCGGATTCAACGATTTGTACAGTCGGAATGTCTGGCCAACGAGTTTGCTCACGCTTTTGCAACATCTGAATCAAAGGCCAATGACCACCCGATGGTCGGCTCATCAGTTGGTTGATGGCATCCTTCTGACGTTTGAGCTGGCTGGTATCCACGCTCACGCGGATCTCGCGGGACTTCCCGTGTTGGGATGGATACTCGCTATTCCAGTTTTTCTTGCCTTTGATATTCCTGGCCAGCAGGATCTGGCGTTCATCCTGACGAGCCTTGAGTACGCGGAAGCCATCATCAAATTTGCCTTGAGTAGAATCGAGGATTTTGATGTTCTGGTTATCGTCAAAGAAATAGTCCAGATCGGACTTGCCGGTATCGTCGCTACCTTCCTTCTCGAACAGCTGAATCCATTTTTCTTCGACTCGCGCTTTTTCCAGTTGCCAGCAAAGAGCTGGAAATACTGGGCATATAAGAGAATCGGTATCCTTGAACTCTTGATTAGTACGGCTTTCCAGTATCAGGCTTCGCGTTTGCTTGTTGCTTTCTACACGTAACTCCCAGTGATCACTTTGCAGGGATTGCCCCTGACTTTGAAAGTGACCACAACTCAGCCCTGCCAGTTGCTTATCTGTAATGTCTTCGAGCTTATGGCCATCCAGCTGTGGACGCACCTCTGAAAACAGCAGCCAACCATTGCCATTGGATTTGGCTTGCCATTGTTTAAGCCGGGATTCGTCCATTCCTTTAATCCAGGTGAAAGGCGTGTCTTGCCCGCCAATAGACAGTTTACTGCTGGCTTTTACATGGCCTTGCAGAGCCAGACGAGCACCAGCCTGTTTCGAAACCTTACATGGCTGGCCGTCGATATAAACCGACTCTAACTGGTCAAGCTGAACACCTAATGGACGCAGTTCCAGCTGATAACCGCTCCATGAAATCGGATCGTCATCCAACTCAAGGTTGGGTAAATACAGTTGGTAAGCTGAAGCGATATATCCACCATCAGATATCTCTGTCTCCCGCCGACCTTTACCTTTACCTTGCTGAATCGGATCTTTTTCATCCGGGTCAAAATCAGCATCAGGTAACTCACCATCAACAGTAAGAATCTCAAACCAGCCTTCCTTACCGACGAAAACATCTATTTCGCTCACTGGCAACAGTTGCCAGATACGTTTGTCAGGCTTGAGCTGATAGCGTTTACTGGCAACAGGCTTCCATTCACAGCTGACTTCCTTGTTCTCCAGTGCCTTGATGCTGTTGTTCAGGTAATGCATAAACGGCATCAGGACACTATTGGTCTCGCTTGCCAGCGTGGCAGCCTTGAAGCCTTGTTGTTCAAGGGCAGTAAAAAACGGGTTTTCCATCACAAGCAGTCCTGATTATTTTTTGACGAACGGGTTTTCGCCTTCTTGTTTAAGACGTGGTTTTTTACTGGCGGACACATCTAGGATTTCAGGCTCGGCCGAACTCGCAGCAACGGCACGCCCCTTGGCCCATGCGCGAGTGTCATTAATCATTTCTGCCATGGTTAAAGACAGTGGTGAGGTGGCCTGAATGGCCTTGAGGATATCGTCCTTGTTTAACTGGTGACCTTCATCAAAAGCCAGAAACATGGCTTCCTTGACGGCTTCTTCCAGTTCAGCCCCGGTAAAACCCTTACTGGCGATCGCCAGCTCATCCAATTCGTCTTGCGTAAAATCTTCGAGACGATTACGGCGTTTCAGATGGATCTCGATAATATCTTTTCGATCCTGCTGTACCGGCAAGTCCACAAAGAAGATTTCATCGACACGGCCTTTACGCAGCAGCTCGGGCGGTAATTGGGCGATATGGTTAGCGGTCGCCACCACAAACACCGGTTTTTCTTTTTCCTGCATCCATGTAAGAAAGGTGCCCAGCACCCGAGAGGTGGTTCCGCCATCGGTCGCGCCAGAGCTTTGCATGCCAGACAGGCCTTTTTCGATTTCATCGACCCAAAGAATACTCGGTGCCAACGCCTCAGCCGTTTGCAAGGCCGAGCGGATATTCGCCTCAGATTGACCAACAATACCGCCGTAAATTTTACCCATGTCCAGACGCAACAAAGGTAGCTGCCAGGCATTAGCGACCGCTTTGGCTGCGAGGCTTTTACCCGTGCCGGGCAATCCCAGCAGTAATACACCTCGGGGAGTTTCCAGACCAAAATCACGGGCGTCTTTGGTGAACGACTGGCGACGGCGATTCAGCCAGGATTTGAGGTTATCGAGGCCGCCGATATCATCGAGCGAGGCTTTTGGATGAAAGTATTCCAGATGTCCGCTCTTGCGAATCACCTGCTCTTTTTCTTTAACGATAAAAGGAATTTCAGATTCGGTGAGACGTCTGAACTGGCAAGCGGCCTTTGAGAAAGCCAGTTGGGCTTCGCTGGTTGAGAGACCAAGTGCAGACTCGATCAGAGCGGATGACTCTTGATAGTCCCTGTCGCCCAGCTCATACCGCTGCTTGGCCTGTCGCATCAGAGTTTTGAGGTCATCGGTATCCGGTAATGGCATTTCCATCACCTGTACCTCTTTCTCCAATTCTGGAGGCAGTAAAGGAGCGGGCTGGGATAACACAACAGTGACGTTATTGATTTCACGGCTGGCAACAGCGATCGCAAATGCACGCAAGCGGCTGATCAGAGTGTGCTCGTTAAGGAAATGATGGAAGTCTTCCAGAAGCAGGATGAAGTCAGGCTCTTCATCGCCTGCACTGATATCCACTAACCACTCGAGAACTTCTTGAGGCTGTTCCCCCTCATCCGCCGACTCCCAGCAATTGTCTTCAAAATCGTATTTCCTCAAGCCCTGGGGCATGTTCCAGATGTAGAGGTCTCTGCTCAGATCTGTGGCTGCCTGAATGCAACAGGCGCGAATCCGCAGGGTTTCGTGACTGATGATTTGAATAACCGGTGCCGCTGCTTCCGTATTTAGCTTGAACAAATCAGCAAATGTCACTGTCTAATCTCCATGTTGAATTGCCAGTAACTATAACTCATGGCAGATGTATATAAGCATTAGAAATATCAAGACTCCGCCAACACCCAAGCGGAGCTTCTGGCCCTGACCCGCTGTAAATAATCCGCACAGACTGATCCCGCCGCAATAATCGGCCCCTGTTCATCCAGCACTGGGATACCCTCAAGGTGATCGAGAAATGGCGTCAGCATACTGTCGGCCATGCTGTAGTACTCACCGACCAGCCACTGGCTATGACTCAGCTGCTGTTCAACAATCGCAATAAAGCCACGAGCCGAAAGTTGATAAAGGAGAGTACGTTCCGGGCGATAGCGCACATGCAGCGGTGCGCCGACACTCGGGCTAGCTTCCCTGCAAACCAGCAACGGCAACATGTTTGCATCCTTGCGAAGTTATTACAGGCTCAGGTTAGCACGTTGAGCAGGGCACCCTGTAATTCCATCTATCAGTCGGCATAGAGCCTGCCGTTGACAGCCAGTACCAGTCACTCCAACTCTATCATCAATAAAAAAAATAACCAATATATTTCAACCCCTTACAAACTGAAAATATAAAAATACCATAAACTATACCACACCTAGGAAAACTCGCTTTTTAAACGAAAGGCAATGACCTGATATTCAAAATCCAGACTAACGATCAAGGAGAGGTATGAACAGGTCCCGAAGATCCATGTCGTCAAACTTATCACTTTCACTGCTTTTCGAAGACGTAAAGGTAACCGGGGAAGCATTACTGCTCTGCTCCTCGATTTCTCCTATCGGATCCTCGATGGCTGAAACAGCGTCATTCAACGTTTTCTCCGACACACCGAACCGCGGTGCAAACTTTTTCAGGTCATTAATATGATTCTCTAAGGAGGATTCGCTATCATCCTCACAAATACGGCTGCTGTTCTCCTCAAACTCTTCGAGCACAGCTTTGTGTATCGCACTCATAATACTGTCAGGCAGCCCGGTCGCGGTATCCAAAGCTTGATGGATGGAACTGCTCTTCGAAGATTGGCGTTAAGAGGTCGTTTAGGGTTTGTTGGACAACTCTGTCCCGAACTGTCGGGATGCCAAGCAATCTCACTCCACCGCCGTCTTTCGCAATTTCTACCCGTCTGACCGGTTGTGGTTGGTATTGCTTGGTTTTGAGTTCAGAGAGGAGTTGGTCAAGGTTATCACTCAGATTTGAGGCGAAGTCGCTCAGGCTCTGCCTATCTATTCCGGCCGCGCCTTTCGCTTTCCACACCTTTTTAAATCCTCTGTATAGTCGCTCTTTATTGAGCAAGTGACCGTACAGGCTGTAATAAACTCTCAACGTCTTCCCTTGGGTTGTGTGCTGTGTGGGGACAGGATGCTTTCTTGAGTGTCGGTTTGTTTCACTTTGCTGTTTAGCTTTCTAGCTCAATGGCAATTGACTAAAGTGAGCCAAAGCTACTCCCGTGCACGGTTTCTCATTGCAGTCTTCTGCTTCCACAGGTGACCACACCGGAATACCCCGATAGCGAATCGGTTTGGGTGCCACTAAAAAAAACATCTGCTCATCACAGACTTAAAGTGTACTTCCTCCCTTCGCAGCACTCGTTTGCTTTTGGCAAAACGGTGCTCCATCAGACGCGATGCTAATGGTCAGCTCGGTTTTCTCCTCCACTCCATTACTGGGCTTCTCAGGCCGTGCCTTACTCAGTACTACGGATTCACCGAGACGTCGGACCGCTGCCACCTCACACCAACACGAGTCTTGGTTTTCGCCTTGTACTCGTGCTTCCGGCGTTTGCCCGGATGTGGTACCAGGCCTCCCCAGTTACTGCACTGGCTCCCTGTTAACAATGCCACCCTCAAGCACAGCATAGGTCTGACTGAGTATCGGGCTTCGCGATGTTTCGGACGCTTACCCACCTACGCTGCCGAAGCAGGTTCACTTACGTTGTGTACTGTTAACTTCCTATTGCTTCCTTCAGACCCTGCCGTTGGCCAGCAGCGCCCTTGCAATTCGGATTATCTTCCCCTCAGTCGGGGTGATTCAGGTTTCTTTCAACCCGACGGGTTTGCCAGCTTCGCTGGGCAAACAAAAAAGTCCGCAATTACGCGGACTTAAGTATGATTTAGTGCTTGTTAATGCCAGACCTTTCTTAAAGGAGCATTATTCCCACTCGATGGTCGCAGGCGGCTTGCCGGATATGTCATACACAACGCGAGAAATGCCATTCACTTCGTTGATAATGCGGTTTGATACTTTACCCAAGAATTCATACGGCAAATGCGCCCAATGTGCGGTCATAAAGTCGATGGTTTCCACCGCTCGCAGCGACACAACCCAGTCATATTTACGGCCATCGCCCATCACCCCCACTGAACGCACAGGAAGGAACACGGTAAACGCTTGTGAGACTTTGTTGTACAGATCGGCCGCATGTAGCTCTTCAATGAAGATAGCGTCAGCGCGACGTAGCAAGTCACAGTACTCTTTCTTGATTTCACCCAATACGCGGACACCAAGGCCCGGACCTGGGAATGGGTGGCGGTAAAGCATGTTGTAAGGCAGGCCTAGCTCCAAACCAATCTTGCGCACTTCATCTTTAAACAGCTCACGCAGTGGTTCAACCAGCCCCATTTTCATGTCATCTGGCAAACCGCCCACGTTGTGGTGAGATTTGATCACGTGCGCTTTACCCGTTTTCGATGCCGCAGATTCGATCACGTCTGGGTAAATGGTGCCTTGAGCTAACCATTTAGCGTTTTTCAGTTTCTTCGACTCTTCGTCGAACACTTCAACAAAAACACGACCAATGGTTTTGCGTTTCGCTTCTGGCTCATCAATGCCTTTAAGCGCATCAAGAAAACGATCTTCAGCGTCGACTTTGATGATATTCAAACCGAACTTGTCGCCGAACATGTCCATCACTTGCTGGCCTTCGTTCAAACGCAGCAAGCCGTTATCCACGAACACACAAGTCAGGCGATCACCAATCGCGCGGTGAACCAGCATGGCAACCACTGAAGAATCAACGCCCCCTGAAAGACCTAGGATAACTTCATCATCGCCCACTTGCTCTTTAATACGCGCCACGGCGTCTTCGATGATCGATTCAGAGGTCCACAGACGCTCACAACCACACACGCCAAGAACAAAGTTCTCCAGCATTTGTAGGCCATTTTTGGTGTGCGTCACTTCTGGGTGGAACTGAACGCCGTAGTATTTCTTCTCTTCATTGGCCATAGCTGCGTAAGGACAAGTGTCTGTCTCGCCGACTTTAACGAAATCCGCAGGGATCTCGATCACTTTATCGCCGTGGCTCATCCAAACGTCTTGAGTCAGTTCAAGGTCTTTAAACAGCGCCGACTCGCCAGACACTTTGACCGCAGCGTAACCAAACTCACGCTCATCCGAAGTCGACACTTTACCGCCGAGCTGCTCAGCCATAGTTTGCATGCCGTAGCACACACCCAGTACAGGCACACCAGAATCAAATACATATTGAGGCGCACGCGGAGAGTTCTCTTCCGTTACGCTCTCTGGGCCACCAGAAAGAATGATGCCATCTGGATTGAATTCACGAATATCCGCTTCTTCGACATCCCAGCTCCACAGCTCGCAGTAAACACCAATTTCACGTACACGGCGCGCAACAAGCTGAGTGTACTGAGAACCGAAGTCCAAGATCAGAATACGTTGGTCATGAATATTTTTAGTCATTTTGGGCAGTCTTTTTTAAGCTGGTTAAGAAAACGAGGCGAGTCTACCCGCCTCTCATCAATGCTTCAAGGAAAAAGCAAACGTTTACGTTGCGCTTATCCTTGTCGAAGCGATTAGCCTAAACGGTAGTTTGGCGCTTCTTTGGTGATCTGTACGTCGTGAACGTGAGACTCTTGCATACCGGCACCAGTGATACGCACAAACTCGGCTTTGGTACGCATCTCTTCGATGGTGGCACTTCCCGTCAGACCCATGCTTGAGCGCAGACCGCCCATTTGTTGGTGAACGATCTCTTTCAGGCGGCCTTTGTAAGCGATGCGGCCTTCAATACCTTCCGGAACCAGCTTGTCTGCTGCGTTATCAGATTGGAAATAACGATCAGAGGAACCTTGAGACATCGCACCCAAAGAGCCCATGCCACGGTAAGCTTTGTAAGAACGACCGTTGTACAGAATCACTTCACCCGGTGCTTCTTCAGTGCCCGCAAACATCGATCCGACCATGACGCAAGAAGCGCCCGCCGCAATCGCTTTACAAATGTCACCAGAGAAGCGGATACCGCCGTCAGCGATGACAGGAATCCCATATTGGTTAGCCACTTCAGCCGCATCGGCGATGGCAGTGATCTGTGGCACACCCACACCCGTTACGATACGCGTCGTACAGATAGAACCGGGGCCAATGCCCACTTTCACTGCACTTACGCCAGCTTCAATCAATGCTTTTGCGCCCGCAGCCGTTGCCACGTTGCCACCGATAATATCAAGATGAGGGAACGCTTCGCGAGTTGCACGAATACGTTGCAGCACGCCTTCTGAATGGCCGTGTGAAGAATCAATCAGCAGCACGTCAACGCCCGCTTCAACCAGCGCAGCAACACGCTCTTCATTCCCCGCACCTGCGCCAACCGCAGCGCCAACACGCAGACGACCACGCTCATCTTTACACGCATTCGGTTTGCGCTCCGCTTTATGGAAGTCTTTTGCGGTGATCATGCCGGTCAGTTGGAACTCATCGTTCACCACCAGCACTTTCTCTACGCGTGCTTCGTGCATTTTTTCTTGCACTTCTGCACGAGTCGCACCTTCTTTGACCGCTGCAAGGTTCGCTTTTGGCGTCATTACAGAAGAAACTTTCTTAGAAAGATCAGTGACAAAACGCACGTCACGACCAGTGATGATGCCCACCAGCTCATTGCTCTCAGTCACCACGGGGAAACCAGCGAAACCGTGTTTTTCCGTAAGCGCCACCACATCCGCGATGGTCGCGTCAGGGCTCACTGTCACCGGATCGCTCACCACGCCCGCTTCGAACTTCTTCACTTGGCGAACTTCAGCGGCCTGCTGCTCGATTGACATGTTTTTGTGGATAAAGCCAATGCCACCTTCCTGCGCCAATGCGATAGCCAAACGGGCTTCCGTCACAGTATCCATAGAAGCAGAGATCATCGGAATATTGAGGGTAATGTTCTTGGTCAGCTGAGTACGAAGATCAGCGGTGTTTGGGAGAACGGTGGAGTGTGCTGGCACGAGCAGTACGTCATCGAATGTCAGCGCTTCTTTGGCAATTCTTAGCATTTGCAATATCTCACAACTAGATAAGTAAAAAGAACAACCCAATCTCATCGTTTCGCGGAATGAGGACAACTCGTCATGGGACTCAGTTGCATTTGGATTAGATATTGCGGACGGATTATACGGTCAACGCAATCGCTTGACCACAAATTTTTTAATTTTTTTCTTGCATTCAACCCCTTGCTATGTATTATATTGCGGCTAACTTCCATACCCACGTCCACGGGATTAGCTTTGTCTTCTCTGACCAACCAAAATATCTTCACCGTCTCGCGTTTAAATTCAGAAGTTCGTCTGTTACTCGAAAATGAGATGGGGATTGTGTGGTTAGTCGGTGAGATTTCTAACTTTTCTGCTCCGGTCTCTGGTCACTGGTATTTCACTCTTAAAGATTCGATGGCCCAGGTCAAATGCGCCATGTTTCGCGGTAACAACCGCCAAGTCTCTTTCAAACCCACCAACGGCAATCAAGTACTGGTGCGTGCTCGGCTTTCGCTCTATGAGCCGCGCGGCGACTATCAATTAATCATCGAAAGCATGCAAGCGGAAGGCGATGGCCGCCTCCAGCAGCAATTTGACGCTCTCAAGATGAAATTAGCCGCCGAAGGCTTGTTTGCCCAATCGAACAAACGGCCGATCCCTGAGCACCCTAAGTGTGTCGGTGTTATTACCTCCAAAACAGGCGCAGCGCTGTTTGATATTCTCGATGTACTGAAAAGGCGAGATCCCTCTTTGCCTGTCGTTATCTACCCCACGTTAGTTCAAGGGGAAGAAGCGGCGATTCAGATCGCTCAAGCCATCGGCAGAGCCAATAGTCGCAATGAGTGCGACGTACTGATCGTTGGACGTGGTGGCGGTTCACTGGAAGATCTGTGGTGCTTCAACCATGAAATTGTCGCTCGTACGATTGCCGCCAGTCAGATCCCTATCATTTCCGCGGTAGGGCATGAAATTGACGTGACCATCGCCGATTTCGTTGCCGACTTGCGTGCCCCGACCCCATCGGCGGCGGCGGAGCTGGTAAGCCGTGATCACAGCCATAAAGATCAAGCGCTTCTCAGCCTAGAACAGAAACTGCGTAGTGCATGGCGCCACTACCTAAGCGCACAACATCGTCAAGTGGTTGAATTTGCTCATCGCCTGGAGAAGCAGCATCCCCGCTATCGTTTGTTGCGCCAAGCGCAGCAAGCCGATGAGCTGCAGATTCAACTGCAACGGGCGATGGAAAAATATCTCGCTAAACGAGAAAACACACTCTCGCGTGCTTTTCATCAATTACAACTCAAGTCACCTGTTCGCCAAATTAGCCAGCAACAAAACAAAATGGCGCGGGCAGAACAGGCGCTGCAAGATGCGATGGAGCGAAAATTACTGTCGTTTCGCCACCATATTGCTCTGGCGGCAGAAAAACTGGATGCTGTCAGCCCACTAGCGACGCTCAAACGCGGTTATTCGATCACGCAAAACGCACAAGGCGACGTGATTACCCGCCAGGCACAAACAAAAACAGGTGACACTCTGGTCACCCGTTTAATGGACGGTGAGATTCGCTCGACCGTTAACTAATGCACTGAAAGACAAACCGTACTCGAGATTTGGATTTGAGTTCATTGCACGTATTGCAAAAGTAGTTTGCGGCGCCGCACGCCTGTAGTTTTTCCAACTCTGCCGTACATTCTGGGCAAAAGCCCACTTTCTTAAAATCTTGCTCACACTGATGGCAATGATATTGGCCATTCCACTGCAGTTCGTTTTGACACTGTGGGCAGAGATTCTCATTCATAACACTTACCTTACTTCAACTTGTTGATTGTGACCTTTCAGCTCAAGCCTGCACTTACCTCACGGTGCTGGCGCTTAACACGGTACATGCTGAGATCCGCTTGACGGATCAGCTCGTTGAGAGCAACCACCCCTTGCGCCGGTGTAGATGCCGCACCAATACTGACGGCCACAGAATAATCTTCTATGACAAAGAACAATTTGATCCCGATGCGTAACTGACGATAAAAGTGCTCAAAGTCTTGCTCGGAAGCAAAAGTAGTAATGATGACAAACTCATCACCGCCATAACGGGCAATCATGGCTTCCTGCGGGCTGCGACTCATCAGCCACTGCGCGAGATCAATTAAGACTTGATCGCCCACGTCATGCCCAAAGCGATCATTGATGTATTTAAAGTCATCCACATCGACAAAAAAGCAGCCAACCACCGCTTGCCCATGTTCCGCTGTGGAGAACTGCTGATGCGGAGATTGTAGCAACACTCGCCGATTGTAACATTGGGTTAAAGGATCGCGATTAACATGGTCATAGAGCTGCTGTTCACACTGATATTTCTCTAGTGCGACCGCGTACAAAGAAGCCAACATCTGCAGAATTTCTAACTCGGCTTCAGAAGGGGAAGACGGCTGCTCACTGTAAATAGCAAAGGTCCCCAGCACTTGCTCATCTTGCGACAAAACGGGGACCGACCAACAAGCGTGTAGGTTCGCTTTTTGCGTTAACGCGAGATAAGGCTGCCAGTTGGAGTGATGGTTTATGTTTTCAGCAACCACCGTTTGCCGTAGGAAAGCTGCAGCGCCGCAAGACCCCACCTTTTCACCGATGCGTACCCCTTCGATTGCTTGGTTGTAAAAGTCGGGTAAAGAAGGAGCATATTCGACGTGCAGTGTATTTTGCTGGGGATCAAACCTTAAGATCGAAGCCTTGCGTTCACCAAAGAGATGTTCTGACAGTGAAATGATCTCTTGATTAAGCTGATCTTTCTCCAGCCCAAGAGCCAATTTACCCAGCAAGCCATTCACCGCGCGGTGAGCCTGCAAAAGCTTATTACTGTGCATAATCTGTACTCTTCGGTCGTGACTTTACGCTACATGGCGGTGATTTATTATTATTTCGGTGACATTTTAGCCACTCATATATTTGGGTCAAAAGAATAACACAGAAAAAATAGCTATAATCTGAACTGAAACACGCTTGTATGATCTTATATTGATCGTCTGCTTATTGAAATTTGATCAGCGATCAGCGTCTAAAAGAATATTTATATCACCATAGCCCGAAAGCATAAGTTACATGTTCTGCATTTCAATTTAAAACAGATTAATAATCTACAATAGCAGCAAAAATATCAGTTTTTCAGGATTTTTAAGATCGATCTTTTCGAGACTATTTCCCGACAACATCCGTTTGACGCTGTAGTGACGAGAACAGTAGGTAAAAAAAAAGCCCAAGTCAAAACTTGGGCATTCGATATAAAGCTCGGTTTATTTACTACGGTTCTTCACCGCTGAAACCATACGCTTACGAGCGCGCTCTTGAGAGAGCGTCATCTTGCTGGTGCGGCCTTCAAATGGGTTTTCGCTGTTTTGGAACAAGATACGAATCGGTGTACCCATGATATCCAAAGACTTACGGTAGTAGTTCATCAGATAACGTTTATAAGAGTCAGGCAACTCGCGCACCATGTTACCGTGAATCACGATAATTGGTGGGTTGTAACCACCAGCATGAGCGTACTTCAGTTTTACTCGACGACCACGAACCATCGGCGGTTGGTGATCTTCGGTTGCCATTTTCATAATGCGTGTCAGAACTGAGGTACTCACTCGAGTAGTCGCAGAGCGATACGCTTCCTGTACCGACTCAAACAAGTGCCCTACACCTGTACCGTGCAGCGCAGAGATAAAGTGAATACGCGCAAAGTCGACAAAACCAAGACGACGATCGAGCTCTTTCTTCACATGTTCTTTAACTTCATTATCTAGGCCATCCCACTTATTGACCGCCAAAACAATTGAACGACCAGCGTTTAGAGCAAAGCCGAGCAAGCTCAAATCTTGATCAGAAATATTCTCACGCGCATCAATCACCAGCAGAACGACGTTAGCATCTTCGACGGCTTTAAGCGTTTTCACCACAGAAAATTTTTCTACTGTTTCGTTAATGCGTCCACGGCGGCGTACACCAGCCGTATCAATCAACACATATTCACGACCATCACGCTCCATTGGAATATAGATAGAGTCGCGAGTCGTTCCAGGCATGTCATACACCACGACACGCTCTTCACCTAGAATACGGTTGGTCAGCGTCGATTTGCCTACATTGGGACGACCAATGATCGCCAGCTTAATTGGCTGATCTTGAAGACGTTTGAATACTTCTTCCGCTTCTTCTTCACTGTAGTCAAACGGATCTTCATCTTGATCAGCAAATTCGGTTAAATCTTCAATTTCACCTTCTTTACCAGCGCTGAGCATATTATCAAAGAAAGGATCGAGCGCACGTTCGATCAACGCAGTCACACCACGACCATGCGCAGCGGCGATCTGGTACATATCATCGACACCCAGCTGCCAGAAATCCGCGCTGGCGGCATCGGCGTCAATTCCATCGATCTTGTTCACCACGAGCATGGCTGGCTTTTCGATTTTACGCAGATGCGCGGCAATCGCTTCGTCGGCGGATGTCAGACCAGCACGACCATCCACCATAAACAGCACCACATCGGCTTCATTGATCGCCGCTAGTGACTGCTGCGCCATCTTGGTTTCAACACCCTCTTCAGAACCGTCGATACCACCTGTATCAATCACGATAAAGTCGTGTTCGCCTACTTTGGCCTGGCCGTACTTACGATCTCGCGTCAGACCGGGAAAGTCTGCCACCAATGCGTCACGAGAACGAGTCAAACGGTTGAACAAGGTAGACTTACCTACGTTCGGACGCCCAACTAGGGCAACAACAGGTACCATAATAACCTCTACAATAATCTGTTCGTATGTAGTTATAGGTAACGACGAGGGTTAGCACAACCCACACCAAGCCTTTACCTATAACCACATGGTTTATTTTAAGTTTTACAAAAGTTTCCAGCAATAAAACGGCTCCTAGCTGTTACCAGCCAGGAGCCGAATGTGAATTATATCACGATATTATTGGCTGAGCGTCAGTTTCTTTATTTTGCCATTACGAGTCACAATCAGATAACCGTCTGGCAATACAGTCGGTCCAATGGCAAAACCGCTATCGTTGACCATCTGCTGTGCAACAAACTCGCCTGTGCTTTTGTCCAACCAGTGCAAATAACCTTCACTGTCGCCAACCACCAGATAGTTGTCCACGAGCACTGGCGCAGTCAGCAAGCGGTGCTGCAACTGAGCATTTTCCCACAGCTCAGTACCGCTACGGGCATCTACTGCGACTAAATGATCTTTGTCTGTAACAAGAAACAAGCGACTACCATCGGTCGCCATATCAATGGCTGAAGAGTAATTGCGCTTCCACGTTGCTTTACCTGAGCGCAAATCAATCCCAATCAGTTGGCCGTTGTAACCGACTACGTACAAGGTGCCACCGAGCAAAATCGGCGAGGAGTCGACATCGACCAGACGATCAATTTCAGTCGCGCCTTTTGGGGTACCAACAGGTTGCTGCCAAATCAGTTGACCGCGTTCGACGATCGCAGCAGCCAATCGACCATTTGCTGTGCCCCAAAATACCCCACCAGAAACCGCCACCGGCGTGCTATCGCCACGTAAGGTCAGATTCGGCACATCGGTGCTAATGGCCCATTTCTGTTCGCCATTGGTTTGATCCAGCGCGATAAGAATACCATTGCTGGTATTCACAATCACCAGACTGCCTTCCGCTACCGGCTTGGCTAAGACTTCACCCGCAACCGTTACACGCCATTTCTCTTCGCCAGTATCCTGATCTAGCGCGATCACTTCACCATTTTCGCTGCCAATGAAAACCTGACTGTAGGCTGCTGTGATGCCACCCGACAACTTCGCGCTGCCGTCTTTGCCAAGCTGCGAACGCCAAAGGGTGTTGCCTTTTTGCGGATCAAGTGCTTTGACTTCCCCATCACGACTGGCGATAAACACTTTGTCGTAAGCGTATTCAGGGGCGAGCTTAGAAAAGTAATGACCAACACCATCACCAACCGAAGTACTCCAGCTACTCTTTGGAGTAAACTGACTTTTTACCTGAGGCACTGGTGCCATAATGATGGTGTCTTCTTCACCAGCACAACCCGCAAGAATACCAACCGTGATCAGTCCTAATACGGCTCTTCTGAACACATTCTTCATGCCATGAAGTCCTTATTTCGCTAGATCGTCAAGCTTCATCTGCAGTGTTTGACCAGCATCTTCTGCTTGTTGGGCTTCCGAGTAAGCAGCGTATGCTGCTTCTTTATTACCTTGACGCAGAGCAATGTCACCACGCAGTTCGGCAATACGGCCAGTCCAACCTTTGTTGCTCACTTTAGCCAGTTCAGCATTTGCCGCATCAAAGTTGCCCAGCGCTGCTTCGATACGCGCGATCCGATAGCTCACAAGAGGCATAATGGCGGCATCTTTGCTGTTGCTTTGAGCCCATTTTAACTGCACTAACGCAGCGTTAAGATCGCCAGCATCCACTTGTGTTTTCGCCAGTTGCAAAGCCGCCAGCACAGAGTACTCTTTGACTTCATTGCCATCGATAAAACTTTGCACATCCGCCGCAGCGTCCACACCTTTCGCTTGCAGAGTATTAATTACGGAAGTATAGCTTTGAGAAGCCGCTTCACGAGCCGAAGTCACAGAATCTTGGTAGTAACGCCAACCAAAAAGACCGCCAAGACCAACAACAGCGCCGATAATCACGGCTTTGCCATTCTCTTTCCACCACTCTTTTATCGCTTCTACTTGTTCTTCTTCAGTATTGTAAACTTCCACTTCCTGTCCTCTTTAAAACTTCAAAAATGGCAGGTTTTCCTGCCATTTAAATTCGAAATTGCTGCACTTAGATCAGTTCAGCGATTTTTGCCGCCACTTCAGCTTGCGCATAGGTGTTTTGCTCACCACCCGCGAGATCTTTCAGCACAACGGTACTATCGGCCACTTCATGTTCGCCCAGCACGAGCGCAACTACTGCGCCGGCTTTGTCTGCACGCTTGAACTGCTTCTTGAAGTTGCCACCGCCAAAGTGATTCATTACCCGCACGCCGGGAAGCGATTCACGTAATTGCTCAGCCAGCTTCATGCCTGCCATCATAGTCCCTTCACCTGCGGTTACTACGTACACATCGACACTGCGACGCACGTCCGTCAGTTCTAGAGTTTCGAGCATCAATACTAAGCGCTCAAGCCCCATGGCAAAACCAACCGCTGTCGTTGGCTTACCGCCAAGTTGCTCAACGAGGCCATCGTAACGACCACCTCCACACACAGTGCCTTGCGAACCTAAGCTCTCAGTAATCCACTCAAAAACCGTACGATTGTAATAATCCAGGCCGCGAACGAGGCGCTGATTGACTGTGTATTCGATACCCGCGGCGTCAAGAAGTTCACACAAACCTGCAAAATGTTGCTTGGACTCTTCATCCAAATAATCGGCCAGACATGGCGCATCACCTAAAATTGCCTGCACCTCTGGATTTTTAGAATCCAGCACGCGCAGTGGGTTGGTGTGCATACGGCGTTTACAGTCTTCATCAAGCACTTCGATGTGTTGCTCAAGAAACTCAATCAATGCGCTGCGGTAGTTGGCACGCGCTTCCAATGAACCAATCGAGTTCAACTCTAAGCGCACGTGCTTGTCGATGCCCAGTTCACGCCATAGGCGCGCGGTCATCATGATAAGTTCAGCATCCACATCTGGGCCATCCAAGCCGAACACTTCAACACCACACTGGTGGAATTGGCGATAACGACCTTTTTGCGGGCGCTCATGACGGAACATCGGCCCGATGTACCACAAACGTTGCTCTTGATTGTACAAAAGACCATTTTCGATCCCGGCACGGACACAGCCCGCGGTGCCTTCCGGACGCAAGGTCAGGCTATCGCCGTTGCGATCCTCAAAGGTGTACATCTCTTTCTCAACCACATCGGTCACTTCACCAATAGCGCGGCTAAACAGATGGGTCATCTCAACAATTGGCATGCGCACTTCATTGTAGCCGTAGGCGCTGATGACATTCTTCACTGTGTTTTCTAATTTCTGCCACAGCGGTGATTGAGTTGGGAGGCAGTCGTTCATACCTCGGATTGCTTGAATTGTTTTTGCCACAATAGTTACCGTAATGTTGCTGACTACCCGTTCGTTTGCTGAACCGTAACGGGTACTGAGATTAATCGTGAACTTTCACGTCGATGCGGTTGCTTGCGTCCATCCGCGCCGCTTTAGCACGAATTTTTGCTTCCAACTGATTCACCAAGTCATCGTTATCGAAACGCTCTTTCTGACGCTTACCGTCTTCATAGAAAGCGCTCTTCTTGTTGCTGCCCGCAAGGCCAAGGTGAGACACTTCCGCTTCGCCCGGGCCATTCACCACGCAACCGATGATCGAGACATCCATCGGTGTGATGATGTCCTCTAAGCGCTCTTCTAACGCATTCACTGTATTGATAACATCAAATTCCTGACGCGAACACGAAGGACAGGCAATAAAGTTGATACCTCGAGAGCGAATACGCAGCGATTTGAGGATATCAAAGCCGACTTTGATCTCTTCAACCGGATTAGCCGCCAGCGAGATACGCAAGGTGTCGCCAATGCCTTCGGCCAGCAGCATACCAAGGCCAACAGCTGACTTCACCGAGCCCGCGCGCGCGCCACCTGCTTCGGTAATCCCCAAATGCAGTGGTTGATCGATTTTCTTTGCCAGCAGGCGGTAGGAATCAACCGCAAGGAATACATCCGATGCTTTGACGCTGACTTTAAACTGATCAAAGTTGAGACGGTCTAGGATATCAACGTGGCGCATCGCCGACTCCACCAAAGCGGCTGGGGTCGGTTCGCCATATTTCATTTGCAGATCTTTTTCCAGAGAACCGCCATTAACACCAATGCGGATCGGGATATTTTTATCGCGGGCGCAATCAACCACCGAGCGAATACGCTCCTCGTTCCCTATGTTGCCAGGGTTAATTCGCAAACAATCGACACCGTATTCCGCCACTTTTAGGGCGATGCGATAGTCGAAATGAATGTCGGCCA
Organism: Vibrio navarrensis; assembly: GCF_015767675.1. Classification (NCBI taxonomy): domain Bacteria; kingdom Pseudomonadati; phylum Pseudomonadota; class Gammaproteobacteria; order Vibrionales; family Vibrionaceae; genus Vibrio; species Vibrio navarrensis. Next base: position 665,845 of record NZ_CP065217.1, on the reverse strand, counting down.
CCAACGGCACCGATACCTGCTGCTTAATCAGTTTAAATGCTTCAGCGGCATCCATGGTTGGCACAGAAACACGAACAATATCAGCACCCACTTTTTCCAGTGCTTTGATTTGTGCGACCGTGGCTTCAACGTCGGTGGTTCGGGTATTCGTCATGGACTGCACCGCGATCGGTGCGCCATCACCAATAGGAACATTACCCACGTAGATACGCGTCGATTTACGACGGATAATTGGAGATTCGTTGTGCATAATTCTTTATAAAGGTAAGGTGAATCTTGCTACTTTGCCTGCAGTATACCGAGAAAGGTCGACAGGTTCACTTGCAAATGTCATGGCGACGCCTTCTGGCGCACCTAAAATGACTTTAAACGGAGCTTCTCCTGAGAGCTCAAGATCTTGTCCCGCTTTGCGGATACCAGAAATCAATGTATTGCCCTGTGCGTCTTTCACTTGGATCCAGCAATCGGCTTCAAAGGTCATGGTGATCATTTGTTGATCGCTTGCCAACGTAGGAGAAGTTTGCACGGATTCAGCCACTTCGGCTTCAACCGCAGCAGGCTCTTCAACAAGCTCTACATCAGGCGTTGCGTCTGGAAATGGTTCCTCAACAACAGAAGGATCGACCTCCTCAGGAGCAACCGTCAGTTCTTGCATGACCACGTCATCTAGCGCGGGTATGTTTTCGCTCTCTTCCACCACCGCTGGTACCTCGACTGCCGAAGTATCATTCACCGATTGGGAAAGACTGTTATCTCGTTGGTTTTGCCACCACCACAGGGAAGAAATCCCGATAATAATGATAAACACGCCCCAGGTGATGAGCATGATACGGCTGTTGTGTTTTTCCGTTTTGGTCTTGCGAGAAAAACTTTGCATCTCCTGCTCTTGGTGCTGTGCATCGCCCGCATCATCCAAAGCGGCTAAAACAACCGCTTCGTCCACGCCAACCAATCGGGCATAAGAGCGTAAATAGCCACGGGTAAAGGTGGCTACTTGATCGGTGGCAAGTTGGTTGCTATCGATTTGTTCTATCACCGCCAAACGCAACCGCAGGCGATCCGCCACTTGTTTTTGGCTATAACCCAGCTCTTCGCGCTTACGCTTAAGCAACGTGCCGACTTCAATTGCCGGAGCGGTGTCATGGGATGTTTGTGCTAAATTTTCGTTTTCTGTCGTCATAACTTCTTAAAATCTTTTTTAATTAACACCCGCACTCTCTTTTTCTCTATCGTTATTTTTGCGTGTGCCTAAGAGTGAACAATCTGTAGATCAGATTATAAAGAGACTTCCCTCGAACCGAACTGGCTACTGAGTATTGTGCTATTGGGAAGATTTCTAGCACATTTTATCCGCCAAGGCTAAACATGCTTTACTCATGATAAGCCAATGTCTTGAATTGACAAAAACTCTTTGCTGAGAAATTTACCCTCAGCTCAAGCTTTTGTCCAAAACTTGACACAAGAAATTCGAACTATCGTCCAATAACGCTGGAAATGGCAAGAAATGGTGGACAAAAAGTGCCCGAAGATTGAAATAAAACAGCCAGAGCATGGCTCTGGCTGACTTAGATAGGAGACGGTTACAGCGCGCGAACTTCGATGGTTTCCCCTTTAGCCGCTTTGAGCACCGCAGTACGTTTGGTTCGATCAATCACATCACCGACCAATTGGCCACACGCAGCATCGATATCATCCCCACGAGTTTTACGGATAGTGACGGTGTGCTCGTATTGCATCAAGGTTTTTTGAAAGCGGTCAATACGCGAGTTGCTTGGTTTTTTATATGGCGAACCTGGGTACGGGTTGAATGGGATCAAGTTGATCTTACAAGGGGTGTCTTTCATCAACTGCGCCAACTCATGCGCGTGCTCGGTTCCGTCATTAACGTGATCCAGTAGAACGTATTCCACCGTCACTTTGCCGCGATTGGCATTCGATGACGCGATGTAACGACGCACGGATGCTAGGAAGTCTTGAATGTCCCAACGATCGTTAATCGGCATAATTTCGCTACGCAGTTTGTCGTTCGGCGCATGCAAAGAGATAGCAAGAGCCACGTCGATTTTGCCCGTCATCTGATCCAAGCCAGAGACCACGCCAGAGGTAGAAACAGTCACACGACGCTTCGACAGACCAAAACCGAGATCATCGAGCATAATTTCCAGTGCCGGGATCAGGTTTTTCATATTAAGCAGTGGCTCACCCATCCCCATCATCACCACGTTAGTGATTGGACGTCGACCCGTCTCTTTTTCCAGACCGATTTCACGCGCGGCACGCCATACTTGACCGATGATTTCCGATACTTTGAGGTTACGGTTAAAACCTTGCTGTGCCGTTGAGCAGAATTTACATTCCAGCGCACACCCCACCTGAGAAGAGACACACAAGGTCGCGCGATCTTCTTCAGGAATGTAGACGGTTTCAACATCTTGATCACCAACGCGCATTGCCCACTTGATGGTGCCATCCGATGAGTGCTGAGCTTCAGAGACCACCGGAGCGACAATTTCACATTTCTGCTTAAGCTTTTCTCGCAAGTTCTTATTGATGTTGGTCATGTTATCGAAGTCATCCACACCGAAATGGTAGATCCACTTCATAACCTGATCGGCACGAAATGCTTTCTCGCCTAACTCTTGGGCGAAAAGCTCACGCATGCCTTGGCGATCAAAGTCGAGTAGATTAATTTTCCCAGTGCTCATGTTGCCTCTCAATGACTGAACAAGATTAAGGGCGCGAATTGTACAGGCTTTACGCAGTGACAACAAGGGTTGTAAAACCCCGGATTTGCTAAGAGATTAAATCCTCTGCGATTATTTTTTAACCGAATTTAACGTCTGCTTGAGAACCTTGCTCAATGGCGAAAACAAGTACACAGAAAACAAAAAACCCAGCGTTTACGGCTGGGTTTGCTCTGCTCAAACGATTAACGAGGACAGATTTCTGACTCAGGGAAAAAGAAGGCGATTTCACGCTCAGCCGATGCTGGGCTATCACTGCCGTGCACTGAGTTGTGACGCATGCTCAGCGCATAGTCCGCACGAATCGTGCCACACGCCGCTTCTTCTGGATTGGTTTTTCCCATCAGTTCACGGTAACGAGCGATGGCGTTTTCGCCTTCCAACACTTGCACCATAATAGGACCCGAGGTCATAAACTCTTTGAGTGGTTGGAAAAACGCTTTACCTTCGTGTTCCGCATAAAAGCCACTGGCCTGTTCGTCGTTCAGTTGCACCATTTTAGCGGCAATAATACGCAGACCCGCTTTCTCGATACGATGGTAAATCTCGCCGATCAGGTTACGTTCTACAGCGTCGGGCTTGATAATAGAAAATGTTCTCTCTAGAGCCATAAGGAGTCCTTTTACTTCATTCGTTGTTATAGTAAGCAGCCGAAAACGGCCGCCTTAGTGAATTTATTTGCTCGCTTGTTCAGTGAGAATACGCGCTAAGGTACAAACCCCCATGCCGGTTGCTCCCGCTGACCACTTGTCGCTGGCAGACTTACGGTACGTGCCAGAGCAGTCAAAATGCAGCCAACCTTTTTGGTAGTCTTCCACAAAGTAAGAAAGAAACGCCGCTGCGGTGCTCGCGCCCGGTGAATAATCACCACCACTGATGTTCGACAGGTCGGCAAAGTTTGAAGGCAACATTTCACGATGAAACTCCGCCAGCGGCAGAGGCCACAAGCCTTCTTTCTCTTCATCTGCGGCCGCTAGCGCTTGTTGTGCTAGGGCTTGATCAAAAGTCAGAAGTGCGTGGTAGTCATTACCCAGTGCATTTTTTGCCGCACCAGTTAGTGTCGCACAATCGATGATCAACTCAGGATTGTGTTCACAGGCGTAGATCAGACCGTCGGCCAAAACCAGACGCCCTTCTGCGTCGGTGTTCATGATTTCAACCGTTTTGCCGTTTTTGTAGGTGATAATATCGCCCAGTTTCAGCGCACGGCCGGAGATCATGTTTTCTGCGCAGCACAATATTAACTTCACGCGCTTATTCAGACCACGCATGATCGCTAAGCCTAAACCGCCAGTGATAGTGCCGGAGCCGCCCATGTCCGCTTTCATCGCATCCATAAAGTTGGATGGCTTGATGCTGTAACCGCCAGAGTCAAACGTGATGCCTTTGCCGACCAAACAGGCCCAGACAGGCGCGTTTTCATCACCGGTTGGGTTGTAGTCGAGTTGTAGCATCGCCGAGGTGCGCTCAGAACCGCGACCCACCGCGTAAATCCCTTCCCAACCTTCAGCCAGCAAATCTTTATCTTTGACGATGCGAGCGGTGACGGTGCCTTCTGGTGCCACTGAACGGATAAACTCCGCCGCCATGGTGGCCAATTGACGTGGCGCGACTTCTTCTGCCGGCTTGTTAATGATATCGCGCGTAAACTCGGTTGCTTTAATGCGAGCGTCTAATTCCGCTTGCGCTTTTTCTTCGAGCGCAACCCATTCCAACTGATTTTGTTTCTTTGGACTGCGATAGCCCTGATAAAATGCCCAAACGGCATCAAGGTTCCACCCGTCGCCCACGAGCATCACCGCTTTTACGCCTTGTCCATCGAATTTACGTGCCGCACGTTGGATTTTCACCAAGTCGGTCTTTTCTCCGAGGTGAATGGTCGCCCCGTTGTCATTGAACGAGACCAGTGCTTTTTCACCCCACTGTGGAGCTGCAGCCTCCTGGCTTAAATATACAGACATCTGTGTAGACATGGTTTCTCCTTGCCTTATAACGGCGTTACCTACGCCTTTCTTTTTTAATAACCCACGGATGTTAGCATTATGTAGGGCAGAAATGTCAACTTGATAAAAAAACGGACCATAAGGTCCGTATTTTTTAATAAAAATTGTTAACTGAGCTGGGTTTTATTGCCACTCATCCAGCCAGCACAAGATAACCGCTTCGAGGATTTTTTCATTGGAACGGTTTGGTTCATCGTCAAAATCGTCCAATTCTAGGATCCACTGATGCAAGTCGGTAAAGCGAACCGTCTTAGGATCCGTATTTGGGAACTTTTCACACAGTTCGATAGCGATGTCTCGCGAATCTGTCCATTTCATAACTTTTCCTCAGTGCATTTAGCCAAGCAGCCTTTGTATGGCAATAATTAGTGATCTTCCGATGCGTGGTTAAGCGTATATTTCGGGATCTCAACCACCAGATCTTCATCAGCGATCTTCGCTTGGCAGCCAAGGCGAGATTCCGGCTCAAGCCCCCAAGCTTTATCGAGCATGTCGTCTTCTAATTCGTCACTTTCATCAAGAGAGTCAAAGCCTTCACGGATAATCACGTGACAGGTTGTACAGGCGCAAGATTTCTCACACGCGTGTTCAATCGCAATCCCGTTTTTCAGTGCCACATCCAGCACAGTCTCACCTGCTTGGGCTTCTAACACCGCGCCTTCAGGGCATAGATCTTCATGAGGCAGTACAATAATCTTAGGCATACTTTTTATCTCTTAAATAGTGTCGATTGACTGGCCAGCCAGAGCGGCACGGATCGATTTATCCATGCGACGCGATGCAAAATCTTGGCTCGCTTTATCGGTATCTTTAATTCCCTGCTCGATCGCAGTGGCATCATCGCCGTTACGCAGCGCAATCAAAGATTCAATCGCTTGCATTAGCGCCTGTTTTTCTTCTTCGCTAAGCAGCGCATCGCCATCCGCTTGCAGCGCAGAAATCAGCCCTTCAATCACGCGGTCAGCTTCGACTCGTTGCTCAGCCAGCGCACGCGCTTGCATGTCTTCTTTGGCGTAGGTCATCGAGTCACGCAACATGTTGGCCACTTCATTATCGCTCAGGCCATAAGACGGCTTGACTTGGATTTCAGACTGAACTCCAGTGCTCTTTTCCATGGCGGTTACTGATAGAAGACCGTCGGCATCCACTTGATAAGTCACGCGAATATGTGCAGCCCCTGCCGTCATAGGCGGAATGCCTTTAAGCGAGAAGCGAGCCAGCGAGCGGCAATCGCCGACCATTTCGCGCTCACCTTGCACCACGTGCACGCTCATTGCGGTTTGACCATCTTTAAACGTGGTGAACTCCTGAGCGCGCGCGACAGGAATAGTGGTATTGCGCGGGATAATTTTCTCCACCAAACCACCTATGGTTTCAATGCCGAGTGAGAGCGGGATCACATCCAGCAATAGCATCTCTGAATCCGGCTTGTTACCAGCCAAAATGTCAGCCTGAATACCCGCACCAATTGCCACGACTTCGTCTGGATTAATGTTAGTCAGTGGTGTACGTCCGAAAAATTCGCCGACCATCTCACGCACCAATAAGGTGCGAGTTGAGCCGCCAACCATCACCACTTGCAACACTTCGTCCGTTTCAACATCAGCATCTTTCAGCGCGCGGCGACAGGACATCAAGGTTTTTTTCACTAACGGACGAATGAGATCTTCAAACTGCTCACGGGTGACCTCACCCTTCCAGCCAAAGACATCAACCTCAACACTTTCTTTTTCAGAAAAAGCGATTTTGGTTGCCGTGGCAATATTGAGCAGAACCCGATTTTGCTCAGCAGAGAGCGGGGAAACCAGCCCTGCTTTCTCTTTGAGATAATCTGCTAGCAGATGGTCAAAGTCATCGCCGCCGAGTGCGGAATCCCCCCCCGTTGCCAATACCTCAAACACCCCTTTCGAAAGACGTAAAATGGAGATATCAAAAGTACCGCCGCCCAAATCGTAGACGGCAATCACGCCTTCCTGACCAGAATCTAGCCCATACGCAATCGCCGCCGCCGTCGGTTCATTGAGCAGACGCAACACGTGTAAACCAGCAAGCTTGGCGGCATCTTTCGTGCCAGCACGCTGCGCATCATCAAAATAAGCAGGAACGGTAATCACCACACCAGCGAGTTCGCCACCGAGTGTCTCTTCCGCGCGTTTTGCCAGTACTTTGAGAATGTCTGCCGACACTTCAATCGGGTTTTTATCGCCTTGCTGAGTGCACAGCACTGGCAAACCATTCTCACTGCTCTTGAACTGATAAGGCAAAGAAGGATAGCGCGCCTGAATGTCTTGCAATGAGCGGCCAAGCAGACGTTTAACGGAGATGACCGTCTCTTCTGGTTGAATTTCCGCTTGGGCTTTTGCCTCATATCCGACCAAAAGCGTTTCACCGGCGTAATTCACAACCGAAGGCAACAGGCTTCGCCCTTGCTCATCTTTTAATGTGGTGGCCTCACCACTTCGTACCGAAGCAACCAGTGAATTGGTTGTGCCGAGATCAATACCAGCCGCGAGCTTGTGCTCATGAGGTGCCGAGCTCTGACCCGGTTCTGCGATTTGAAGTAATGCCATGATGGATCCTTGTTTTTCAACTAGCCGAAGAGCTTCTCTTCCACTAGTTCGATTTCGTTCTTTAATTTGGCAATAAATTTCAGCTTACGAACACGATCTGCGGCTTGCTGCCACAGAGTATCGTTAAGCTCTTGCTCTATCGCACTCAGATGCTGCTTATACATTTTGCTCACTCGAGCATCAAATTCCGCCAATACATCTTGTGCGTCTGAAGCGCTTGGGATCGCTTCGAGCTCTTCTCTCAGCTCCATCTGCTCCATGAGGAACATCGGGTCTTGTAAAGTTTGTTGCTCACCACGAATTTCCACCCCATTTTGCGCCAATAAATATTCCGCGCGAGAAATGGGATGTTTCAAAACTTGGTAAGCGTCGTTGATTTGTGCCGCTTTTTGCACCGCCAGCAAGCGATCCCGCTCAGAAGCGGTGGCAAAGTTATCCGGATGGAAACGCTTTTGCAATTCCCGGAACTGAGAAGAAAGAAGGCTACCATCCAGCTGATACTGAGTTGGTAGCCCAAATAGTTCAAAGTGATTCATCGAGTTCTGGCCCTTGATTAAACGTTCTGAGCCATCAGGCCCAGAACTTCAGTCGTTAGACGTTGAAGCTTTCACCACAACCACATTCACTTTTCACATTCGGGTTATTGAACTCAAAACCTTCGTTCAACCCTTCTTTGACATAGTCAAGCTGGGTGCCGTCGAGATACACCAAACTCTTTTTGTCGATAATCACTTTCACGCCTGAATGTTCGAATACTTCGTCTTCTTCATTCAGTTCATCAACAAATTCCAGCACATACGCCATACCTGAACAGCCAGTGGTTTTCACTCCCAGACGCAAACCAATCCCTTTACCACGGTTATCAAGGAATGCTCTTACTCGACTTGCTGCGCTTTCTGTTAGTGTAACGGCCATACTGCACCTTAGTTAATGTGTTGACGATTCTAATGGGAGCGAAAAGGCTCCCATTATAGCTGTAAAGAGTGGCTTAAAGTTGGTGTTTTTTCTTGTAATCCGCAACTGCGGCTTTAATCGCGTCTTCGGCGAGAATAGAGCAGTGCACTTTCACTGGTGGCAACTCTAACTCTTCGGCTATCTCAGAGTTTTTGATCGACGCCGCTTCTTCAATGCTCTTGCCTTTCACCCACTCAGTAACCAGTGAGCTGGATGCGATCGCACTGCCACAACCGTAGGTTTTAAACTTCGCGTCTTCGATGATGCCTTCTGGCGTCACTTTGATCTGCAGTTTCATTACGTCACCACAAGCGGGTGCGCCAACCATACCACTACCGATAGACGGGTCGTCTTTGTCAAACGAACCAACGTTACGTGGGTTCTCGTAGTGATCAATTACTTTTTCGCTGTATGCCATGATATTTCCCTCGAATCCTCTATAAATTGCTCTGGATTAACTTGTGCTTAGTGGTGCGCCCACTCAACCGTGTTCAAGTCAACCCCATCTTTGTACATATCCCATAGAGGAGACATGTCGCGTAGCTTGTTTACGGCTACACGGATCTGTTCAATAACGTAGTCAATCTCTTCTTCGGTGGTAAAACGACCAAAGGAGAAACGAATCGAGCTGTGAGCCAGTTCGTCATTCAAGCCAAGTGCACGCAGCACGTAAGATGGCTCAAGGCTGGCTGAAGTACACGCACTGCCTGATGAAACCGCGAGATCTTTTAGCGACATCAGTAGAGACTCGCCTTCAACGAAAGCGAAACTGACGTTGAGGTTATGTGGGACGCGCAGATCAAGATCGCCGTTGACCGTGACCGCTTCCATGTCTTTAACGCCATCAAGCAGACGGTTACGCAATGCCAATGCATGGTCGTAATCTTTTTGCATCTCTTCTTTGGCGATACGGAACGCTTCACCCATGCCAACGATTTGGTGAGTAGCCAGAGTGCCAGAGCGGAAACCGCGCTCATGACCGCCGCCATGCATTTGTGACTCAAGACGAATACGTGGTTTACGGCGTATGTAGAGTGCGCCGATACCTTTCGGACCATAAATCTTGTGTGCTGAGAGTGAAATCAAGTCCACTTTCATCGCTTGAACGTCAATCGGCACTTTACCGGCAGATTGCGCAGCATCCACGTGGAAAATGATCTTGCGCGCACGGCACAATTCACCAATCGCAGCGATGTCTTGAATCACGCCAATTTCATTGTTGACGTGCATGATGGAGACGAGAACTGTGTCGTCACGCATCGCGGCTTCGAGTTTGTTCAGATCGATGATGCCGTTCGCTTCAGGCTCAAGGTAAGTCACTTCAAAACCTTCACGCTCTAGTTGGCGAGTCGTGTCGAGCACCGCTTTGTGCTCTGTTTTGCAAGTAATAATGTGCTTGCCTTGCTTTGAATAGAAATGGGCCGCGCCTTTGATTGCCAGGTTATCTGACTCGGTTGCACCCGAAGTGAAAACAATTTCACGTGGGTCTGCATTAAGCAGATCGGCAATTTGCTCACGAGCGGTGTCGACCGCTTCTTCCGCCTGCCAACCGTAACGATGAGAACGTGACGCCGGGTTACCAAAAATACCGTCCATCGTCATGTGCTGAACCATTTTCTCAGCGACGCGAGGATCAACGGGGCACGTTGCCGAATAGTCTAGATAAATAGGCAGTTTCATTCTTCACTCCAATGTAAACATGCTGACCGCTTAAGAGCGGAAATTTACACCGATGGGCGCGGTGCTTGTATTTTTGTTAGCCAACCCATGATTTACCGCTAGGGTTATCTCCTGACGGTCAGAAATTTCGAGGACTTCATTGTCGCTCATCAACTCACCAAGAGTGATGTTGTTCAAGAAGTCACTAATACGCGAGCTTAAATCACGCCATAGTGTGTGTGTTAGGCAACGCGTGCCGCCTTGGCAGTCACCTTTGCCTTGACACTTGGTCGCATCAACCGACTCATCAACCGCCGCGATCACCGTACCAATAGAAATGGAGAAAGCATCAGCGCCTAGGCGGTAACCACCACCAGGACCACGCACACTGGCAACTAAGCCTGCTTTACGCAATTTAGAAAAAAGCTGCTCAAGATAAGAGAGCGAAATCCCCTGACGCTCAGAAATGTCAGCCAGAGGAACAGGACTTTTTTGCGAATGCAGCGCCACATCCAGCATTGCTGTTACCGCATATCTTCCCTTAGAGGTCAGTTTCATAACACACCGTATCCACACTTTTACAATGGATAGATTTTTCCATACCCGAGTAAAACGGTCAAGTATTTATTTGACTATTTTACTCAGGTATTCATCCCTTAATTTTTAAGGGTTATTTTTTGCCCAGGTGCAATTTTTCAATCGCCGTCAGCACGCCGCGCAAAATGTTGAGCTCTTGCGCCTCCGGGCGAGCACGACTGAACAGACGACGCATTTTGTTCATCACTTGATTAGGTTGATCGGGACTGATGAACTCACTTGCCAACATCACCTTTTCGAGATGTTGATAGAAAAGTTCTAACTCTTTGTGTCGAGGATATTCCACTTCGGCAATGGGTGCGTACTGACTTTGCTGATCATTCAGGTACGCCATACGCACTTCATAGCTGAGTGTTTGTACCGCCATGGCAAGGTTTAATGAGCTGTACTCTGGATTGGCTGGAATGCAGACGTGATAGTGGCACTTTTGCAGCTCTTCGTTGGTCAAGCCAGTGCGCTCGCGACCAAAAACCAGCGCCACCGCACCTTGCTTGCTTTCTTGGATCATCTTCTCACCGCACTCTCTTGGCTCAAGCATCGGCCATTCCAAAGTACGCGAGCGAGCACTAGAACCCACGACTAAAGCGCAGTCACCCACCGCCTCTTCTAAAGAAGAGACAATACGGGCATTCAAGGCCACATCAGAGGCACCAGAGGCCAGCGCAATCGCCTGAGCATCCACTTCGCATTCCGGTTGTACGAGAACCAATTGGCTTAGGCCCATCACTTTCATTGCGCGAGCGGTAGAGCCGATATTACCTGAGTGGGACGTTCCGACGAGAACAACTTTGACCTGATCTAACATGCGAGTTTTTAGTACCTGATTTAAAACCGCAGGATGTTAGCATATTTTTCTCTATCGCCCTATATTGTTGGCGGCATGTAGGGAATTAATCACTTGGTCGAAGAGCGTAGAGCTGCGTTTTCTTGATGCTCATCACATCAAGTAAGGAGCGCCGCTTAAAAAATCGCCACTTCACATTTCATTTTTCTCTGGTATACTCGCCGCCGCTTTCATTTGTTCTTTAACATCCGTTGGGAAATTCGTATGCATCCAATGCTAAACATTGCTATTCGCGCTGCGCGAAAAGCAGGCAACCATATTGCTAAATCACTAGAAAACGTTGAGAAAATTGAATCTACGCTAAAAGGCACAAACGACTTTGTGACCAACGTAGACAAAGAAGCAGAAACGATCATTATCGATACTATTAAAAACTCTTACCCAGAGCACTGCATCATCGCTGAAGAAAACGGCACGATTGATGGTAGAGATAAAGACGTACAATGGATCATTGACCCACTGGATGGCACCACCAACTTTGTCAAAGGCATTCCTCATTTCGCGGTTTCTATCGCCGTGCGCATCAAAGGCAAAACTGAAGTGGCTTGTGTTTACGACCCAATGCAAAACGAATTGTTCACCGCTCAGCGTGGTTCAGGTGCACAGCTCAACAACGCACGTATCCGTGTAAAACAGCCAAAAGATCTTCAAGGTGCGGTTATTGCAACCGGTTTCCCATTCAAACAGAAGCAACATTCTGAATCTTACTTCAAAATCATGTCTGCCATGTTTGTTGAAGTCGCAGACTTCCGCCGTGCTGGCTCTGCTGCACTGGATCTTTGTTACGTTGCCGCTGGTCGTGTTGACGGTTACTTTGAGCTTGGTCTCAAACCTTGGGACATCGCTGCGGGCGAGCTGATCGCACGCGAAGCGGGTGCGATCATCACTGACTTTGCCGGCGGTACAGAATACCTGAAATCAGGTAACGTCGTTGCTTCAAGTGCACGCGGCGTTAAATCATTGCTGAAACACATTCGTGAGAATGGTAACGACGCAATTCTTAAGTAATCCATAGCCCGTCACGCTGATTGCTTTTGAATGAGCCCCTTCCGCAAGGTTGGGGCTTTTTTATTTACGGCCAATGCATAAATAAAATAAATGGCCTACGCAAAATAGAAAAAAGGCAAAATAGAAAAAAGCCGCTGTGGTTTGCAGCGGCTTTTGCGTTTTATGCTGTAAAGCGGTTAAGGCAGTTCTTCGAACTCTGCACCTTCTTTTTCCACTTGCGGTGGCATCAGGTGCTCTTTCTGAATACCCAGTTTCAGCGCCAGCGCCGAAGCCACATAAATAGAAGAGTAAGTACCAACGGTGATACCCAGTAGCAATGCGGTAGCAAAACCGTGGATCATCGCCCCGCCCTGTGCAAACAGCGCAATCACCACAAATAAGGTCGTGCCAGATGTAATCAGCGTACGGCTCAATGTTTGCGTGATCGAGTTATCCATTACATCAGCAGGCTCGCCTTTGCGCATCTTGCGGAAGTTCTCACGAATACGGTCAAATACCACAATAGTATCGTTCAGCGAGTAACCTACTACCGTCAACAAAGCGGCAACAATGGTAAGATCCACTTCGATTTGCATCATGGAGAAAACACCCAACGTAATGATTACGTCGTGCGCCAATGCCAGTACCGCACCCGCTGCCAGACGCCATTCAAAACGCATCGAGACATAGAGCAAAATACACAGCAAAGAGACCAAAATCGCCAGACCGCCCGCTTCGGTGAGTTCGTCACCCACGTTCGGGCCCACGAACTCGATACGGCGCATCTCAACGTTTTTGCCTGTACCTTCTTTAATCGCACTTAAGATCTGGTTGCCCAGCGTCTCACCCGCAACATCTTCACGAGGACGCAGACGCACCATCACATCACGCGCTGAACCGAAGTTTTGTACTGTCGCATCAGCAAAGCCTTTGCTTTCCAGCGCACTACGGATCTCTTCTAGATTGGCAGGCTGTTCAAAGCCTACTTCAATCAAGGTACCGCCGGTAAAATCCAATCCCCAGTTCAACCATTTAGTAGAGAGGGTAAAGAGCGACGCCCCAATCATCACAATCGACAACGCGAATGCGACTTTCGACCAACGCATAAAGTCGATCGCTTTGTCTGCTTTTAGAATCTGAAACATAACAATTCCCAGCCTTAGATCGACAGTTTATTAATACGTTTGCCGCCATACAGTAGGTTGACAATGCAACGCGTACCGATGATGGCCGTAAACATGGACGTCAAAATACCGATAGATAACGTCACCGCGAAGCCTTTGATCGCCCCGGTTCCGACCGCGAACAAAATAATCGCCGTGATCAGTGTGGTGATGTTGGCGTCAGCGATGGTGCTAAACGCATTCGCGTATCCTTGATGAATCGCTTGCTGCGGATTGCGCCCTTCACGAAGCTCTTCACGGATACGCTCAAAGATCAGAACGTTGGCGTCGACCGCCATACCAACCGTCAAGACAATCCCAGCAATGCCTGGCAGGGTCATGGTCGCCCCCGGAATCATCGACATGACACCGATAATCAGTACCAAGTTCGCCATCAGCGCCACGTTGGCAATCAAGCCAAACTTGCGGTAGTAAAGCAGGGTAAACAGCATAACCGCCACCATACCCCAGATACACGCTTGGATACCCATGTCGATGTTCTGCTGGCCCATAGATGGGCCGATGGTACGTTCTTCAACGATTGAGATAGGGGCAATCAAAGCACCTGCACGCAATAGCAACGCCAAGTTGTGAGCTTCAGAGACAGAATCGATCCCAGTAATGCGGAAGTTGCGTCCCAACGCCGACTGAATGGTCGCTTGGTTGATCACCTCTTCATGCTTAGTGAGAATCACTTTGCCTTCCGGCGTGCGACGGCCGCTATCTTTGTATTCCGCAAACACCGTCGCCATCAGCTTGCCGATGTTCTTCTTCGAGAAGGCGGACATTTTATTGCCCCCTTCGCTATCGAGCGAAATATTTACCTGCGGACGACCGTATTCATCGGTACTGGAGCTAGCATCGGTAATACTTGCACCACCGAGAATCACCCGTTTTTTCAGCACGACCGGACGACCATTACGATCCGTTTTGATTTCACTGCCTGCTGGAGCACGGCCACTCGCCGCTGCAGCTAGGTCAGCTTTGTCATCCACTTCACGAAACTCAAGTGTTGCCGTTGCCCCTAAAATTTCTTTCGCACGGGCAGTGTCTTGCACCCCTGGCAGTTCAACCACAATGCGACTCGCGCCTTGGCGTTGAACCAAGGGTTCTGCCACACCGAGCTCGTTCACACGGTTACGTAGGATGGTAATGTTCTGCTCAACCGCGTAGTTGCGGATCTCTTGCAGACGCGCTTCGGTAAAGGTACCAACCAACTCATAGCGACCATCTGCCACTGACTCAACAAACGTCATGTCGGGATGGTTTTTGACTAACAGCTGTTTCGCTTCGGCTACTTGCTCTGCATCACGCAGCAACACTTCAACCGCTTGTTTACCCGTCGGACGAATAGAACGGTAACGGATTTTGGCATCGCGTAGCTCACTGCGAAATGCTTCTTCTTGCTGGCCGACCAGCTTCTCCATCGCGGCGTCCATGTCCACTTCCATCAGGAAATGCACACCACCACGCAGGTCAAGGCCAAGCTTCATCGGCGCAGCACCGATGGATTCCAGCCAATCTGGCGTTGAAGGCGCCAAGTTAAGCGCGACAATCTTGTCTTTGCCAAGCGCTTCACTGACAACATCGCGAGCACTCAATTGGGTGTCGGTATCGTTGAAACGGACAAGAATCGAGCCATTTTCTAGGGCAATCGATTTGTGGGTAAGGTTCTCTTTGGTAAGAGCGTTGGTGACAGCATCCAGCGTTGACATATCTACAGAGGCGCCACGCGCCCCTGTAACTTGAATTGCCGGATCTTCACCGTAGATATTTGGAAGTGCATACAAGGCAGCGATAGCGATGGTTAACATCACCATCAAATACTTCCATAATGGGTAACGGTTTAGCACAGCGAGGATCCTCTAGCTGTTTTATAAAGATTTAAGCGTACCTTTTGGTAGCACAGCGGTAACGAAGTCCTTTTTGATCACAACTTCGTTGTTGGTGTTCAACTCAATTGAAATGTAATCGTTGTCTTCTGCGATCTTAGTGATTTTACCCACCAGACCACCACTTGTAAGTACTTCGTCTCCCTTACCCATCGCCGCCATTAAGCTTTTGTGCTCTTTAACACGTTTCGCTTGAGGGCGGTAAATCATGAAGTAAAAGATAACGGCAAACATGCCAAGCATGATCAGCATTTCGAAACCACCACCTTGTGGTGCACCTTCTGCCGCAGCGTGAGCTTGAGAGATAAACATTAAAACATCCTCATTAATTTTTATTGATAATCCAACAAATTGGGTAACGCCACCTCATTTTCAAGCGAAGTCGCTCATAAAAACAAGATGGCGCAACATTTTTTTACTTTTACAAAATTAAGCCTGTTGACCAAGTGGCGGCACTTCGCGATTGCGCCTTGCGTAGAACTCTTCCACAAACTGCTCGAAGCGATCTTCATCAATCGCCTTACGAATGCTTTCCATCAAACGTTGGTAGTAACGTAGATTGTGGATAGTGTTCAAGCGAGCGCCGAGGATTTCGTTGCAACGGTCCAAATGGTGCAGATACGACTTTGAGTAATTTTTACAAGTGTAACAGTCACAATGTGGATCGAGAGCGCTTGTATCGGTTTTATGTGTCGCATTACGGATCTTGATCACACCGCCAGTGACAAACAGGTGTCCGTTACGCGCATTTCGCGTTGGCATCACGCAGTCAAACATGTCGATCCCGCGGCGAACGCCTTCCACCAAGTCTTCCGGTTTACCCACGCCCATCAAGTAGCGAGGTTTGTCTTCCGGTAGCTGCGGGCACGTATGCTCAAGCACGCGATGCATATCCTCTTTGGGTTCACCCACTGCAAGACCACCGACCGCGTAGCCATCAAAGCCGATTTCCGTCAGCCCTTTGACCGAAACATCACGCAGGTCTTCGTAAACACCACCTTGCACGATGCCAAACAGGTTATTGGGGTTTTCGAGCTTATCGAAGTGATCACGCGAGCGCTGAGCCCAGCGCAGTGACATTTCCATCGACTTTTTCGCTTCCGCATGCGTTGCTGGATACGGGGTACATTCGTCGAAAATCATCACGATGTCAGAGCCGAGATCTTTTTGGATCTCCATCGATTTTTCTGCATCCATGAAAATCTTGTCGCCGTTAACCGGGTTACGGAAATGCACGCCCTCTTCGGTGATTTTACGAATGTCGCCCAAGCTGAACACTTGGAAACCGCCTGAGTCGGTCAGAATCGGGCCTTGCCAGTTCATGAAATCGTGCAAGTCACCGTGCATTTTCATTACTTCTTGACCCGGACGCAGCCACAAGTGAAAGGTATTGCCGAGGAGAATTTCAGCGCCTGTGGCTTTCACTTCTTCTGGTGTCATCCCTTTTACCGTACCGTAAGTCCCCACTGGCATGAACGCTGGCGTTTGCACGGTACCGCGTTCAAAGGTCAGTTGACCACGACGGGCATTGCCATTTTTCTTTTTAAGATCGAACTTTAATTTCACGAAGCCTCCAACGTCAGAGAAACAGTCTGACGGTTTAGTCACGGACGATGTACGTCCCACGAGAGCGGTCGCTGTCTCCTTGCGAAGCGGTTACCGTGGCGGTAACCCCTCTAGCTTTCTGCTAGCACTCGTAATTGGTTCACGCGGCGATTCTGCCGCGCTTAGCAAGTCTTCTTTTCAATAAACATCGCATCACCATAAGAGAAGAAGCGATATTGGTTGTCCACCGCATGCTGATAAGCGCGCATGGTATGTTCATAACCCGCGAACGCGCTCACTAACATGATGAGCGTCGACTCTGGCAAGTGGAAATTGGTGATCAAACAATCGACCAACTGGTATTGATAACCCGGGTAGATGAAGATCTCGGTATCGGCAAAAAATGGCGCGAGCTCAGCGCCTTTTTTCAGCGCATCTTGCGCGGCACTTTCCAAAGAACGTACCGACGTGGTGCCTACCGCGATAATGCGCCCACCACGTGCTTTGGTCGCCGCAATGGCATCCACCACCTCTTGCGGCACTTCCGCATACTCTGCGTGCATGTGATGGTCGTGAATATTGTCCACCTTCACTGGCTGGAAAGTGCCCGCCCCAACATGCAAAGTCACGTAAGCCAGTTCGACACCTTTGGCTTGCATTTGTTCCAGCAATTGCGCGTCAAAGTGCAATCCAGCCGTTGGCGCGGCAACGGCACCGGGTTTCTGGTTATAAACGGTTTGATAGCGTTCTTTATCCGCCTCTTCGTCTGGGCGGTCGATATAGGGAGGAAGGGGCATGTGGCCAATCTCTTCCAACACCTCTAATAGCGTTTTATCGCCGTTAAGCTTGAGTTCAAACAAGGCACCATGACGCGCGATCATCTCCGCACTGTACTGGTCGTTTTCACCCAGAATGACGGAGCTGCCCGGTTTAGGCGATTTAGAACAGCGAACATGCGCCAGCAGACGTTTGTCATCAAGCATCCGCTCCACCAGCACTTCCAGTTTACCGCCCGAGGCTTTACGGCCAAACATCCGCGCCGGGATCACGCGGGTATTGTTAAACACCACTAAATCCCCCGGCTGAACTAAGTCCAACACGTCTTTAAAGGTGCCATCTTTTACCTCGCCACTGTTGCCATTTAGCTGAAGTAAACGACTGGCCGTGCGATCTGGTTGAGGATAACGGGCGATCAGTTCGTCAGGTAAGTCGAAGTGAAAATCTGAAACTTGCATGCTACTGCTCTTGGTAAATTCTTCTGGGGTTTAACGTCATTATAATGCGAGTGAATTTTTCGCAGTGGGGTAGTATAGAGCGACAAGGTTCAATAGCAAGCAAAGTTCTCGGCGAGAGTGTAACAAGCCTCGCCAAACTTAAGCCGAGGCGTAAACAAGTACTCAGCGAGCAAAATAGGCTCGCTGAGTGGATGAAAAGTTAGCGTTTTGTTCTGAAGATCCGCACGGCAAAGAGACTCAACACCCACAGATAGTGGACGCTTCCACCACCTTGGGCTTTACCGGTAAATTGACAGCTGTTGGTGGAGATGCCTCCGTGACAATCTCCCGACGCATTATCATCTCCTCCCCCGTTGTCAGCGCCCGCATCACTGCCATTGTCAGCGGCATAGTTGCGGATAAAATCGGGCGGCAAAATCGGTGAAGTGGGCGGATTCGCGGCATTGACGTAGCTCACTATCCAATCGTAGTAGGTACTGACTTTGGTATAAAAGCTTGGCAGGGTCACCGCCGCGCAGGTTGGTGTCAGTAGTGGAATTCCGCTGACGATACCAATCTGTTTGCCAGTGACATCATCCAGCAAAGGGCCGCCACTGTCGCCTTTACAGACGTTGTTGCCGTATTGCGTTCTCTCATCAGGGTTCCAAGGCAACACTTCATTGGCCATGGTGCAGATTTTGCTCACATTGGTTGGCGCTTCAATGATTCCCGGTAAGTCGTTACCCAGTTCTAAGCGCTGATAGCAGTTCGTGATTGGCAAGTAGGTTAACTGCGTTTTCTGTAGTGTAGGCGAAGGGGTGGATGCGTTGGCAACGGTTGCTCCCCACCCCGATGCGGTGACATTTTTGGGTCGCAGGTTGGTGGCAAATTCATCATCCCACTGGCTATTGAGTCGAGTTTCAATTTGGCGCATCTCTTCCATCGTCGGCAATGAAGATAACGCTACCCCCGTCACGGGCCGTTCGAGATACAGCAACGCGACATCACTATCCAGGCTGGTGCTCACCAAGGTCATCAGACCGTCGCTGCCCTTTTTGTATTCGCTCAAGCGTGTATAGCTTGGATGAACCACGACGTGAGAGACATTAAAGTAGTTCTCTATCTGCGACAGATTGAGATCCGGCGTGCGTGCCGTGACCGAGATTTGATGAGGTTTGGTGACAAAATAGCTGGCGAGATCGGTGCCTTCGCCCATGACCACACAATGCGCCGCCGTCAATACCCAGCGCTCTGACACCATAGTGCCACCGCAAACCGGAAATTCGGCCATGTTGCTTGAGCGAATCGTCACTCGAAAACTGGCGTCCGGATCATTTTCTCCGAGAATGATGGCGTGGGTGCTGGCACAGATCGCCCAAGCGCCCGCTAAAAGAAGCGTTTTTTTCCACATGATAAAGACCACTGATAGCTCAACTGCGCTCATATTCAGCCAGACTCTTCGACAGGGAAATCCCCGGCCGAAAAATGTGCGAGGAATATCCTCTCTTGCGCCGTTGCTAGTGCTCGGATTGCGCACAAAATGCCAACTGACTCGCAGCAAATTTGTTGTGGGAAAACGCGTTGGCTCCCAGATATTTATGCCATTTGTGTCTATAGTAAAAAGGAAGAACGGAACGACTGGAGGACACCATGATCAAAGTAGAAGATATGATGACTCGCAACCCTCATACCTTGTTGCGTTCGCATACCTTAGCAGATGCGCGCAATATGATGGCCGCACTCGACATCAGACACATCCCGATTGTTGACGCGAACAAACGCTTGCTGGGAATCGTAACCCAACGCGATATTCTCGCGGCGCAAGAATCCAGCTTACACAACGCGCCAGCCGATCAATCCTACACCGACGATACGCCGCTTTATGAAATGATGCACAGCAGCATTATGACCGCCGAGCCAAAAGCCGGGCTTAAAGAGAGCGCCCTGTACATGCAAAAGCACAAAGTCGGCTGTTTACCTGTGGTCGATAGAGGTCAGTTGGTGGGCATTATCACCGACTCGGATTTTGTCACCATCGCGATTAACTTACTGGAACTGCAAGAAGAAGTGGAACCCGACGAGCTGGAAATGGAAGACGATCTCTAGAGACCAAGATCACCGCCGGATGTATAGCTAGCATTGGAACACAAAAGAGCGGCCGAAGCCGCTCTTAAGCATTTTGCACTGATATTAATGGAACTGATCTTCTTCTGTTGAGCCCGTGAGCGCCGTGACGGATGAGTTGCCGCCCTGAATGGTGTTGGTCATACGGTCAAAGTAGCCAGTACCCACTTCTTGCTGGTGCGCAACGAAGGTGTAACCTTTCTCCGCAGCTTGGAACTCAGGACGCTGCACTTTCTCAACATAGTGACGCATCCCTTCGCCTTGCGCGTAAGCGTGCGCCAGTTCAAACATGTTGAACCACATATTGTGAATGCCCGCCAAGGTGATGAACTGGTATTTGTAGCCCATATCCGACAGCTCTTGCTGGAACTTGGCGATGGTTTCGGCATCCAAGTTCTTCTCCCAGTTAAATGATGGCGAGCAGTTGTACGCCAGCAGTTGGTCTGGGTATTGCGCATGAATAGCCTCTGCAAACTTACGCGCTTCTTCTAGACATGGTGTGGCTGTTTCACACCAGATAAGGTCAGCGTAAGGCGCGTAAGCAAGACCACGAGAAATCGCCTGTTCAATGCCGGCACGTACGCGGTAGAAACCTTCTTGAGTACGCTCACCAACGATGAAGTCGGCATCATAAGGGTCGCAATCTGAGGTAAGCAAGTCTGCAGCGTTGGCGTCGGTACGAGCAATAACCAGCGTCGTTGTGCCCGCAACGTCAGCAGCCAATCGAGCTGCCACCAGTTTTTGCACCGCTTCTTGCGTTGGTACTAATACTTTACCGCCCATGTGGCCACATTTTTTCACCGATGCAAGCTGATCTTCAAAATGCACGCCTGCCGCGCCTGCTTCAATCATCGATTTCATCAGCTCGTAGGCGTTCAATACGCCACCAAAGCCCGCTTCAGCGTCAGCCACAATCGGCAGGAAGTAGTCAATGCCACCCTCTTCTGGCGATTTACCATTCGCCCACTGAATTTGGTCTGCACGACGGAACGAGTTGTTGATGCGCTTCACCACTGAAGGTACCGAATCAACTGGATAGAGTGACTGATCTGGGTACATGGTAGATGCGGTGTTGTTGTCCGCAGCAACCTGCCAACCAGACAGATAGATGGCTTCAATGCCCGCTTTCGCTTGTTGAACCGCCTGACCACCCGTCAGTGCACCCAAACAGTTTACATAACCTTTTTTGGCGCTCCCGTTGACCAGCGACCACAACTTATCTGCGCCACGTTGGGCCAGCGTGTTGGCAGGAACAATAGAACCACGCAGATCCACCACTTCTTCAGCGGTGTATGGACGCTTGACGTGCTTCCAGCGAGGATTGGTTGCCCAGTCTTTTTCTAGAGCTTCGATTTGTTGGCGGCGAGTTAATGTCATTGGTCTATCCCTCTTTATTATTGGCGCTTCACGGCGCTTTTGAGTTTCCATTTCTCCGGCAGTACTTCCTTATCTGCCTTCAAGTTGTTCACGTTATTGGTAGTAAGTTGTCGGTGTTCAGTTATCAGTTTTTCACTCAGTCCAGATAGTCGTAACCTGGAACCGTTAAGAAATTACTCAGTTCATCGCTGGTGGTTAACCTTGCCATTAGCTCGGCGGCTTCAACAAAGCGTCCGGCTTGATAACGCACGTCACCTATTTCCTGTTTCACGACCTCAATTTCTTCTTTGAGGTATTGTTCAAACAGCGCTTTAGTGACCGTTAAACCGTTATCTAAGGTTTTCTGATGTTGAATCCATTGCCAAATTGAGGCGCGCGAGATCTCAGCCGTCGCAGCATCCTCCATCAAGCCGTAAATCGGTACACAGCCGTTACCGGAGATCCACGCTTCGATGTATTGCAGCGCGACTCGAATGTTGTGACGCATGCCATGCTCTGTTCTCTCTCCGCCGCATGGTGCAAGCAGTTCCTCAGCGCTGATCGGCGCATCTTGCTCGCGGCTAACATCCAGTTGGTTGCTACGCTCGCCAAACACTTGATTAAACACGGCCATTGCGGTGTCCGCCAAACCTGGGTGAGCAACCCAAGTGCCGTCGTGGCCATTGTTGGCTTCCAGCATTTTATCGTTAAGGATTTTGTCTAAAACGCGCTGGTTTTCTACTGGATCTTTAGCGGGAATAAACGCCGCCATTCCTCCCATCGCAAAGGCACCACGTTTGTGGCAAGTACGGATAAGCAAACGCGAGTAAGCGTTGAGGAAAGGCTTATCCATCGTTACGACTTGGCGATCTGGCAGAACGCGATCTGGATGTTTTTTCAAGGTCTTGATGTAGCTGAAAATATAGTCCCAGCGGCCACAGTTCAGACCGACGATGTGCTCTTTGAGAGAAAAGAGAATTTCATCCATTTCAAACACTGCTGGAAGCGTTTCGATCAGCACTGTCGCTTTAATCGTACCTGTGTCTAGACCGAAATAATCTTCGGTGAAATGGAATACCTCACTCCACCACTTCGCTTCATGGTGAGACTGCAGTTTAGGCAGGTAGAAATAAGGACCGCTGCCTTTTTTTAGTAACGCTTTGTAGTTGTTATAAAAGTAGAGCGCGAAATCAAACAATGCTCCGTGAATGATCTCTCCCTGCCACGTGACATGTTTTTCTCTCAGATGCAGGCCGCGCACACGGCAGATGAGCACCGCTGGATTTTCCACCAGTTGGTAGTGCTTGCCATTGTCTGAATTGGTATACGAGATGGTGCCGTTGACCGCATCGCGCAAGTTGATTTGACCATCTAACACTTTCTCCCAAGCTGGCGACATGGAATCTTCGAAATCCGCCATGAACACTTTGACGTTGGCATTGAGGGCATTGATCACCATTTTGCGATCGGTGGGACCAGTAATCTCCACTCGACGATCTTGCAGATCGTGAGGTATACCAAGGATCTTCCAACTCCCTTCACGGATATCCTGCGTTTGCGGCAGAAAATCGGGCAGTTCGCCTTGGTCGATACGCTCCTGTCTCTCTTCACGGGCAGTAAGCAGTTCATCGACTTGAGAGGCAAACCTAGCACACAACTGAGATAAAAAGGTTTGGGCCTCAACAGGGAAAATTGCTTGATGCTCTGGCGATAGCTTGCCAGTCACCTCAAGCATGCCTTGGGTCTGTTGCTGTTCAGTGGGTGCGTTTTGTTTCTCGGGAGTTTGAGCAAGCATGTTTCTTCTTCCTTAAATTAGTTTGCTTGTGAAAGGCAAAGCAACATTTGTAACTTTAAAACCACAAAATACATCCTCGCTTTTCATGGTTTCTTCACCTAACGTTTCGGCTTTATGTCTTTAACATCTCTGAGATGCTTTGCAATATCAATCTAGACATAAGTCTTACAAGCCTTTAATTAACTTACACCAACATGCGTTAGAGTAAAAGTTCAAAAGTAAACAAAACGTTAAATTCGAAGTTTTATTCCGTTTGAAACAAGTGCTTGATTTTTCCATTTAAAATGTAATTTATTACGTAATTTAATTACATTAATTTGGGCTAGTAAATCGGGTTTTAAACAGGTGTATGAATCGATACATGGGGATAAAAGGCCTTTATTTACTTGCGCTGTGAATCATAAGCTGGAGATATTTTAAACAGAGCATGAGCGCGAATGTGTAAAATTAACATTGTGAAGTTTTACAATTTTATGAAAGCTTCACCAAAGCATTGCTGTAAAATTTTACAAGTCAAACTGCACCAACAGCATAAAATGCTAAAAGGCACGCTTTTTATAGCGTGCCTTTGATAACAATAACGAAAAATAGAGCTAATACTATTTGCTACAGTAGCTCTGAAACCACATCCGCCAATTGATGGAAAATTTGCGTCCGTGCCGAACCGGGACGCCAAACCAGACCAATATCACGATAAGCGAGTTGGCCGGGTGGCTCCACCACGACTAAATTTTGGTTGTCGAGCAGGCCATGATCGATCGCCATTTGAGGAATGAAAGTCGTGCCCAACCCATTTGCCACCATCTGCACTAATGTATGCAAGCTGGTGGCACTGAAGGGATTAATTTTCTCTTTATCCGTGAGTTTGCAAGCGGAGACCGCATGCTCGGTCAGGCAGTGCTCGCGCTCCAAAAGAAACACCGACTCATCCGGCAAATCACAATAACTAATAGGCACTTTGATTTTGTCTGCTTGATGACGGCTGATCACCATCTTAAACGGATCTTGGCCAACCACTCGGTTCTCCATCCCCTCAATGTCGACTGGCAGCGCTAAGATCAACACGTCCAACTCACCGTGACGTAAGGCCGTTAACAGATTGGTCGTGGTATCTTCACGCAAAAGCAGGTTGAGCTGCGGAAAACGTTGGTTCACATCTTGAACAAGGTCGCCGAGCAAGAAAGGGGCGATGGTCGGGATGCAACCCACTTTGAGTTGCCCTTGCATGCCGTCTCCTTGACACAAGTTGCCAAGCTCCACCAAATCCTGCCCTTTGGCTAATAACTCACGCCCGTGCAGCACCACCAGCTCACCGGCCTGAGTAAACACCAGCGGGCTCTTTTTGTCTTTTTTCTCGTACAACGGACAACCAATCAGCTCTTCGAGATTTTGTATCCCTTTACTTAAAGTCGATTGACTGACAAAACACCGCTCAGCCGCATCGCTAAAATGGCGAGTTTCGTACAAGGTGATGAGATAGTGTAACTGCTTAAGACTGGGCCACTTATTCATAGAATTATTATTATTTACCGTCGTTTGTTTGATTGGCTCGGAGGAAATCGGTCTATCGCTTTTTTCGATGAACCTAATCTATTTATTTCGCTTTTTTCAATACTACAATCTGTACTATAGTTTGTCTCGCAAAAACACGGACCAGACCGAAGAGAGCTCTCTTGGTCAGGAACTAACTATATTTTTAGGAGCAAAAAATGGTACTAGTAGGTCGTCAAGCCCCAGATTTTACTGCTGCAGCTGTTCTAGGTAACGGTGAAATCGTTGATAGCTTCAACTTTGCTGAATTCACTAAAGGTAAGAAGGCAGTTGTTTTCTTCTACCCACTAGATTTCACTTTCGTTTGCCCATCAGAGTTGATCGCGTTCGACAACCGTTACGAAGATTTCAAAGCGAAAGGCGTTGAAGTTATCGGTGTATCTATCGACTCTCAGTTCTCTCACAACGCATGGCGTAACACTGCTGTTGAGAACGGCGGTATCGGTCAAGTTAAATACCCACTGGTTGCAGACGTTAAACACGAAATCTGTAAAGCGTACGACGTAGAGCACCCAGAAGCAGGCGTTGCTTTCCGTGGTTCTTTCCTTATCGATGAAGACGGTCTAGTACGTCACCAAGTAGTTAACGACCTACCTCTAGGCCGTAACATCGACGAAATGCTACGCATGGTTGACGCACTGAACTTCCACCAAAAGCACGGCGAAGTATGTCCTGCTCAGTGGGAAGAAGGTAAAGCAGGTATGGACGCTTCACCAAAAGGCGTTGCAAGCTTCCTAGCGGAACACGCATCTGACCTAGCTAAGAAATAATTGACCTTTTAACGCCCGCGCTCAACGGGTGAATGGTTGGATGATTCTCATAGAGAAATAAAACATTACAGTGCGATAAATCGCCAACGCCAATCAGTTAAAAGTAAAGTCCTATTCAAGCCCGATGCCAGTCATCGGGTTTTTGTTTATCGGTTTACAAGCCAAAAAGGGTAAGCTTCGCGCGCATTTTTACCCCTATTCTCTCCACGTCACACCACGCTCAGCTGTTATCATAAAGCTCATTTTTCCTGTTACCGGCACAAGAGCATCCCATGGTGAATTACCACATTGAAGTATGTATCGACAACATTGAATCCCTGCACCAAGCGATTGCAGGTGGCGCAACGCGGATAGAGCTCTGTTCATCGCTTGCACTAGGTGGCCTCACCCCAAGTTTTGGTTTTATGCGCCAAGCTGCGGCACACTCGCCGATTCCGGTCTACGCCATGATTCGCCCACGCCAAGGGGATTTTTTCTATACTGAAGAGGAAGTGGAGATCATGATGTGGGATATCGAGGCGGCACAACGGGCTGGGCTGCAAGGCGTTGTGCTGGGTCTGCTCAACCCAGACGGCTCAATTGATTACCAACGCACTCAACGTTTGTGTCAGCACGCCACGGCTTTAGGCCTCGGCGTCACCTTTCATCGAGCGTTTGACCAATGCAGCGAGCCCAAACAAGCGCTGGAAGACATTATCGCACTTGGCTGCGAGCGCATTCTCACCTCTGGCCTTGCGCCTTCAGCACCACAAGGCGCAGCGCTACTGGCTTCGTTGGTTGAGCAAGCCGCAGGGCGTATTGCCATCATGGCGGGCGCTGGGGTGAACGCCAGTAATGTCAAAGAGTTAGTAGCAAAAAGCCACGTCACGGAAGTGCATCTCTCTGGTAAAGGCGTACGCCCGAGCAAAATGCACTTCATCGCCGAGCAAAGCAAAATGGGCGCAGCCAATATTGATGATTTTATGATCCCACTGACCGACATTGAGGCGATTGCCAAGACAGTTTCAGTTCTCAAATAACTGAATCCGCTCTTTTTTTGCTAAGGCTCAATGTTAAGATGACCACTTGCCACTATCCAAGGAGGGACTTTCGATGGGCAAATTGAAGCGCAAGCTCTACGAGCGTGAACTAGAGCAGTTACAGATTGAACTGGTTAAACTGCAAGAGTGGGTCAAATACAAAGGCTTGAAAGTCGTGGTGATCTTCGAAGGCCGCGACGCAGCGGGCAAAGGTGGCGTTATCAAACGCATTACGGAAAAGCTCAATCCCCGCGTCTGTCGAGTATCGGCTTTGCCTGCTCCAACGGAAAAAGAGAAAACCCAGTGGTATTTTCAGCGTTACGTCGCTCATCTGCCGTCCGCTGGTGAAATCGTGCTGTTTGACCGCAGTTGGTACAACCGTGCCGGGGTCGAAAAAGTGATGGGCTTCTGCTCTCAAGATGAATATGAAGAGTTTCTACGAGCCTGCCCTGAGTTTGAACGCATGCTGCAACGGTCAGGGATCATTTTGCTCAAATATTGGTTTTCGGTTTCCGATGAAGAGCAAGAGAAGCGCTTTCTGGAGCGAATAAATACCCCTATCAAACGCTGGAAATTTAGCCCGATGGATCTGGAATCGCGCAATCGCTGGGCCGAATACTCACAAGCCAAAGACAAGATGTTTGCCTATACCGACACCAAACATAGCCCTTGGTGGGTGGTACCGTCGGACGATAAACGCAAAGCAAGACTCAACTGCATTCACCATCTGCTCAGCCAAGTGGATTATCAGGAGCTGCAACATCCACCGATTGAACTGCCAGAAATCAACAAAGAAGGCTACGTCCGTTCCCCCGTTGAAGAGCAGACCTTGGTGCCGCAGAAATATTAAAACCGGCTATTTCAGGGCGTCGTTGATGCCCTGATCGCCCAAATGACGCACATCTTTGCCTTTCACAAAGTAAATGATGTATTCGCAGATATTCTGGCAACGATCACCCACTCGCTCTATCGCGCGCGCCGACCACATCACTTGCAATATATTGGGGATGTTTTTCGGATTTTCCATCATGTAGGTCATCAACTGGCGGATCACCGCTTCGTATTCCGCATCCAGCTTATCATCCATTTTATGTACTTTTGCCGCCGCATCGACATCCATGCGCGCAAAGGCATCGAGTACTTGATGCAACATGCCAATCGCCTGACGAGCGAGTGGCTCCAACGACACATGAAACTGACTCTCTTTAGACGACGGGCTCTCAATTGCCACGTAGGCCATTTTGGTTGCCACATCACCGATGCGCTCTAAATCGGTAATCGTTTTGATGATCGCCATGATCAAACGCAGATCTTTTGCCGTAGGCTGCCGCTTGGCAATAATGCGCGTACAAGCGTCGTCTATCGATACTTCCATCGCATTGACTTTATGGTCGTCACGCACCACCCGCTTCGCCAGTTCCACATCGTCATTATGTAATGCCTGCATCGCAAACGAGAGTTGCTGTTCCACCAATCCTCCCATGGTCAACACATGAGTACGAATCGACTCTAACTCGACATTAAACTGACCAGAGATATGACGACCAAAATGCATAGCGTTCCTTTTTCGATTGTGGTGGTGATCCGCGCATTGTTACGATTAACCGTAACGGCCGGTAATGTAATCCTCGGTTTGCTTTTTCACCGGAGAGGTAAAGATAGTATCGGCATCCGAATATTCAATCAGTTTTCCCATATGAATGAAAGCGGTGTAATCGCTCACGCGCGCCGCTTGCTGCATGTTATGGGTGACAATTACCACAGTATATTGAGTCTTAAGCTCATTGATAAGCTCCTCAATGGTTAGAGTAGAGATCGGATCCAAAGCGGAGGTGGGTTCATCTAACAATAGCACTTCTGGCTCAATGGCGATGGCACGCGCAATCACCAATCGTTGCTGTTGCCCCCCCGATAAACCGAATGCGTTTTCGTGCAGACGATCTTTCACTTCATCCCACAACGCCGCCGAGCGCAAAGCTCGCTCTGCAGCGTCGTCTAGCGCTCGGCTATTTTTTATCCCTTGTAAACGCAAACCATACACGACGTTTTCATAAATCGATTTAGGAAATGGGTTAGGCCTTTGAAACACCATGCCCACTCGGCGACGTAGCGTGGCCACATCAACGCCCATATCGTAAACATTCTTGCCGTGCAGTTTGACTTGCCCGGTCACACGGCACCCTTCGACCAAATCATTCATACGGTTAATGCAGCGCAACAGGGTCGATTTTCCACAACCTGACGGGCCGATAAAAGCCGTCACCCGTCCTTTGGGAATGCGCATCGATATGCCATGCAGCGCCTGAGTTTGTCCATAATAGAGGTTTAAATCCTCAATGCAGATAGCAGTTTGCTCATCGCTCAAGCGGCTTACGTCCAATGGAGCTTGATACCCCAAGGTCTCGTTAATTGAAAACATCTCAGTCTTGCCCCAAAGTACGATATTTTTCTCGTAAGTTATTACGGATGCTAATGGCGGTTAAATTAAGCCCGACGATCACTGTGACCAGCAGAAAAGAGGTAGCGTATACCAATGGCCTTGCCGCTTCGATATTGGAGGTCTGAAAACCAACATCGTAGATGTGGAAACCCAGATGCATGAACTTGCGATCGAGATGGACATACGGAAACTGACCATCCACAGGTAAACTCGACGCCAGCTTCACCACACCCACCAGCATCAACGGCGCCACTTCCCCTGCTGCCCGAGCAATGGCCAGAATCAAACCCGTGATGATCGCGGGGGTCGCCATCGGTATAACCACTCGCCACAAGGTTTCATATTGCGTTGCGCCAAGCGCCAAAGAGCCGTGTCGCACCGAGTTAGGAATGCGCGTCAGGCCCTCTTCGCTGGTCACAATCACCACGGGCAGAGTCAGTACAGCCAAAGTGAGCGCCGACCAAAGCAACCCCGGTGTACCAAACGTTGGCGCTGGCAAACGTTCAGCGTAGAACAATTCGTCGATAGAGCCGCCAATGGTGTAGACAAAAAAGCCCAGACCAAACACCCCATAAACGATCGACGGCACACCCGCTAAGTTAATCACTGCGATGCGAATAATGCGAGTAAAGGCATTGTTTTTCGCGTACTCATGCAGATAAATGGCGGCAATCACACCAAGCGGCATCACAATGATTGACATGATCAAAACCAGAAAAACCGTACCAAAAATCGCAGGAAAGACTCCGCCTTCAGAATTAGACTCACGGGGATCATCAGACAAGAACTTCCAAAGTTGCTGCGCCCAATGCCCCATTTTCTGCGCAAAATTCATTTGGTTTGGCAACCAGTAGTCAAGAATATCACTCAGTGCGATCGGCACTCGTTCGCCTGTCATATCCTCAACGATCAAAGAATAGCCCGTCAATTGCAAACGCAGGCTATCCAACTGCTGATCATAATTGGAGAGCTGCAACTCAAACTGCGCTTTCTGCGTGAGGTAATTCGACAAGTAATCTGGCGTCACCGTTTTGTTCAATTCACGTTTACGCTTTTCAAGGCGTAATTGCTCTAAGCGCCAACTGAGCGGTTTGATGTTGTGCTCAACGATCAGGGTGATCTCTTCACGCAGTCGCTGCGCGTAGCCGATCTTCTCATCCAGCAGCGGCAACACTCCTTGAGTGGTTTGCACACCTTCATCAACAAACGCGAGGATGCGGCCAAAAAAATACCCGCCTCGGCTACGTTCTATCACCGCAATATCACTCGGAGTCTGCGCGTCACTCAGTTGCACTTGCAGTAGCGAGAGAAACTCCGACGGGTAGCGTTCACGATTGGCCACTTTGATGTTTAAACGTGTGAGCTGATCCTCTCCCGCCGCCAAGGTTTGCCACGGCTCAGGGAGTTGGGCAGTCGGTACCTGCTCTTTTTGATACAACTGCCCTACAATCCGCTCACCGACTTTGAGCGGCAAGGTTTGATGAGCGACGGGCGCCTCAAGCAATGTCCATTGATACACTGGCTCGGGCCAGAAGTAGTTAAGCCCTTTCCAGCCAATCAAAGTGAGCAGCCCAAGCACCGCCAACAAACTGATACTGACCGCGCCACCCGTTAGCCAGATCCACGGTGCGCCTGAGCGAAACCAATTCAGCACCCACATTCTCCTTTCGTCGTTCGGCGGTTAAAGTGCACGGTATTTTTCTCTCAATCGCTGACGCACCCATTCCGCCACAGAGTTAACTGCGAAGGTAAAGACAAACAGCAGGAGCGCGGATAAAAACAGCAGACGGAAATGAGAACTACCCACTTCAGACTCAGGAAGTTCCACCGCAATAGTGGCAGAGAGGGTTCGCATCCCTTCGAGAATGTTCCAGTCCATCATAGGCGTGTTGCCTGTCGCCATCAGGACAATCATGGTTTCTCCCACCGCGCGGCCAAGCCCCATCATAATGGCAGAAAAAATCCCTGGGCTGGCAGTGAGCAACACCACACGCGTTAAGGTTTGCCAAGGTGTTGCACCAAGTGCCAACGACCCATCCGACAGATGCTTTGGCACCGAGAAAATCGCATCTTCGGCGATAGTAAAGATGGTCGGGATCACCGCAAAGCCCATCGCCAACCCCACCACCAGCGCGTTACGCTGATCAAAGCCAATGCCGTGCTCCGACAGGTAGAGACGAATATCGCCGCCAAACCAGATGTGTTCGATGCTTGGTGCAAGCCAAAGGCCAATCGGCAGCATCACCAGCAGTGTAGGCATCAAGATCAACGCATGCCAACCGTTGGGGATGCTGTGTCGACAGTTGGCTGGCAATAGACGCCACAGTGCCCCCACCACGATGGTGCTCAGCGGCAAAAAGATCATCAGCGATATCACCGAAATCAGATGGTTTTCAACAATAGGGGCGAACCAAAGCCCAGCGAGAAAACCGATGATGACGGTTGGCATCGCTTCCATCAATTCGATCGACGGCTTCACCACCCGGCGCATTCTCGGCGCCATAAAATAAGCGGTATATATGGCACCGAGCACCGCGATCGGCACCGAAAAGAGCATGGCAAACATCGCTGCTTTGATGGTTCCGAATGCGATAGGAATAAGACTGAATTTGGCTTCAAAGTCATCACTGGCCGAAGTCGATTGCCAGACAAACTGCGGCTCCGGGTAACCTTCATACCACACTCGTTGCCACAACGAAGAGAGTGACACTTCCGGATACGGATTCTCTACTTTGGTAACATTCAACTGGCCGGGAAAATAAGAGAGCAGGTAGTGCTCATTATTGGACATGGCCGAAAGCTGCGGCGCTTGAGAGAAAGCGCGAGAAAACAGCACCAACTTTTCACTGGTGGTGTAGTGGCTTTGCAAAGTGCCATTGGTGTAAAAACTGTAGAAGCCCTTGCGATGCGTATCAGGAAGCAGATACTGCACCTGTGAGGCCAATTTGAAATCACGAATGTGCGTTAAGCGGCGCTGATTGTCGCGACGCGTATCAAACCACTGCGACACCCGACCATCATTGTGCGTGACCAATAAGGAGTATGCGCCCGCCAAAAGATCGATATTTCTTACCGAGTGCTTTTTATCCCCCAAGGTTAAATCCACCACCTCTCGAACGCGAAAAGCCTCTTGCCGCTTGCGGGCAATAATCAGCTCAGAGCCACTACGCAGATACAAGGTCGCGCCATCGGGCGTCAGCAACAGTTGATCAATATCGTTAAACGAGCTTTCAAACTTAAAATCGATTTGGCGCTGCGTTAGCGCAGACTTCATCAACCAGCGTGCCGACAAAGTGCCATCGCGATCAAGCCAAACCAAAGTGGGCGAGTTAGGGTTAACACTGAAAGCAAACTGCCGGACAGACTCGCCCTTTTCAGCCAAACGAAAGCTAAATTCTGGCGAGTAAAACTCGATATCTGGCTGCTGAACTTCTTTCGCCAACGAGCTGTTGAACTCGGGCTTGAAGAGCGTCACTTCACCACTTTCATCCAAAAAGCCATACCATTCAACCGCCGGAATAGTACGGGCGAACAACAGCGGATTGGCCGTTAACTGGATCTCTTTGAGACGAATGCCCAGATCAAGTTGCCAGAAAGAGAGTAAACCAGATTGACTGACGCTCATCGCGCGCTGACCGTAGTCATCTACCGCCAACGCCACTGGCTGAGAGAGCGTTGCGGGCATTGTTTGATAATTACGCTCTAATTTGGCGTCGGAAAAGAGCGGAAACACCACCATCGCCAGGTAGACAAAAATCAGCACTAACGCTGCAAGTACGCCCAAACCGCCACAAGTGACAGCAAAACGAGCCAGTCGATCTTTGAGCAATCTCGACTTGTCTCTTTCCTGCAATGTGAATCCGGCTCTGGCCATCTGTCTCTCTACCTATTTACACGTAAAAGCATAATATTTCGTTAAGATGACAATTATATTACAGATCACATTAACCGTATGAAAAGAATACAACTATTACCTAGAACATGATATGAAATAAATCTGTAACAAAAAACACATAATGTTCTTGCTCAATAAGGGTTAAAGAACCACTTATCTATAAATTTTTATTAGTGTCAGGTTAGGTTAGGTTAGGTTATGAGCGCGGAAAAGTTGTATATCGAAAAAGAGCTCAGTTGGCTCTCCTTCAATGAAAGAGTTTTGCAGGAAGCGGCGGATAAAACCGTTCCTTTGATCGAAAGAATTCGCTTTTTGGGGATCTTCTCCAATAATTTGGACGAGTTCTATAAAGTTCGCTTTTCCGATGTCAAGCGTCGTATTCTGATTAACCGTGAGCAAGGTGGCAACGACATTTCCAAGCACTTATTGTCGAAAATGCAAACCAAAGCACTCAAACTGAATGAACGTTTTGACGAGCTCTACAGTGAGCTCATTCGTGAAATGGCACGTCGGCGAATTTTTTTGGTCAACGAAGGGCAGTTGGACGAATCACAGCAAAAGTGGATCACCAAATACTTCCGAAGAGAAGTGCTACCGCACATCACGCCAGTGATGTTGACCGACGAAATCGACGTGCTGCAATTTCTCAAAGACGAATACGCCTACATCGCCGTTGAGCTTAAAACTGGCAGCACCTCGAAGTATGCCCTGCTTGAGATCCCAACCGATCACTTGCCACGTTTTGTCATGGTGCCAGAGCAAAAAGGCAAACGAAAGAAAACCATCATTTTGCTCGATAACATCATCCGTTACTGCCTAAACGACATTTTTCGTGGTTTCTTCGAATACGATGAACTCAATGGCTACGCAATGAAACTGACGCGCGACGCCGAATACGACTTGCGTCATGAAGTGGAATACAGCCTATTAGAGCAGATGTCAGAAGGCTTAAGCCAACGTTTGACCGCACTTCCGATCCGCTTTGTTTATGAGCGCGAAATGCCGGAAGAGATGCTGAAATACCTCTGTTTTAAATTAAGGATTTCTCATTACGACAGCTTGATCCCTGGGGGGCGTTACCATAATTTCAAAGATTTCATCGGCTTTCCAAACGTTGGCCGTGATTACTTAGAAAATAAACCGCTGCCTCCAATGAGCTGCGCCGATTTTGAAGGTCACGCCAACGCCTTTGACGCGATCCGTGCACAGGATATTTTGCTGCACTACCCCTATCACTCTTTCGAACACATCACAGAGCTGGTACGCCAGGCCTCGTTTGATCCGAAAGTGGTCAGCATTAAGATCAATATCTATCGCGTGGCGAAAAATTCCCGTTTGATGAGCTCTTTGGTGGATGCGGTGCACAACGGTAAGCGCGTAGTGGTGGTAGTCGAGCTGCAAGCTCGCTTTGACGAAGAGGCCAACATTGAGTGGTCGCGCGTGCTGACCGATGCGGGCGTTCACGTCATTTTTGGTGTTCCGGGGATGAAAATCCACGCCAAGTTGCTGTTGATCACCCGGCGCGAGGAGGATCAATTTGTCCGCTATGCCCACATTGGCACCGGAAACTTCCACGAGCGCACCGCTCGTATCTACACCGATTTTTCTCTGCTCACGGCCGATCAAGAGCTCGCAGCGGAAGTGCGTGCGGTGTTTGGTTACATTGAGAATCCGTTCCGTCCGGTGAAATTCACCCATTTGATCGTCTCACCACGCAACTCACGTACCCAGATCTATCGTCTGCTCGACAGCGAAATTGCCAATGCCAAAGCTGGCAAGAAAGCCGAGATTACACTTAAGGTCAACAACTTGGTTGACAAAGGATTGATCAGCAAGCTGTACGGCGCCAATAATGCGGGCGTGAAAATTCGTATGATCGTGCGCGGTATGTGTTCTTTGGTGCCTGGTGTTGAAGGCGTCAGTGAAAATATTGAGATCATCAGTATTATTGACCGTTTCCTCGAGCACCCTCGTGTTCTGGTGGTGCATAATGACGGCAATCCGCTGGTGTACATCTCCTCGGCCGACTGGATGGAGCGCAATATCGATAACCGAATCGAAGTGATGGCCCCCGTGAGAGATCCACGCATCAAGCAGCGTATTATCGACATTCTCAACATTCAATTTATCGATACAGTGAAAGCCCGCCGCATCGATAAAGAGATGAGTAACAGCTACGTTGAACGCGGCAACCGGAAAAAAATTCGTTCTCAAATAGCGATTTACGACTATCTTAAAAATGTAGAGAAACAGACACGTAAGAATAAAGGGCAATTAGAAACGAATGACAACAGCCAGTAACACCAGAGAGATAGCGGCTATTGACCTTGGATCAAATAGCTTTCACATGGTCGTCGCGAAAGTTGCAAATGAAGATCTGCAACTGGTCAGCCGTCATAAACAACGAGTTCAGCTTGCAGATGGTTTAGACGATGAGATGAACTTAAGCGATGAAGCGATGGAACGCGGCCTTGAATGCCTCTCCATGTTCGCCGAGCGCTTGCAAGGATTCGATGCAGATAATGTCAGGATTGCCGCCACACATACCCTGCGCCAAGCGAAAAACGCGCACGTTTTTTTGCAACGTGCGCGGCAAGTGCTGCCCTTCCCGATTGAAATCATTCCTGGGGAAGAAGAGGCACGCCTTATCTATCTCGGTGTCACCCACACGCAAATTGAGGCGACATCGAAACTGGTGATTGATATCGGCGGTGGTAGTACCGAGATGATCATCGGCACCGAGTTCGAGCCGGAACTGCTCAACAGCAAACAGATGGGCTGCGTCAGTTTCACCAACCGTTTTTTTAGCAACGGAAAGATTTCCAAGAAGAACTTCTCCAAAGCGATTCTCGCCTCAGAGCAGAAACTGGAATCGATCGCAGCGCAGTATCGCAAACGCGGTTGGGACATTGCTTTTGGCTCTTCAGGTACCATCAAAGCGATACGCGAGGTGTTGATTGGTATCGGTTTTGAAGACGGTATCATTACCGGCCCACGCCTTAACACTCTAATTGAAGTGCTGTGCGAGTTTGACATCATCAACGATATCGAGCTTCCTGGCTTAACCGAAGAGCGAAAAAGCGTATTTGCCGCTGGCGTCGCTATTCTCAGCGCTATCTTCCAAGATCTAAAAATCAAAGAGATGCACTACTCTGACGGTGCGCTGCGCGAAGGCTTGATGTACGAAATGGAATCGCGCTTAGCACGTTCAGACATCCGCATGCGCACCACAGAAAACTTGGCGAAAAAGCATCTGGTTGACTTAGAGCACGCTGCGCGAGTAAAAGGCTTGGCCGTAGAGCTACTTGAGCAGGTACATCAAACGCTCGGCATAAAGCGCAAGAGCGATCTGTTCGCTATGCTCGAATGGGCCGCATTGCTGCACGAAGTGGGACTGAGCATCAGTTTACGCGCTTTTCAGCGCCATTCGGCTTATATTCTCCAGCATACCAACATGCCTGGCTTTAACAGCGAGCAGCAGCTTTTACTCTCTTCCCTCACCCGATATCAGCGTAAATCGCTCAAGCTGACGGAACTGGCGGATTTCCATCTCTATGATAAAGAGCAAGTGGTGCATTTGATCCGCATTTTACGTTTGGCGATATTGATCAACGGCCAGCGCAACGATGATCCCTTGCCGGAATTCAGTTTGGAAGTGAACGGCAACTGCTGGACGCTCCGTGGTCAACAGGCTGATTGGTTGGACAATAACAAACTGCTCTCCGCCGATTTGCAAAGTGAACAAGAGCGCTGGCAACAAGTGAACTGGCAACTGGTGATTGAGTGACAAGGCCAGTCAAAACAGCAAAAGGCCCAAACGGGCCTTTTTTAATTCTTTTTAATACACAGTTCTACAGACCAATTTTACTTAACTCATTCTTGGCAAACTCGCGCGTAATCGATACATAGCCATCTTTTTCCACCAGCGCTTGCCCCTGAGCAGAATAGATAAAACGGATAAATTCCGCTTCAATCGGGCTAAGTGGCCGGCTCGGATGTTTATTGACATAGACATACAGATAGCGTGACAAGGGATAAATCCCCGTCACAATATTTTGCCGCGTTGGTTGAATATAATCCCTTCCCTCTTTAGCTATCGGTATTAAGCGTACGCCCGCCACTCGATAACCCACACCTGAATAGCCTACACCGCTGATGGTGGACGCCACTGATTGAACCACAGAAGCGGAGCCCGGTTGCTCATTGACGCGATTTTTGAAATCGCCACCGCAAAGGGCGTTTTTCTTGAAATAGCCATATGTACCGGAGACTGAGTTGCGCCCAAACAGCTGGATGTTGCGCTTGGCCCATTCAGCATCAATCCCCAGCTCTGCCCAGTTGCCAGCAAAATCTCTCGCCCCGCAGCGCAAAGTGGCCGAAAAAATGGCATCAAGCTGCTGGAAATTGAGCCCTTCAACCGGGTTGTCCTGATGAACAAAAATACCGATCGCGTCAATCGCTACCCGTAACGCCGTGGGTTTGTAGCCGTGAGCGCGTTCAAACGCCTCCAGCTCGCGCAAGCGCATCGGGCGGCTCATCGGCCCAAACTGCGCCGTTTGCTCTGTGAGCGCAGGTGGCGCTGTGGAAGAACCCGACGCTTGAACTTGGGCATTAATGTTCGGATAAAGTGATTTAAACTCCTCCACCCACAATGTCGTCATCCCCGCCAGCGTGTCCGAACCAACGGAAAGCAGATTGCCTGACACGCCCGGCACTTTGTGATAATCCTCTAGCGGGGTATCAAACGCCTGCGCCGGACTAAGCAGCGACAAACTGAGCGTCAAACTCCATAGCACTCTCATTTCACCACCAACTTACTGGGAAGAACGAAAGAAAATTTACTGCCCACCCCCACTTGGCTTTGGATCTGCAAATGCGAGTCATGATGGGAGAGCGCGTGCTTGACGATCGCCAGCCCGAGTCCGCTGCCACCGGTGTCACGAGAGCGCGCTTTATCGACGCGATAAAAACGTTCGGTCAAGCGATGAATGTGTTGTGGCTCGATACCATCGCCACTGTCTTGCACTTCAAGACACGCCCCCTTACTGGTGTTGAACCAACGTACATCGATATGTGCTCCAGCTGGGGTGTACTTGACGGCATTGTAGACCAGATTAGAGATAGCACTGCGCAGTTGGTCTTCGTCGGCATACACTTTTAAGCTCTTGTCGACATCAAACTTGATCACATGCGCTTTATCGCCGCTTAAACTGACTGCTTCTTTTTCCAGCACGTCCAACATAGCAGGCACATGCACCACTTGATCCAGTTCGTGAATCGGCGCAGCCTCGATTTTGGATAAGGTCAGCAGTTGATTCACTAAGCTATTCATGCGATTGAGCTGCTCGGTCATTACGCCATGTGCTTTGCTCCACATCGGGCCAGCCAGCACATCAGGATCTTCCGTCATCTCTAAGTAGCCTTGCAATACCGTCATTGGCGTGCGCAGTTCGTGTGAAACGTTAGCAAAAAAGTTGCGGCGCATCCCTTCTAACTGTTTCAGTTGGCTGATGTCACGCACCACCATCAAATGCTCACCTTCGGTGTATGGCACGATCCGCAGCTCCAGCGTGCGCTCAATGTTCAGCGGCGCGCGCATTTCTAGCGGCTCAGAGAAATCTTTATTACTGAGATAACGAATAAAATCCGGTGTACGGATCAAGTTGGAAATAGGCTGCCCAGCATCTTCTGGCCAATGAAAACCGAGCAGATGTTGCGCCAGTTTGTTGCACCAAACAATGTTGCCTTCGGCGCGAAACACCACTACCGCATCGGGCAGCGATTCGGCCCCATTGCGAAAGCGTCTGATCAAATTGGTCAGCTCTTTGCGCTTACGCCGCTGCCTTTGTTGCAAGCGATACAGGCCATTAAACAGCGACTCCCAATGACCGCTCCCTGATGGTGGCGTGAGGCGTTTTTCATCCCAAAGCCAAGAAGAAAGGCGTACCTGATTATGCAGATGCCAGCCAAGCTGCAACACCGTGGCAGCCAGCAGCAACCACGGCATCGAACCAAAAATCCATCCTACGATCACCCAAGGGGTGTAAAAAAAAGCCAGCTCCCAAGCCAGCTTTTTCCACGTTAATCTTTCAACCACTCAACACTCCGACATGGTATTACGCTTTTGTTGAGAAACGATATCCTGCGCCACGAACGGTTTGGATCAGCTTGTCATGTCCAGCGTCTTCAAGCGCTTTACGTAAGCGACGAATATGCACATCGACGGTGCGATCTTCCACATACACATTGGTGCCCCAGACATTGTTCAACAGTTGTTCGCGGCTGTAAACCCGCTCTTGGTGAGTCATGAAGAAATGCAGCATTTTGAATTCCGTCGGGCCCATGTCGACGGGCTGATCATTGGCGGTAACACGATGAGAAACCGGATCCAACTTCAAGCCTTGTACGTCAATCACATCTTCGAGAGCTGTTGGCGTCACCCGGCGAATCACTGCTTTTAATCTCGCCACTAACTCTTTCGGCGAGAATGGCTTAGTAATGTAATCGTCTGCCCCAACTTCAAGACCGCGTACTTTATCTTCTTCTTCACCACGCGCGGTGAGCATCACCACCGGGATATTGCGCGTCAGCTCTTCACGCTTCATATGTTTGATAAAGTTGATACCACTGCCACCAGGTAGCATCCAATCCAGTAAAACCAGATCCGGGAAGGGTTCAGCGAGCTTAGTTACCGCAGTGTCGTAATCTTCCGCTTCCACCGCCTGATAACCTTTCTGCTCTAAGACAAAGCACAACATTTCTCGGATTGGCGCTTCATCTTCGACTACCAGAATCCTTCTAGACATAATTGAATAACCTTATGTTAGTTTGAATAATTTTCAGGCCCTAGCCCTTTGCAACTGTAAGCATTATTACCGCCAATTATGACACTTTTGTGACCTTTGCAAACAAATTTTCATATAACTTTCTTTATCAATTCATCATCAATTTTTGAAATTCCCTTAAGACAAGCGCCCTAAAATTGCCTATTATGGCCCCCTTATTTTTAGCCTAGAGACACGTTATGTGGTTTAAAAACTGTATGGTCTACCGCGTTAATCGCGACATAGATTTCAACGCTGAACAACTGGAAAAACAGTTGGCTGAGTTCCGTTTTACCCCTTGTGGCAGTCAAGACAAACAGAAATTTGGCTGGGTGACAGCGATGGGCAGACATGGCGATATGATGACTCACGTATCAGAGAACCGCATCCTGCTCTGCGCCAAAAAAGAAGAGAAAATGCTGCCTGCGTCAGTGATCAAAGACTCACTCAACGCCAAAGTGGAAGCGATGGAAGCGCAAGAAGGTCGTCCTTTGAAGAAAAAAGAGAAGGACGCCTTAAAAGAAGAGATCATTATCGATTTGTTACCCAGAGCGTTTAGCCGCAGCAACCACACCAATGTGCTCATTCTGCCTACAGAAGGGTTTATTTTGGTCGATGCCAGCAGCTACAAGAAAGCCGAAGAAGTACTGGCGCTGCTGCGTAAAACCATGGGCAGCTTACCTGTGGTTCCGGCTATTCCAGAAAAGGCCGTGGAAGTGACACTCACCGAATGGGTCAAAACAGGTCAAACGCCGCAAGGCTTTACTCTGCTGGACGAAGCCGAGCTCAAATCGGTACTGGAAGATGGCGGAATCATTCGCTGTAAAAAGCAAGAATTGACCAGCGATGAGATCCGCAGCCACATCGAAGCAGACAAAATGGTGACCAAACTTGCCCTCGATTGGCAGCAGCGTCTTGAGTTCATTCTCGCAGATGACGGTAGCATTAAGCGCTTTAAGTTTTCTGATGAATTGCGCGATCAAAACGACGATATCCCTCGCGAAGATCAAGCGGCGCGTTTTGATGCCGATTTCTCTTTGCTCTGCGGTGAGCTCTCGGCCTTCTTACCTAACTTGTATGAAGCGCTGGGTGGTCTTCCCCATCCCAACGCTTAATCGCTTCTTCGACGCCTTCTTGATGAAGGCGTTTTTCTCTCCTTTACCTAGTCAAAGATCACAATTTAGCGTAAAATTTGCGCCCCAATTCCATCTGGTGGAATTGGACTGACCTGAGATCAGAGAGAAGAGAAAACGAGCAATGACATCCACCAAACCTTTTGTTCCCGAGCTATTGTCACCAGCGGGCAGCTTGAAAAACATGCGCTATGCTTTTGCCTACGGTGCCGATGCGGTTTACGCCGGACAACCTCGCTACAGCCTGCGTGTACGTAACAACGAATTCAACCATGAGAATCTGCAAATCGGTATCGATGAAGCACATGCTCAAGGTAAGAAGTTTTATGTGGTGTGCAACATTCAGCCACACAACTCCAAACTTAAAACCTTCATCCGTGATCTCAAACCTGTGGTAGATATGGGCCCAGATGCGC
Source organism: Vibrio navarrensis (assembly GCF_015767675.1). Taxonomy (NCBI): domain Bacteria; kingdom Pseudomonadati; phylum Pseudomonadota; class Gammaproteobacteria; order Vibrionales; family Vibrionaceae; genus Vibrio; species Vibrio navarrensis. The sequence goes on along the minus strand of NZ_CP065217.1, from coordinate 624,350 downwards.
TGATCATGTCAGACCCGGGCCTGATTATGATGGTGAGAGAAGCCTTTCCGCATATGGCCATTCACCTGTCAGTACAAGCGAACGCGGTCAACTGGGCAACCGTCAAATTCTGGGCCGCTTATGGCGTGGAACGTGTGATTGTCTCTCGCGAACTGTCACTCGAAGAGATCGAAGAAATTCGCCAACATTGCCCTGAAACCGAACTGGAAGTGTTCGTTCACGGCGCTCTTTGTATGGCTTACTCTGGCCGTTGCCTGCTCTCCGGCTACATCAACAAACGCGACCCAAACCAAGGTACATGCACCAATGCTTGCCGTTGGGAATACAAAGTTGAGCAAGGGAAAGAAGATGATGCTGGCCAGATCGTCGAACAGTTCGATCCAAACGCAGCTCAAGCAATTGAAGTACAGGAAGAGCGCCCTGAGACCACCATTGGTCGCGGCAAGCCGATTGACGATGTGGTACTGCTCTCTGAAAGCCATCGTCCAGAAGAAAAAATGGCCGCATTTGAAGATGAACACGGCACCTACATCATGAACTCCAAAGATCTGCGTGCCGTACAGCACGTTGAACGTTTGACGAAAATGGGTGTGCATTCATTGAAAATCGAAGGCCGCACTAAATCGTTCTACTACTGTGCGCGTACCGCTCAGGTTTACCGCAAAGCGATCGATGACGCGGTTGCAGGCAAGCCTTTTGACGAGAGCTTGATGGGCACACTGGAAAGCTTGGCGCACCGTGGCTATACCGAAGGTTTTCTTCGCCGCCACACCCACGATGCCTATCAAAATTACGACTACGGCTACTCAGTGTCAGACGCACAGCAATTTGTCGGAGAATTCACTGGCAAACGCCGCGGCGATATGGCGGAAGTGGAAGTGAAGAACAAGTTCATCGTGGGTGACAGCTTAGAACTGATGACGCCAAAAGGTAATGTCATTTTCAGATTGGAAGCGATGGAAAACCGCAAAGGTGAAGCCATTGACGACGCAAAAGGCAATGGTCACTTTGTTTACGTGCCAGTACCTGCCGAGCTAGATCTGCAATACGCTCTACTGATGCGTAATCTGAATGACGGTCAGGATACCCGCAACCCCACAGGTAAGTAGTTATGGCACTGCTCATCACGGATAAATGCATTAACTGCGACATGTGTGACCCTGAGTGTCCGAATGGTGCGATTTCGATGGGGGAGAAGATCTTTGAAATTGATCCCAACCTCTGTACGGAATGCAAAGGACACTACGACAAGCCAACCTGCCAGTCCGTTTGTCCGATCACCAAGTGCATTATTACCGACCCTGCATATATCGAAACTGAAGCACAGCTACTTGAGAAATTCGTTATTATTCAGGGACTTACCTAAGAATCACACAGAGCGCTTTTATGGCGCTCTGTCTGTTTCAAGCACTCTCAGACACGCCTCTGGCATAGGCGGGGGAGATGATGGTTTTTGGGGTAGCGGTGTGGGGCGAATGCGCCAACTGGTCACCTCTTCACCGCATCCATCGCCCTCAGGTGGCAGCGGCTGACTGACACATTCATCACTGTTTTGTGGGCATTTAAGCCGAACGTGCATGTGGGCGCTGTGTCCCCACCATGGACGCACCTTGCGCAGCCAATCTCGCTCGTCGCTCTTTTCCATCACGCACAGGCGCTCTTTGATCACCGGATTGATAAAAATACGCGCCACACGTTCATCCTCTGCGGCTTTTTTTACCAGTTCAAAGTAGTCATCACGCCATACGGCCTCATCAATGTTCTGAGCTTTCACATCAACCAGACTTTCGGTCTTTGCCTCAGCCAATCGCTGTATCTCTAATGGGCTAGAGTTCAGTTTTAACCAGACATCCACATCTAATCCCGTTTGATGGCTAGCATGCCCATAAGCGAATCGGCCACCACGGGGGAGACCGACGTCGGCAATCATCAAACTGGCGTGCAGTGTCTCTTTGGCATACAGGCCAAGGCGCTGCACAAAGTTCTGTGTGTCAGGGTGAGCAAAATAGCGCCTTCTTTCAGCACGAACTACTTGAAATCCTTCCCCCTCTAAAGGCAAAGCCACAGCTCCAATAAGACAACCATTTGCGTAGGAACCAATGGCACGGGCATCTGCCACGATTGGCGTAGAGACCGTTTCCCAAGGGGTCGATGCGTATGAGAAAAAGCTCGTTAGTAACAGTGCGAACAGCAGATAAATTTCCCCCACTTTTCCTCCTCTCATGCCATCATCCAGCGTCATTTATCTCAATTAGGATTCCGACAGTTTAACTCACTGCAGCCCTGTACGTAGAAAAACCTTTCTAAAAGTAGCCTTCGCGTAAGCTCGATTAACTCCCCAAACACACCCACTTGAGCTCTTATTTTGCAGTCGCTCGCAGCCCAATTTCTTATTCCTATCTTTCCCTCTGCTACTCGATTGAAATAGAAGAAAAAGGAGTAGATATGCATAGATTTGCCCTAGTAAGCCTAATTCTCCTCACCGGTTGTAATAACACTGAACCAGAGGCGGTTGGAGATATTCACTATCAAGCGTTACTTAGCACCGATTTAAATAGTAATAACATGGACTTAAGTGAATTCATCTCCGCAACTCGCGCTATTGACATCGTCAGCGTTGGAGAGAGAACCCACCAAGGATCCAAGGCCTACAGCTATAAGGCGCGCATGGCCAAGGCACTGTATGAAGAGGGTGATTTAAATTTTATCGCATTTGAAGCAGGCCTCTATGACGGGCTAGCTGCGTGGCAAAATTACCTCAACGGCAAACAAACGTTACAGGAGGCAGTGATCGGTCCCGATGCCAACTACATGTATGGGCACCGTTTTAGCCAAGAAGTGGCCGCATTGATGAGGTATGTTAATGATGCTCCCCAGAGAGAAAAACCGTTGTTGCTGATTGGCTACGATGCCCGCATCAATAGCGATCCTGGCTGCAGCATCATGTTTGAGGAACTGGAAAACTATCTAACAACCAACAACTTGGACATGGCGAACTACAAGAAGATCAAAGAAACTGCGCCACGTATGATGTGCCCTTGGTACACAACGCAGCCCTATACTCAAGCGGATCACCGCGTTTTAATCACCGAATTAAAGTCATACCAATCTGGAAAATTAACTGGTCAGATTAATCCACTCTCTTGTACACATCTTGCTAACTCTATCTGTACTGTCCAAGAATCGATTCCAAGCCTTGCACACTTTCTCCACGATATCCTCATAATCGGTAAAACTCTGATTGGCAAGATAGTGTTGTCTGAGCCAGCTCCACACTTGTTCTATCGGGTTTAGCTCTGGTGAATAGGGCGGGAGCTTGATGATACTGACATTGCTAAACGGTTCTGCAATGTCATTGGTATGCCAACTCGCCCCATCCATAATGATGAAGGCATGACGCCCTTTCTCTGTGACAGCCGATATTTGCTTTAAATGCTCGATCATGATCTCTTTATTAACCCAAGGAACGACCATCGCTTCGCCAATTCCTCTCGCGGGACAGACAGAACCAAACAGATACGCATATTCAAATTGTTGTTGCTTCACGGCTCGGGGGCGTGTTCCTTTCTCTGCCCATAACCGTGTTGTCGTGTTTTGTTGCCCAAATCTGGCTTCATCTTGAAACCAGACATCAACATGCTCTAGAGCGATATGTCCTGGGATCTTCAGGATCGTTTCAATTTTGAATTTTTTTTAAAATCGTCTTGGACTTCTTGAGATTGCTTGGGGTGTTTTGAGCGGGAAGTTATCCATGACAAGCCCATGTGGTCGAGCAGGTAATACCAATATAAGTAAAAATGTGATCTAATTGAGGCCATTCAACGATAAAACTTATTCGCTATGGACAGTCTCAATAATATCGACTTTAAAAAGCTCGCAAGCCAGCAGAAATCTATTCAGATGAAAATGAGATTGCTGGCCCTCGCTCATTTCAAAGAGGGACACTCTCGCACCCAAATCGCCAAGTTTCTTATGGTGAGCCGAACCAGTGTTAATAAGTGGGTTCACACTTTTCTTGAAGAAGGATTAGAAGGGCTGAAGGAAAAGCCAAGAACGGGACGACCCCCCTTCTTAACTTCTGAGCAAAGAGAGCAGTTGAGCCAATACATAAAAGATAAAGCCAATGATACACAAGGCGGACGACTGACTGGGGCCGACATCCACGCTTATATCGTGAAAGAATTTGGCCAGCACTACCACCCTGACTCTATCTATTACCTGCTCGACCACATGGGCTTGTCATGGATAACTTCCCGCTCAAAACACCCCAAGCAATCTCAAGAAGTCCAAGACGATTTTAAAAAAAATTCAAAATTGAAACGATCCTGAAGATCCCAGGACATATCGCTCTAGAGCATGTTGATGTCTGGTTTCAAGATGAAGCCAGATTTGGGCAACAAAACACGACAACACGGTTATGGGCAGAGAAAGGAACACGCCCCCGAGCCGTGAAGCAACAACAATTTGAATATGCGTATCTGTTTGGTTCTGTCTGTCCCGCGAGAGGAATTGGCGAAGCGATGGTCGTTCCTTGGGTTAATAAAGAGATCATGATCGAGCATTTAAAGCAAATATCGGCAATCACTGAAAAAGGGCGTCATGCCGTCATCATTATGGATGGGGCGAGTTGGCATACCAATGACATTGCAGAACCGTTTAGCAATGTCAGTATCATCAAGATCCCGCCCTATTCACCAGAGCTAAACCCGATAGAACAAGTGTGGAGCTGGCTCAGACAACACTCTCTTGCCAATCAGAGTTTTACCGATTATGAGGATATCGTGGAGAAAGTGTGCAAGGCTTGGAATCGATTCTTGGACAGTACAGATAGAGTTAGCAAGATGTGTACAAGAGAGTGGATTAATCTGACCAGTTAATTTTCCAGATTGGTATAATAGATAGAGTCAGGGTGGTAGTGCTGGCCAAATTCTTTCACGATATAAGCGTGGATGTCGGCCCCAGTCAGTCGTCCGCCTTGTGTATCATTGGCTTTATCTTTTATGTATTGGCTCAACTGCTCTCTTTGCTCAGAAGTTAAGAAGGGGGGTCGTCCCGTTCTTGGCTTTTCCTTCAGCCCTTCTAATCCTTCTTCAAGAAAAGTGTGAACCCACTTATTAACACTGGTTCGGCTCACCATAAGAAACTTGGCGATTTGGGTGCGAGAGTGTCCCTCTTTGAAATGAGCGAGGGCCAGCAATCTCATTTTCATCTGAATAGATTTCTGCTGGCTTGCGAGCTTTTTAAAGTCGATATTATTGAGACTGTCCATAGCGAATAAGTTTTATCGTTGAATGGCCTCAATTAGATCACATTTTTACTTATATTGGTATTACGTTATGCGTGGGGAACGCTTACTCCACACATTCCTTGGAATAGCATGGATGGGTTTCTTTTTATTCCGCAAGAAGAACCAGCAACACCAATAGAGTTCCCTTAGCAAGAAATGCTGGAGTTCGAGAAAATAGAGTAAAGCGAGGAATATAAAAAAGCCTCAGTCTTTCGACTGAGGCTTTCAATGATGGCAGGGGTGGAGAGATTCGAACTCCCAACACGCGGATTTGGAATCCGCTGCTCTGCCAATTGGAGCTACACCCCTGCAGATTTGACAAAACCTTTCAATCTTGCAAGGTCTCTTTATAAATGGCGGAGCGGACGGGACTCGAACCCGCGACCCCCGGCGTGACAGGCCGGTATTCTAACCGACTGAACTACCGCTCCGCTGTCTGGTTAGACGTTTCGTCTACTTTTTTTGTCTTCAGATTTTTCTTAAAAATCTAAAGACAACAAGTTAAAGCCTGGCGATGTTCTACTCTCACATGGGGAGACCCCACACTACCATCGACGCTGTTTCGTTTCACTTCTGAGTTCGGGATGGAATCAGGTGGGTCCAAAACGCTATGGTCGCCAAGCAAATTCTTTCTCTCTATTTCTAGAGAATAATCTGGAAAGCTGTTTAAGTTCTTTTCAACACATTCAATTCGTTCTTGTATCGAGTCCACCAAAACCCTTTGGGTGTTGTATGGTTAAGCCTCACGGGCAATTAGTACAGGTTAGCTCAACGCCTCACAGCGCTTACACACCCTGCCTATCAACGTTCTAGTCTCGAACAACCCTTTAGGATACTTAAAGTATCAGGGAAGACTCATCTCAGGGCTCGCTTCCCGCTTAGATGCTTTCAGCGGTTATCGATTCCGAACTTAGCTACCGGGCAATGCGTCTGGCGACACAACCCGAACACCAGAGGTTCGTCCACTCCGGTCCTCTCGTACTAGGAGCAGCCCCCTTCAATCTTCCAACGCCCACGGCAGATAGGGACCGAACTGTCTCACGACGTTCTAAACCCAGCTCGCGTACCACTTTAAATGGCGAACAGCCATACCCTTGGGACCGACTTCAGCCCCAGGATGTGATGAGCCGACATCGAGGTGCCAAACACCGCCGTCGATATGAACTCTTGGGCGGTATCAGCCTGTTATCCCCGGAGTACCTTTTATCCGTTGAGCGATGGCCCTTCCATTCAGAACCACCGGATCACTATGACCTGCTTTCGCACCTGCTCGAACCGTCATTCTCGCAGTTAAGCGGGCTTATGCCATTGCACTAACCTCACGATGTCCAACCGTGATTAGCCCACCTTCGTGCTCCTCCGTTACTCTTTGGGAGGAGACCGCCCCAGTCAAACTACCCACCAGGCACTGTCCGCGACCCCGATGAGGGGCCAACGTTAGAACATCAAACATACAAGGGTGGTATTTCAAGGACGGCTCCAACGCAACTGGCGTCACGTTTTCAAAGCCTCCCACCTATCCTACACATGTAGGGTCAATGTTCAGTGCCAAGCTGTAGTAAAGGTTCACGGGGTCTTTCCGTCTAGCCGCGGGTACACTGCATCTTCACAGCGATTTCAATTTCACTGAGTCTCGGGTGGAGACAGCGTGGCCATCATTACGCCATTCGTGCAGGTCGGAACTTACCCGACAAGGAATTTCGCTACCTTAGGACCGTTATAGTTACGGCCGCCGTTTACCGGGGCTTCGATCAAGAGCTTCGACCGAAGTCTAACCCCATCAATTAACCTTCCGGCACCGGGCAGGCGTCACACCGTATACGTCATCTTGCGATTTTGCACAGTGCTGTGTTTTTAATAAACAGTTGCAGCCACCTGGTATCTGCGACTCTCGTCAGCTCCATCCGCGAGGGACTTCACCATCAAGAGCGTACCTTCTCCCGAAGTTACGGTACCATTTTGCCTAGTTCCTTCACCCGAGTTCTCTCAAGCGCCTTGGTATTCTCTACCCGACCACCTGTGTCGGTTTGGGGTACGATTGCTTATAATCTGAAGCTTAGAGGCTTTTCCTGGAAGCAGGGCATCAATGACTTCACTGCCGTAGCAGCTCGACGTCGTGTCTCAGCCTTAAGAGTATCCGGATTTACCTAAACACTCAGCCTACGCACTTGAACCAGGACAACCGTCGCCTGGCCCACCTAGCCTTCTCCGTCCCCCCATCGCAATTATAAGCAGTACGGGAATATTAACCCGTTTCCCATCGACTACGCCTTTCGGCCTCGCCTTAGGGGTCGACTTACCCTGCCCCGATTAACGTTGGACAGGAACCCTTGGTCTTCCGGCGGGGAGGTTTTTCACCCCCCTTGTCGTTACTCATGTCAGCATTCGCACTTCTGATACCTCCAGCATGCTTTACAACACACCTTCAACGGCTTACAGAACGCTCCCCTACCCAATGTGCTAAAGCACATTGCCGCAGCTTCGGTTTACAGCTTAGCCCCGTTACATCTTCCGCGCAGGCCGACTCGACTAGTGAGCTATTACGCTTTCTTTAAATGATGGCTGCTTCTAAGCCAACATCCTAGCTGTCTAAGCCTTCCCACATCGTTTCCCACTTAGCTGTAATTTGGGACCTTAGCTGGCGGTCTGGGTTGTTTCCCTCTCCACGACGGACGTTAGCACCCGCCGTGTGTCTCCCGGATAGTACTTACTGGTATTCGGAGTTTGCAAAGGGTTGGTAAGTCGGGATGACCCCCTAGCCTTAACAGTGCTCTACCCCCAGTAGTATTCGTCCGAGGCGCTACCTAAATAGCTTTCGGGGAGAACCAGCTATCTCCGAGTTTGATTGGCCTTTCACCCCTAGCCACAAGTCATCCGCTAATTTTTCAACATTAGTCGGTTCGGTCCTCCAGTTGATGTTACTCAACCTTCAACCTGCCCATGGCTAGATCACTCGGTTTCGGGTCTAATGCTAGCAACTATACGCCCAGTTAAGACTCGGTTTCCCTACGGCTCCCCTATGCGGTTAACCTTGCTACTAACATTAAGTCGCTGACCCATTATACAAAAGGTACGCAGTCACACCACGAAGGTGCTCCTACTGCTTGTACGTACACGGTTTCAGGTTCTATTTCACTCCCCTCACAGGGGTTCTTTTCGCCTTTCCCTCACGGTACTGGTTCACTATCGGTCAGTCAGGAGTATTTAGCCTTGGAGGATGGTCCCCCCATATTCAGACAGGATAACACGTGTCCCGCCCTACTCGATTTCACTGAACATGCGCCTATGACTACGGGACTATCACCCGGTATCGTTGGCCTTTCCAGACCATTCGTCTAACGCATGTAAAGCTTAAGGGCTAATCCAATTTCGCTCGCCGCTACTTTCGGAATCTCGGTTGATTTCTTTTCCTCGGGGTACTTAGATGTTTCAGTTCTCCCGGTTCGCTTCGCTGCACTATGTATTCATGCAGCGATACTGGCTTATGCCAGTGGGTTTCCCCATTCGGAAATCGGTGACTCAAGTGGCTGTTACTGCCTCATCACCGCTTATCGCAAGTTACTACGTCCTTCATCGCCTCTGACTGCCAAGGCATCCACCGTGTACGCTTAGTCACTTAACCATACAACCCGAAAGGGTCTTTGTTAAACAACCAAGGTTCGCTATCTCATTATTTGAATGAGCGAGATAGCATTGATTTGCCGGACTCAATTTTGAATCGTCACTATAACAGTGACATTCCCAAGAACACTTGAATGTGTTTTGTTGGTGTTTGTCTTAAAGACAAACATTGAGAACTTTACAAACAACAATAAATTGTTGTTTTGTCAGCTTTCCAAATTGTTAAAGAGCAAGATTTCTTTCGAAACCATGTTTAAAAGCACTATCACTAATGCACTTAAAGATGGTGGAGCTATGCGGGATCGAACCGCAGACCTCCTGCGTGCAAGGCAGGCGCTCTCCCAGCTGAGCTATAGCCCCATCAGTAGTGGTGGGTCTGAGTGGACTCGAACCACCGACCTTACGCTTATCAGGCGTACGCTCTAACCACCTGAGCTACAGACCCACTAAATGCTCTAATCTAAACCATATCAATCTGTGTGGACACTCATCGCAATAATCATCGTATAAGGAGGTGATCCAGCGCCAGGTTCCCCTAGCGCTACCTTGTTACGACTTCACCCCAGTCATGAACCACACCGTGGTAAACGCCCTCCCCGAAAGGTTAAGCTATCTACTTCTGGTGCAGCCCACTCCCATGGTGTGACGGGCGGTGTGTACAAGGCCCGGGAACGTATTCACCGTGGCATTCTGATCCACGATTACTAGCGATTCCGACTTCATGGAGTCGAGTTGCAGACTCCAATCCGGACTACGACGCACTTTTTGGGATTCGCTCACTTTCGCAAGTTGGCCGCCCTCTGTATGCGCCATTGTAGCACGTGTGTAGCCCTACTCGTAAGGGCCATGATGACTTGACGTCGTCCCCACCTTCCTCCGGTTTATCACCGGCAGTCTCCCTGGAGTTCCCACCATTACGTGCTGGCAAACAAGGATAAGGGTTGCGCTCGTTGCGGGACTTAACCCAACATTTCACAACACGAGCTGACGACAGCCATGCAGCACCTGTCTTACAGTTCCCGAAGGCACTCCCGCGTCTCCGCAGGATTCTGTAGATGTCAAGAGTAGGTAAGGTTCTTCGCGTTGCATCGAATTAAACCACATGCTCCACCGCTTGTGCGGGCCCCCGTCAATTCATTTGAGTTTTAATCTTGCGACCGTACTCCCCAGGCGGTCTACTTAACGCGTTAGCTCCGAAAGCCACGGCTCAAGGCCACAACCTCCAAGTAGACATCGTTTACGGCGTGGACTACCAGGGTATCTAATCCTGTTTGCTCCCCACGCTTTCGCATCTGAGTGTCAGTATCTGTCCAGGGGGCCGCCTTCGCCACCGGTATTCCTTCAGATCTCTACGCATTTCACCGCTACACCTGAAATTCTACCCCCCTCTACAGTACTCTAGTTTGCCAGTTTCAAATGCAATTCCCAGGTTGAGCCCGGGGCTTTCACATCTGACTTAACAAACCACCTGCATGCGCTTTACGCCCAGTAATTCCGATTAACGCTCGCACCCTCCGTATTACCGCGGCTGCTGGCACGGAGTTAGCCGGTGCTTCTTCTGTAGGTAACGTCAAATGACAGTGCTATTAACACTACCACCTTCCTCCCTACTGAAAGTGCTTTACAACCCGAAGGCCTTCTTCACACACGCGGCATGGCTGCATCAGGCTTGCGCCCATTGTGCAATATTCCCCACTGCTGCCTCCCGTAGGAGTCTGGACCGTGTCTCAGTTCCAGTGTGGCTGATCATCCTCTCAGACCAGCTAGGGATCGTCGCCTTGGTGAGCCCTTACCTCACCAACTAGCTAATCCCACCTGGGCATATCCTGACGCGAGAGGCCCGAAGGTCCCCCTCTTTGGCCCCTGTTCATTATAAACAAGGGCATCATGCGGTATTAGCCATCGTTTCCAATGGTTATCCCCCACATCAGGGCAATTTCCCAGGCATTACTCACCCGTCCGCCGCTCGCCACCCGAGAAACAAGTTTCTCTGTGCTGCCGCTCGACTTGCATGTGTTAGGCCTGCCGCCAGCGTTCAATCTGAGCCATGATCAAACTCTTCAATTAAAAGTTTTTTGAAGCTTGCGCTTCGGCTCAATGAATACTGATAAGTTTCTAGTCCCTAGAAGCTAGTTCCTAGAAAACTTGAATTGACTGTGCTCGATACCGAAGTATCAAATTGGTCACTCAGTTCATTGATAAATCTTTTGGATTATCATCAACGAGTGCCCACACAGATTGATAGGTTTATATTGTTAAAGAGCTTGCTTTTTGAGAAGCTTTTCTCTTGAAGCGGAGGTGCATTCTAGCGAGTTAATTTGAAGAGTCAAACACTTTTTCAAATTTCTTTTTTAGAAGCTTTACCCTCTTACTGCACTGCTGAAGCCTTGTGGCGTCTGCGGTGTCAGTGGATGCGCATTATAGGGAACGCTTTTTCCTTGGCAAGTGAAAAATAGCTTTTTTATCGCAATTAACGTTCAACCGGTCAGTCTTTAACCCAATTGAGCATTTACCAAACAAAATAAGGGGCTTGGCCCCTTATTTTGTCATTTACTCGTATAGCTTTATCTATTGATGAGCGATGATCTGCTCATTACTGACCACCAATTGAATTTTCTTATCTGGCAACACTTGGCCAGAAAGAATGGATTTTGCTAACGGGTTTTCGACACTTTGCTGAATCGCACGTTTTAGTGGTCTCGCACCATAAACCGGGTCGAAGCCAACTTGTGCGATCAATTCCAGCGCTTTTTCTGACACTTCCAATAAGTAGCCTTTTTCTTCCATCCGTTTAGCCAATCGACCGAGTTGAATGGAGGCGATAGATTTAATGTGCTCTTTGCCCAAAGGATGGAACACCACGCTTTCATCTATCCGGTTTAAAAACTCCGGACGGAAATGTTTGCCGACAACATCCATCACCTGCTCTTTAATACCTTGGTAATCGAGCATGGCGAAGTTTTCTTGAATTCGGGTTGAACCCAAATTCGAGGTCATAATCACAACCGTGTTTCTAAAATCGACCGTACGACCCTGTCCATCTGTTAATCGCCCATCATCCAGTACTTGCAACAAGATGTTGAAAACGTCGGGATGCGCTTTTTCGACTTCATCAAGAAGGATGACAGAATACGGCTTACGACGCACCGCTTCCGTCAGATAGCCGCCTTCCTCATAACCAACGTAGCCTGGAGGTGCGCCGACCAATCTCGCCACAGAGTGCTTCTCCATGAACTCCGACATATCAATGCGCACCATGGCGTCTTCGCTGTCGAACATGAAGCTCGCGAGCGTTTTGCACAATTCGGTTTTACCGACCCCAGTTGGTCCCAAGAAGAGGAAGGAACCAATTGGTTTGTTCGGATCGGACAAACCAGCGCGGCTACGACGAATGGCATTCGACACCACTTCTACCGCCTCTTTTTGTCCAATGACGCGATTGTGCAGAACCTCTTCCATATGCAGCAGTTTTTCTTTCTCCGCTTCCAGCATTTTTGACACAGGAATACCGGTCTGCTTAGAAAGCACTTCTGCGATTTCGTTGTCGGTAACCTTATTTCTTAATAACGTCATCTCCTGCATTTCGGCTTGCGTGGCTAGATCAAGTTGCTTCTCGAGCTCAGGAATACGGCCGTATTGCAGTTCTGACATGCGGCTTAGATCCCCAGCGCGGCGAGCAAACTCCATATCCATGCGCGCCTGATCGAGTGCCGTTTTGATATGTTGAGTGCCCGACAAGGCGGCTTTTTCTGCATTCCAGATCTCCTCTAGTTCTGCAAACTCACGCTCTTTTTCGTTCAACTCTTCATTGAGCGAGCGTAGGCGCTTTTCACTCGCTTCATCATGCTCATTGCTAAGCGCCTGTTGTTCAATTTTCAACTGAATGATCTTGCGCTCTAGTTTATCCAGTGCTTCTGGTTTGGAGTCGATCTGCATACGAATACTGGACGCCGCTTCATCGATCAAATCAATCGCTTTATCCGGCAACTGTCTGTCTGAAACGTAGCGATGGGACAAACTGGCTGCCGCCACGATCGCAGGATCGGTAATCTCGACATGGTGGTGCAGTTCGTAACGCTCTTTCAAACCACGCAGAATTGCAATGGTATCTTCCACGCTTGGCTCATCAACCAGCACTTTTTGGAAGCGGCGCTCAAGTGCCGGATCTTTCTCGATATACTGACGATACTCATCGAGTGTTGTCGCACCCACACAATGTAACTCACCACGCGCCAATGCGGGTTTGAGCATGTTGCCCGCATCCATGGAACCTTCGCCTTTACCCGCGCCGACCATGGTATGCAACTCATCAATAAAGAGGATGATATTGCCCTCTTCTTTAGAGAGCTCGTTCAAGACCGATTTGAGGCGCTCTTCAAACTCACCACGATATTTCGCACCGGCAACCAACGCACCCATATCGAGTGACAGCACGCGGCGACCACGCAGCCCTTCAGGAACTTCATTATTAATAATACGCTGCGCTAATCCTTCGACTATCGCAGTTTTACCGACACCGGGCTCACCAATGATCACCGGGTTATTTTTGGTACGGCGCTGCAATACTTGAATGGTGCGGCGAATTTCATCGTCGCGGCCAATGACCGGATCAAGTTTGCCCTGCTCCGCTCGCTCGGTAAGATCGATGGTAAATTTTTCAAGTGCTTGGCGCAGCTCTTCTGCGTTCGGATCATTGACTTTCTGACCGCCGCGAATTTGTTCAATTGCTTGGCTCACTTTTTGCTCTGTGAGCCCCAGCTCTTTAAGTAATTGACCTAACGGACCTCTGTCTTCAAGAGCGGCCAGCAGGAAAACTTCCGACGAGATGTAACTGTCTTGGCGCTTCTGCGCAATTTTGTCACAGAGATTGAACATGGTGCCCATCGATGAGGACAGCTGTACATCACCACCAATGCCACTGACTTTCGGCAGGCGATCCAACATTTCACTGAGCTTGGAACGTAGATGCGTGACATCCACATTTAAGATGGTCAGCAGCGGTCTGATTGGGCTGCCATTTTGATCGAGCAGCGCCACCATAAGATGAACGGGTTCGATGTATTGATGATCGCGCCCTAACGCCAATGATTGTGCATCAGAGATAGCGATTTGAAACTTACTGGTAAATCGATCAAGACGCATACCTACCTTCCCTCAACTGAAATGAATGGTTTAATCAGTATGAAAGATGGATACGTGCTCGACGTTTTTCAAGGGGGGACTAAAGCGGATGTCGCACAAATTATGCTGTTATTCTTCCATCCAGATAAAGCTGGCCTGACGGCCAGTAACGCCATCACGGCGGTAGGAAAAGAACTGGCCCGAATTACTGTAGGTGCACATCTGCGATGAAAAGACTTGCCCAACACCTGCACGGTTCAAACGCTGAGTCGCGAGCAAAAATATATCAGCAAGCCACTTTCCACTTTTCTCTTGTGCCACAAAAGCTTTAGCAGCTTGTGGATCAAAGTCGGCGAATGCCTGACGGACATCATCGCCCACCTCAAATGCCAAAGGACCAATCGCTGGGCCAAGCCAAACCATGACTTCACCACAAAACTTGTCGAGCGCGTTTTCCACGATGCCCGCAGAAAGGCCACGCCATCCCGCATGCACTGCTGCAACTTGGGTGCCTTGTGTGTTGGTGATTAGCAGCGGCAAACAATCCGCCGTCATCGCACTGCACACCACTCCGACGGTTTGGGTAAATAGCCCGTCGGCATCCAACACTTGATCTGTCGGAGTCGATACCTCTACCACTCGTGTTGAGTGGGTTTGATTCAACCACACTGGCGCGCTTGGCATTTGCGCCTTTTGGGCTAACCAAAGGCGATTTTCCCTAACTAGGTGAAGCTCGTCCCCGACATGCGCGCCCAAGTTTAGGCTCGTATACGGAGCATGCGAAAAACCGCCTTCACGCGTTGACGCAAAGGCTTTGATATTTTTCGGAGCTGGCCAGCTAGGGAGAATCATGGTTGATCAGTAGACGTCCGGTAAGCCATGTTCTTGAGTATCACGGCGTAGTGTTTCGGTTAACTCAACCATATCATTTGGCACAGGAGCATGGAACTCAAGCTCTTCACCAGTGATAGGATGATTAAAGCGCAGCATGACTGCATGCAGTGCTTGACGGTCAAAGCCACGTATCATCTCGACCACATCATCAGACGCGCCAGATGGAATACGCGCGCGCCCACCGTAAGCGATATCGCCAAGCAGTGGATGCTGAACGTAGGCCATATGCACACGGATCTGGTGAGTACGTCCGGTTTCAAGACGTAAACGCAAGCGTGTGTGTTCACGGAAATGCTCCGCCACACGGTAATGTGTTACCGCCGGTTTTCCCATAGGGCTGACTGCCATCAGGGTACGTTTGGTTGAGTGGCGACCAATCGGTTGGTCCACTTTACCGCCTGCGGTCATACGGCCAATAGCGATGGCTTCATACTCACGGGTAATGTCGCGTTTTTGTAGCGCTCGCACGAGGCGTGTTTGCGCCGGGACGGTTTTCGCAACCACCATCAAACCTGTTGTGTCTTTATCCAAACGATGCACGATACCCGCACGAGGCACTTCTGCTATCTCCGGACAATGAAACAGCAGTGCATTGAGCACGGTGCCATCAGGGGTTCCAGCTCCCGGATGAACCACGAAATCACGCGGCTTGTTAATCACTAAGATGTCGTCATCCTCGTAGACAATATCCAGAGGAATATCTTGCGCTTCCCAGCGCTCTTCGTCTTCAAGCTCGGCGAGCACCGTGATCGCTTCGCCGCCCATCACTTTCGTTCTGGGTTTGGTGATCACCTCACCGTTCACTTTTACTTTTCCGTCCAACAACCACTCTTTCAGGCGCGAACGAGAAAAATCGGCGAACAATTCTGCGATAGCCTGATCAAGTCGTTGACCTAATTGGCTATCTTTTACGGTATTTGTTAATTCAATCTGCTGAGCCATATCGAACTTTTTTAAAAACTGTGAGACTAATGCTCACTACTGTGGAAAAATACTTGTTGTTCATTGTATCCGTTACTGACGAGAAAGTAACGGAAGCTTAAGAAATATTTAGAATCAAGGAATCGACTCCTGACATGAGACACCATACTTTATCAGGCCTTTTGGCGGTATCACTGCTGTTTGGATGTTCAAGCAGTGAACAAATTGTCCCTGATGTACCACCAGCCGAGCTGTATTCAGAGGCACAAATTTCTCTTCAAAGTGGTAACTGGCTAACGGCGATTGAGAAACTTGAAGCGCTCGACTCCCGTTATCCGTTTGGTGCTTATTCGGAGCAAGTGCAGCTTGATTTGATTTATGCCTATTATAAGAACGACGACCTCGCCCTAGGGTTAGCGACGATTGCCCGCTTTACGAGGCTTAATCCGACTCATGAGAAAATGGATTGGGTACTTTACATGCGCGGCCTAACCCACATGGCGCAAGATCGCAACTTTATGCATGACCTGTTTAACGTTGAGCGCAGCGATCGCGATCCTGAGCCTGTCAAAGAAGCATTTGATGATTTTAAGAAGCTGCTTGAACGTTATCCTGACAGCCCATACGCCCAAGATGCACAAAAACGCCTATTTGCGCTGAAAAATCGTTTAGCCGAGTATGACCTTGCGACGGCGGATTATTATTTGCGTCGCGAGGCATGGATTGCAGCGATTAATCGCTGCCAAGAGTTGCAGAAAACCTATCCAGACACCACTGCAGCGAGAAAATCTTTGTCAATTCAACTTAAAGCCTACCAACAATTGGGACTAGAAGATGCGGTTGCGAGAACGAAAGAGCTGATGCGCCTCAATCCACTCTAATACGCCTCTTTTAATGATTCCGTTTACAAACGCAAAAACGCCGCTGAGAAATTCAGCGGCATTTTTTCATTCTTTCTTTCCTACGGGTGGCGATCACATTTTTCACTTGGTGAAATTTTGACTACAGATTTTACTTAGGCAGTAAAATACCCCTGAAAAATGGTTTAATTTCAGCCAACTACTCGAGTCAATCTACTGCTTTCCAAACGAATCTCAAGCTTTTTCATGAGAAAAATCGA
Organism: Vibrio navarrensis; assembly: GCF_015767675.1. NCBI lineage: Bacteria > Pseudomonadati > Pseudomonadota > Gammaproteobacteria > Vibrionales > Vibrionaceae > Vibrio > Vibrio navarrensis. The sequence continues at coordinate 607,386 of NZ_CP065217.1, read as the reverse complement.
CAAGCCTTGCTTAAGATCACATTCTGTTTAGCCACTTAAAACACCATAATAAATAATGATCTTGGTCACATTTTTTTTAGTTCAAAGTCGTAATCTGGAGTCAACCCATGAGGGATACCACAGAGGAAAGCATCTATGAAAGTAAACATCACTGGTAAAAACATTGACATCACCTCTGCTATCCGCACTCACATTGAGAGCAAATTTAAGAAGCTAGAAAAATGGCAAGCGGACATCATCAGTTGCCAAGCCACCTTTAGCGAAGAACCGAACAAACAGAAAAAATTTGAGGCCGTGATTAAGGTTCCTAAAGGTCAACTTATCGCTTCAGCGGTTAACGACGATTTGTATGCTGCCATTAATGAAGTGGAGCAAAAACTGGAAAGACAGCTAAACAAACTGCAGCACAAATCCGAAGCGCGTCGCGCCGAAAAACCTGAGTTGGTTGAAGAAGAAGACGAATAAAACGAATTCATTTTGTGAAAGGAAGTAGCGCCGAGAGGCGCTATTTTTTTGCTTGACGCTCTACGCCTGCTTGCTTATTGTGTGGTTAAACGTAACCAAGAAAGATATTTATGCAATTCAATCTACTGTTTATTTTTGACTTCTTTTTCCTCCCCTAACCGCCGGAGGCAAAGCCGTTTGTGAAAGAAAAGTCAAAAACAAACAGAAAGCCTCCCAACTCGGGGGGCTTTTTTATAAGGAATACCACGATGACTGACCAGCCAATCTCACTTGAAGAGATCCGTCTGCGCTTAAATGACCTCGACGACCAATTGCTTAGCCTCCTCTCGGAGCGCCGTAAACTCAGTATTGAGGTGGCGAAAAGCAAAGTGGAAACCTCAAAACCCGTGAGAGATGCCAGCCGAGAGCAGCAATTACTGGTTAAGCTGATCACCAATGGACGAGAAAAATATCAGCTTGATGCTCAATATATTACCAAGCTGTTTCATACCATCATTGAAGACTCGGTACTGCTGCAACAATCTTATCTACAGAATCTGTTGAATCCAGAGCAAAGTCGCAAACCACTCGCGCGCGTCGCCTTTCTGGGTGCAAAAGGCTCTTATTCACACTTGGCCAGTCGAGAATATTTTAGCCGTAAGAACACGGAACTGATTGAGCTCAACTGTGAACATTTCAAAGAGGTGACACAAACGGTTGAATCCGGTCATGCTGATTTCGGCGTTCTGCCGATTGAAAACACCAGCTCAGGTTCGATCAACGAGGTGTATGATCTGCTGCAACACACCACACTCTATATTGTTGGTGAATTAACCCAACCAATTGAACACTGTTTGGTGGCTACCAAAGAGCTGCGACTTGAACAGATCAAAGTACTTTACTCACACCCACAACCACATCAGCAATGCAGTGAGTTTCTCAGTCGTCTTAAAGGGGTCACACTCGAATCTTGTGCCAGCACTGCCGATGCGATGAAGAAAGTGCAAGAGCTGAATCGTGATGATGTGGCCGCTATTGGCAATGCTTCCAGTGGCAAGCTGTATGGCCTGCAAGCTATCCAAGGCAACATCGCGAACCAAACAGAGAACCACACGCGTTTTATCGTGGTTGCGCGTAAGCCAGTAGAAGTCTCAGCACAAATCCCAGCGAAAACAACCCTGATTATGTCGACGTCGCAAAAGGCAGGCTCGCTAGTCGAAACCTTGCTGGTGTTGCAACGCTACGGCATCAATATGACTAAGCTGGAGTCGCGTCCTATTATGGGCAACCCTTGGGAAGAGATGTTCTATGTGGACTTAGAAGCGCACCTAGATTCCGAAGGTATGCAGCTTGCGCTCAATGAGCTCACCAAGCTGACGAAACACTTGAAAGTACTTGGCTGCTATCCGAGTGAAAATGTCAAACCGACCCAAGTCAAGCTAGCCTGACAGTAGAAAATGAACCACGGTGAGTAAAAAGATCATGGCAACTCAAAAAGTGATTATCGCGTCACTCAACCCTGCTAAGCTCAGTGCGGTTGAAAGTGCCTTTCAACAAGCCTTTCCACAGCGCAGTTTTACCTTCAGTGGTGTAAGCGTCCCCAGCGAGGTGGCAGATCAACCGATGAGCGATGAAGAAACCCATTTGGGCGCGCTCAATCGGGTGAAAAATGCCAAACAAGCGGTCAGTGATGGCGACTATTATGTGGGCTTGGAAGCGGGCATTGAGGGTGATGTGACCTTTGCCTGGATGGTAATTGAATCGAACACTCAGCGCGGCGAATCGCGCTCGGCCAGTTTAATGCTGCCCCCTGCGGTGCTGGCAAAGCTTGCCGATACCAATGAGCTTGGCGATGTGATGGACGAGGTGTTTGGCACCGACAACATCAAGCAAAAAGGAGGTGCAATCAGCTTGCTGACGCAAAACCTTCTCACGCGCAGTTCGGTTTATCACCAGGCTTTGATTCTGGCCTTAATCCCTTTTACCAATCCACAACATTTCCCGGCCAATTTGGCAAGCGAGGATTAAAAAAGGCGGATTATCCGCCTTTTTTATTGGCCTCCAGCAAGGTCATCAGCATCGCTTTCTCTTCATCAGAGCGCGCTTTAAGTTCGTTAGAACCACGGGTAATTGTCGCCACGCCAACGCCCAGCAGTTGACTGATCTGACGCTGAGAAAGCTCGCCTCTCAACAACTCACGCACAATGTTCACCCGAGAAAGCAACGCTTCTCTTTCATCCGGGGTCATCAACATGGTCAGCAACATCTCATGCTGCGCCTGTTCGACACTGTGTTTAACCAGTTCAATGATTTGCTGCCAGTCTGAATACTCGGGTTGTTGCGACATTCTCTACCTACTTCAATACTTGGTTTCGAGCTCATGCTGATTGAGAAACGCCCCATCAACACCCAAAATATCCCGATAGTAGTTCTCAAACATCAGAATATTTTGCACGTAGCCACGGGTCTCTTTAAACGGAATCGCTTCGATAAAGGCGTACGCATCCAACTTTCCGCCCGTGCGCTCCCGCCAGCTATTTACTCGGTTAGGTCCGGCATTATAAGCCGCAAACGCAAAAATTCGATTATTATCGTACTGCTCAAGGAGCCCATTCAAATAGTGGCTACCAATTTCGATGTTTTTCCCCACCTGATATAGCTCGTCCTCTCCGGTGTAACTCAGTTGATATTTCTTCGCCGTGTAGCGCGCCGTTGAGGGCATGATCTGCATGATGCCGCGCGCACCGACTGGCGATCTCGCTTCCACATCCATCGCGCTCTCTTGCCTTGCCAGCGACATCAAGGTGATCGGATCAATATTGTGTTTATTGGCGTAAAAATTAAACCACCAGCGATGCGCTACGGGAAAACGCACTTCCACATTGTCCCACATTTTGGCAGAAATACTGGCGGTAACGGTTAAATGGTACCAACGCTTGGAAGCGGCGTACACGGCAAGCATCGCTTGAGTGTCATCGTCAGTACGCGAGAGTAAGTAACGCCACTCGCTCTTCGCTGCGGCAATTTTATCCAGTGCGATCAACTCTTCGATCCGCTGTAGCGATGTTCGAAAAGGGGCGATCCGTTCGCTCTCCAGTTTTAAGGTCGTGACGGGGTATTCAATCGACTGCCCGACCTCTTGGGCTGCCGCCACGCTGTAAAAATTGCGCTGCCCGAGCAGTGACTCTAAACGCTGTTTGCCTTGCGTTACTTTGCCAAGCGCGATGTCGCTACGCCCCAACCAATATTGCCAACGAAGCGATTGGCGATGTTCGTCATCCAAACGTAAAATCCACTGCCGCACGCCCGCCCAATCGGCCTCTTGTATCGCTAAGCGCACGCGCCTTTCCATCAATGTCTGCCGTGATGACTGGGCTAACGTCTTGTCTCGCCACGCCGCTAGTTTCTCATCGTCCGTATTGATCAAGCGAAATGCCACATACTCTGCCAATTCTTGCGCTTGTGGCTTGGGTATTTTTTGCGCTTTGACCACATCGCTCAAGACAGCTTGTGCCTCGACCACATCCTTGCGGGCTAGTTTTTTAAACGCGTGCACCGCTTGCATACGGTTAAAATCGTTGGCTTTGCTTTTTTTGGCAAATTCAGCAACCGATTCAGGTTGGGTAAATAACGCTTTCATCTGCTGCGCTTGCTTCTGCGCCTTAGCACTCTGTGGCAACTTCATCAGGTAAGTCATCAAGTTGCCATTTTTCTCTTCAAAGGCCAGTAACATGCGCTGCAAGATGAGTTCATCACTGCGAAGCCCGGCTTGCTCCCAAACGGTAAACAGGTGGTCACACTCATCCGCTACCCCTTGACCGCTCAACCATAGCCGTTTGGCTGCGGCAAAGGCCTTATCTCGCGCCCCTTGCTGGTAATGCGCATAGTAGTAAATGCACTGATAACTCTCTCCACTAGGCTCTTGGCGTTGAAAGGTCAGGACATTTTTCCAATCCTGCGCTTGATAAAGCGCATCAAGATAAGGTGCACGAATACGCCCAGAGAATGGATAATCCTCTGATTGGGCAATAAAACGTTCCACCTCGGCTGGCGCTTTGTCTTTCAGTTGCAGCAAAAAGACACGGTAATCGAGATAAGCGGTTAAGGCATAACTGTCCAATTGCGGACGCAACTTGGCAAACTCGTCTAGATCTTTGTTGTCTAGACTTTGTTGCGCTTGTTGATACATTTCTCTCTGCTTTTCCAAGCTCGCGATATCAGCGGCGCTCACCGTTACTCCAGTCAGCCCACACAAAAGACCCACCCAAGCTCGACAGGGTTTGGGCAGTCTTAAAAAATTCAGTCTCATTAGAGTCATATCCTCTGACGTTTTGTCGTCACTTCTAAATTCCCGATCTTAAGCCCTCTTGCTTTTATAAGGTGCAAGCAACGATATGCATCTATTTACTCTTATTCATTACACCTTTGTAAAGATGACAGATGTAAATAATAGTGATTTCATTTTAATGAAACACTGTTAGAGGGGAAACTCACTTAACCAACACCTGACAGACCATCGTCAGTCAGATTGCGCTTTGATTCAAGGCGACTAAAATCACCTTCGACAGTAACAAACGGGCGTCAGTTGATATAAAATGGCGCCCTTACGTGGATTTTAATCTTAGGAACGATCGGCAATGGCTGAATACGTATATACCATGTCGCGGGTGAGCAAAATCGTGCCACCTAAGCGTCAAATTCTGAAAGACATTTCTCTTAGCTTCTTCCCAGGCGCAAAAATCGGTGTCTTGGGTCTAAACGGTTCTGGTAAATCTACCCTGCTACGCATCATGGCAGGCATCGACACCGATATTGACGGTGAAGCACGTCCTCAGCCGGGGTTGAAAGTTGGCTATCTGCCACAGGAACCTGTGCTGGACGAGAGCAAAACCGTACGTGAAGTGGTCGAAGAAGCGGTTGGTGATGTCGCTGGCGCGCTGAAACGTTTGGATGAGGTTTATGCGGCCTACGCTGATCCGGATGCAGATTTTGATGCACTGGCCAAAGAGCAAGGCGAATTGGAAGCATTGATCCAAGCCAAAGACGGTCACAACCTCGACAACGCGCTGGAGCGTGCAGCAGATGCACTGCGCCTGCCAGAATGGGATCAAAAAATTGCCCACTTGTCGGGTGGTGAACGTCGTCGCGTTGCGATTTGTCGCCTGTTGCTAGAAAAACCAGACATGTTGCTGCTCGACGAACCGACCAACCACTTGGACGCAGAGTCAGTGGCTTGGCTAGAGCGCTTCTTGGTTGATTACTCCGGTACCGTAGTGGCCATCACCCACGACCGTTACTTCCTAGATAACGCCGCTGGCTGGATTCTGGAACTGGACCGTGGTGAAGGTATTCCTTGGCAAGGCAACTACACCTCTTGGCTAGAGCAGAAGGATGCGCGTCTGCAACAAGAAGCGTCTCAAGAAAAAGCGCGCCAAAAGACCATTGAGAAAGAGCTGGAATGGGTTCGCCAAAATCCAAAAGGCCGTCAGGCGAAGTCAAAAGCGCGTATGGCTCGTTTTGAAGAGCTACAAAGCACTGATCATCAAAAGCGTAATGAGACCAACGAGCTCTTCATTCCGCCAGGTGAGCGCTTAGGTGACAAAGTCATTGAAGTGAAGAATCTGACCAAATCGTTTGACGGTCGCGTGTTGATCGACAATCTTTCTTTCAGCATTCCTAAAGGCGCCATCGTCGGCATCATTGGTGCTAACGGCGCGGGTAAATCGACACTGTTCAAGATGCTCAGCGGTGTTGAGCAACCCGATTCCGGCACCATCGAAATGGGTGATACAGTGAAACTGGCGTCGGTTGATCAGTTCCGTGATTCGATGAACGACAAAAACACCGTGTTCAAAGAGATCTCCGAAGGCGCTGATATCATCAAGATCAATAACTTTGAAATCCAAGCGCGCGCCTACTGCTCTCGCTTCAACTTCAAAGGCGTCGATCAACAGAAGGTCATCGGTGAGCTATCAGGAGGTGAGCGCAACCGCGTGCACTTGGCGAAGCTGCTAAAAGCAGGCGGCAACGTTCTGCTACTCGACGAACCGACCAACGATCTCGATGTTGAAACACTGCGTGCGTTGGAAGAAGCGTTGCTTGAGTTCCCAGGCTGTGCCATGGTGATCTCGCACGACCGTTGGTTCCTTGACCGTATCGCCACGCACATCATTGATTACCGTGATGAAGGTCAGGTCAACTTCTACGAAGGCAACTATACTGAGTACATGGAGTGGCTGAAAAAGACCCTCGGTCCAGCGGCAGCAGAGCCTCATCGTATCAAATACAAGCGTATTACCAAATAACGCATTACTGCTTGAAATTTGTGCAAGGGCCGCTAATATAGCGGCCTTTATTGCAAATACGGTCTTATGTTTCCTGTTGCCAAGCAACCCTAAATCGTCAATTGAGAGAGTAAACATGGCTGAACGACGTCGATTTTCCCGAATTATCTATCAAGTTCCAGCACGTCTGGTGCAAGGTGATCTGGTGCTAGACACCACCATTCAGGATCTCTCATTGCACGGGTTGTTACTGCGAACAGACTCAATTCACAAGTTAAACCACGACGATCTGGTGTTGGTGTACTTCACACTTTCAGATAGTGATATTGATATTAGTCTCGAAGCAGCGGTAGTAGGCTTTGATCAACAGACGATTAGGCTTAAAATTAATCACATTGATATCGAAAGTATCAGCCATTTGAAACGCTTGGTTGAACTCAATGTCGGTGATGATGCTCTCCTGCACAGAGAAATAGAATTTCTCTCTGATCTCGGTGAGCTTGAAGACTAATTGTCTGCTCGATAAGTCGAAGTAACGATGTCCAAGAAAATTACCATGCAGATCCCCACTCAAAATGGGGATCAGTTTTTTTATTTGGCTAAAGGCACTGTCTTTACCATTTTGCTTTCCCTGACCGCCTTACCGATCTCACTGGGTGGCGGTTGGTATTTGTACCAAAAGCAAAGCGGTGAATCGCAGTCTCTGCAGTCACAAATCGCTCATCTCACTGCTGAAAAGCAGCAGTTAGAGATGGAATATCAAGAGCAGTTGGATGTAAACCACTCGCTTTCTCAATCATTGACCGAGAAAAGCAATCAAATCCAATTACTTGGCAAACGTGTCTTTGATGTGGAATCCGTGCTCGGCCTTGCCGACGAAGAACTGCTGATTGACGAGGCCAATCTCGAGAACCGCATCGATGCCGCGGCGGTCGACTCAGCGGTGCGCGCGACCATGTTCCGCCTATTGCCGAATGATACGCCGATGGCTTACCAGCGGATCTCCTCCTCTTTCGGTCGCCGCACTAACCCGATCACCGGAAAACGCCACACACACACGGGGATTGATCTCACCTGTAAACGCGGCGAAGAGATCGTCGCGCCGGCTGATGGTGTGGTAGAAACGGTGCGCCCGAGTAAAAACGGTTTTGGTAACTTCCTGACCATGCGTCACTCTTTTGGTTTTATGAGTTCGTATGCGCATTTGCAGCATTTCAAAGTGAAAAGTGGCCAGTTCGTCAGTAAAGGCGATGTGATTGCCACCTGTGGAAACTCTGGCAATTCAACGGGGCCTCATCTGCATTACGAAGTGCGTTTTCTTGGTCGGGCACTCAACCCGCAATACTTGATGGATTGGACACCAGAAAACTTCAACCATCTGTTTGAAAAAGAGAAAACGGTTAAGTGGGCCCCTTTGGTGGAGATGATCAGCAGCGTGGTGCGCCTGCAAGTCAATCTGACCAATTCACCGTATCGCGATGCGAGCATGGAGACGGTTGCCAGCGAAGAAACGCCCAGTGTAGAGCCGCTGCAAACCAACTGAGCAGGCCGCAGATAGCAAAAGAGCAGCTTCGCGCTGCTCTTTTCGTTTTGTGTCACGTAGGCAACGGCCTCATCCACGATGAATGTTGTCATTCGCTTGTTTAAGCAAGTTTTGGCTCTCGGCCATAAATTGCTGCGAATAGCTGCCAAACCACTGACTGACCTGTTTGAAGCTCTCAACAAAACTGCTTTTATCATGCTGCTCAAGCAGAGCAAGCGCGTCACCAAAGCGTTGATGGAAACGTTTGATCATCTCAATATTCTCTTCGGAAGAGAGAATGATGTCGCCGTACAGATTCGGATCCTGGGCAAAAAGCCTTCCGACCATCGCCAGCTCTAAACGATAAATCGGCGAGCTGAGTTTCATCAACTTGTCTAGACTCGGATTCTCTTTGCTCAAATGCATCCCGTAAGCGAACGAGGTAAAGTGGCGTAGCGCTTGGATCAACGTCATGCCATGATCATGCTCCGCTGCATCGATTTGACACACGCTCGCTCCCCAAATAACAAACTGTTGCAATAGCCACTGATAGGCTTCGCTGTCTCGACCATCGCAGCAGACAATCACCTGCTTGGCCAAGCTCGGTACATCCGGGCCAAACATCGGGTGTAAGCCGACAACTGGCCCGCGATGCACTTTGAGCATCGCCTGCAACGGCTTGGCTTTGATGGAGGTCAGGTCGCACAAAATGCAGTCTTGCGGCAGATTCCCTAACTTATCGATCACACCTTGGGTTAAATGAATCGGCACAGTGACAACCACTAAGCCCGCACCATCAAGGATCTCATCGGCATGTGGCCAATCTTGGCTACCCAACACTTTTACGCTGTAACCAGACAAACGGAACATGCGCGCAAACAACCCGCCCAATTGGCCATGACCACCAATGATCACCACCGAGCGCAGTTCTGGATTGAGACACTTGAAACCGGAATCTTTTTCACTGGCGTAGGACTCGCGCATCACACGACGCAAAATATCTTCAATCAACTGCGGGGGGATGCCCATCGCCTGAGCTTCTGCTCTGCGTGATGCCAGCATGGCCGCCTCTCGATCGGGGGCATAGATGGGCAAGCCGTGCTGGCTTTTCACTTCTCCCACCTTTTCCACCAAAGCGAGACGCTGTGCGAGCAGTTCCAGCATTTGTTTGTCGACGGCATCAATTTGATCGCGCAATGCGTTGAGTTCAACAGCCATGATATCCCTTGTTTACTGTTACTTCAGACGTTGTTGTAAAAATGGCACTAGCTCTTTGTGCGCTTTGCGCAGCAGTGCCTCTGTGGTATCCCAATCAATACAGGCGTCGGTGATAGAAACCCCGTATTGCATTTCACTCAGTGGCAATTCCGACGATTGATTGCCTGCGTTAATATGGCTTTCAATCATCAAACCAATAATTGATTTGTTGCCTTCGCGGATCTGATGAATCACATCTTCCGCGACCAAAGGCTGACGACGGTAATCTTTACGTGAGTTGGCGTGACTACAATCGACCATCAATGACGCATCCAAGCCCATTTTCGCCATCTCTTGCTCACACTCAGCCACGGACACTGAATCGTAATTGGTCTGCTTACCGCCACGTAAAATCACGTGACCATTTGGGTTGCCTTGCGTAGTCAGAAGTGCCACCTGACCTTCGCTGTTGATCCCCATGAAACGGTGACTTGACGAAGCCGCTTGCATCGCATTAATTGCCGTAGACAAACTGCCATCGGTGCCGTTTTTGAAACCAATTGGCATCGAAAGGCCACTCGCCATTTCTCGGTGTGTTTGCGATTCCGTGGTTCGCGCACCAATCGCGGCCCAACTGAAAGTATCTGCAAGGTACTGCGGGCTAATAGGGTCGAGCGCTTCGGTCGCGAGCGGGATCTCCATTTCAGCCAATTCCACTAGAAGCTGACGGCCGACATGCAGGCCGTGTTCAATGTCGAAGCTACCATCCAGATGAGGATCGTTAATCAATCCTTTCCAACCCACAGTGGTGCGCGGCTTTTCAAAGTAAACACGCATAACAATATACAGTTGATCATCAAGTTGTTGTGAGAGTGCTTTTAATCGACGTGCATAATCCTTCGCCGCAGCAAGGTCGTGAATTGAGCAAGGGCCGCAAACCACCAGCAAGCGGTGATCTTGCTTATGGATAATGTTCGCGATGGTATTGCGTGATTGCTGAATAAAGCCACGCGCTTTGTCACTGAGAGGCAACTTGGCTTTTAACTGATCGGGCGTGATCAGAATCTGTTCATCACTGATATTAATATTACTCAACTCACTTTTACGCATAACTCTCAACCTGTATATTATTTTTTACAATTCAAATCCATAAGGCAGCTCAATCAACCTTGATGACAAAATAACAGGCTGGAAAAGAAAATCAACCGTAAAGATAAAAAAACATTTAGTGTAAATTTTAAATTACACCAAAGATAAAATGCGTATTGATGAGAATTCATCGCTTAAGCGCTTCTTTTCTCACTTTTATGGCAACAAACGCTGCAAGGTATCACGGGCCGTTTTCCACTCTTGAGAGCGTGTCAACTCATCTAAGCTAAAGCTCCGCTTCTTCAACAGTGCTACCGCGCTAGGCACGGAAGTGATAGGCAAACTATCCAGCGCTGCGACTTGCGCGTCACGTTTATTGCACATCAGCAGCATGTCACATCCGGCGTGTAACGCTTGCTTGGCCCGCTCTGCAGGGCCTCCCATCACAGCCGCGCCTTCCATAGTAAGATCATCAGAGAAAATCAGCCCTTTAAAGCCTAATTCTTGGCGAAGTACCTGTTTTAACCAATATGATGAACCGCTGGCAGGCTGGGAGTCATAGTGGGGATAGATAACGTGCGCGGGCATCATGGCATCCAACATTCCTGCCTCAATTTGCGCTTTGAAAATCGCCATGTCCTCTTGCCATAGGTCATCGCGCTCATCAATCGGTGTCTCTAAGTGCGAATCGGCAATCACGCCACCGTGACCGGGGAAGTGCTTACCTGTGGTCGCCATCCCGATACTGCGCATCCCTTGCATATAAGCGCTGCTGTGGCGCAAGATGGTGTGTGTCTCTTCACCAAAGGCCCGATTACCAATCGCTTTGCAGGCAAAGCCTTTATCCAGCACTGGGGCAAAACTGAGGTCGATATCGTGCGCAATCAGCTCGGCCGCCATCAGCCAACCGCCCATGCGCGCGAGGGCTTCCCCTTGCGCATGCTTGGCGTATTCAGCCGCAGCAGGAATGAGTGAGAAACCTTCGCGAAAACGCTGTACTCGTCCACCTTCTTGGTCGACGCCAATCAGAAACGGGCGCTTGACTGTACGGCGAATCGACGCCACTAAGGCTTGCAGTTGCTGACTGTCGTGATAATTGCGCGTAAACAGAATCAAGCCACCAACAGCCGGATGAGCAAGAACTTCTTTATCTTCTGCATCCAGTTCGTAACCTGCGACATCCACCCATAACGGTCCCATTTTCTCTCTCCAAACAGCTGATATTGGTTAAAACTAAATGAGGTTATTCCGAATGAATTTGCATTACAATGCTTTGCATGAGGAAAAAACGGCGGGGAAATCAGGATGCAAGAGAAAGAGCTGTATATCGGTGTGATGTCGGGCACCAGCATGGATGGCGTCGACACTGCGCTGGTTGAAATCAACCAAGGGCAAGTGCGCTTGCTCGCGCACCACGATCATCCACTGCCAACGTCATTAAAGCAGCAACTGCTTTCTGTCTGTACTGGGCAAAGTACCGATTTGCGCACTCTGGGTGAGCTCGACCACCAACTCGGCCACCTGTTTGCCGACGCCGTACTCGCACTTCTGAACAAAACGGGCATACAAGCCAGCCAAGTGAGCGCGATTGGCAATCATGGACAAACTGTTTTTCACCAACCAACCGGGCCATCTCCGTTTACCACTCAACTGGGCGATGCCAATATTATCGCGGTGCGCACTGAGATTGACACCGTGGCGGATTTTCGCCGCAAAGACATCGCTTTAGGTGGTCAGGGTGCGCCGTTAGTACCGGCATTTCACCAAGCCATATTTGCCATGCAGGACTCAACCACCGTGGTGTTGAACATCGGCGGAATCGCCAACATCTCCGTGCTTCATCCAAAACAAAGGGTCACCGGGTATGATACTGGCCCCGGCAACATGCTGATGGATGCGTGGTGTGAACGGCACACGCAGCGAAGCTATGACCAAGACGCGCGACTCGCCTGCCAAGGAGAAGTGGATCGCAACTTGCTGGCGCGTCTGTTACAAGAGCCTTATTTGACCAAGCTGCCCCCCAAAAGTACCGGGCGCGAGCTGTTTAATAGCGAATGGCTGGATGAGATGCTTGGCACTCATGACTACTCAGTCGAAGATGTGCAGCGCACCTTGTGCGAGTACTCGGCGCTGACCATCGCCAACGAAGTCGAAAAACATGCCTTCGGAGCGAACCCGCAACTGCTGGTGTGTGGCGGCGGGGCGCGTAATCCGCTGTTGATGCAGCGCTTAGCGCAGCGCTTGCCACTGTGGCAAGTCGCGACGACGAGCGAGAAAGGCGTCGATGGCGATAACATGGAAGCAATGGCGTTTGCTTGGCTGGCGTATCGCCACGTGCATCGCCTGCCAAGTAATCTGCCTGAGGTGACAGGCGCAAGCCGCCTTGCTTGCCTTGGCGTGCTTTATCCAAAAGCGTAACAGCAGAAAAGAGCAAGGTGGCCGATTTAGCTGCCACCTTTTTGTCTGAGCTTTTCTTCTGCTGACTTTTCTCTAAGTCACTTTTTAAGTGACTTTTCTCTCGCTAGCTTTGTTTTCAGCCGTTTGTTCCTTGATCAAGGAACAAACGTTTCACCGACCTTGGGCGCAAAGTGATCACTATTGTGGCAAATTTGCACTCGCCCGATGATTTTTTCTACCCAATGGCGGATTTATTGCTGGTACTCATTCCAGCCACGTTGCCACTCCATGCGAAAGCGCTGCGCCTGTTCGGTGCCTTCGCACACCCCTTCGTAATAGGAGCCCGACAGGCCAATTTGATAGGCAAAATCCGCGTTGCAATATTCATCCACGCCTTGCAGATAACCTTGGTCATAATCACTTTTATTCACCTCGCCCAGTGCAGCGAGCGCTTTAAAGCTGCGTTGGGTACGCCCATTCACCCCATCTTGATAGCCGACCTGATACCACTCGCCCGCTTTGGCCAACTCCTCGGTGCTCGACGCGCAGCCGACCAAGGCCACCAGCAGTACGCCTAATGCGCTCTGTTTCATTTTTCTTTCCTTAACTCATTGTTTTATCCAATAACCTTACCACTTAAATCTCCCACTCGCCGCATCAAGGGCCAAATAAACCACTCGCCCCGTCAGCAGACCGCTCACGCAGACGAGAAACCACTGAGTCGCCATAGCGACCACTCGTCTGGCTATGCGACCACTCAAGTTAGAAGCCAGTGCAACTGGGCAGAGAGTCACTTACTCTCCACCTTGAGCTTAACTATTATCCAAGGACAAATTGCTATGATGTGGTTTCTATCCTGTGTCGCTGCCCTGATTGGCGGATACTTCATCTACGGCGCTTTCGTTGAGAAAGTATTTGGTATCAACGAACATCGCCAAACTCCAGCCCACACCAAAACCGATGGCGTCGACTACGTGCCGATGTCAACGCCCAAAGTGTATTTGGTGCAACTGCTGAATATCGCCGGTGTCGGCCCGATTTTTGGCCCGATCATGGGCGCTCTTTACGGCCCAGCCGCCATGTTGTGGATTGTGGTCGGCTGTATTTTTGCTGGTGCGGTGCACGATTACTTCTCTGGCATGCTTTCCGTACGTAACGGTGGCGCTTCTGTGCCAACCATCACTGGCCGCTACTTAGGCAATGGCGCGAAACATTTCATGAACATTTTTGCCATTGTTTTATTGCTGCTGGTCGGTGTGGTGTTTGTCTCTGCGCCTGCGGGCATGATTACTAACCTGATCAACGACCAAACCAGCTTCTCGGTGAGCATGACAAGCATGGTGGTGATCATTTTTGCTTACTACATCATCGCGACGATCGTGCCTGTCGACAAAATCATTGGTCGCTTTTACCCACTGTTCGGCGCGCTGCTGATCTTCATGTCGGTTGGCCTGATGAGCGCGATTGCCCTTTCGCCTGAACACACAGTGATGGGGGATTTCCAAGTCACTGACATGTTCTCCAACCTCAACCCGAACGATATGCCGCTCTGGCCCGCGCTGTTTATCACCATCGCTTGCGGTGCGATTTCAGGCTTCCACGCCACGCAATCACCGCTGATGGCGCGTTGTATGGAAAATGAGAAAAATGGCCGCTTTGTCTTCTACGGTGCGATGATCGGTGAAGGCATCATTGCACTTATCTGGTGTGCTATTGCTCTGTCTTTCTTTGGTTCACTGGACGCCCTTTCTGAAGCGGTGAAAAACGGTGGCCCTGGCAACGTGGTTTACAGTGCGTCATTTGGCCTGCTTGGCGTGTTTGGTGGTGTGATTGCCTTCCTAGGTGTGGTGATTCTGCCAATCACCTCGGGTGACACGGCGTTTCGTTCCAGCCGTTTGATCTTAGCGGAATACTTCAACATGGAGCAGAAAACCCTGCGCAATCGCCTGCTGATGGCCGTTCCGCTGTTCGTCCTTGGTGCGATTCTGACTCAGGTGGATTTTGGCATCATCTGGCGCTACTTTGGTTTTGCCAACCAAACGACCGCAGTGATGATGCTGTGGACAGCGTCGGCTTACCTGCTACGCCACAACAAGCTGCACTGGATCACCACGGTTCCGGCCTTCTTTATGACCACAGTGTGCGTCAGCTTTATCCTCAACAACAGCGCGCTGGGCTTTGGTTTTCCAATGCAGATTTCCACCATTGCTGGCCTTATCTTCTCGCTGGTGGTAACGGGCTACGTGATCAAGATCTCCAAAGGCAAAGGCGAGCGCGAGCTAGCGGATGAAGAAAAACCACAAGCGGTTTCCGAAACCGCGTAAGCACCACGCCATGAGTGCCTAAACCAAGAGTCTGCCCAGTCGCAGACTCTTTTTCTTTGCCATACAATAAACCCTGTTCAGTCACAGAAGAGTCGTTATGGAACTGGTTATCTCGCTACTGCAGCAGATGTGTGTTTACTTGGTGTTGGCTTATATGCTGAGTAAAACCCCGCTCATCTTGCCGATGCTCAACATCTCGTCACGCCTGAGTCACCGCTTGCTGTGCTACCTGCTGTTCTCTGCCTTTTGTATTCTGGGCACCTATTTTGGCCTGCATATCAACGATGCCATTGCCAACACTCGCGCAATTGGTGCGGTGATGGGCGGGCTGTTTGGCGGCCCAGTGGTTGGTTTTGCGGTTGGCTTTACTGGCGGTATTCACCGTTACATCTTAGGCGGTTTTACCGATCTCGCCTGCGCCATCTCCACCACGACAGAAGGGCTGATTGGTGGCCTATTGCATGTCTATCTGCTCAAGAAAAACAAAGGGGCACAACTGTTTAACCCTTCAGTGGTGTTTGGCATCACTTTTTTTGCCGAGATCATGCAAATGATCATCTTGCTGGTGGTAGCCAAACCCTACTCAGAAGCCTACGCTCTGGTGTCGGCGATTGCCGCGCCGATGATCATCGCCAACTCGGTCGGCGCAGCGCTGTTTATGAGCATTCTGCAAGACAGAAAAACCATCTTCGAAAAATACTCCGCCACCTTTTCCCGCCGCGCACTGACCATTGCCGATCGCTCGGTCGGTATCTTGCACAGCGGCTTTAACAGCACCAATGCCGAGAAAATTGCCCGCATCGTCTACGAAGAGACCAATGTCGGCGCAGTGGCGATCACCGATCAAGAGAAGATCCTCGCGTTTGTCGGCATTGGCGATGACCACCACAAACCCAACACGCCAATCTCGTCGCAAAGCACGCTCGATTCGATGGCGCAGAATGCGATCATTTATCTCGATGGCAGTGAACGCCCTTATCAATGTTCACTGGCTGCCGACTGTAAATTGGGCGCGGCGTTGATCATTCCGCTGCGCGCAGGCAAAGAGGTGGTCGGCACCATCAAGCTGTACGAGCCCAAACGTAAACTCTTCTCCACCATCAATATGTCGATGGCAGAAGGCATCGCCCAGTTGCTTTCCAGCCAAATTCTCTATGGCGATTATCAGCAACAACAAACCTTACTGACACAATCGGAAATCAAACTGCTGCACGCACAAGTCAACCCGCACTTTCTCTTCAACGCGCTCAATACCATCAGTGCCGTGATCCGCCGCGACCCTGACAAAGCGCGCGAGCTGATACAAAATCTCTCCCATTTCTTTCGCAGCAACCTTAAGCAAAACATCAATACCGTCACGCTCAAAGAAGAGCTGGCGCACGTCAATGCCTACCTGAGCATTGAAAAAGCGCGCTTTGCTGATCGTCTCGACGTAGAAATCGACATCGCCGCCGAACTACTGGAGGTCAAACTACCGAGCTTTACCTTGCAGCCTTTGGTCGAAAATGCGGTGAAGCATGGTATTTCCAACTTGCTCGAAGGCGGCTTAGTGCGCATCTACAGCGAAAAGAGCCCAACAGGCTACGCCATCACCGTTGAAGACAACGCAGGTTGTTACCAAGCACCGAGTGAGGATCACTCCGGGCTTGGCATGGAGATTGTCGATAAACGCTTGAGCCATAACTTTGGTCGTGATGCAGCACTAAAAATTCAAGCGATACCGCATCAATTTACTAAAATGACCTTTATCATTCCGCACTCAGCGTTGATGAGCTGAATGGCTGTAACACAGGGACTATACGGATGTTGACCGCACTGGTAATTGATGACGAACCTTTTGCTCGTGACGAGCTTTGCGAGCTGCTGGGGGAAACGGGTGAGATCGAGGTGATTGGCGATGCGGCCAATGCCATCATGGGATTGAAAAAAATCAACGAGCTCAAACCCGATGTGGTGTTTCTCGACATTCAGATGCCCCAAGTGACCGGCATAGAGCTGCTCGGCATGATGGACCCAGAAACCATGCCGTATGTGGTGTTTGTCACCGCTTACGATCAGTACGCGATTCAAGCTTTTGAAGACAATGCCTTTGATTACCTGCTTAAACCCGTCGACCCCGAGCGGCTGAAAAAGACCGTAAAACGCCTAAATCGCGCCGCCAGCCAGTCGGCGCTCAGCCAGCATTTGTCCGGCATCGCCCCTGAAACGCTGGACCAAATCCCGTGTATCGGCCACAACCGGATTGTGATCATGGCCACGGACAACGTCGAATGCGCTTACAGCGATATTAGTGGCGTGCATGTGCGCTCCATCAATCAAACCGCCAGCACCCAACTGACGTTAAAAACGCTGGAAGAGAAAACACCACTGGTACGCTGCCACCGGCAATATTTGGTGGCGATCAAAGCAATCAGTGAAATCAAATTGTTGGAAAATGGCTTAGCCGAAATCATCACCCGCACGGGTTTTACCATTCCGGTCAGTCGCCGCTATCTTAAATTACTCAAAGAGATGCTTGGCATTTACCAGTAGCCATACTAAGTGGCAAAAATGAAGTGGCAAAAATGCAAAAGGCGACCTGTTTGGTCGCCTTCTTCGTTTCACCGCACTTAATCAATCTGCTTAATTTGCAGCTCTTTCGGCACTTCAAAGAACATATTCTCTTCGCGGCCTAGCACCTCTTCAACCGATTGTGCGCCCAGCTCTTTGATGCGATCCAAGATCTGATTGACCAACTCTTCTGGCGCAGAGGCGCCTGCGGTGACACCGACTTTGACTTTCCCGTCAAACCACACTGGCTGTATATCCTGCGGGCAGTCGGTCAGATAGGCAGGCGTGCCGAGTTTTTCTGCAAGCTCTTTGAGACGTGTTGAGTTCGAGGAGTTCTTTGACCCCACCACCACCATCACATCAACCTCACTGGCTAGCTCACGCACCGCGTCTTGACGGTTTTGTGTCGCGTAGCAGATATCGTCTTTGCGTGGGCCTTGGATATCAGGGAACACGCGGCGCAGTTCATCAATCACATCGGCGGTCTCATCCACCGACAAGGTGGTTTGACTGACGTAGTGCAGATTGCTCGGATCTTTCACCACCGCTTTAAGGCCAATAACATCTTCCGGTTTTTCAACCAGATACATGCCGCCCTGCTGGCTGGCATATTGACCCATGGTTCCTTCGACTTCCGGATGACCGGCGTGGCCAATCAGCACCACTTCCATACTGCGGCGACTGGCGCGCGCCACCTCCATGTGCACCTTGGTAACCAGAGGACAGGTCGCATCGAACACGGTGAGATCGCGCTCTTTCGCTTCCAGACGCACGGCTTGAGAGACACCATGAGCAGAGAAAATGACGATGTTGTTATCCGGCACTTCATGAAGCTCCTCCACAAACACCGCACCGCGTTGCTTCAGCCCTTCGACCACAAAACGGTTGTGCACCACTTCATGGCGAACATAAATCGGCGGCTGATACAGTTCCAGTGCGCGCTCAACAATGCTGATGGCACGATCGACTCCGGCACAGAATCCACGCGGGTTGGCTAACAGGATTTTCATTTCATTGCTCATGGGTAGTTATCTTTTGGCTGGCTATTCTACTGACAAAATTTCAACTTCAAAAGTCACATCTTGCCCGGCGAGTGGGTGGTTAAAATCAACCGTCACCGAGTCTCCGGCGATTTCGGTAATGATGCCCGGGATCTCCATCCCATCGGGTCCGGCAAAGGCCATGATCGTTCCGACTTCCACCGCGGCATCGCCAACAAAACGTGCGCGGTCCATGTGGTGGATATGATCCGGATTGGGCAACCCAAAGGCATCTTGCGCTTTGAGTTCAATTGACTTGTTTTCGCCCGCTTGCAACCCAAGCAGACACTGCTCGAAGTTGTCACTCAGGCTGCCATCGCCCATGACAAACTTCGCTGGTTTGCCCATGTTATGCGTGCTATCGGCGACAGAGCCGTCTTTCATTTTAATCGTAAAGTGCAGCGTTACGGCAGATTGTTGGGTAATAGTGGTCACGTTACGGCTTCCTTGTAGAAAACGGTGGCAGTTGCTTGCTCGTTATAGACAAAAGCGCTGACCGAATCAACGGACAGCGCTTAGGGTTATTGGTTTTTATTGAGATTCTTTGCAACGAAAACCATCTAAGATGATCATCGCGGCGCCAAAGCAGATGGCTGCATCGGCTAAGTTAAAGGCTGGCCAGTGGTAGTTACCCCAGAAAAAGTCCAAGTAATCGACCACAAAACCATGTACTAAACGGTCAAAGACGTTGCCTACGGCTCCGCCAATAATCATCGCATAAGCAATGTTGTTCCATTTTTCTTTCGCGGAGAGTTTGCTCATCCAATAGGTCAATAGGCCCGTAACCGCAAAAGCAATACCGGTGAACAACCAACGCTGCCAACCCTCTTGATCACTGAGAAAACTGAAAGCGGCGCCATAGTTGTGCACATACAGCAAATTAAAGAATGGCAGGACTTCAATGCGATTGGCCCAGCCGTAACCCATCTTCTCCATCACCACAAATTTGATGCCAATATCGGCCACAAACACCACAAAGGCTAACCACAGCCAGCGCACCCCAGATTGCTTTAACGTCAGTGCTTTTTCGCTCATCTTAATTCCTAAAAATAGCCCCAGTGAATACTGGGGCTGCAATTACGATAAAAAGTTCAGTCTTTCGCTCGCCGACAATTAGGCAAACTTACGCACTTCGCCTTCGCCATCGACGTTAGAGACACAGCGACCACAGATTTTCTCGTGACCTGCGATGGTGCCAACGTCTGGCGTGTGGTGCCAACAACGGTCACACTTCTCAGCTTCCGTTGCACGCACTTCAACAAACAGACCTTCAATGTCGGTGGCTTGCGCCGCGTCTGACTTCTCGCCCAGCGGTTTAACGGTGGCGGCCGAAGTCAGCAGAACGAAACGCAACTCATCGTCAAGTTTGTTGATTTTCGCTGCAAGATCGTCGCTGGCAAACAGCGTCAGTTCCGCTTGCAGTGAGCCACCAATGGTCTTCTCGCTGCGTGCTGCTTCAAGCAGTTTGTTGACTGCACCACGCACTTTCTGGATTTCAGACCAGAATGCGTTATTGAGCTCTTCACCTTCTGTAAGACCAAACAGACCGTCGAACCATTCACCAGTGAAGACAAACTTGTCACGCTCACCCGGCATCTGGTTCCAGATTTCATCAGCGGTAAACGACATGATTGGCGCCATCCAACGCACCAACGCTTCGACGATGTAGTACAGCGCGGTTTGACAGCTGCGCTGTGCATGACCACCGCGTTTCGCGGTGTACTGACGGTCTTTGATCACGTCAAGATAGAATGAACCCATCTCGATAGAACAGAAGTGCATCAGACGCTGCGTTACACCGTGCGTGTTGTACTCTTCATACGCTTTAACGATCTCGTTCTGCGCCGCCAATGCACGGCCTACCGCCCAGCGATCCAGTGCAACCATCTCATCGGCGGGCACGATATCCGTTTCTGGATTGAAACCGTTCAAGTTCGCCAAGAAGAAACGCGCCGTGTTACGGATACGACGGTAAGCATCGGCCGAACGCTTGAGGATCTCATCAGAAACCGCCACTTCGCCCGTATAATCGGTTGAAGCAACCCACAGACGCAGAATATCTGCACCTAGCTTGTTGGTGACATCTTTTGGCGCGACCACGTTACCAATAGATTTTGACATCTTACGGCCTTGGCCATCGACCACGAAACCGTGCGTCAATACTTGCTTGTAAGGCGCTTTGCCTTTCATTGCGATCGAAGAGATGAGCGAAGACTGGAACCAACCGCGGTGTTGGTCCGAACCTTCAAGGTACATGTCCGCTTCCGCTCCGTTGAACTCTTCACGTTTATCAACGACTGCGTAGTGTGTTACGCCAGAATCAAACCAAACGTCTAAGGTATCGAGTACTTTTTCATACTGCGGCGCTTCTTCGCCGAGCAGTTCTGCGGCGTCAAGATCCCACCACGCTTGAATGCCTTTTTGTTCAACTACTTGAGCCACTTTTTCAATCAGCTCAAGCGAGTTTGGATGCAGCTCTGCGGTTTCTTTGTGCACGAACAGGGCAATGGGCACACCCCAAGTACGTTGACGTGAGATACACCATTCTGGGCGACCTTCGATCATCCCTTCAATGCGGCTTTGACCCCACTCTGGCATCCACTGAACGCCTTTGATCGACTCTAGTGCTTTGGCACGCAGGCCTGCTTGGTCCATCGAAACGAACCATTGCGGAGTTGCACGGAAGATGATTGGCGTTTTGTGGCGCCAGCAGTGCGGGTAGCTATGCTCGTAAGCGTGATGATGCAGTAATGCGCCTTTTTCTTTTAGCGTTTCAACAACAGCATCATTCGCTTTAAAGACGTGTTGACCGGCAAACAGTTCAGTGTCTGGCAGATACACGCCGTTTGAACCCACTGGGTTCGCCACTTCAAGGCCATATTTTTGGCCGACCGCAAAGTCTTCTTGACCGTGTCCCGGAGCGGTATGAACCACACCAGTACCCGAATCGGTGGTGACGTGATCGCCAAGGATCGCAGGCACTGTAAACGCGTAGAATGGGTGTTGGAACTGAGCAAGTTCAAGATCCGCACCTTTGGCAAAACCAAGGTTGTGGAAGTGCTCGATACCCGCGCGATCCATCACCTCTTTGGCCAGTTCAGCCGCAACAATAATACGCTCAGGCTGACGCTCTGAAGCCGCATCGCCCTCAACTTGGATCAGTACGTACTCAAGATCCTCACGCAGACACACTGCGCGGTTAGCTGGGAGTGTCCAAGGCGTGGTTGTCCAGATAACGATCGAGACGTCACCTTGACCTTCGTGACCTTCATTTAAATCGAATTTCGCCAATAGCGCAGCTTCGTCAGCTGCTTTGAAACGAACGTCAATAGAAGGAGACACTTTGTTTTTGTACTCAACTTCCGCTTCTGCCAGTGCGCTGCCACAATCGGTACACCAGTGAACCGGTTTAAACCCTTTCAGTAAGTGGCCGTTGTCGGCAATTTTACCCAGCGCACGGATGATGTTGGCTTCGGTCGCGAAATCCATAGTGCGGTATGGTTTGTCCCACTCGCCCATGATGCCAAGACGCTTAAAACTCTCTTTTTGCCCTTCCACTTGACCGGCTGCGTATTCACGGCATTTTTCGCGAAATTCTGCTGCGGTCACTTTCTGGCCCGGTTTGCCGACTTTCTTTTCAACCATCAGTTCGATAGGTAGACCGTGGCAGTCCCAGCCTGGGATGTAAGGTGCGTCAAAACCTGAAAGTGTTTTGGATTTAATAATAATGTCTTTAAGAATCTTGTTTAGTGCATGACCAATGTGAATATCACCGTTTGCATAAGGAGGACCATCATGCAATACAAATGATTTCTTGCCTTTTTTCGCTTCACGGATGGCTCCGTAAAGGTCTTCTTGATACCAACGCTTTAGCATTTCTGGCTCACGTTTAGCCAGATCGCCGCGCATCGGAAACCCTGTTTCAGGTAAGTTCAGGGTATCTTTATACTCACTCATCGATTCTTAATTCCGTTATATTGGGCGAAAGTTAGACATTATGTTGTTCGGTGGAATAAACCGTTCAACGAGTTAGCTGATGCAGCCACACCCTTGCTGCCTCAGCATCCAATTCAATTTGCCGTTTGAGTGCGTCAAAAGACTCAAACTTTTTTTCATCACGCAGCTTATTCAAAAGTACCACTTCTAACTGTTTGCCATACAAGTTGGCCTGAAAGTCGAATAAATGCACTTCTAACTGCTGACGAACGCCGTTTACTGTCGGGCGCTGACCAATGTTGGCCACGCCGCCAATGGCGTTTTGCCCAAGCCCTAGCGCTTGCACAACGTAGACGCCAGAAACAGGAGAAACACAGCGCTTAAGCGGAATATTCGCCGTCGGAAAACCGATGGTCCTGCCTAATTTTCGACCATGAGAGACACGGCCGCTAATGCTGTAATCCCGCCCAAGCATCTGAGCCGCAGCGGGCAAGTCGTCATCGGCTAACGCCTCACGAATTGCAGTGCTGCTCACTCGTAACTGCTCTAAACAGAAGCTTTGGGTATTCACCACGGTAAAACCGTATTTTTTCCCCGCTTCTTGCAACATGGCGAAGTTGCCTTGACGCGCTTTGCCAAAGCAAAAATCGTCACCGACGACAAGAAACTTAACACCCAAACGCTCGACCAACAAGTCGCGAATAAATGCCTCAGCATCAAGAGCGGCAAAATGTCGGTTGAAATTGACACACAACAAACGATCCAGCCCTAACTTGCCAAGTTGCACAAATTTATCCCGCAAACGGGTTAATCGTGCTGGCGCCTTTTCTTTGGCAAACAACTCCATCGGCTGGGGTTCAAAAGTCATGACCACAGACGGCAGTGACATGGCTCTGGCTTGCTGGGAAACCTGACGCAACACTTGCTGATGCCCAAGGTGGACACCATCAAAATTGCCGATCGTTAATACACAGCCACGATGCTGTGACCTTATATTATGAATGCCTCGTATCAGTTCCATTTGGATGCAGCGAAGTGCCTCTGTTTTTCTATTTATGCAGTGTCAAACTGGCGGATTATATACTAACCGAGCTTACTCTGTCCCAGCTTTTAGGTCTTTTAGCCGGATCCCGAGCAAAAAGACCGCGATTAAGTAGGCAATTGCGCCGATCAAAATCAGCAGAATAAGCTCCCCTGCGCGATGAGCCGATGTCCATTGCAACCAAGTGGACATCTGCTCCATTTTCCACAGTAAGACCGCAACCATTGCAGCGCCAGCCAATATTAAACGCGCAATAAAATAGATGGTTCGCTTAGAAATTCGGTAAACCCCGGCCAGGTGTAAACCACGATACAGCAGCGCCATATTCACCAAGGCCGACAGGGCCGTCGCCACGGCTAAACCGACATAGCCATAAAACCACGCGAAAATCCCGTTAAACACCATATTGGTCACCATGGCGATGATGCCGTATTTGACCGGCGTCTTGGTGTCCTGACGTGAGTAGTACCCTGGCGCGAGAACCTTGATCAACATGAAATTCAGCAGGCCCGATGCGTATGCCAGCAGCGATAGAGAGGCTTGATGAACATCTTGCGGGCTAAACTCTCCGCGCATAAACAGCACCATCAGCATAGGTTTGGCTAAAACCATCAGTCCGAGCATGGCGGGGATGCCGAGCAAAGTCACCATGCGCACCCCCCAATCCATGGTATGGGCGAAGCCTTCGCTGTGTGCGTCAACGTGTTTACGCGACAGCGCAGGTAAGATAACCGTCGCAATCGCAATGCCGAACAGGCCTAGAGGGAACTCCAGCAAGCGATCAGAATAATAGAGCCAAGAGATCGAACCGGTTTGCAAAAAGCTGGCAATAAAGGTGTCAAAAAGCAGGTTAATTTGGCTAACGGAAACCCCAAACAGCGCAGGCAGCATCAAAGTGCGAATTTTGACCACGCCCGGATCTCGCCATCCCCATTTGGGTTTCACTAACACCCCGGCCTTGATTAAAAAAGGCAGTTGGAAGAGAAATTGCACCAATCCGCCTAAAAAGACCCCTATCGCTAAGCCTACTTCGGGCTGAGCAAGATACGGCGCAATGTACCAAGCCGCAAAGATCATCATCACATTGAGAAAGACTGGGGTAAAAGAGGAAACGGCAAATTTCCCCATGGTGTTGAGAATCGCCCCCGACAGCGCGACAAAAGTGATAAACCAGAGGTAGGGAAAGGTAATTTTGAGGATAAAGCTCGCTAGCTCAAACTTTTCCGCTGCGGGGCCACCGCGCAACCAATCCAGGAACCAACCAGCGCCGAAGAGTGCACTGACCACGCCCGAACCGAGAACGCCCAAAATGGTCACCACGGTGACGATCACTCCCAGAGTTCCTGACGCTTTCGCGATCAAATCGCGCGTTTTATTCATGTCTCCACTGGCATGATACTCCGTCAGAACGGGAACAAACGCTTGAGAAAAGGCCCCTTCGGCAAACAAGCGTCTTAAAAAGTTAGGAATCTTATTGGCGAAGAAAAAAACATCGGCACTGGCTCCAGCGCCCATCAAATTCGCGACAACTACATCGCGTACTAAGCCCAAAACCCTTGAAATCAGCGTCATAGCACTGACGATCAAGCCGGACTTAAGGAGTCGTTTACTCACAATAACCTCGAAATCTCACCGTAGCCTAACCTTTCTCCGCCTTTTATTAGAATCGAAGCGGATATTTATTAGCATTGGTCTGAAAATGCTGATAGAATCCACGCCATCTTAACCGCGTTAACCTTTCTTACCAAAAGTTCTTTTGGCTCGATGGGTTTTTGCACAAATCATTTGACAATTGGGCATAAATGAGGGATATTCCTCGCCCTTAAATTGTCACCGAACTAAAGTTTTTGGGAGTTAGACCCTTGGCAAATAACAAATCTGCTAAGAAGCGCGCTATCCAAGCTGAAAAACGTCGTCAGCACAATGCTAGCCGTCGTTCAATGATGCGCACTTACATGAAGAAAACTGTTGCTGCAATCGCTGCTGGCGACAAAGAAGGCGCAACTGCGGCTTTCGCTGTAGTTACACCAATCCTAGACCGCATGGCGACTAAAGGCCTTATTCACAAGAATAAAGCTGCTCGCCACAAGTCTCGTTTCGCTGCACAAATCAAAGCTCTGTAATAGCGTTCTGATTTCAGTGAAGAAAAAACCGGCTTAACGCCGGTTTTTTTATATTTAAATTCTGTCTACGCTCTGGCATCAGGCAATAAAAAAGCTGGCATTGGCGCCAGCTTTTTTGATGTTCTTTATCACATTACCACTCTATTCACGCGTCGACTCTTGGCAGTAAAGGCTGTGGAGCAACTTAATCATCGCTTTGACTTCTTCACTTTTTAACGTGTAGTAAACGGTTTGTGCTTCTTTACGCGTCAACACTAAGCCATCGCGACGTAACCACGCCAAGTGTTGAGAAAGTGCCGATTGACTCAGTTCTAGTTTAGAACAGAGTTCGCCAACTGAAAGCTCTTGATTGTGCAGCATGCATAAGATTTGTAGACGCCGTTCATTCGCCATTGCTTTTAACAGCACGACAGCTTTAGCAGAATTCTGCTCCATTTCTTTTAAGTTCATTGGTTGGTCCCCGAGCTACAACTTATATGTCCCAACGGTTGTTGCAGATAGTTGTGTAAGAGTAATTTTATAGTTTGAGTTTATACTTTTGTAGATAGTAATCTATTCGTAGTATTGAAGGAACTCGTTCATGTAAACAATTGACTAAAATTTGCGTCACAAACGTTTTTCACTGCGGGGTGTTGAATCATTCGTTCCGCAAAGATTACGTAGTACTCTTCTTTCAAATCTTCAACATGACCGATCAACTGCAATGTGCGGTCGTCCTCTATCTCAGACATATACACAGTTGGTGCAAGAAAAATCACGTCGTCGTGGTATCGGGCAAACGCTTTCATTAAGGCCACGTCGTCAAACTCGCCGAGCACATCCGGTTGCATCCCTTGACGGTCAAACCATTGCATCACCTTACGTCCCATCGCCGTCCGACCACCCGGCAGCAGCAATTTCTTACGCTCTAAGATAGCGGGAAAGTCAGTGCTGTCCAATTTGCTTGATGAGAAGAAACTCATGCTACTTTCACCCAATTTCTTGCTATATAAACCTGGGCTTTGGGTCGAATCCACAGGACAGTCAGAAAGGATCATATCGAGCTTATGTTGAGCTAAACGTTCTAACAACAACTCGTGCGTCGACTCATAACAACGCAGATGAATACGATCATCTTCCGGCACCGTCGTCATCAAAACCTTACTCACCAAGCGTTTCGACAGTGCATCGGCAACCCCCACTTCAAACAAAATATTTGAGTGTTGACTGTAATTAACGATGTCCAGCATCTCATAACTTAAGCCAAACATGCGATCAGCATATTTGAACACCAATTGCCCCAGCTCTGTCGGCTCGACCGTTCTACCGTTGCGCTTGGTCAATTTGCCTTTCATCCGATCTTCCAGCGCTTTGATTTGCCCGGTCACTGTCTGCGGGGTGAGAAAAAGCGCATCGGCTGCTTTGGTCACCGAGCCTTGTTTGCAAACCATCCAGAAGTAGTACAAGTGGTTATAATTGAGATGTGACATGATGATTGACCTAAAATGTGCGAACGATAGTTATAGCAAATATGACAAAAGGCAGCAAACATATCGAATAATCCGAAACAAAGCATAGATAATCATATTAATACCGAAGATATTAATTTCATATTGTCATATTTTGTGACACATCGCCCACTCAAAAAGCAAAAAAGCCTCAATACCACCAAAATAAATATCAACTTAAAATCAAATAGTTAATAAACAAAAGCACCTATCTCACTGCGAAAAACCTCGAGCACGACAGAAAAAGTCATTGTGACACCGAACTGTAATAATAATGAAATATTACCCCACTAGTATCGCCCTCAGTTTCAACAACAGACCAAACACCTATTCTTGCGGTCAATGGAGAAAATTATGATGAACCAAGCTACAACTACAGCGGCGCCGATTTCGGTGACAACTCGCTGGCTCCGCTGGGCTAACTTGGCATTCATGTTATATCTACTGCTTTTAGCAGTATCTATGGTCGGCAGTGGCTTCAAGTGGGCAACCGGTGATCAAGCCAAAGTGCTTTTTGAATTTGCCTCACACCCTGTTGCTGGCCTGATGATTGGTTTGGTCGCAACAGCTCTGATTCAATCTTCCAGTACCGTTACGTCGATTATCGTCGGCCTAGTAGCAGGCGGCCTTCCTGTCGAAACCGCCATTCCTATGGTGATGGGTGCCAATATTGGTACCACGGTGACCAATACGCTGGTCTCCCTCGGTCATATGCGCTGCAAAGAAGAGTTCAAACGCGCTTTTGCCAGTGCCACCATTCATGACTTTTTCAATTTGCTCGCCGTTGCTATCTTCCTTCCACTGGAAATGATGTTCGGCATTTTAGAAAAAGTGTCTCACTGGCTGGTATCACCTCTGCTGAATACAGGTGATATGAGCATGAAGGGCTTTGATTTTATCAAGCCAATCACCAAACCTGTTGTCAGCGCCATTAAAGGGCCACTCAGCACATTTGGTGAAACATTCGGCGGCGTAATGCTGATTGCCTTGGGTATTGCAACTATCTTTGTTGCCATCACTGTGATGGGCAAACTGATGAAGAGCCTTATGGTTGGCCGTGCTCGCGATATTTTGAAAAACGCGATTGGTCGCGGTCCTATTCACGGCATCGTGTCTGGTTCAGTCGTGACTGTCTTAGTTCAATCGTCATCAACCACCACCAGCTTGATGGTGCCACTCGTGGGCACAGGCGTTTTGAAAGTGCGTGATGTTTATCCTTTTACACTTGGCGCGAACATCGGTACTTGTATTACTGCGCTCCTCGCCGCAACCGCGGTGTCGGGTGAGTTCGCCGTATTTGCACTGCAAATTGCTCTGGTCCACTTAACGTTTAATGTTCTGGCAACCTTGCTCATCTACGGAATCCCATTCCTACGTGAGATTCCACTCAAAGGTGCAGAGCTCATCTCTGAGATGGCAATGAAAAACAAAGCGGTTGTCGCTGGCTATCTATTGACCGTCTTTCTGTTGATTCCTGGCGCTATTCTCGCCTTTACCGCTTAATATTGACGGATATCCAATAAGAGGGAAGCGAATACTTCCCTCTTTGTTTTGCTCGAACACAAGGTTTTAATTGGCAAATATCGCCAGCTAAGACACACTAAAGAAAAAACGAGCAGCAGGTATGATGGACTATACAGATAAACAACAGCTACTTTCAGTCGCCAGCACGATTGATGAACAACTGGCTCCACTGGTTGAAGACATCGATATTCTCAGCAGTGTGACACCTCTTAACTACAAAGAAGAGCGTCAACGCTTCTTTGACAATCGCTTCTCCGTTGAACCTGCTTTCAAATACCAAACAAAATCGTTGGATGTTCATCTCGCTAAACGCAATTTGTATGCATTGCCGATCGAACAGATTGAACACCCAGCGCTACGACAGCTTTATATCGATGTTATCCAGTCTTATGCGGATAAGCTCGATCAGCTCTGCTCAATTGGTCAGGCTGAATTTCTGTATAACTCGTTACGTTATTATGGCGAGCCAAGCGACAAAGATGTGCGTAACGCCCATTTTCTTCTGCATTTACCGACAGAAGAAGAGCAAGAATCACGACACGATTGCCATGCTATCGCCGCCTTTATGGGGCAATTTTGCCAAGAACACGGCTACAGTGGCGAGATTGAAATCAATCCCAGCATGATCGCCAATGCCCTTGTTTCGGGCACTAAGGTTAAGATCAACGCCTCGGCCAACATCACCACCAAAGAGTTACATGCCCTCGCTCATCATGAGCTTGGCGTCCATCTTTTAACCACCTTGAATGGCCGCGCTCAACCGCTAAAATTGCTCAGCCTTGGTTGCCCAGTCAACACCACCACGCAAGAAGGGCTGGCGATACTGTGTGAGTTTCTCTCTGGCCATTTTAGTTTGAAACGGCTGAGAACCTTGGCCCTGCGCGTTGTGGCGGTGGAGTCGATGATCAAAGACCGCGATTTTAGAAACACCTTTTTGCTACTGAAAGAGCAATACAAGGCCGACGATATGACCGCCTTTACCATCACAGCGCGCGTCTACCGTGGTGGTGGTTACACTAAAGATTACTTATATTTGCGCGGATTTCGGCAAATTCTCAACGCGTATGACAACCTAGGCGATGACTTCAATTTGCTTCTCGCGGGTAAAACCGAGATTCGTTATTTCTCCGCGATCAAAGCGTTAGTGAAAGATGAAATACTCTTACCACCTAAGTTCATTAGCCCAGCCATCGCCAAACCTGCCCAAGCCGATCCCATCTATAAATTCGTTGCTAATGCATTGAAATAATGCCTGAATCATGCCATCGGAAAGCAAGAAGGGCTCCATTGAGCCCTTCATTAATCACTGACTTGCTATCGAACAAGTGACGTTAAACCGAAAACGGATACTGGATCGGATCATGATGCTGATACCCTTCCACCCAGAAGTCGTCTAGCGTTACCCAAGTCTCCAAATCTTCGAGCGATGTGATCTCAGGGTTAATGTGGAAGGTCGGCGGCGCCAAAGGCTCACGTTTCAGTTGCACCTCTCGCAGCAGTTCTAACTGATCTTCGTAGATGTGTGCGTTGACTATCTTGTGGTAGGCCTGACCCGTTTTTTTGCCGGTTATCTGCGCCATGATAGCCAAAAACACATACACCTGAACCATGTTGAAATTAAGCCCTAATGGGACATCACATGAACGCTGGGTGCTGTTGAGGTACAAGGTGTCACCAAGCAAAGAGAAATGGTGGCTATACATGCATGGTCGCAGGCAACCCATATGAAACTCACCGGGGTTGAATTATTACCCCCTACTATTCCCTACTGGTTGTACTCATATGATAACTTTAAATGTGAAAAAAGCACTTAAAGTCCACCTTAGACAATTTACACCACCAGTTAATACCCCCTACTAGTTGTACTAGTTAAAAAATTACTTTATGGTATGTACAGGCTAGTTATAGGTACGTCATTAATTATGAACACGATACATACAGTTATTCACTTAGGGATTTCCGCACCAGACTACGAAACTATGCCTACGTTAATACTGTTTCCTGAAGGTGTTGAACCACATGCTTCATTCATCGTTGCTAGATATGCACGTTACCTTCAAAAAGAAGGTCACGCCTCATATGCAACAATAAAAAGAGACTTGCATTACATTGGTTTGCTTTTTGATTACTATTATCTCGTGGTAAAACCCAACGCCAAAAATACCAACGACTGGGAAATGTTCATTGAAGATTTTTTAAGCGCTTTTGATAAAGGCGCTGTTTTAGGTTGGAGAGCTGCAAAAACAGCAGACTATACATATTGCAAAAACACTACAAAACAGTTCTGCCAGTTTGTTTCGGGCTTGAAAAGCAGCAGAAAGCTTCTTCCTGCGGAAGAAAAGGACCTTGAATACTCAATAAATCGCTCTTATGAATACTGCGCCCACCTGAAGACCAGCCTTCTGTTCCATATAAAAAGAAAATCCCACAGTATGAAGGATTCTCATAAATCTAAGAAAAGAGGTCGCAGAAGAGCCAAGTCTGGCGCGACCGTAGTCAAGTATTTCCCTCCAGAATACGTACCACTGCTTATTGAAGAGACAACAAATGTACGGGATAAGATCATTTTGTTAATGGCTGCGTATGGTGGCCGACGGCAATGTGAAATCATCCAAATACTCATCAATGATGTTGAACCTGTTAATGGTAGATTACATGTAACTCTTGCCCATCCTGAAACTTCTAGTATGTACTGGCTTTGTAAAGCAGGAAAAAAGCGTACTGGTACTCGTGGTGAGTTTCTTAAAACAATGTATGGACTAAAGCCCAGAATCAATCTGGGTGCACTTTCTTCGAGCGCTGGTTGGAAAGGTATAAAGTATGACGACAAAAATACCGAAACATCTATCATGTGGTTTATTAGAGAAGAGGTCGAGAGATACCTTCTGACCTTGCACATTCAGTATATGGAAGAAGTAAGAGGTGAGTATTCACACCATCCGTATTACTTTGTTAATCAGAATGGCGACCCAATGACTCAGAAATCCATGAGTAAAGCCATACATAGTGCATGTAAAAGACTAGAAAAAAAGTATGGCATCAATTTAGATGGGCGTCGAGGACATAGCCTTAGACATCATTATGGTTTTTACTGTGCAGACGTTTTACAGATGGATTTATTAATGATCCGTAAATATATGGGGCATAAGCAACTCTCATCCACAGCTATTTACACACATATATCACCAGAAAAAGCTCGCCAAGTCATACAAAATGCTCAGGACAAAGCAAAGCTCGAAGACAGAATCGATGCAGATATAGAGGAGAGATTGCAGATTCAACAGAGATTCGAAAATCAACCTGCAATTGCAAAACTGCCAAATTCATGGATGACTTCATGGTTGACTGGCGAAGAAATAGATACGATGTTAATTCACAGGTAAAAGCTACATGGATTATATAACAAATGAATTTGAAGAGTACACTTCCCCATTAACAGGTGAGGTGATTAAATTTAATCCATCTAGTAGAGCATTTTGTATACTCAAAACTCCTACAAAAGAGGAATTCAACGAACTCTTACAAGAATATGTGAACGCAAAGATTCAAATTACTTGGAGAGAGTTGTTAGAACCACTCAACAAAGATCTCAGCAAAATTAATGGCGATAGAATAAGGTTATTTGCGGCTACAAAGGCTTCGGGTAGTGACAAAAAGTTCATGCCGACATACATTTTTGCCGACAGTTATACCAAAGCTATTGGCGAAGAAACTAGTTACCAATGCCATCTAAAGGTAGAAAGCTTCAGTATTGAAGAGCAAAAAAAACTTGCAGAGGCAATCAAGCCCAACAGTATTGAAGAAGCAAAAAGTCTATTTAAGGAAGGATCATTTCATCACAATGATGCTCTCGGTTATAGGTTTATAGATGAGGTAATAAAACCTCAAGATAATTTCACTGAAGCTGTAAACGCGATGGCCTCACTCTTGAATGAAGTGGTTGCAGATAGCGGTATCAAATCAAAGAGATTCAGGTTACAACACTCCAATAAGACACCTAGAAACACTCTAGAATTACTAAGCTTTCTACATGCCAAGGGGTATGTACTTTTCCCATATGTAAGAAAACTCTCTGAAGATCCTTTTGAATACTGGATGCTTCACAAAAACAATGTAAGGCACTGTGAATACCCTGAGCTAGTTAATCCAGATGCATATGAGTTTGTTGATCGTATTCATCAAGCTTCAGAAGCAAGTAGAGCAAACAAGAGGCTTGGTAGCAACGCTAAAACAATGGTGAAGGCATCTACTTTCACCAGAATTGAACAGATCAGTGATGAACTCCTAGATCGACAGGTTGAACTGTATGAAGAAAATTATCAAACCTCATCATCATCAGAAACAACAACCCGAACGAATGGCTCAGCGTTTAATGCTTACACAAATATGTGTAGGGATATTTTCAATTCAAAACATAATAATCCCGCCCTTAAGTTAAAGCATAGAAAGTACATGAGGAAAACTAAAAAGACGATTTATGAGCTTGCTGACTTTAGTTTATACTCAGACAAACTGCCTGAACTTAAGATTTGGACTGAGCTTCTTTCTCAGTATTGCTTATCTATAAACGATACGCAGTTTCAATTACGCATATCTTCTGCAAGATACTTCCTTGACTGGCTTTCTGGACTTGAACACATCCCACAATCCCCATTGGAGATTGTCAGAACGATACATGTAAATGATTATGCTGAGGGAAACACTCTGCGGAACCATCTCAAGAACCGTTACTCTCTAAAAGCCTCTAACAGACATTTGTCGATGTATAGACAGTTCTTTGATTTCTGCCACGATACTCTTTACAAGAACCCTGACAACCGTGAATCTCTAAGTACATTTGTTAATCCTGTTGACACCAAGTGGGATCGATTTGCAGAAGGTTCTAGTCCAGGAAGCAAACGAACACCGATTGAATCAAGGATAATGAATGAGATTCAAAATTTAATCATTGAAGATGATTATGCTTTTCCCAAAAAAGCATTTTCATTTTCTTATGTTCATTTAACAAATCACGAAACTGGAGAATATGAACACAACGTGTTCTGCCCATCAGTTGCAAACCTTCTCTATTTTATGCTCTGGATTCCAATACGAAAGATTCAAGCTCAACTTCTTGATTCTGGAGAGGGGGATGACTTTATCTATGACTTTGATCTAGAAAAGTTTGTTAAGAATGAAAACAAGATCGGGAACGAAAAAAGACAAGAAGGTTTATTGCAAACACTTCCATCAGGCGTACTTGGAATTACTGACGTGCTCGGCTTGCACATTACAACCAATAAAACTTCAGATGATGGTTACGATATCCCTTGGGTTTGTGATGAATTACTTGCATCATTAAAAAACCAGTATCAATGGCTCCGTAAGTACTCCCCCTACCCAGAGCTAAGAGGAAAAGACTCTCTTGGAAAGCTTCTGACAGAAGAAAGCATAATGACAGATAAAACTTTCTATTGTTTGTTCCGAGATCCCTCACAACAGAGATCCGACGACCAATCAAAAACAGTTGC
The DNA here is from genome assembly GCF_015767675.1 of Vibrio navarrensis. Classification (NCBI taxonomy): domain Bacteria; kingdom Pseudomonadati; phylum Pseudomonadota; class Gammaproteobacteria; order Vibrionales; family Vibrionaceae; genus Vibrio; species Vibrio navarrensis. Next base: position 572,917 of record NZ_CP065217.1, on the reverse strand, counting down.
AACTCACATTATAACAAAAGCGTGGGGATTGCTCTGTAACGAGGCTGAGAAACGGATAAACAGAAAACTTCCTGAGACACACAGAAAAATATCTTTGACAAAAGAGGGATCACCGACTGAATCTCGCTACGATATCCATACATTACGAGTGAGCGGTATTACAGACTTGCTAGATAAAGGAGTGCCATTAGGGATTGTTCAGAAGTTTGTTGCTGGACATAAGACTTACATGATGACACTTCATTACGATAACCCTTCTCATGCGAAAGTGAGGGAGTATTTAGAGGCAGCGCGTACTAAGGATAGTAACGTTTCTGATTTTGAATTTATAGAATCAGAAATCGACCAAGTTATTGAACATTTTGTTACTAACCAAGCCTATGCTAACAATAAATATACAGCTTTTGATGCATTGAAAAAGAACGCTGGGATCGTATCGATAAAGCTTTCGGGAATTTGCCCTGGTGCAAGTTGTGAGGAAGGAGGTCTTGACCCTTACAAAAAAATTGGAGTACCTGTTCCTGTCGGAGATAGAGGCCCATCCTGCCCTCAATGTCGATTTTGGATAACTGGACCTATGTTTCTTTTAGGTCAAGTTGTAGAAGGAAACCAGTTAATAAGAAAAATCAAGAAAAAAGTAATTGCTATCGACAAGATCAGAGAGTCAATAATTGATGCTGAGGACAACGGTAATACGCAGTTATATAACAAGTTATCAGGTCGAGAGGATCGTGAACTACGAATCCTGTCAAACATGTTAACTGAATGGTCTGAGCGCATGAAATTTTACGAAGCTTCAGTGAGAAAACTCGATGCATGGATCGCGTATAAAGACAAAAATCATGAGGAAAATTCAAGCCTTCCTATATCCATGTTTAGCAAGTCCACAGAAGAAGAAATTCGGTATGGTTTTAGTCAATCAAGCAATTTGGAACTGACTCATTTCCTCTCAACTGTATCTGAATTTCTTCCTGAGTTCATAGACTCTGATGATACTTCTGTACCTGATCTAGAGCAGGCTATTGCTAGATTCATGGCTATGAATAATCTAGGCGATATTATGTTTAAGTTGAATGATGAACAACGACTACAAGCTACCAATTTGATGACAGATGCGCTTATAAGCAATGTCGGGGCTGAATGTGCCGAAAACCTTCTTAATGGCGATGTCGCCCTGTCAGAATTTCCAGAATTAAGCCGTCAAGTAATTGAACTCGTCAGTAAAAGCGAAGAGAAGATTTTTAGACTCGATGCAAATACTTTTGAATCGATTGGGAGTAACTAAAACATGAATACTTCTGTATCTCAGTCACCGTCAGCTATTTTGTACAATGACCTATGTAAATCCGCGAATAGTAAAAGAAGAGAAAACGCACAGAATATAAAGCTCACCTGCGATCATATGGTGCAAGATGGCGTGGAAATCACCTTGAGTGGGGTAGCCAAAAGATGTCTTGACTCATTTGGTAGTCCAGCGATTTCAACTGTAACAAACACTGGCTCAAAGCTGGGTGAATATGTTCGCTTACGAAAACAAGAGCAGAATATTAATAAGGGAACGATAATCGCAAGAACTGTCGTTTCTGCGAAAGTGTCAGATCCCGTACTAGCACAACAAGTAAAAATACTTGAAGAAACGGTCAAAGGACTGAGAAATGAAAATAACGCATTAAGGGTAATATTTAAGAAACTCAATACCGATATTGACAACGATATTAATAGCATCCTACTGAGCGAACCAAAAAAACAAAATACCAGCGAAAAACTATTACCTTCAATCAGTCATACGCCACACTTAAAAAGCGCTGTCTCATCATTGCTAAGGCACTTAGCTGACAGAGGGTACGGTATGTATCGAGGGCGTTTTGGAATAAACAAGAAAACCGTATTAACCACTGCTGAGTTAGATGCTTTGAAAGAAGTAATCGATATTAGCGAAGCTGAGTTTAACGCTACATATGGTAACGACAAATAATTTTCGCATAGGGTTATAGCTAATGGCGAGTGGGCAGCAGAAAGCACAGCAAAATCTTGAGGCATTTGAGGCTTGGAAAGCCACACAGACGGACGATGACTTTAAACAAATCTTGTTCAGAGGTCAGCTAAATCGAATCGAAGTGGCAAAGGGTATCGGTTGTGGAAAATCGGCTTTAAATCAAAATCCTGCCCTCAAAAAAGCACTCAAAGCACTAGAGGGCGATTTACGTGATAGAGGTGTGCTTCCACCTCTTACGGAAAATGCTAAAAAAAACGAGGGCAAACCCCAAGCCTACGATAATACAGCGAATCGTAAGATGCTCGATTCAAAGCGGGTGTCGTCATTGGAAGCTGAGAACATTGAGTTAAAAGCCAAGGTTAAGGAGCTTGAAAAGCGACTTGAGCGCTTTGGTGATCTGTCTGAAACCTTATCCGAATTGGGGTTGATGCCACGATGAATGCCGCTTTGTATGAAGACCAGATGCGTGTCACCAGCATCCCTTACTGCACGAGTAAACTCGTGATATTCAGCGGTGTACCGCTGGCGAAGGACTCTTATATAACCAATAGTGGGAAGTATTATGTCACTATCAAAGCCGACCCCGATAGCATCCCTGTGCTTCCAACGCTGGGTCAGCATTGGTCAGTCAAAGGCGCTCGCCAGATAGAAAACATGGAGGTAGGCGATTATGTGATGCAGCAGCACACTTATGAATCGCCAGAGCATGTTGAATGCACCTTGCCCGAAACAGGTGAGCAACTGATTCGCTTCATCGCCAGAGAAAGTGACTTCAAGGGTATTGGCGAAAGCAAAGCTAGGGCGCTCTGGCAGCTCTTGGGGAAAGAATTCCATGCCACATTAAGAAATGACACCCCAGAATCCAGAAAGTACCTGACATCGATTCTGAGTGAAGATTCAGTAGAAGCACTCTATAAAGGGTACGCCAAATACAAAAATTTGGCGCATTGCAACTGGATGAGTGAGCACAAAATCCCTGCCAGTGTGCAGCAACGGCTGCTCAAGCATCACGGTGAAGCCTCCATCGATGTTATCAAGGGTAATCCTTATACTCTGATGGGCTTTGGTCTTTCGTTCAGTGCCATTGAAGATATTATCAAGGTAACGAATTTTAAGACCGATGTTGCGCAGGATGATCCAAGAAGGCTCAGCGCTGCTCTGGAAATGGCGATTCGAAAAGAGATTGAAAAAGGTCACACCTACACCACTCATGCTAATGTGCGCCCTTATCTCAACAAGTTACTGAAAGACAAAGTGCTAGTCACTCAAGCGTTCCAATCAGGTCATGATAAAGCCCAGTACATTTTAAATCCCGACACAGGAACCTACCATCCAACTGCGCAACTTCTGATGGAAAGTGTCGTTGCCAAGCGGCTAAATACACTGATTAAGCGAAATGACTTGTTTGATGAAAACGCCAATGCTGCGTATTGCTCTGCGGCTGCGGAGCTTCCCTACGAATTAACTCCTAAACAAATCAAAGCCGTAACAACGTGTCTAGATAATTCGGTAAGCTGTATTACGGGCGGTGCAGGAACAGGCAAGACAACGGTACTCAGAACGGCTCTCAGGGCTTACCATCAACTTGGATTTGAAATACACGCCGTTGCGCTCAGTGGCCGTGCTGCAATGAGACTTCATGAGTCCATCGGTTTTGTTACCTCAACCATTGCCAAATTGCTCCGTGAAGACCCTATTGAACCCAGTGTCGATAAAACAAATCACCTACTGGTGATTGATGAGGCAGGCATGATTGACTTGCCAACCATGTATCGTCTTGTGAATCACATTCACCCCTCTGTACGATTGATATTCACTGGCGACCCTGACCAACTTCCACCAATCGGCTGCGGCAAGGTGTTGGCAGACATCGTTGAAGCAAAAACGGTGGCTAATACGATGCTAGATATCGTCAAGAGACAAGAAGGTTCGACGGGTATCCCCGAATATTCAAAGCTCATTAATCAAGGTGCGATGCCTGAACAATTAAGCACAGGTGCAATACACTTTCACGAAACCAGTAAAACAGACATTTCCAAAGTCTGTTGCGAGCTTTACCAAGAATCTCCTGATAGCAGTCGTGTCATGGCTCCAACCAAGACACTAGCATCAGAAATAAATAAACTCTCTCAACAAGCAGTTAACCCAGATAGTACCAGCCTTGAGTTCGCAATCAATGGTGACAAATTCTTTCTGCCACTTCGCCTCAATGATGCGGTGTTATTCACTCAGAATCATTACGAAAAAGGCATTCAGAACGGCTCTCTTGGCACACTAACTAGCGTAAAGCATTCTGGTGATAGTTACGGTGAAATAACACTAGATACAGGTGATAAGATCGAGGTAACACAATCCGTCCTAGACTGTATGGAATTAGGTTATGCCATCACCTTACACAAAGCCCAAGGCTCACAGTTTCCACGTATCATCATCGCCCTACAAAACGGAAGAATAGTTGATAGATCATGGCTCTATACGGCAATAACGAGAGCTGAAAGTGAAATTCATATCGTTGGTAGTAGCGATGATATGAAGAGTATCACCGAAGCCCCAAGCCACTCTCATAAGCGGAATAGCTACCTGAAAGAGCTTTTGAGCTAGCTCGGATCTGCCCCATTTTCACTTAGAGCAAATACTCATGCACATTCTAGTAATACGATTTTACCTTACCAAAAGTTATCTGAATTCAGCACATCTAGAAATTATGTATCACTGAACAGTCCAACCTCTCAATACGTCAATTAACCTATTGAATTAATAGATAAATTATTGAATTACGTGAGAATGAAATATGCATTATCTCCTGTTGTTCTCCATAAAGTACAACGATGGTTCCCTAACAAGAATAGAGTCTTCACTTTCAACCGAATATGTCTTGTAGTTCAAACTGCTGCTACCAATCACCCAGTACCTATGCAGTCGTTCTGACAAATCACGACGAATAGAGTTAGCCAAGAAGCCTTTGTCCTCTACTTTAGAAATCAAACTAGTGCTTTGCAGAAATCCGATAGCGCCATCAATAGCATCCAGACTTACGCCAGTCTTTTTGGCTATAGTTCCCCGACTAAGATCGACGTAAGTTCTACTATTGCTTCGACTAGCAAGTATGTACAAAAAGCATTTTAGAGCATCACGTTCGTGGGAATACCTATTGAGAAAAGCTTTCATCGCTGGGATTTCTTCCTCATTTTTAACAAGCGCTCTTTTTGGAAGCTTGCACCATCCTCGGTAGACTCCTTGAGTAAAAGTATATGTTTTTGTTCGAACACCAGCGGATGATAACAACCCTGTTATATGTAACTTCTTTAAGCCTCTAGACACCAAAGAACGGCTCAGAGAACACATATCTGTAAGCTGATCATATGTTGCCCTGATTTCCAAAACATCATCCACCGAGCTACCACTCGAACGGTTAACTTGCTTGGCAAGAAGACACAGTACAATGAACAACTTCAAAGCAGCGATATCATCACTAACACTCCTACCACCACTAAAGGACTCTCTTAGTATTCCCTCTGCAATCCATTTCGAGGGCATTTTAGACCAGAGCATTAAAGTCATTTCATTACCGCCATAAAGTCATTGATGAACGAGATCAAGTCACTACCTAATAAGGCTAACACTAGAATGAGGATAGTTATCTGAGGTTGTATTTTAGCGACCCTCTCCAAACTACTTAAAAACAGCTCTAACATCACTACCTCCTGAAAACCTTCAAATACGTAGAACATGAGTACTTTTTACATGAAGCATTGCTGTCTTTAAATATGTCTTCGCACAATCTTTCTAGAGAATATAAAAGAGAAAAAACCCTTAAACAACTGATAAAAAACAGGTATTTAAAACTAAAAACCCTCCCATTAGTACATGGCAATACCCTATTAGTTCATGGAGAAGTATAACACCACCATATCTGTAGACACGCGCCTCAAGGTAGCCCATTCTGCGTAGAGAAGGTATTGCCATACCTCAATTCGTCCGCTAACTACTAATTTAGCAAATACTGTAACTCGGAATTATCCAAGAATGTACGAGCATCATCCCATTGAGACAACTCATATTGAGTCCAGTTGTCAATCAATAGTTCTCTTGATGATATTAAGCTCAGAAATCCTATCTCAACAGTGCTGTTGCAAAATGTCTAATCTGAAATACAATATACTGTATCAATATACAGTATATGTTTTGTATGAAAGTCATCCCTATCTTTGCTCATGCTGGTATCACAGGCTTCGAGAGTCCTGCTGAAGAGTATACTCAACTCGCTTTAGATCTAGACCAGCTTCTTATTGAGCATCCTTGTGCCACCTTTCTGGGATACGCATGTGGAGATTCTATGCAAGATGTGGGTATCTTCGACAAAGATTTACTTATTGTAGATCGCTCATTAGATGTGCAAGATTTCGACATCATAGTGGCAAACCTCAATGGGGAATTTATTTGTAAACAAATCGACCTCAATCGTCGATTACTCCTCTCTGCTAATGAGCGATACCAGCCCGTTCCTATCCACGAATTTGATCAATTTTCCCTCGAAGGGATTGTAACTCGCTCAATTCGTTGCCACCGAGTGAGTCCATTGTTGAGAACGAGATAATGTTTGCTTTGGTTGATGCTAATTCTTTCTACTGTAGCGCTGAGCAAGTTTTTCGCCCCGATTGGCGTGGAAAGCCGATGATCGTTTTGTCCAACAACGACGGTTGCATTGTCGCAGCAAATCGACAAGCTAAAGAAGTTGGCATAGAAAAGTTCAAACCATACTTTCAAGTTAAAGCACTTTGTGAACAGAAGGGTGTGATTGCTCTGTCATCGAACTATGAGTTGTATGCGGATTTATCTGCCAAAATGATGCAGGTTATTGGTCGCTTCGCACCTGAACAACACATATACAGTATCGATGAGTCTTTCCTTTCATTTGAGCATAGCTTTCCAGCCATTCGTTCTCTCAAAGAGCATGGAATGAAATTACGACGCGCTGTTTGGCGTGAATGTCGATTACCCGTATGTGTCGGATTTGGGCAAACATTGACGCTAGCAAAAGTGGCCAATCATGCTGCGAAAAAAATCGAAGGATACAATGGGGTATGTGTCTTAGATAGCGAACGAGAGAGTAAGGCGGTTTTAGGGCAACTGCATGTCTCAGAGGTGTGGGGCATAGGCAGGAAACTAACCCATCGATTAGAGATGATGGGTATTAATACAGCGCTCAAGCTTGCCAATTACCCTCCTGCACTGATTAGAAAAGAGTTTAACGTAGAAGTGGAGCGTACAGTACGTGAACTCAATGGACAAAAATGTAAGGGCTGGGATGCGGCTAGAGCGGATAAAAAGCAAATGTTTTCTACCCGCAGTGCAGGGCAGAGAATTACTGACCTAGAGTCGTTGCAGCAAGCGTTGTGCAAGCATGCAAATATTGCATCCTTTAAGGCTCGAAAACAAAAATCACTGTGTCGAGTGATGCTTTGTTTCGCTAACAGTTCACCATTTGACTCGCCTCCTGTGGCACGCCGAGCGGTTCATCGTTTTGCGTATCCTACTGCTGATGTGACTCTGATAACTCAAGCCGCCTCTCGACTGGCAGAGCAGTTATTCCAACAGGATGTGAGATTTTATAAAATTGGTGTTGGGCTGATTGACTTAGTTGACGGTCAGCATGAGCAGCCCGATCTGTTCAACCTGACCCCGAATAATCCTAAGCTTATGAATGTGTATGACACGTTAAACAATCGATTTGGGAGTGATGCTATCTTTCTTGCTGCTCAAGGCATAACTCAAAAATGGGCAATGCGGCGTGAGATGTTATCCCCTCAATACACAACCCGTTGGAAAGATTTACCAAAAATCAAATGCTGAGATAGTGTGAATTATGCTCTATCTAATACAGAACTAGCTTGGTTTTGCCCTATTCCGTGTTTTAAGGCAGCCTTACGTTATAGCTAGTGTCTCGTTATGCTATAAACTAGAAAGAGGTGATTAACCGCCTTCTATGAGGATTGGTTACACGGGTTTCTTCAAAATCAACACGCTGTGGAAAAGTAATGCTTTGATGATGTGGTTAAGACAATGAACTTCTCGGAACAGAAGCAACATCTTCCGTAGGAACTCCATAAGACTAACATCTATGGTTTTGTCTCTAGTAAGTCCTTCCTTGACCGAGCTATATGTAATAATTTGCGTTGCTTCATCATAGCTATACTTGTAGTGTGCGATACCATTTCTAAGCTGGTTATCAATAGCTTCTTCATCAAGCTTGAAGAAACAATCATCTAGTGCAACCAGTTTCCTGCCTAAATCAACATCTGCGTACTTATCAAGCGATGTGAAATCCTTGATTGGATTACCTTTCTTATTCAAGAGTACTTCTTCAGAAAACTTGTTAAAGTCACCACGTTTGATTAGATTGTTCAACCCAGCTACTAGTACCAGTTGTCTAGAGTAGACCTCTGCTAAGTCCTTATAGGCGTTGTTACAAGACTCGAAGTTAGTTGTAGACACCCTAGCAGGGACATTGCCTAATTCTTCGGCTTTGTAGTCATAATACAAAGCTGGTCGTAGAGGAACTTCAAGCTTGATTAACTTAGGATACAAGCTCAACGTTTCATGGTGAACGTTTTTCAAAAAGCCAGTGCTTAGTAAACTATCAAAAAACTCATTTAAGTTGTCGTGATGGTCAGTGTAAAGGCTAAGAAGTACTTTCGGCATTTCCTCACTAAGTTCTTTACTATGCTCATAAACTGTCAATGGAGAAGACATAACTGAAGTAGCGGAATATAGAGCAGCAATTACATCCTGAGGTTTATGTGATTTCAGTTTTATGAACTCTAACTTCTCAAGGCTCTTAATGACTTTTTCAAATCCTTTTACATTACCTTTCTTGTATTGGGACACTAGACGTTTTAGTGTTCGGTGATGTTCTCCTAGCTGGTTTAGAAGCTCCAAGCGTCTAGATAAATCGGCAAAAGACTCTTGTCCAATTTCGCTAACCACACGCATAAACGTAGTGTCACCTTGTTTGTACTCACCAAACGTAGTTGGGAAATCAAGATGCAAGTCAACGAAGACGTTTTCACCAGTGAAAGGAGCTTTAAACTCCTTTATTTCCGTTGCTCCCTCAAGGTCATTACAGCCTAATGTAAAGCTAATACGCTCCCCACACTCGGGGCACGCAAATTGGAGTGGTTGAACTTCTCGGTTGGAAAAGCCTATACGGCAATCAATCAAAGTTTCGCAGGTGTCACATTCATAGCGTGTACAAACATTCATCGGTTAAAGCTCTTAAATTTTTTTAACGAAATATTTCCAGTTGTTCTATCAGTGTCAAGCTATGTTTTAGTTTGTTTGAAAAAGTGCGATGTGAATTGTTTTTGAGAGTCGTGCCGAGTTTAAAAGCGCTCTGAAGAGGGCTAAACAAACAACTCGTCAAAAATCGTAACAAGGTTTTGTCCAGAGACGTGCTAGAGCTGTAAGGTAATAGCTGTGCTTCCCACATAAAAAGTTCGCTACTTTAATGTAAAAATTAAGATCTTTCCCAACCAGTCCTCCTCCAAAGCCCTTATAAATAAAGGGCTAACGGCTTACATTGGACTTTTCGCTGAAATGGGCGCAAAACCCCTAATTCGCGTTGCTAAAAAGTTGGCAAGTGAGCGTTCAATGGCGAAAAAAGCTTAGCGTACGTTTTCGTTCCATTGGGCTTCACACCCCCTTGCCAAGAAAAATGACAAAAACACGCCTTAGAGGGAGTTTTTTGTTTTAAATAGACTTGCTGATTTTTACCCTGTAAATCGCCTGAAAAGCGTCACAAACTTTCAGCCCGATTTCTGGGTCAGTAGGACATAGTGAGTGCTTAAAAACGAGCCTAGAGCGTCTGAGGCGTTCCAGTGAGGTGTTTTTAGGGGCTTTTGGGGCTATTTAACATATGACCAATAATGACTACCTAACTTTACCTTAGGGTGGGTGGATTTTTCTGTACAGGTGTAACAGTGACGTGTATATTTAGAGTGTAGTTGTGGAGGTAGGAACATCCCCACGTTAAAAACTCAAATTCCAGTTATTTGTGGCGGTAGGAACATCCCCACGTTAAAAACTCAAATTCCTTGTATTAACTACCTTAAAAGCCCTGACTCGTTCAGGGCTTTTTCGTTTATGGATTTTATATGGAACTAAAAAAACTAAACGCATCTTTTTACGATGAAAACCCTACAGTTGAGAATGCTCTAGATTATTACAGTGATGATGGTCTTTGGGATCAAACGAAAGTTCGTGGGCATGGGGCTTGATTATTCAAAAGCTTTGTTAATTCGAAAACCAGAGTATGTAAGTGATGAAAACTTTAACTTGAAGGTTAAGGATGCAGGTAAAAAGTTAGTAGGGAAAGAAAAGCATGTTACAGACCAGTTTGAGAAATATGTAAAAAAATACATACATGCAGTGACGGTGAAAGATCAAAATATCCTTTCTGATCAGGAGTATGTACACACTACGCTTATTAACTACCATGCTGATTTAGGGATCTAATTCTGAACCAGTATTTAACGTAACGTCACTTAGTGAGCACCCTAGTCCAACCTTTTTGCCAGTGCGATGTTATTCATCGCACTGGCACTTCACAACAACTTTTCCATACCCCTAGTTATTCATGATTTGCTAATGTTCGATTTTCCGAAACTGATAATTGTCCAGGTACGATTTAGCGCGAGCACTCTAAGCAGTTATTGCCCCAAAACGTGATAGAAAACAAATAGCTTGCCACAATAGGCAAGCTATTTGCTGCTAGAGTGGGTCAGTTGGAGACAAAGTGTGAATAGAAATTTTTGGCAAGATAGCAGCACAGATTAAGGAGAATCATTAATGAATTTGTTTTCTCGATTGTACAAGTATCAGTCATCAGATTTACGCAGTCAGTTAGAAAATTTTTGCACAGAAGGGTTATGTGACATCCTCAATCGTATGAATATTGAGCAACAGAGTGCTTTTTTAAAAGGTTTAAATGTATCTACTGATGTCGATGTGTCTATATTTTGGCAAACACAATATTCCATTATGGTTGATGGAGGCACACGCTACCCAGACCTTGTTGGGAGTATCGATAACTCGGTCGTATATTTGATTGAAGTAAAAATAGATGCTCAATTTACAACTGGTATTGATGAAAATGGTCAGGATGTTTCTCAGTTGGAGATTTATGATAAATGGTTAAGTGAGCATGCCTCCCCAATTCATAATCCAAACTTAATTTTGTTAACTAACAAAACGCTACCTGAACAAGAATTTGAGGATTTATCATCTCATAAGTATCAGATTAAAAAAAGAAAAGTGCTTTATTGGCAAAACATTCATGACCAACTTTCAACTGCTGACAATATTTGTTATGTCGAAGATTATAAGCAGTTTTTAAAACACCAAGGGTTAGCAATGGAACTACCAAATAGACAAGATTTTGCAGTCATGGAACTGCTTTATAATGGCGCAGGGCGTCGCTTAGAAGGGTTAATGGGGGCTGTATTCGAGAAGTTAAGACAACAATATGCTAACGAACCATTATTTAATTGGAGCCAAGAGGATAAATGGCGGTTCGGTGGAAGCAGAGCCGATTGGGGCGCTGCGATCTGCTGGAGTTGGGTGATTTTAAATCAATCGCCGTATCAATACTTCTATTGGGGAGTTCAGTTTCCTGAGTTAGATACGGAATGGAACACACTTGAACAATTTTCAAGTAACGGTTCATCACCTCAGATTGTGTTTGGGTATGTGACAACTGAAAAAGAATTTACCAGGAAAGCATTAGATGCATTTTCTTCTCAAGGATATAACGTAGGTACTGAAGTTGACGGGGAAACTACCATCGTTCATCGAGGACTTCCTTTAAATAAGCTTCTCGAAGAAAACTACAATATTGACACAGTGGTTGACTGGTTATCTTCTGATATAAATCAAGCGTTAGAGGTTATTCGATCAAAACTATAGAGTGTAAAGCCTTACTCTAAGAGCACCTCTACATTCTCTTTAATGGTATTGAGCCATTCTAGTATATTGCTAGCTGGCTCATTTATGTCCAATTGTGTGTTAGCGATTCAAAGTAAAAGGGACCTGCCCATAACGATCTCGAATGTCGTAAACAACGCTATTGGTCGAGATTCACTTCCCCTCACATCCAGATAAGCAAAGCCCTTAGATGACAGAGCTTCAAAGGTATCAGTAACATCCTTGATACTGCGCCCACTTATTTCAGCAAGGTCATCAAGGCTGTTTGGCTTTTCGCGAGCAATCAAATTCAGCAGATCAACATTTTCGTTAGACAGCAGTAGTGAAAGATCAGCCAGTGACTCAAACAAAAATTTAGGGTATTGTTCTTTAGACGTCACTTTTCCTTCTGCAATCCGAATCATGCGCTTACGAGCAAGCTCTTCTGATAGAATGCCGATTGTTGCTTTCATACCATCCTCACTCCTAATAGTCGCCATCTAAATCGACTGAATAATCACCGACGATCACATCTGATTCTTTTTTCATTTCTTGGGAAGGAGCAATCAACAGAAGTGGTTCTTACACGAAGTTTCTGTTAGACCACGGATCTTTTATTTTTCGCGCTTCATTGCTAGCTACTCCCGTTTTTTATTGACGCGATCACTTTTAACAAATCTGTTGCGATTGCTGGGCATTTGTCGTTCATAAAAACCGTTACTTCATCACCAAATTTCATCGTTACGATTCCATTCTTATCGACACTTAACAGAGCGAAAGACTGCTTCAAATCAAGAGTCGTGTTACTTCCATTGGTCGTGGTTTCAGTCATCTTTCCCTCACTACTAACGAGTATATGTACAAAAAGGGCAAAAATTATTACCCAAGATGTTTACTTGATTGTTCTGTTTAACTTTCCCACGATTTCAGTGGCATGTTGACATATGGCGTTCTTTACTAACGTGAACTCCTTTTCAGGAAATCGATTGTCTACAGAGCTAAGTGCGCTACTAAATTGAGCGAGAAAGGCAGAGACGATTTCATGACAGTTCGTATTGCTGATACCGAACTGATTAGCTGTCTGCTCTATATGGCGTAAGCAAATTTTGTTGATATGGTATTTGTATCCTCGTGATGCTTTCAGTCCCATAGCTAGCTTTAACTTTCGCTTATTTAACCCAGTAGCACCGACGGCAGGATAAGCTGATAGCAAATCGTAGAACGGTGCGAGCTGATAGTGCCCGCCTGGAGCAATATGCACGGAAAAGTTCTTGAGATGACCGTCAGTGGCTCCAAGAAGGCACTGTAAAATCATGAACTTAAAAAAATCATAATTGTTCACCTTGCTTTCCGCAGAGAGACTTAAAGCATCAACAATTTTGGAGACACTTAGGTTGTTCTCCGATTGATATTTTTGATGTTCAGGTACACCAAAAATCTGGCAGAAATCTTCTTGGTGTCTACGAGTCACAACTCCATCACCAAAACATCGGTCGAACCGTTTTACTGCAAGGCCTTTAGCTCCTGATTCTGCGGTTATTATCTCAATATCGGGGACTTTAAAACCAAGTTCCTTCGCTATTTGAGTACAGATGAATTCATTCTCAACACTGCCGCTCATATCTAATACTGAGTTGCTTTGCGCAATTACATCCATTGGGAATTTGATAATGTGGCTACTTAGTGATTTCTCTTGAGGTACATACCATTTACCGTTCAACCTAGTTAACGTTGTTTTTCGCTGTGTTCCCGAAATACAAGGTCGATAATCCCCAAAGAATGGAAGAAATGACTTACGCTGGGTAACGAGTTCATTTAATTCACTTGCCGAGATCTCTCGATATTTCCACCCTATCTTTGGCGGCTCCCTACTCTCAGTAAATGAAATGCCGCCCGTGCAATCGTGACTAATTTTTGAGAGTAAGGTGAATACATCGTTGGATTGCACACCGACCGAGTGAGCAATACTTAATCGTTCTTCTTCCAAGTCAGGAAGCAGGTTATACATAAAATTCAGTGCATTAAATGCTGAGCATTCTCCCCTTACAAGCGGTAGGCTTAACGAAATAGGGAAAGCTGAATCATATGCTAACCACTCATCAGAGTATGAAAATGATACGTTGGTCTTCGACTGTTGGACAAACTGCCCCACGAGCATGTTGTTGTTTGTAGCATGTGCGTAAAGTATAGGATTGTGCAAATTAGTTCCCACTTTCTACTGGGTGGGCTGTGTTTTTGTAGAAGGTAATTGCGTTTTCTACTGCCTGCATTTCGGCTTTGAGATCCAGCCTACGATTGTCATACTCGGATATATACTCGTCTAAACACAGCCGAAGTTCTGAGTGTTGAGCACACAACCGATTGAAATGCTTCCATGTCCTTTTATGAAGAGAATAGGACTCTGACAGCTCTGACTGTTTATCTTGCAAAATCGTCAAAAGACTTTCTCTTTTGAAAGAAAGGCAGTTGGAGTCCTCACTGTAGTTATCGTAATCCACGACCTCCCAGTCGATATGGTTAAACATAAAACCTTTGGAAAATTCTTCATCACCATGCTTATCGAAACCGCACGAAAGGACTCCGCCGATCAACGACATTTCCTTCAATTTTTTTTCGACGTATTCATCCGATAAGTATTCTTTTTCATCACTGTCTAATGGAAAGGATTTTAGGTCGTTGGCAGAGAAGTGTTCATTGTAATAAATGGCGAGAAATAGCTCTTTTCTGATTTTTACCTTCGATTGCATAAAAAATGACCGATTGCGTTAATTTTGAGGATTATAATCCGTGGTCATATAGTCCGCAAGTGTGCATTGTTCAGGAAATTAATTTCATAAATAAAAAACATGAACACGAAACTTGCCGAAGCTGTAGGCCAACGTATTGTACAAATGAGAAGATCCAAAGGTTTACCTCAAGAGAAGCTAGCCCTCGTCGCTGAGATAGATAGAAGCTATATGAGCCGCATCGAACGCGGTAAAATCAATATCACGCTTGAAAAGTTGTATCAGATTGCAGACGCTTTGGGCTGTGATGTGAAGGAACTTCTGCCTTAATGAGTTAGGTTTGTATGTAGTTTGGGCTGAATCGATTGGAGTTTATTTTAGGGATAGGGCTGTTTTTCACAGCTATGTTGCGGAGAGTTCAATGACCACGAAAGATCATGGGGTAATCTCTTTCGACTCTCTTGCCTTTTGGCTACAGCGTATTAACCACTTCCGCTATTTCAACGTATAACGCACCTTATGCGAATTCACGTATGTTCATCATGCTGATTACCTAGCACTCACCCAATTTTGTGGTTATCAGGAGGATCGTCCTCTCACGATTTAGATCCCGATTGGCGAATGCCAACCTTCGTTACATTGTCGGAGCCGCTACTTTATTCAGGCTCTTAGGTTCATCTGGTGATACTGATGGTTCACACATTGAGCGGTGAACAGCGCTTCATACGACCTCACATCGCACGCCCCAAGACGTTTTAGATAGAGCTATCAATGGGTTTGGTGTAAAGGTAAATTAACCTAGATTTTTCTTATGTTCGATGAGAGCGTTGGCGACAAAAGCAGTTCCTTGCCCAAAGTATATGAGTCACCGCTTAGTCATATTTAAGGTATGCAGCAACTTGTCGTATAGTGTCACTGGCATCTTAAACTCTAACCTGATAATTTACTGTTTCTTAAGTATAAATAGGTTGTCATCTATAAGCCAACCAGAGAATACCTGACTCAAAAATAGTGGTTGATTATTCGGAAGGTTGCAGTCTGGTAATTGATTTGGTCATAGGAATGTTGTGATGTATATCTGTAAGGAATGTGTGGAAGTAGGTGAGGTTCAAAAAGAGGTTGAAAGGCTTAATATAGGTCAAGAAGTCTGTTGCTACTGCGACTCTAAAAGTATCGTAGCTCCAAAAGAGAGTGTTTTCTCCTTTATCGAAAATAATTTTTTTGAAGCTATTATTCCTATTGATGAATGTAGTCCACAGGAAAGTTCTTCATTCTGGTGTGGAAGTGATGACCTATATGTAAAAGAAATATGGGAAATTATACACGATATCGGACTGAAGAATGAGGCGTTAGAACGTGATTTATCTAGCTATTTGTCACAGCAGGTAGATGTTGAAAATAATCTATTTACTCTAAATAATGGGACATTAGAGAATAATTTATATCAAGATAAATGGCTTTGTTTCATCGATTCCATTTCACACGGGAAACGATTTTTTAACTTTGAAGTTAACCAGTTCCTAGACGATTTGTTCTCTGTGATACATGAAAACAATCACGTTAATGACGATATATGTACAGTGTTAGAACCTAACGTATCTTTATTCCGTGCTCGAATTGCAAACTCTAAAATAGAACGAGAGAGTATAATTAGTGATCCAGCAAATCAGTTAGGAGCAGTGCCAGCTAAATTAGCTAGTGATCAAAGGATGACTCCAAAAGGTATCTCTGCATTTTATGCATCATCAGATCGTGAAACATGCTTCAGTGAGGTTCGAGCAATTACAGGTGATTTGGTAATTTCTGGTGAGTTTACTGTGAATCGACCATTGAAGCTTTTAGACTTGCGTAAAATTGAAGAGTTAAGTAAAAAAGAATACCATCCATTTGAGAGCAATTATTTAGAAAAATCACACAAAAGCCTATTTTTAAAGCGACTAATGTTTCTTTTATCTAAGCCTGCTTCAAAAAGGAAAAATTCTAACTACTTAGAGACGCAGGTTATATTTGAATATTTCAGAGTGAATTTTGGTAGTGACATTTCTGGTTTAATATTTTCATCTGTTCAAACAGGTTTTAATGGTTTGAATGTTGTGTTATTTCCAGAGAGATCCGATGTCAACTCTTTTACGTATAATAAAGAAAGAAAAATTATATTTAAAGAGTGGCATCATCAAGAAGATGACTGGTATACATACTCAGAAAAATTTAGCGAAAACCTTCCTTCCCAAAAATCTGAAGCCAATTTATCATTTGTCCATGGTAGTTTAGAGTTGCATTATATTGAAGCTGTGAAAACTCTTGCAAGAAAGCAAAATTTATTAGTGATCGACGACGTTGAAGATATAGATTTCTAACATATAAGGGTTAAACAATCCGATGCATCCGTTTGATTAAGCTCCACTATAGTTTGGAGTTTAACTCGAAATTGTCCCACGGTGAGCTGGCGTATGTATCAATTTGCTAGTGTCCCAAAGTTTGCTTCAGAATTGAAGCGAGTTTCATATAATCTTCGAATTTTTATATATAGAAAGTAATGAGTGAAAAAGCAAGATCTGAGTCTGCTATTGCGGGGTTGGGCTTAGATTAATATGCAACTAATTGATTTTTGGTGAGCTACATGATATCATGCTATTTTTTAATAAGTTATAATAAATGAGCTATCATCTACACAACTTTTTGATAACAAACTTATTAAGTGAAAGTGAACCTAGTTATCTTTTTCTATTAGAAAAATTGTACTCAAGAACAAAAATTAGCAAGAGTATCGTTCAAGATCTAACACCCGAAAACATTGCAAAAACTATTGATAGTCTGACTAGAAAACGCGCTAAATATCTTAGCGTTATAAATGAACCTTTGCAGTTTAGCGATAATTTAGATAACAGCACTCTTGATCCGATAGAAAGTATATCAATTTCAAATTTCCGAGGATTCGGACAATTAAACAAAAACGACAAAGGTTCTTTCATTGAGTTTTCTACTGGGATAAATTTATTTTACGCCCCCAATGGTGGTGGAAAAACTTCTTTATGTGAAGCAATTGAATATTCTCTCACAGGTTCAATTAAAGAAGCAGACAGAAGAAATACCAAGCTAAGTCAATATATAAAAAGGAATTCTACAAAACCTCAAGTAGTTGCTAATTTGGTTGATGGTTCAATTAACAAAATTGATAGAAGAAGAAATAATTGTTTTATCGATCGTAACCGACTACAAGAGTTTTCACTGCTTGGCTCAAAAGATACAAAGTTCACTCATAATGATGTGCTAGCCGTCTTATTCCAACTTGAAGAAATTGACGACATTATAAGAAATACTGTAAAGCCAGAATCATTCAAACTTCAACAATTTCATGCAGATAGATCGCAATCAGAAAGTGCTCTTTGTTCGAAAAATTTAGAACAGATACAACAGAAAACTATAGATGTACGGAAATACTACTCGGAAAACCTACGATCAATTTCAAACTTACTTTCTTTGAGATACATTGATAAATATTCTATAAGATGTAAGTTAAAATTTCTTAAAAAATATAAAAAAAATCTTTTTGATAAAATTTCCAAACGCTCTAAGGGAGTTAAGTCAAAAGAGGTTAGGTTAATTGAATTTCGCCATTGGCTAAATAAGCTTGAAACTGCCAGAAGAATTAAATTATCGATTGAAAAATCGCTTGAAGATAGAACAAGGCTACTCAGTTACAGAGAGTTATATCAATCAATAATTGATATAAATGATGTAGAGAAATGCCCAGCTTGTCATACTGATATCAATAAAACTGTTATTAACCCCCTAATTAACTCGAAAAGTGAACTTGATAAACTATCATATTTGTCAACGTTAGAAAATAGGTTGAAACTCGTAGTTGATTCAATTGAAAAAGTTAAGTCCAGTCTATTATTGTCAATTGATGAATTGTCAAATGATTTTGTCGTTAAATTAGATGCTATATCGATTGTAAATAATCTAAAAATTAACTTAGAACAAGGTGACTACTCTACAGCTTTATCTGTGATCTATAATGTTGATAAAGTTACTGATGAATATAATGCGCTAGTTGTTAGCAATAATGAATCAGTTAATAAATATGACGAAGTAACAGATAAACTCAATGAAAGATACAGCAAGTTAGACCATGATATACAATTAATCGACGATAAAATTAGTACGTCAATAAAATACCTTGAAAGATTAAGCGAATATAACAAAGACCGACTTGAGATAGTTAATCAACTAAAGGTTTTAGCTTCAAAAGTGAAACAAGAAAAGTATTTAAATCGCTTCCTTGTTGAACTAGAAGAAAGTCATAAAAAATTGTACCTAAACTTAGTTAATTACAAGAGGCAAGAAGAATGCAAATCCATAAGTAACATCGAAGATTCAGCCCTTAAATTCTATACAGAAATAAACAAACATGACCATGAGCTTGAAAAAATTCATTCTATTAATTTCAAAGAAGACAATGGTAATTATAGGATACTCTTAAGGCTTTCAGATGGTAGAGAGCTTGATGCATTTTGTATTTTGAGTGAGGGGCATTTACGTTCATTGGGTTTATCTTTATTACTAGCAATCTGTGAAAAGCAGAACCATCCAACAATTATCTTCGATGATGTAGTGAATGCGATTGACAGCGATCATAGAAAAAACATTATTGAATTATTTATAGCAGATCCGTACCTATCAAAAACTCAAAGAATAATAACTACTCATGATAGGTTATTCTGGGAGAGAATATGTAACTATTGTTCTCAGGATAGTGAATTCATTAGTAGGGTAATGAAATACTACAATGATGGAGTTGTACTTATAGAGCAAGACGTTAGCTTTAAATCAAAAATAGAAAAAGCTTTAGATTTTTATGACATAAGACAAGCTTTAGTTTACTCTAGAATCTGGCTTGAGAGCATGGTAAATAATTACTGCATTTCAAATGGAATTGAAGTAAAAGCAAAGTTCAGTGAGAGGAATTATCGTAAAAACAATCTGTTGGAAATAAGCTTAGAGGATACATATAGAAAGTTTGAAGATTGTTTTTCAGATAAGCATGGTATATTTTTACTACTTAAAAAGGACTTGGTTAATTGGCAAGGACAGAATCAAGAGCATCACGGATATGATGAATACAATTTAAATTTCTCTCACTCAACAACAAGTGACGAAGTAAGAGTAATATATGAAAGCTTATGCAAGCTAGAAATGATTATTGATGCAGATATTCACCATGAAAAATTGATTTCAAAAAGAGAATCTTTAGAGAATGAAATTGGCATTGATATCAAAAGGTATAGAGATAATAAAAATTTTATAGAAAGTGCCCCTCCTGAAATTGTAAATCGTCATTTGAGCAAAATTGTAGAGAACGAAAAATTATTAAGCGACACAGTTAAGCTAATTGATATGCTTAATCCATACCTATCAGTACACGAGGGTAACTTAGCAGACTCAAAAATTTCTATTTCTTGATGATTAAATTACGCGAACTTATAAGTGAGTTAGGTTAATAATCTAACTCACTTTATTTTTAATTTTTCGCGTAAAACGTATTTTACCCTATCATGTCAAGCGAATGGTCAAGAAAAATCATAAATGCCTAGCGAGTAGTGAGCTACACGAGCGTTACGATTGGCTTTATTATTTTACTTGACCATCACCTTGCTAAACCTTTAGGGGCAAGCGGCTTATACGGCTACAGGAGCTTTGATATGAGGGTGACATTCGTAGCCTACGATTTCAAAGTCCTCAAACTTATAGTCAAATAAGCTGTCAGGTTTGCGGTTGATTTTCAGCTCTGGAAGTGGATATGGTTCTCTTGAAAGCTGGAGGTTAGTTTGCTCTAAGTGATTAAGGTAAAGATGAGTATCCCCTCCAGTCCAAACAAAGTCTCCAACATCTAAATCACACTGTTGTGCAATCATATGAGTTAAAAGCGCATAAGAGGCAATATTAAACGGAAGCCCCAAGAAAACGTCGCAACTTCTCTGATAAAGCTGACACGAAAGCTTGCCATTTGCTACATAAAACTGAAACATCGCATGACATGGAGGTAGTGCCATCTCATCTACAAAAGATGGGTTATAGGCAACAACCATGTGTCTTCTGCTATTTGGGTTGTTCTTAATAGCATCTACCACATTCGCAATCTGGTCAGTGTGGCTACCGTCAGAATTAGGCCAAGACCGCCACTGATATCCGTAAACAGGGCCAAGATCACCATTCTCATCTGCCCACTCATCCCAAATACTTACACCATTTTCTTTTAGGTAAGTGATGTTGGTGTCTCCTTTCAAGAACCAAAGGAGTTCATGGATAATTGATCGTAAATGACATTTCTTCGTTGTAACCAGCGGAAAACCCTCTGATAGGTTAAATCTCATTTGATGACCAAAGACTGAAAGTGTACCTGTACCTGTTCTGTCTCCCCTTTCTGTACCCTCTTCAAGGATTCTTTTCATTAAGTCGTGATATTGTTTCATTGCTAGGCTCCTTGAGTAACTTGTAGTGGGCACTGGTAGTGACTACTAGTATTAAAGCATCTTAAAAGTCTTGATATAAAAGGCAACTCACTCACCCACTCACTAACTAGTAGTTTTTTGAGGGGTACTTTATTGAAGAAATTGAGAATTTCACCGCGATCGTCAATCCCACGACTCAAGTCATCGACAATTTTGCGTAACTGGTCGATATGGCCACCATCCGGTTTGGCCCAAGAACGTCCTTGAACTCCATAAACCCGGCCCATGTGATCTTCCCCTTTGCGATAAGGGTTGCTAAGCCATGCTTGGTTTAAGTTAGCATTGGCATCCCAAGTTTTTGTGCCAAGTTTGCGAAAATCCGCGGCGCTATCATACCCACGAATGTAACCCAGCAGCTCAGCCACAGCCGCTTTCCAAAAACTCTTACGTGTTGTCACTAGAGGGAATTGGTTGTTGGCAACATTGTAGGTTAAATCCGCGTTGATCACCGTAAGACAGCGCTTACCGGTGCGCTCATTTTCAACCCAGTGTCCGTCATCGACGATGCGGCGACACAGTTCTAAATATTGTTTCACTTCAATTCCTTACTATGCACTTGCTTTATCTTGGTAGTGACCACGTTTGTAAGCCCACAGCATTAGTGCCAATCCACCGAAGATCATCGGAGAAGACAAGATCTGCCCCATCGAAATGAAACCACCAAACAGACCTAAATGCGCATCCGGCTCACGTACGTATTCCACAAGGAAGCGGAATGTACCATATCCAGCCAAAAATAGCCCAGAGACCGAGCCAAGCGGGCGAGGTTTACGGATAAACCAGTTGAGAATAAAGAAGAGAACCACGCCTTCTAACGCCATTTCGTACAGTTGTGAAGGGTGGCGAGGCAGTGGCCCTCCCGTCGGGAAAACCATCGCCCAAGGCGCATCAGTTACTCGGCCCCACAGCTCGCCATTCATAAAGTTGCCAAGGCGACCAACACCAAGCCCAAACGGCACTAACGGTGCGACAAAATCTGCGACACCAAAGAGGGTGCGGCCATGCTTCTTGGCATACCACAACATCGCAGTAATCACACCAAGCAAGCCGCCGTGGAATGACATACCGCCTGTCCAAACCTTAAACAAATACAGAGGATCAGCTAAAAACAGGTCAAAGTTGTAGAAAAGCACGTAGCCTAAACGCCCACCAACGACCACGCCAAGAAACCCTGCAAACAATAGATCGGAAACTTGTTCGCGGTTCCAGCCACTGTTGGGCTTATCCGCTCGCCGATTGGCCAGCCACATGGCAAACATAAATCCGACCAAATACATCAGCCCATACCAACGAACGGAAATGGGGCCGATAGAAATCAACACAGGATCAATATTGGGAAAGGTAAGGTATCCCTGAGACATAAATAGGTACTCTTAATGTTAACAGCTGGAGAAATTTCGAATTAGAGTAACATGGTGAGTGCTACAAACATTAAAAACAGTGCAAAGATTTTTTTCAGCACGGCGGTAGGAAGCGTGGTCGCCCATTTAGCACCAAATCGCGTGGTCAGAATCGAAGTCCCCGCAATCGCAGCCAGAGCAGGCAGATAGACATAACCGATGCTGTAATTCGGTAAACCTTGCGCTTGATAACCATGCAAAATAAAACCGCTCATCCCCGCAATAGCAATCACACAGCCACACACCGAGGATGAACCGACCGCTTTGCGCATTTCGACCCCGTGTCGGTTGAGAAACGGCACCGAAAGCGAGCCGCCACCGATGCCAGCCAAGCTTGAAACCACGCCAATGCCACTGCCGTACACCATAGTCAGCAGACTCCCTGGCATGTTTTTCTGCGAAGTGGCACGAATGGAGCGAAACATCTGCAAAGCAAGAAACAGAACAATGACACCGAACACTTTCGGCAAGTATTGGGTTGGGATCCATTCAGCAATATTGGCACCAATAAAGCCGCCCACCACCACACCGGGCATCAGCCATTTGACGACGAACATGTCGACATTACCCAGCTTGAGGTGGTTAAGTGCTGACGAGCCCGAGGTGACAATAATGCTCGCAAGGGAGGTCGCCAGAGCCATGTGCATACTCAGCTCAGTGGGTATTCCCGCCCAAGGCAATAGATAGAGTAACGCCGGAACCACAATCAGCCCACCGCCAATCCCCAACAAGCCCGCCATCACACCGACAAAAGCACCTAGTGCCAACAAAAGCATCAACAACTCAATGTTCACGAAAACCTACTCTACTTCTTACTGGCACGAACAAAACCAGCAAAATCATGTTCAATAAAATACGCTCGCATCATCTGGCTAATTTCATCGCCATACGACATGTCGAGCGCGCGTTGCGCCAGTTGTTGTAAGTCACTGAGCTGACTGTGGCGAATCAAATACTTAATCCTTGCCACGTTGGAGGTGTTCATGCTTAAACTGCGATATCCCAAGCCAAGCAACAGCAAAGCACCAAAAGGATCACCAGCCAATTCCCCACAGATACACACGGGTAACTGGTACTTTTCACACTGTTGGCGGATATGCCTGAGCACTTGCATCACCGCAGGATGCATCGATTCGTAGACATCCGCGACCCGCGAATTGTTCCGGTCAACCGCCAATAAGTACTGGGTTAAATCGTTGGTTCCCACCGAAACAAAATCGACCCGCTTGGCGATTACTGGGATTAAATACACCATGGACGGCACTTCGATCATAATACCAATTTTTGGCCGTTGTACTTGCGGGGCAAATTGCAGCACGTCTTGATAGGCTTGCTCAATCAAACGAACCGCATCATCCAACTCCCGCACGCCAGAAATCATCGGCAACAAAATACTAAGATTGTTGTGCTCGACACTGGCACGCACCATCGCGCGCACTTGAATGAGAAAAATATCAGGATGATCTAAGGTAAAACGTATCCCTCGCCAACCAAGGAACGGGTTATCTTCTTCAATTGGCAGATAGGGCAGCGCTTTGTCTCCACCGATGTCTAAAGTGCGCATCACTACTCGTTGGTTAGAATAGCTGTGGAGAATAGCTCGATATTGCTGCCATTGTTCCTCTTCGGAAGGAAATCGATGTTGCAGCAAAAATGCAATTTCGGTGCGGTACAATCCCACGCCATCTACTCCCGAGTTAATGGCGATATTGCTATCGGCACTGAGCCCTGCATTGAGCAACAGTTCCACCGCTACTTTATCTAGCGTTTGCGCAGGCTCCGCCAACTCTTGGTTAACGATGGCATGCAGTTCGGTCTCTTCCGTGATCAGATTGCGGTATTCACGCAGGATCTGCTTGTTTGGCTCTAGGTAAATTTCACCAGTATAGCCATCAACAATCCCCTTCTTGCCATGAACTTCTGCCAGATTGAGGTTGGCCCCCATTACTGCGGGTACGCCTAAGGCGCGCGATAAAATCGCCGCATGCGAGTTGGCGGCACCTTCAAGAGAAACAACCGCCAGTAAGTATTCCTTAGGAATGGAGGCGAGCAGAGAAGCCGTCAGCTCATGAGCGACTAAGATCACTGGACGATCAACAGGTTGCAATTCATGCTCACTATTGTGCAGAAAAAAGAGCAATCGTTGCCCAAGCTCACGCACGTCTTGCGCACGCTCACGCAAATAGACATCCGACATACGGGCAAAGCGGTTGGAGTAGCTTTCCACCACTTGACGCAGCGCCCAATCTGCGCGGTCACCCCGTTCGATATGCTTTTTCAAATCGGTGCGCAACATGGGATCATTGAGCAAATGGGTAAACAAGTCGAATATCGCCAGCGCATCTTTGTTGATTTCGCTGTCGAATTTTTTACGCATACGCCGGAAATCGGCTAAGGCAGCTTCTATAGAGACCAGCAGCCACTCTTGTTCACGCTCTTTATCCAGAGTGGATGCCGGACATACCTCTGAAAGCTGCGGCTGAGAGTTATCAAACCAAAACTCGCCAATCGCGACGCCGCTGGAAGCGGCAATGCCTTGAATAGCGGCGGGTTTAGAGGAGAGAGACCAGTGCCCTTGGCTTTGCGCATGCGCAATCAACACCGCTAACTGCGCAGACAAGGTCACCAGAAATGACTCTTCCATTTCATTAAACAGGCGCGGCGTTTTCTGCTGGATGACCAACACTCCAAGCACCTTTTTACGGTGAATAATCGGCGCCCCAAGAAAAGAGTGGTAAACTTTTTCGCCCAATTGAGGAAAGTATTTAAATGCAGGATGTTTAGACGCTTCGGCCAAGTTAAGCGGTTCGGCACTGCGCTTCACCAAACCCACTAACCCCTCTTCAAAACGAATGTGGATACTATCTCCCTGGAAAATCAGCCCCTGCGTTGCCATCAACTCTAGGCGCTGCCTCTCCTCATTCGCGAGGTAAATGGTGCAACATTCCGTGTTCAATGCTGTACAAGTTTCTCGAACTAAAATGTTCAATGCTAGGTGAACATCTTCGACCCGAGAAACTTTTTCAACTATCTCCCTTAGTTGGCTCAGCATAGTTATCCTCTGCGTTTGCTTTTCTTACCTTTCACCTTACGTTCTCGAAAAGGCATAGCTAAAGAGGCGAACTCTTTCATCGCCCGACGGTAAACATCGCGTTTAAATGAGACCACTTGTCTAACCGGATACCAATAGCTCACCCAGCGCCAACCATCAAATTCAGGGGAGCTTCCTCTTTGCATATCAATCCTGGATTCATCACATTCAAGACGCAAAAGAAACCATTTCTGCTTTTGGCCGATACAAACAGGCTTAGAGTCCCAGCGAACCAGACGTTTTGGTAATTTGTATCTTAACCAGTGACGACTGCTCGCTATGATCTTAACATCTTTGTGTGTAAGACCGACTTCTTCGTACAACTCACGGAACATGGCCTGTTCTGGAGTTTCTCCATCATCAATTCCCCCTTGAGGAAATTGCCAAGAGTGTTGCCCGTATCGCTTAGCCCAGAAGACCTGACCATGGTTATTGCAAATCACTATACCAACATTCAGCCGGTAACCATCGCCATCTATCACTGGCTAACCTCTAAAATAAATTTTTATTACAGTGATTTTTCCACATATCCCCAGCAGTAGCAAACTTACTGATGTGATATCGCTAAGATTTATCGCGTTTCGAGCTTTAGTGCATAACTTTACAGCGATATACCAGTTATCAACATCAGATTGAGACATTGCCCACATTTATTCACCTTTTCTGTGAATAACTTTGTGTAGAATGAGAGGAACATTCTTAATGCCTTGAAGAAAAAAAATACACAATCTAGAAAAAACGCTAAAAAAATAAAAACAAAACAAATAAAATCAATAAATTAAACTGAAAAACCTTCTTTAAAAGATCACACTAGCCCTGGTGATCTTTTAATCACAAACGGATCGGTCAAAGATCATACAGTGACTAATTTATCCACACTAAAGTAGGACAAACTCAGAGTTCATACAGAAAATCAAGCCTCTATTGGTGATATAAGTACTGTTTATTGATCCATGCACCTGAGTTACTAGTGAAAACAGCAATGACCTCTGTGGATAACTTGTCAAAAGATCCCAAAATAACGCTTTTTGATCGATTTGCACTGCTTCCCAAGCAGCATTTTTTGCTAAAATAGCCCTTTTATTCGCCAGAGCCTACTATCAATGAAACCCGTTCCCCAGTCAGAACAAGAGCTCTTTGAGCGCGCGACACAAATTGCTGGTCTTAGTTTTGCGGAACTGGCCGAAGAAGCAGGCATTGCGGTCCCCGAAAACCTCAAGCGGGATAAAGGTTGGGTCGGGCAACTTTTAGAATGGCACTTGGGAGCCCCAGCAGGCAGTAAGCCGCAACAAGATTTCTCTGAACTGGGGATTGAATTGAAAAGTATCCCTGTCAGTTATAGTGGCAAGCCTTTGGAAACCACCTTTGTATGCGTCGCGCCTTTAACAGGGATTCATGGCCTAACGTGGCACAACAGCCATGTACGCAACAAGCTCTCTCGCGTACTGTGGATTCCGGTCGAAGGTGAACGAGAAATTCCGCTCGCCATGAGACGAGTCGGCTCACCGCTCATTTGGTCCCCCTCTGCCGAACAAGAAATGATCCTACGCCAAGATTGGGAAGAGTTGATGGAGCTGATCGCTCTCGGCCAGTACGATCAAATTTCCGCGCGACGTGGCGAAGCACTCCACTTGAGGCCAAAAGCCGCCAACAGCCGCGCTCTGACCGAAGCGTATAATGCCAACGGCAAACCGATCAAAACCCTACCAAGAGGTTTTTATCTGCGCACTCAATTTACCGAACAGATCCTCAAAAGCGCCTTCATCGCGGCCGTTAATGAGGAGTAACGGCGATTTCGATGTCACAATAAAGGCTGACTTTAGGGCTGCCACACTCTTCGTAAGCGTTATGCAAACGCAGATACGCTTTATCGATCCCAAGTCGCAGCAGTTCGTCTTTAACCTGCTCTAAGGAGGTAAAATGAATCAGCTCATCGCCATCGATAATCGGCTCAAAATGGTGCTTGTATTCCACCGCTAACGAGTACTCGTTGACATTTGAGCGACCAACCACAAACACTTTGGGCATTCCACCGCCCTCTTTATAATGACTCTGCATCCACAGATCCAGTTGATGTTTTTGCATCATCCTGCTCCTACTTCCGTGATAACAAGTCCTGTAATGATCCAGTTTAGTCAAAAGTAACGAGATTACGAACGGCACGCAAACCACTTGGGCAACGGCCTAATTTCCCCTATATTGATCACCTACGATTCAACCAGTTGAGATAGCAAAATCTCTGCTTGAGTTGACTTCACTCTCTACCGACAAGGATGTGCCATGCGATATAGCAAACTTCCCCACTCCAGCCTTGAGATCAGTAAAATATGCTTAGGCACGATGACGTTTGGTGAACAAAATACTGAGCAGGATGCCTTTGCCCAACTCGACTACGCCTTAGACCATGGCGTCAATTTTATCGATACCGCGGAAATGTATCCGGTTCCGCCCAAAGCGGAAACTCAAGGTCTTACAGAACAGTTTATTGGTAATTGGCTAGTCAAATCAGGCAAACGGGAAAAAGTGATACTGGCGACCAAAGTGGCGGGACCAAGAAATGTCCCCTACATCCGCGAGAACATGAGTTTGAACCGCCGTCATATCCATACGGCGATCAACGATAGCCTACAACGTCTGCAAACTGACTACGTCGATCTCTACCAGTTACACTGGCCACAAAGACAAACCAATTGCTTCGGCCAGCTAAACTACCCTTACCCAGAAGCCCTAGAAGAGGTCACTCTGATAGAAACCTTAGAGGCGCTGACTGAATTGGTCAATGCAGGAAAAGTGCGTTATATCGGCGTATCAAATGAAACCCCTTGGGGCGTGATGAGTTTGCTGCGTTTAGCCGAAAAACATGATTTACCGAGAATTGTCTCGATTCAAAATCCTTACAACTTGCTCAATCGCAGTTTTGAAGTTGGTTTGTCAGAAATAAGTCACTACGAGGGCGTTCAGTTATTGGCTTATTCTCCAATGGCGTTTGGTTGCCTGAGCGGGAAATACTTGAATGGGGCCAAACCAGCAGATGCAAGATGCAGCCTGTTTGAACGCTTTCAACGCTATTTTACTCCACAAGGGATTAAGGCCACACAAGCCTATGTCGCGTTGGCACAAGAGGCAGGCTTAGATCCAGCTCAAATGGCACTGGCCTTCGTCAACCAGCGCCCATTTGTCGCTGCCAATATCATCGGCGCAACCAGCATTGCACAGCTTAAAGCCAATATTGACAGCATTAATATTGAGTTAAGTGAAGAGGTATTAACTAAAATTCAGGAGATTGGCACCACTTATTCCAACCCTTGCCCGTAATCAGTTGAGGCTGCGACCCAAAACGCGTCGCAGCCTCAATATTACGTCGGTATTCGCGCACTTAATACCCGACGCATATGACGAATGCGACGAGCGACTTTAACATCATCGGGTACCGTATTCGGATTCATTCGTCCACCTTCGTCCAAACCGATATCTTTGAGCAAAAACGTATTGGCCCAAGGAACATCATAACTACTGCGGCGAACGCGGGCTGCCCATTGGCGTTCTTCACGTTTTAGATCGGCTTGTACCAGCAAAGTGGCTAATTTCAAATAAATAGAATGACGCATAATTTTTCTCCAAAAACAAAATTTTTGCTGAGAAAAATGGCAGACACTAAAAATGAAGATAACGAATGTCTCTAACCGAGCTGCCATTTTCCGCAGCCCAATTACAAACTAAAGGTGCGGATTAACTAACCATCAATACGGGTATCAGCGCCTGCGCCAACACCAGCAAACATCACAGATGAATGTGTATCTCGAGAAGCAAAAGCGGGTTGATGTGCAAAAAGATTCAACATGTTATGCCCCTCCTGAGGTTATTAATCCAAACGATTTGATAGGATGTGACTAAATAGTCACGGTTAAATTCTAGCCAAAAGCATCTTATAATCAAACACTTTTTATGTAATTGTAAAAATACCGTAGATTTCCCTATACACAAATTGCACATAACGTTAGGAATAAGATATTCAACTATAGAATATAAAAATTTCCACTGAATCTAAAAACAAAAAGCCACTTATGACGTGGCCTTGTAAGAATCAACCAATTTAAACGACTTGTTCAGAAATCAGATTATGTTTGTTCAGCAGACGGTACATCGTCGCCCGTGAAACACCGAGCTCTTTGGCTGCGTTCGACACTTGGCCTGAATGAGATTCCAACACCAGCAGTAATGCGTCGCGCTCACTCTTTTCTCGAATGCTCTTTAGGCTGCGTTTACTCTCCCCCCGCTTGGGGAGATCAAGCAGCGATTCCTCGATCATCACGTTGTCTGACATCAACACCGCACGTTTGATCTGATTCATCAACTCACGTACGTTACCCGGCCAAAAATAGCGTGTTAGGGCACGCTGCGCATCTTCGGATAAACTTTTGGCTTGCGAGTTGTACTCTTTGGAGAACTCCTGCAAGTAATAGCGCGCCAAAAGGCCGATATCGCTAGCTCGCTCCTTTAAGCTCGGCACATTGATGCGTAGTACATTGATGTAGTGATAAAGCTCTTCGTTAAAATCGCCATCGATCAATGCTTTCTCAATATCCGATGAGTTCGCGGCTAAAATGCGAACATTGACGCTCTTCATTCCATCGTTGGTTTCGATGGCTCCCTCTTGTAAGAAACGCAGCAGATTCAACTGCTGAGTTTTTGAGATGGTTAGAATATCGTTGAACAGCACGGTGCCGCCGTCAGCCTGTTCGAGAATCGATGGCCCTGCATTGTCGTCCGCGCCAATGCCAAACACGTCCGCTTGAAAGCGCTTTTCGCTTAACGCTCGACACTTCACTGAGAAAAACGGCTTGTGTGCACGCGACGAGATTTTATGTACCGCGCGAGCCACTGTCTCTTTGCCTGTACCGTTTTCGCCATAAATAAGAATGCTCACATCGGTTGGGCCGATCCGTTTTATCTGATCACGTAAGCGCTTCATCGGAATGGAATCGCCGATAAGCCCCATATCCTGATTATTGCCAAAACTTGGCCACACTTTCTTCTCTAATTTGAGCATGCCAAGTTGGTGCCCAATGGTGCTCAGGAGCTGAGCATCCGGAATGGGGGCAGTGAAGAAATCGATACAAAAGTTGACGATAAACTGGCAAATCGTGTCAGAGCTGAGTTGAGACTCGCGAATAAACGCCAGCCAACGAACGTGCTTGTGTGCACTGACCAAGTTAGCAATGCCATTGAGGCTAAATTCATCATGGCTGAGATCCACAATCCCGATACAGGGCCCAATATCAGCCAAAAGTGCATCGGCTTTGCGCAGGTCACCGCTTTGATGACACTTCCAGCCCACCTGCTCTAACACAGATAGCCAAGGCTCGTACGATCCGCCTACCACCACAAGAGAACCTGGGACAGAATCCATCTTAAACTGACCAGCCATAGAACACCCTTATATTCTTCTTACTACGCTCTTTCTTTGCATACATTATCAAGAGTAATGACATTCAAGTCTGTCTTATAAATAAGACCACTGACAATTGATACGCTCACCACTTAGCTTTGGAAGCAAACTGGCATTTTCTCTAAAAAAATAGAAGGAATACCAATAAGATAGCAAATAATTTCTTTGCACCTTTCGAGTTAAGCAAAAGGCCTTGTCTCAAAAGTGTGATGCGTATCATCTTGGTTTCAGCATAGATAAAAAAACCACCCGAAGGTGGTTTTTGTTATTTTAGTGCGCTTATTGAGCTTGCGACTGCGGGCGCATCGCTGGGAACAAAATCACATCGCGAATGGTGTACGTGTTGGTCAGCAGCATCGCCAGACGGTCGATACCAATGCCTTGTCCTGCCGTTGGCGGTAGGCCGTGCTCAAGCGCAGTGATGTAGTCCGCGTCATAGAACATCGCTTCGTCGTCACCGGCATCTTTCGCGTCAACCTGCGCTTTAAAGCGCTGATCCTGATCTTCCGCATCATTGAGCTCAGAGAAACCATTTGCCACTTCACGGCCACCGATGAAGAACTCAAAGCGGTCAGTGAAGAACGGGTTGTCATCGCTACGGCGTGCCAGCGGAGAGATGTCTGCCGGGTAGCCGGTGATGAAGGTTGGCTGGATCAGTTTAGGCTCTGCGGTTTCACCGAAGATCTCTTCAAGCAGTTGGCCACAGGTCCAGAATTTCTCCACGTAGATATCCAGTGATTTCGCAATAGCCACCAGCTTGTCACGATCCTGCACGTCTTCTACCGTCAGCGCCTGAATGTCAGCGTGGTCAGGGTTGTAGTGCTTGATCGCTTCCAGCATGGTCATACGTGCGTACTTGCCGCCGAATTCCACAGTGAAATCGCCGTAAGGCATTGACGTGTGGCCCAACACTTCCAGCGCAACCGTGCGCAGCATGTCTTCGGTCAGGTCGATCAGGTCGTTGTAATCGGCGTACGCCATGTAGAACTCAATCATAGTGAATTCTGGGTTGTGACGTGGAGAAAGACCTTCGTTACGGAAGTTGCGGTTGATCTCGAACACACGTTCAAAACCACCAACCACCAAACGCTTGAGGTACAACTCAGGCGCAATACGCAGGAACATTTGCTGATCCAGTGCGTTGTGGTGAGTGATAAACGGACGCGCAGATGCGCCACCAGGAATCACTTGCATCATTGGCGTTTCCACTTCCATGAAGTCTTTTGACTCCATGTAACGGCGGATAGCCGAAATCAGCTTAGAGCGAATTTTGAACGCGTTGCGCGAATCTTCGTTGACAATCAGATCCACATAACGCTGACGGTAACGCTGTTCTTGGTCAGTCAGGCCGTGGAATTTTTCTGGCAGAGGACGCAATGCTTTCGTGAGCAATTCGTACTCTTCCATGTTGACGTAGAGATCGCCTTTACCCGATTTGTGCAAAGCGCCTTTAATACCGATGATGTCACCGATATCCAGACCTTGGTACTTCTCTTTCAGTACTTTTTGTACTTCTTTATCTGCGTACGCTTGAATGCGGCCAGAGGTTTCTTGGATAACCAAGAATGGGCCACGCTTCGCCATAATACGGCCCGCAATCGCCACCACATGATTTAGCGCTTCCAGCTCTTCTTTGCTCTTTTCACCGAACTGTTTCTGAAGGTCGCCAGCAAGGCTGTCACGACGGAAGTCGTTTGGATGGCCATTGGCTTTGCAGCTCTTGCGAATTTGCTCTAGCTTCGCGCGGCGCTCTGCAATGAGCTTATTCTCTTCTGGTGTAGAAGCTTCTTGTACGGTTTCATTTTGAACAGCATCAGTCATTTTTCGATCTATCCTGTTTTGTCGGTGAAAAGCTTATAAGCCAGATTTCAGGCTGGCTTCGATAAATTTGTCCAGATCGCCATCAAGCACCGCTTGGGTATTGCGGTTTTCAATGCCGGTACGTAAGTCTTTGATACGAGAGTCGTCCAGTACGTAAGAACGGATCTGGCTGCCCCAACCGATATCGGATTTCGCATCTTCATTCGCTTGTTTCTCTGCGTTTTGCTTTTGCAGTTCTAGCTCGAATAGCTTCGCGCGCAGTTGTTTCATCGCCTGATCTTTGTTCTTGTGCTGAGAACGATCGTTTTGGCACTGTACCACAGTGTTGGTTGGTACGTGGGTAATACGTACCGCCGATTCCGTGGTGTTAACGTGCTGGCCACCCGCACCAGACGCACGATAAACGTCGATACGCAGATCGGCAGGATTAATGTCGATATCGATATTTTCATCAACCTCAGGATAAACGAACGCAGAAGCAAATGAAGTGTGACGACGGCCGCCTGAGTCAAAAGGTGATTTGCGCACTAAGCGGTGTACGCCGGTTTCGGTACGCAGCCAGCCGTAAGCGTAATCGCCAACAATACGCACAGTAACCGATTTGAGACCCGCAACGTCACCGTCAGAAATTTCAATCACTTCGGTTTTAAAGCCTTTCGCTTCGGCCCAGCGCAGATACATACGCAGCATCATGCTGGTCCAGTCTTGCGCTTCTGTGCCGCCAGAGCCCGCTTGCAAGTCGATGTAGCAATCGGATGAATCGTGCGCGCCAGAGAACATACGGCGGAACTCAAGACCCGCCAGTTTCTCTTCTAACGCTTCCAGCTCAGGGCCAATTTCGTCAAACGTTTCTTGATCTTCTGCTTCGATAGCGAGTTCAAGCAAGCCTTCAACGTCGTCAACACCTTGATCAAGCTGGTCGATGGTTTCCACCACCGCTTCCAATGAAGCGCGTTCACGGCCAAGCGCTTGAGCGCGTTCTGGCTCGTTCCAAACGTCAGGTTGTTCTAGTTCTGCGTTGACTTCTTCAAGACGCTCTTTCTTGGCGTCGTAGTCAAAGATACCCCCTCAGGACATTCGTGCGCGCAGACACGTCCTGAAGACGGTTTTTAATAGGATTGATTTCAAACATGTTGGCTCAACATTTTAGAGTAGAATTTAACCGCAGAATTCTACTGAAAAATGTGACAGAGATACAGGAAAAATTTGGCCGATGTTGACTCGTTAGCCAAAGCATTCGAAGCCCACGGTTCGGGGCTTCGGATGAACATTTATCTTGCTTCGAGATGGTCCACCATCAATTGCAATGATTGATTGCCACGGAACTCGTTGATGTCGAGTTTATAGGCCAAACGTACAGTTTTTACTGACGCATCGGGCCAGCGGCGCAGATCGACGTTAAAGGCGATGCCATCCACCATGATGTTGGTCGGCTGGCCTTTAAAAAGCGGTTCGAGCATCAGTTTGAGGTGCTTCTCACCCACCAGTTTTTGATGCAATAGTTTGAATTCACCATCAAAAACTGGTTCTGGGAAGCCTTGTCCCCACGGCCCCGCCGAACGCAGCATTTCCGCGACATGCATAGAAAACTGCTCCGGTTGGAGCTCGCCATCGGAGAGAATAATGCCCTTGAGCGCCGCTTCATCCAGTTCTTGTTTCACAACCTGATCAAACAGACGGCTAAAGCGCGTAAAATCGGCCTCTTTGATGGTCAACCCCGCGGCCATGGCGTGCCCGCCGAACTTGAGAATCAAACCTGGGTTTTGCGTGTCGATAAGATCCAACGCATCACGCATGTGTAAACCGGGAACAGAGCGACAAGATCCTTTGATCAAACCATCACCGCCATCAGCAAACGCGATCACCGGGCGATGGTATTTCTCCTTAATGCGCGAGGCGAGAATGCCAATTACCCCTTGATGCCAATCGCGCTGGAACAGAGCCAATCCATAAGGCAGCTCGGTGTTCTCTCCAAACTCCAGACGCTCACAAAAAGCCAGCGCTTCTTGCTTCATCCCTTCTTCAATTTCTTTGCGCGTTTGGTTAAGCGCATCCAGCTCGTTGGCCATGCGCCGTGCGGCGTGGATATTGTTACTCAGCAGCAGCTCAACACCGAAAGACATATCATCAAGACGCCCCGCGGCATTGATGCGCGGCCCAAGCGCGAAGCCAAAATCGGCGGCAACCAGACGACGCGCATCGCGCTTGGCCACTTCGATCAGCGCTTGAATGCCCGGACGCGCTTTACCAGCGCGAATACGCTGCAAACCTTGATGGACCAAAATGCGGTTATTTTCATCCAGCGGCACCACGTCAGCCACGGTGCCAAGCGCCACCAAGTCAACCAGCTCCATCAACTTGGGCTCGGCCATGCCTTGCTCAGCAAACCAACCGCATTTGCGCATATGCACACAAAGCGCCATCATCAGATAAAAGGCGACACCAACGCCCGCCAAGGATTTGGAGGGAAATGCGCAGGTCTGCAAGTTCGGATTGACCATCGCATCGACATCCGGCAACACTTGCCCTGGCAAATGGTGGTCGGTGACCAGTACTTTTAAGCCACGCTCTTTGGCGTAGCGCACCCCCTCAATCGAGGAGACACCGTTGTCGACGGTCATGATCATTTCTGCACCCAGTTCGATCGCTTGATCCACCACTTCAGGACTCAGGCCATAACCATCTTCAAAACGATTTGGCACCAGATAATCGACATTGCGGCTACCAAGCATGCGCAGCGCCAAAACCGACAGGGCAGAGCTGGTCGCGCCATCGGCGTCAAAATCGCCAACCACGATGATGCGTTTTTGCTCTTGAATGGCTTGAAACAGCAGTGTGACCGCCAGTTCAATACCATGCAGCTTTTGATAGGAATGGAGACCTTTTGCGGCATTGTCCAACTGAGCAATATCAGTCACGCCACGGTTGATATAAATGCGCTTAAGCAGTTCTGGGAGGCTCTCGGGTAACAGAGAGAGATCGGGTTCAGGTCGACGTTGTATTTCTATCATGCGTTGAATAGAGCCAAGCGCTTAACGCCAGGCTCTGCTCCTTGGATATGGATGGATTTATTGCTGTTGTAGTCGTTGTAAAAGCTTTTCCGGTGGCAAGTAGCCGGCAATCATTTCACCGCTGGCAAGGAAAATAGCCGGCGTACCATTGATACCGAGCTCTTGACCTAGCTGATAGTGAGCGGCAATGGTCTTTTTACATTGCGAGACATCGTTTTCTACCGGCGCAAATTTACGATTCACTTTCGCGTCATGCATGGCCGCTTTCGGATCGGCAGCACACCAAACACCCGCCATTTGATCGGCCACCGGGCTCACTCCCCCTTGACGCGGGAAAGCCATGTAACGAACGGTAATACCAAGATCGTTGTATTCTTTCATCTGACTGTGCAAACGCACACAGTAGCCACACGTAATATCGGTAAACACCGTCACGACGTATTTCTCATTGGCGGCTTTGTATTCAATCACGCTATCGCTAAACTTGGCGATTTTTTTTGCATTGAGCGGTGCTTGGCGCTCGGCAATTACGTCACGGTATTGGCCGTTGTCGTCAAGTGCGTACAGGGTACCTGCAATAAAATGCTTGCCATCGTTTGACGAAAACAGCACGCCGCTGTTGGTTTGGATCTCAACTAAGCCAGCCACATCCGAAGGTTGAATATTGGTAATATTCAGGCCAAGTTTACTAAAACGGGCTTTTAATGCGGCGCTATCTATGTTGGTACTGGCAACATTAGCACTGGCAACGACTTCGGTCGCTGGCGTGGTTGCATGGCTCTCTTCAGCGCCACACGCCGTGACAAAAAACGGAAGAGTCAAAAGAGTTAGTCGGCGTAATACGCTCATTAAAATCACCTTATATTAGCATCCGCTAAGCACGCGGATGGTGTTCGCTGTGAATCTGTTTCAGTCGTTCAGTTGCTACGTGAGTATAAATTTGCGTGGTCGATAAGTCACTATGACCAAGCAGCATCTGTACGACCCGCAGATCCGCACCATAGTTCAATAAATGCGTCGCAAAAGCGTGGCGCAATACGTGCGGCGAGAGATGATCGGTATCGATACCAGCAACCACCGCGTAATGTTTGATTCGATGCCAGAAGGTCTGACGCGTCATCTGTCTGGCCCTTTGACTGGGAAAAACCACGTCCGAAGTTGTCTCACCGAGCAACACCGGGCGACCTTGTTTAATAAAGGTTTCCAGCCAGTCGATGGCGTTTTCCCCCATCGGCACCAAGCGCTCTTTGCCCCCTTTACCCGTAACGCGCACAACCCCTTGGCGCAAACTGACGTTTTCCATCGTCAGGCTGACCAGTTCCGTCACCCGCAGGCCAGTGGCATACAAAAGCTCTAGCATCGCTTTGTCACGCAGTTCCAGCGGATCATTTACATCGGGCGCATCCAGCAGCGCATCCACTTGCGCTTCGCTGATGTCTTTGGGCAGACGCTGCGGCAGTTTGGGGCTGATCAGCAACGCGCTCGGATCGTCGGCGCGAATTTTCTCCCGGTGCAGATACTGAAACAGGCGACGAATCGCCGACAACATTCTGGCGCGCGAGGTCTGTTTATAATCGAGATCCGCTAAATAGGCTTGATACTCTTGCAATCCAGATAAGCTAATGAAATCAAGTCGATAATGGCTTGTTTCCATCCATTGCAGCAACTTCATCAGATCGTTGCGATAAGAAGCAAGGGTGTTTTCCGCCAACCCGCGCTCCATCCACATCGCATCGAGAAACTGCTCCACCAAGCCAAAGTCCTGCATATTGATTGATGCAGACTGCTGCATGCTTGTTTCCTTATCCTGTTTAGAACTTAATGGCCTGAGAGTATGTCAGGCAGGTTATTAATGCTATAAAAAATCCTTGTGCACGCGATATTCGCTGCAATCCTCAGCAAAATATGGGTAGAATTCGGTGTTCTAACCAATCGCAGTGATGACAAACATGAAAATCGGATTGTTTTACGGCTCAACCACCTGCTACACCGAAATGGCAGCGGAGAAAATTCGCGCCTTGATTGGCGAAGAGTTAGTGGATGTTCACAACGTTAAAGAGTCGCCTCTTTCCCTGATGGCAGAGTATGATCTGCTGCTATTGGGCATCTCCACCTGGGATTTTGGTGAGATTCAGGAAGATTGGTCGGCCATCTGGCAGCAAGTGTCTAGCTCACCAGTACAAGGCAAAACGGTCGCCCTGTTCGGCCTTGGCGATCAAGAAGGCTACGGCGAGTGGTTCCTCGATGCGATGGGGCTGCTGCACGATGAGCTGAAAATCGCCGGCGCTGAGTTTATCGGCTACTGGCCAAACCAGGGCTATCAATTCGACGCTTCAAAAGCGTTGACTGCAGACGGTACGCACTTTGTCGGCCTAGCGCTGGATGAAGACTCACAATATGAACTGAGCGATGAGCGCATCGCCACTTGGGTTGAGCAAGTGTTGGTCGAGTACCACGACAAGCTTTAAGCTGGTCATACTTGCGACTCAGCGCTCAAAAAGAAAATTGAGAAAAACATTGAGAATGAAAAAAGCCCGGCAGGATGAGTGCAGGGCTTTTTGTTTTCGTTGCTTAAGTGATGCGCCTGTTACGCGTTTTGCTGCGTCAGTTCTTGCGCCACTGAGCGGCTAACAAAGAACATGCAGATAATCGCCGCAGCGGTTGGCAGCAACCAGCCCATGCCCACGTCAAACAGTGGCAGCACTTTAAACGCAGAGACATCCACACCAGCGACTTTTGCCGCGTCGATCAAAGCAAACAACAGTGAAACTAAAATCACTACACGGTAAGCAACACGTGGGTTCGGCAGTTTCTTGCGAACAAACGTCAGTGCAACCAAGGCAATCGCCACTGGGTAAAGTGCGAACAACACGGGCACAGACAGAGAAATCAGCTGCGCCAAACCCACATTTGCCACGACCGCACACGCGACACCGTTAATCACCACCCACGCTTTGTACGAAAGCGGAGTCAGAGAGCTAAAGTAATCAGAACAGGCTGAGATAAGACCAATCGCCGTGGTCAGACACGCCAGCAATACGATGACCGATAACACGATTTGACCATAAGGACCAAACAGAGCTTGAACGTAAAGGCTCAGAACCACGCCACCGTTGTCGGCCCCCGCAGCCACAGTCGCGCTGGTTGCACCGAGATAGAAAAGTGAAACGTAGACAAACGCCAGCCCTGCCGCCGCAATCACGCCCGCTAGGATCAAATAACGTGTGGTTGCCGAACGCTCAGTGATGCCGCGATTGCGCAGCGCATCAACAATCAGCATGCCGAACATCAGCGAACCAAAAGTATCCATGGTGTTGTAACCTTCTAGGAAACCTTTGGTCAGCGGCTGAGTGAGGTATTCGCCCTGCGCCGCAATAAACGCGCCTTGTGGGTCGACAAACACCGCAACTGCCAGAACAATCAAACCCACAAACAGCGCCGGAGTCAGCACTTTGCCGATCACATCGATCAATTTACCTTGTGACCAAGAGAAAAAGATCGCTACCGCGAAAAACAGCACAGAGAAAATGGTGAGATGCGACTGTGCGGCTTCAGCGAAAAACGGTTTTATCGCCATTTCATAAGCAACCAGACCAGTTCGCGGCGCAGCAAATGCAGGGCCAATGATGATAAAGATCAGCACCGCCATCAGCATCGCGGCTTGTTTGGGTAGATCTTTGGTCAAATGTTCCCAAGTTCCACCTGCGAGGGCGATGGCAATAATGGTGATCAAAGGAAGACCAACCGCCGTCAGCAAGAAGCCAAACATCGCTGGCATTAAATTATCACCGGCAAGTTGCCCTGCCAGCGGTGGGAAAATGATGTTACCGGCACCGAGGAAAAACGCAAACAGCATGAAGCCGACTGCGAGGATATCGGAAAATTTTAAAGTCTGTTTCACAGATAACCCTTAGAATAATTCTGATGAATGTTGTGTATGCTTTTGTGGATCAGAAAACCTGATCCCTCTTTCGAATAAGGCGCGCATAATGACTAAACCACCATCAATTGGCAACCTTTGCGACAAAAACACTACATTAATTTACAGAAATGACAATATTACAGTTGATGTCACTGGTATCTATTTTTAATCCAGACAAATAATCCATACAACTTTACCCACAAGTCGTTAACACCTAGAGAATAATTTCACACAATCATTTAACAGTGGTTTTTGTATCTAAAAAATAGCGAGATAAAAACATAAACATGAAGAGTGACACATTAAAAACTAAGGGCTTCAATTTTAAACAGTTTTCGATCGCAGACAGCCACTCAGGGATGCCTGTCAGCACCGATGGTGTGTTACTTGGGGCGTGGAGCGATTTTTCCTTCGCGAGCAACTTGCTCGACATTGGCACAGGCACTGGGCTCTTGAGCCTGATGTCTGCACAGCGTTTTCCTACGCTGCGCATCACGGCGGTCGATATTGATGCGCATGCTATCGAAGCGGCCAGAGATAACTTTGCACAAAGCCCGTGGCGAGATCGGCTGGAGGTGCAGCAAGGCGATGTCTTGACCCTCAATCTGGGAACGCGTTTTGACGCCATCATCTGCAACCCGCCCTATTTCAACAGCGGAGAGCAGGCCAAAATGCAGCAACGTGCCACGGCGAGGCACACAGACAGCTTAAGTCACTGGGATCTGATTTCGCGCGCCAAAGCGCTGCTCAACCAAGACGGGCGAGCTAGCTTTGTGTTACCCGATGTGGAAGGAACTGCCTTCATCCAACTGGCACAAACGCAAGGCTGGCACCTTAGCCGTCTTTGCCGGGTGCGCCCTAGCGAGCAAAAACCCGTCTCACGGCTACTGTTCGAGCTGAAATTGCAAGCGACAGCGGTACAAGAGCAAAGCCTGTCCATTCGAGAGGAAAACGGCTACAGCGCCGAGTTTGTCGCCCTAACGCAAGACTTTTATCTCAAGATGTAGAAATAACATGTGATCCTAATCACCGTTCACTCTATAATACGTCCCCTTTTAATTGTTGCTGCTCTGTTAACCTGTGAGTTAACCGAGCTTGTGGAGACCCTACTGTGATCAGAACTTTTGCTGAACTGGATCTTGACCCCAACCTGTTGGCTGCCATTGATGAACTTGGCTTTGAGCGTCCAACGCAAATTCAGGCCGAAGCGATCCCACAAGCTCTGGACGGCCGAGACATTCTGGCCTGTGCGCCCACCGGTACCGGAAAAACGGCGGCCTTCGTGCTGCCAGCGCTACAATATCTGATTGACTTCCCGCGTCGCAAACCGGGGCCGGCACGTATTTTGATCTTAACGCCAACGCGTGAGCTGGCGATGCAGGTGGCTGACCAAGCGCGCGCACTGGCAAAGTATACCAAGCTCAATATCTTCACCATCACAGGTGGCGTGCAGTATCAAGAGCATGCCGATATTCTCTCTACAACGCAGGATATCGTCGTCGCCACACCTGGCCGCTTGATGGAGTACATTCAAGCCGAGCGTTTCGACTGCCGAGCCATTGAGTGGCTGATCCTTGATGAAGCGGATCGCATGCTGGATATGGGCTTTGCCCCGACTGTGGACCGCCTATCGAACGAATGTCGCTGGCGTAAACAGAGCATGCTCTTTTCTGCCACCTTGGAAGGTAAGGGCGTGGAAGGCTTCACCGCGGATCTGCTCAAAGACCCAGCCGACATTGATGCCGAGCCTTCTCGTCGCGAGCGCAAGAAAATCACCCAGTGGTACTACCGCGCCGATAGCATGGAACACAAACTGGCGCTGCTGAAAAACATTCTTACCGAGCAAGCTGAGCGCACTATTGTCTTCTTGAAAACACGCGAGCGTTTGGCCGACCTACGAGCACAGCTGGAAAGCGCTCAGATCCCGTGCTCTTGGATCCAAGGGGAGATGCCACAAGATCGCCGCAACAATGCGATTGCGCGTTTTCGTGATGGCAGCGTTAACGTGCTACTTGCAACCGATGTAGCCGCACGCGGTATCGATTTACCTGACGTTTCTCACGTGGTGAACTTTGATATGCCACGCAGCGCCGATGTGTACCTGCACCGAATTGGCCGTACCGCGCGTGCCGGTAAAAAAGGCAACGCGATCTCCATCGTTGAAGCGCATGACCAAACGATGCTTGACCGCGTAGCTCGCTACGTCAAAGAAGAGATCAAAGAACGCTTTGTCAAAGAGCTGCGTCCACAGCACAAAAAACCGGTGTTTAAGAAGAAAAAGAAAAAAGACGATAAAAAAGCCGTCAGCAAAAAGAAAAGTGTGAAAAAGAAAAAGTAACCACACGATAAAACAGAAGGGTTGGCCAAGTGCCAACCCTTTCTTTTTCCAACAACGGAATTAATGCTGCTCTTCGCGCTTAAACACCAATTCCGTCGGCGTGGATTCTTCTTCCACAAAGTAGTAACCCGCGGTGTCAAACTGGGTAAGATCGGCCACACTGCGGATTCGATTTTCAATGATGTAACGTGCCATCATGCCACGCGCTTTCTTGGCAAAAAAGCTGATGACTTTGTACTGGCCATTTTTGCCATCTTTGAAAATCGGCGTCACCACCTGAGCTTGCAGATTCTTCGGCTTCACCGCTTTAAAGTATTCGTTCGAGGCCAGATTAATCAGCACATTGTCGCCTTGCTCGGCAATCGCCTCATTGAGCTTGTCGGTGATCACATTGCCCCAAAACTGGTAAAGGTTGCTGCCTTGCGGATTGGCTAACTTAGTACCCATTTCCAGACGATACGGCTGCATCAAATCGAGCGGCTTCAGCAGGCCATACAAACCGGAGAGCATGCGCAAATGCTGCTGCGCGTAGTCAAAATCCGCCTCTGTAAACGTTTCGGCTTCCAGCCCGGTATAAACATCGCCTTTGAAAGCCAGAATCGCTTGGCGCGCATTTTCTGGCGTGAAGGTTTCGCTCCAATCTTGGAAGCGACCCACGTTGAGATCGGCGATTTTATCGCTCACTTTCATCAGTGAAGCAACATCGGCCGGCGTTAAGCGGCGGCAAACGTCAATCAACTGTTTGGAATAATCGACCAATTCCGGTTGGGTAAACTTTTGCGTCGCGAGTGGCGATTCGTAATCCAGAGTTTTGGCTGGAGAAACAACAATAAGCATGACGATGACTTCCTAATTTTGTTTTTCACTAGGGTACAAAAAAAGCCATGCAATGTCTGCATGGCTTTTACAATCACACTAATAGCAAAGAGCGATTACTTGTTTTTGTTGTCCCAAATGCCTTCTTCAAGCTGAGATTTGAGCTCTGGGAAATCGTCAGCATTAAAGGTGGGCAATTTGCCCTCTTTTAACTGACGGTTGTAGTCTTTCGCCAGTTTGATCACGATGCCAGAGAGCAGCAGAATCGCGACCAAGTTGACAATCGCCATCAAGCCCATCGACACATCTGCCAGCGCCCACACAAATGGCAGTGGTGCCACCGCACCGTAACCGACCAAGCCCAATACCACCATACGGAAAAGATTCAAGCCCGCTTTGTGGTTGTGCTCAAGGAAGACTAAGTT
Organism: Vibrio navarrensis; assembly: GCF_015767675.1. Classification (NCBI taxonomy): domain Bacteria; kingdom Pseudomonadati; phylum Pseudomonadota; class Gammaproteobacteria; order Vibrionales; family Vibrionaceae; genus Vibrio; species Vibrio navarrensis. The sequence goes on along the minus strand of NZ_CP065217.1, from coordinate 529,447 downwards.
GGTTTCTGCGTACGAGTAGTTGGCAATGATCGAGGTGAAAGCGAAGAAGAAAATCGCGACCGCGACAAAGATGCCCCCCCAATCACCCACTTGTGAGCTGAGGGCTACCTGTGTCAGTTCAATACCAGTGATTTCTCCATGAGGCACGTATTCGCCAGACATCAAGATGATGGAAACCGTGGCAGAACAGATCACGATAGTGTCCATAAACACACCCAGCATCTGCACATAACCTTGCGAAGCAGGATGTGGTGGATATGGCGTTGCAGACGCTGCTGCATTCGGCGCTGAACCCATACCCGCTTCGTTGGAGAACAGGCCGCGTTTGATCCCGTTGATCATCGCTTGGGCGATGGCATAGCCAAGGCCACCAGCGGCCGCTTCTTGTAAACCAAACGCACTTTTGAAGATCAAAGCCAGCACCGCAGGCAATTTTTCGAGGTTGCTAAACATCACAAACAGCGCCAATGCCAAGTAAGCCAGCGCCATCACAGGCACAATCAGTTCAGCGGTGCGCGCAATACGCTTGATACCACCGAAAATAATCACGCCCGCCAGCACCATGATCGCACCGCCTACGTACTTATCTTCCCAACCGAAGGCGTTTTGCATAGCCCCTGCAATGGAGTTGGCTTGCACAGCGTTAAACACCAGACCAAAAGCGATAATCAAAAAGACCGAGAAAAGCACGCCCATCCAGCGCATGCCAAGGCCCTTTTCCATGTAGTAAGCAGGACCACCGCGGTAGTTGCCGTCATCATCTTTGGTTTTGTAAAGCTGCGCCAGCGTACTTTCAGCAAACGAGGTCGCCATACCTAACATGGCAATCAACCACATCCAGAAAATCGCACCCGGACCACCCGCAGTAAGGGCAACGGCAACCCCTGCCATGTTTCCGGTACCAACGCGCGCAGCTAGGCTAGTACAAAGTGCCTGAAAAGAAGAGATACCAGCTTGGTCAGCTTTACGGCTGTTCTTCAATACGGAAAACATGTGTCCAAAATGGCGGAACTGGATAAACCCAAGGCGGATAGTGAAGTAAATCCCCACCCCAACCAGCAGGTAAACCAGAATAGACCCCCATAGCAGGTCATTCATCAAATTAATCAAGTCTGTCATACATACCTCAAATTGAGTTGCGTCGGTCCGTGCGTCCTAGCCATCCACCAGATTGCGATACCAAGTGTCAAATTAGCTTGGTCTTATTCGTTTTAGATTGGCAATCCAGAATCGTAAATGTCGCTTCATGCATCCTTTTTACGTACCAACGTTTTTTGACGCAGCGGATAATGCAGCTTGAAAAAACAAAAATCAATATGCATAAGAGTGCATTTTTGTTGTATTTTTCACTGTAAATATACTTTTTGTTAACATAAAAAACAGCGCAAGCAGCGAAAAGTGGTTACATTTACTGCACAATGTTTTTACATCAAATTATAATCATTCTTTTTCACTTCAATTTGGTCGGCAGTCCTTACCCTATCTATGATCCGAAGCCATCGAACGCTTTCTCCGCTCCCGTCGGAACCTGATACTTGTTACATTTGGAAACACCCCATCCTTTGAACATCTATTTGTATCGTCATACGGTTTAAATACACACCACTTTAACATTCAATTTTTTTTCATTTAAACGTTTTCGTTGATGCAAATGCTCACTTTTCAACCACATCAGGCTCAGTGAAATGTGATGTTGTATTCAGTTTCAGGCGAAAATTTCATGTTACCGACACAAATGCGAAATATATCGTGGCTAAGCTCGGAGAAACTGTGGTACTTAGTGACTGCACAAGCGCTGGTTATTTATGTGAGGTAGCTTATGGACGGCTTTGAACTAGATGACTTACTGGATTTTGAAACGACTGGCACCACCAAAACCCGGTCAAAACCAGTAAAAAGAAAATGGCGTGAAATTGAGGCGATGATGGATCGCCGCAATCTTCTAAAAGAGCTTCGAGACATGGATTTTTGTCACGATTATTCACTGGAAGACATTAAACTTTAACGAATACTGAAATGGCACCTTAGGGTGCCATTTCTCTTTTTATTACGCTGTCCGAACGACGACTGACTCGCCCCTAAGCCCATTCTCTGTCACTTTGTTTGACCCTCTCAGCCAACTGTTGGTAGTGGTCCGCAATGGTTTTGCCAAACACAGGGTCATCTTCGTTGATCAACCACTGTGATTCGACCGTTTGCCAGTCCTGAGTGGTGAAAGACTCTGCAATTAAAGGCAAGACTAAACGTTCTTCAATATCTAAATGGCGGCGCTGAGAGGTGATAAAGGCTTCAAGGTGCTCTAGAAAAACATCATGTGGCACGACCGCATCGCTGAGGATCATCTGTACTATCTCGGTAAATCTGGCCGTCTCTTTTGCCAGCGAGATATGCTCTTGCTCTAGGTTTTCTATCGTCCGCTGCGCCCCATAATGCTGCAAGTAGTGTCGATAGAGAATGTCCTCTTTGGGGTGATGCACTTTTTCCGCATGTACAGAGAGATAGTCAACGATTTCTGCTACCAAACCGTAGTTGATCGGTTGCTCGTTTTTCAGTTGTTCCACTTTCTGACGTAAGATAGCCAACAAACGCACAATGTAGCTGTGCTCACGTCTTATCCGTTCGATCATCATAGTGCTTCTCCTTAACACTTCATTGCTGCTACTAAGTGTATAAGAGAGAAATGGTTTCGGTTTAGACCTTGCTCAAAAAAGCACCATTTAAACCGTCATCGGTAAATGCCAGTGGATTGGCGTTTTTCCTTGTTGAGAAAGCAACTGATTCGTTTGAGAAAAATGACGGCAACCTAAAAAACCCCGGTGCGCAGAAAGCGGAGAGGGATGCGGGGCCGCGAGGACATAATGCTTGTTTCTATCAATGAAGCGGCCTTTTTTTTGCGCATGCGAACCCCAAAGTAAGAAAACCACGCCTTGCTGATGCTGGTTTATCGCCTCGATAACCCGGTCGGTAAACACTTCCCACCCGCTGGTTGCGTGCGAGTGCGCTTTCCCCTGCTCCACGGTCAAAACCGTATTCAACAGCAGGACGCCTTGCTCTGCCCAACTCTGCAAAAAACCGTGTACTGGTATCTGAAAACCTTCGATATCTTGTGCCAACTCTTTGTACATATTGAGTAAAGATGGCGGCGGCTTGATTCCGGGGAGAACAGAAAAGCACAGGCCATGCGCCTGATTGGGCCCGTGGTACGGGTCTTGGCCCAGAATGACCACTTTGACTTGATTAAATTCCGTAAAACGGAAGGCGTTGAACACGTCTTTGGCCGGAGGGTAAATGACTTTTCCGGCCTGACGCTCTGCGTCCACAAAACTGAGTGTTTGTTGAAAATACGCCTGTTGCTTTTCAGCACCAATTACATCGTGCCAGGTCAGTTCCTGCGTCATTGGGGAATCCCGCTGTTACTATCAAAGCCGCTATTTTACACCCAAATGCGCATGATAAACCGGGCAATTTGTATTTAATTACCTCCCCTGCACAGAGTAACCGCTATTCGCTTTTCTCATGCGGATGCGTCGCCTTTTGTGGAGTTCGGTAGTGCCCCGGCCCAGTAACATGGCGATTGGGAGCAGGGAGCCGTGCAGCTCGGCGGCCAAAGGACGTTGGGGTAGCAGTGATTGTCGGTAACATAGTGGCATCCTCCATTGCGAAATTTTCTGTGCGACTATCGTCATGGTGAGATATGAAAAAAGATGCCAATATGATTAAACCTTCATTTAATCGATTGATTGTAGATGAAATTCTCTTAACGCCCGAATTTCCCCCGCCCACAAATCCGGCTCAATTGTTTCTAAAATCAAAGGGATAGAATCAAAGCGCCTATCTTTGGCTATGTATTCAAAACAGCTCCAGCCAATCGCTCCTTTCCCCAACGCCTGATGCCTGTCGACCTTACTACCGAGATCCACTTTTGAATCATTGAGATGCATTGCCCTTAAATAGTGCATGCCGACCACGCGTTCAAACTCAGCAAAAGTGTGCTCACATGCGGCCATAGAACTGAGATCGTAGCCAGCGGCAAAGGTGTGGCAAGTATCGAGGCAAACGCCCACCCGCTCTTTGTCTTCCACTTGGTCGATGATTTCCGCTAGATGTTCGAATTTCCACCCCAAGTTTGTTCCTTGACCAGCAGTATTTTCAATCACTGCCACCACATCAGGCACGGCTTGATGCGCCACATTGATCGACTGCGCAATCAGCGACAAACACTCTTGTTCTGAGATTTGATTGAGGTGACTGCCGGGATGAAAATTCAGCAAGGTTAAGCCCAACTGTCGACAACGTTCCATTTCATCGATAAAAGCCAAGCGTGATTTCTCTCGCTTCTCCTCTTCAGGCGCTCCTAAGTTAATCAGATAAGAGTCATGTGGCAGGATCTGCTCAGACGCAAACCCAAGCATCTGGCAGTTGGCTTTAAAGGCACTGATGGATTTGGCCTCCAACGGTTTAGCGACCCACTGACGCTGATTTTTGGTAAATAAAGCGAAGGCGTTCGCACCAATTTCTCTTGCTCGCAGCGGCGCATTCTCAACACCACCCGCTGCAGAAACGTGGGCACCAATAAATTTGTTACCATATCGATTTTTACTGTTTGTCATTTAATCACTTTTTACTTTCATCTCTGATGGGCAATTACAACGATTTAGCCTTCATTCGTCAAATTTGACTTGCAATTTGTAGTAAATTTACAACAAATGATCATTAAAATAATTTTTAACCAATCAACTATATTTAATTGATATTGTTTTTAAAGAGTTTATTGATCCAGAACAATAAATTAACCTTGATAAATTTAATGTTTTTAGTTGTTTTTTGACTTAAATCAATACTAGAATAATGGTTATTAGCTATATAATTAGCAGCTCGACAAAATTTGAAAATAAACACCATAACACCACCTGCGTGGACTAGGAGATAGTGATGATCCAAGGTATCCAAATTACTAAAGCGGCAAACGACAGCCTACTGAACTCTATCTGGCTTTTGGACAGTGAAAAGAACGAAGCGCGTTGTGTGGCTGCGCTATCTGGCTATGAAGCCGATCAAGTTGTGGCGCTCAACGAACTGGGTGAATTCGAAAGCCGTGAAGTGGCTATTGAAGCGGCACCGCGCATCGAAGGGGGTCAACACCTCAACGTCAACGTACTAAAACGTGAAACGCTAGAAGATGCAGTCGCTCACCCAGAAAAATACCCACAGTTGACCATTCGCGTATCTGGCTACGCTGTACGTTTCAACTCTTTGACTCAAGAGCAGCAACGCGACGTGATCGCTCGTACTTTTACTGAGTCGCTCTAATCACAACATTACCATTTACTTTAACGGCGCTCTTTGAGCGCCGTTTGTTTTTAGCTGGCAATCTGGCAATAAAAAAGGCGGAGTCAACTCCGCCTTTGCTATTTCATTTTTGGCTCACCTACTGAACTTGACGCAGTACCACTTTCAACGCATCAAAGTCGGCTTCCAACTCCTGAGACAGTAACGTCATCTGCGCATGTTTAGCCAATGGCGCTGGCAACTCAATATCAGTGCCCAAAATGTCATCAACTACTTCTTTAAACTTGGTAGGATGCGCTGTACACAAGAACAAGCCAGTTTCACCCGCTTGAAGTTGCTCTTCAAGCACACGGTAAGCAATTGCGCCATGTGGTTCACACAGATAGCCTAATTGATAAAGTTCGCGTACAGATTGCGCGCTTTGCGCATCACTGACCGCTCCTTTCCCCAGCGTTTCGAGTCCCCACTCTTTCACGCGGCAAAGCTCTTCAATGCGTGGCCAGTTGTTCGGTTGGCTCACGTCCATGGCATTTGAAGTCGTTGCCACGGTCGGCTTAGGATCCCACTGACCTGTCTCGAGATAACGCGGCACAGTGTCATTAGCATTGGTCGCGGCGATAAAGCGTTTAACCGGCAAGCCGAGTGCTTTCGCCAACAGACCAGCGGTCAGGTTGCCAAAGTTACCGCTCGGGACTGAAATCACCAGGTTCTCACGCTCTGATTTGCTCATTTGCGCCGCCGCTTCAAAATAGTAGCAAATTTGCGCCATCAAACGGCTGATGTTGATTGAGTTCGCAGAGTTCAAACCAATTTCTTCACGCAACGCAGCATCATCGAATGCCTGTTTGACCAGCGCCTGACACGCATCAAAATCACCATGAACCGCAACCGTATGGATATTTTTACCTAGAGTACAGAACAGCTTTTCTTGCAGCGGGCTGATTTTTCCCTTTGGATAGAGGATCACTACGTTGATATCTTCCATACCATAGAAGGCATGGGCAACCGCCGCTCCTGTATCACCCGACGTCGCGGTCAAAATAGTGATTTTGCCACCATTGGAAACAGCAACAAGTGACTGCGCCATAAAGCGGCCACCGAAATCTTTGAACGCCAGTGTCGGGCCGTGGAAAAGTTCTAGGGCATAGACACCCGGCTTAACTTGTGCAATCGGCGCAGGAAATTGGAACGCCGCATCCACCATCGCGCTCACTTGCTGCGCAGAAAGCTCATCACCAATCAACGCTGAGAGAATTTTGCTGCTACGGGCAACAAATCCTTCTTCTAGCAGTGCGTCAATATCGGCAAACTGAGGCAATTCAGCGGGAAAAAATAGACCTTGATTGCGGCCTAAACCTTGGCGAACGGCTTGGCCAAAGGAGACTTGTTGTTGATTTTCTTTGATGTTGTACAGCTTCATAGCTCACTTCCTGTCACGACCGAACCTTGTTTGTTCAAACGGCAAACATGGACGAATCCTTCTTCATTTTGTACGTAATTTTGTTCAAGCCAGCGAGCAACGCGCTCCGCGACCTCTTTCTCTTTGCAAATGCTAAATAGGGTTGGGCCACTGCCCGAGATGCCCGTCGTCAATGCACCGGCAGACGCGGCGTATTTGCGCGCATCAGCAAACCCTGGCAGCAGTCTCTCACGATACGGTTCTGCGATCACGTCTTTGATCAGCTTCGCCGCTAACTCTGGCTGGTTAGAGTGACAAGCGTGGATGAAACCGGCGAGATGGCGGCCGTGCGCAATAATGTCTTGTCGGCGATATTGTGATGGCAAAATAGCGCGCGCTTCCGCGGTCGAGACTTTGATCCCCGGATAAGCCATCACCCAATACCAATCGTCAAAACAGGGGACTTCTTGGCTGATGATACCGAGCTCTTCAAGCATCAATTGCAATCCGCCCAAGTAGCAAGGCGCAACGTTATCGTAGTGCACGCCACCAGAGATTTCCCCTTCCATTTCGCCCATCAGAGCCAGCAACTCGGTTTCATCGAGCGGGTTAGCATGGAATTGGTTGAGTGCATCTAGCGCTGCAACAATCGAACAGGCGCTGGAACCAAGCCCAGAACCGATTGGCATGTTCTTTTCTAAGGTCATTTCGACCGATTTTAAAGCCACACCTTTTTTGTCTAACTCACGAGCGAACACGCGCCAACAGTGGTAAACAATATTTTCTTTGGCATCGGCGGGCAACTTAGCGACAAAGCGACCTGCCGTTTTAAGTGCAAATGGCTCGCTGCCTTGCTTCACCATCACTCGATCACCTAACAGAGTGCCATCAATGGGGGACACCGCCGCCCCCAACACGTCAAAACCAACGCTGACATTACCGATAGAAGCAGGAGCGTAAACGACTACCCCCATATCACTTGAACTCATTGATTAAACCCCTAATTTCCAGCCGAGTGTACGCATTACGTCCGAGAACACGCCGGCCGCAGTCACCTGAGTACCCGCGCCGTAACCACGTAAGACTAATGGAATTGGTTGATAGTAGCGGCTGTAGAAAGCCAGTGCGTTCTCACCATCTTTGATCTTGAACATAGGATCGTTTTCGTCCACCGCCGCGATAGACACTTTGCATTTGCCATCAATGATTTCGCCAACGTAACGCAGCACTTTCCCTTCTTGCGTGGCTTGCGCGAGTTGCTGCTTAAAGTAGGCGTCCGCTTCAGGTAAGCGAGCCATAAACTCTTCAACACTGCCTGAATCATCGAAGCCAGGTGGCAATGCCTGATCCACTTCCACATCTTCCAGCTCCAGTGACATGCCCGCTTCGCGTGCAAGGATCAACAGCTTGCGCGCAACATCCATACCCGAGAGATCATCACGCGGATCGGGTTCAGTAAAGCCGTTTTGCTTCGCAATGTAGGTCGCTTCACTTAAGCTCATCCCTTCGTCCAATTTGCCGAAGATAAATGAGAGTGAGCCAGACAAGATCCCGGTAAAACGTTCCAACTCATCCCCTGCCGAAATCAGGTTTTGCAAGTTTTCAATCACCGGAAGGCCTGCGCCAACGGTTGTCTCATACATCAACTTGCGGCGCGAGCTTCGCGCGACATCGCGCAATTGGTGATAATACGCCATGCTCGCTGTGTTAGCCTTTTTATTCGGCGTGACCACATGGAAACCCGCAGCGAGAAACTCGGTATATTGGTTCGCGATGGCTTCACTGGAAGTACAGTCCACCAGCACAGGGTTGATAATATGGTTGCGCTGTACGGTAGCGATCAGACGCGGCAAGCTAAACTCTTCGGTCGCATTTTTGATGCGATCGCGCCAGTTATCCAGTGGCAAGCCATTACTGTCTAACAGCAGGCCTTTGCTATTGGCAAGGCCACAGACACGAATCACGATCCCTTTATCCGCGAGTTTTGCCTGCTGGCGATGGATCTGATCGACCAGTTCACCGCCGACACCGCCGACACCAACCACAAACACATCTAAGAAGTGCTTGGAATTAAAAAGATTCTCGTGGCAGGCTTTAATCGCCTCGGAAATTTTATCTTCCGGAATAACCGCAGAAATTGCGCGTTCAGAGGAACCTTGCGCAATCGCAATGATGTTCACGTTCACTTCCGCCAGCGAAGCAAAAAACTGTGACGCTACGCCTTTGGAAGTGCGCATGCCATCACCCACCAAGGTAATAATGGCGACATCACTGAGAAACTCGACAGGCTCAAGCAAGCCATCTTTTAACTCGAGCTCAAATTCATCGGCGAGGGCTTGAGCGGCAGTGGCTTTATCTGCCGCTTCGATACAAAAACTGATGCTGTATTCAGAAGAAGATTGGGTAATCAGGACTATCGATACACCGGAAGCAGACATCGCGCCAAACACCCGGCTGGCCATGCCGACCATGCCTTTCATGCCAGGACCGGAAACGTTAACCATGGTCAAATTGTTGAGCGTGGTAATGCCTTTAATCGCCAGTTTATCTTCGCCAGTATCTTGGCCGATGAGCGTGCCTGCCCCTTGAGGATTGAAGCTGTTTTTGATCAAGCAAGGAATATGGAACTGCGCGATAGGTGCAATGGTTTTCGGATGCAACACAGAAGCGCCAAAGTAAGAGAGCTCCATCGCTTCTTGATAGCTGAGCGATTTGAGTAACCGAGCATCTTCAACCAATCGTGGGTCGCAGTTGTAGACGCCATCAACATCCGTCCAGATTTCACAGCAATCCGCGCGCAAACATGCCGCGAGCACCGCCGCCGAGTAGTCAGAACCGTTACGGCCAAGCGTGACCAACTCACCTTGTTTGTTGCCCGCGGTAAAGCCCGGCATGATGTGCACATGGCCCGCAGGTAGCGGCTTGTTACGGAAATTTTGCGTGGAGATGTCGACATCAACCATCCCTTCAAGATGGTCGCCTTTCGCCAAAAGATATTCTACCGGGTCAATCAAGTTAACCGCATGACCTTTAGCCGCAAGAACCGCCTTCATCAATTGAATAGATACACGCTCACCTTTACTAATAATGCGGGCGTTCACATTATCAGGACACATCCCCAATAGGCTAATGCCATGTACAAACTGACGTAGCTGAGAAAGCGAACTGGCCACTTGGCCGAGGTAGTCTGCGCCATTGATGGCAGGGATTTGTTGTTTAATATCATCAAACAACTGGTGGAATGATTCTTCTACCTCTGCGATTTGCCGCTCCGCTTCACCGTGTTTTAACGCCGACTCAATGATAGCGACTAATTTGTTGGTTGTTTTTCCCGGTGCTGATAAAACAACGGAAACCTCTTCTTGTTTTGCATTATTGGCAATGATATCTGCCGCCCTTAAGAAGCGCTCAGCATCGGCTAACGATGAGCCGCCAAACTTCAATACTCGCATCCCTTCCTCCCGGATCATTTTTAAACTGTATAAAAAAAGGCCTGTATCTTGTTGGATACAGGCCTTTTTTTGGAATTTCTTTCGTTCAGCAGCCTGCCCCAACATGTGTGATGTCGGTAATAATAATGGTGGTGGTCATTACTGATTGGCTGTTAAATGTCATAGATAACTATTCATTGTGATTGTGTGTTTGCTTAGCTCTACGTTTACCGTAGTTTCTGTACTGCCGTCAATAAAAAGTTCAATTTTTTTAATCTCACTCTCTTTGCTATGAGAAAAAGGCATAAAGCCATTTGTGTAAATCACATGCCTATCTCGATAGTTTGAAGCTGGCTGCAAAAATGAACTTTGGACGGGCTATAATCTCAGACAATCGCGCGACAAAAAGTACGCCCAATGTCAGGTTGTGTGCTTTAATCAAAGATACGCCAGAATAAGAAAAAGAAACACAAGGAGTAGTGGTATGAAAAACATGCTGGTTTTGCTGCTGTTGCTTTTGTGTGGCCAAGTAACTGCCAACCCGCTTCCTTCTCTCGCGCCCAGCAAGCTCTCACCCCATAAATTGTTTTTCTCCAGTGAAACTCAGCCAGAAGAAAACTTTGATGTGTGGAATATAGATGGCGGTTACGCCTATCAAGTCTTTGAATCGGTCGATCTTTACGTCGGTGCTCGTGTTAATAACTCCCAACTCAACAACCAAAGCGGCTTCCTTAGCGGCGTAAGTTATAAGATTAACGAACATTTTACCTTAAAGAGTACCCTACGTTCGTTCAAAGTCAGCCCTGAAGATGGCCAACCAGACACCACAGGTTTCGCGGCCGAAGTGTCAAGCCGCGTCAAGATTACCGAATCGTTGGATTTGCATGCCACTCTTGACTATCAGGAGTGGCAGCAAGGGATTGAAGTGGGTATCGGCTTTCGCTTTTAAATCTCAAGCGCTTGTTTAGAGATTAAAATTCCATTCCAGTCTGCGTAAATGTACTCTTTGGGTTGCACGATTTGGTTGAGCATCATCAGGGTCACATTCACCTCTCCAGCTCCGCGTTTCTCCGTTTTAAATGGAGAGGTTCCTAGCGCTTTGACGCCAAGAGACATCTGCGCCATCTGCGCCACATCTCTGACTGCGCCGAAGACAATCACGCCTTCCCAATTATTTTCAATCGCCAAGATGGCAAGTTGATCGCCAAACAACGCTTTCAGGCAGGAACCATGTCCGTCGACGACCAGGACTTTGCCTTTACCATCCTGAATAAGCATCTCGCGCACCTTCGAGTTATCGTGGTAACAGCGTACTGTCACGATCTCTCCAAAAAACGCCGTTTTTTGACCGTAATTCTGCAAAGGAAGATTGAGTAGCCTTACTTTATCTTCAAACTTATCGCAGATGTCCGGAGTAATGTCGTTCATAAATCCTCCTTGATAATTTTATGACAGAAACAGAACGTTTATCGTAGGCGAGAAGCGATGCTGCCCAGCGACTGTTTTGTTTCATCGGCAAAACAAGAAACTAAAAATAACTCTTTATTCTCGATGTAATAAATGGCGTTTTGTTGAAACTCTTTCGCTATGTCCAAGGCTAGACGCATATCCACTTTTACCGCAAAGCTTGCTTCGCTCCAGGTCAAATCTTGGTTGCCGACCAACATTGGGCAATAGTCCAGGTCCATTAATCTCTCTTTCAGACGCTGATTATTTATGCAATTTTGCTCATTTGACAATAGTACACTTCCTGGGTTCCATGCGGTAATAATCGCGTAGTTGCCCTCTGTCCAACTCTGGGCAAAAGCGAAGAATGAGTCTGAATATGCATGCCATAATTGAGCATCTACACCTGTTTCGACAATTTTTATCATAAGTTTCGAACGATTAATAATTGTTACATTTAGCCAATTGATATAAATCAACAAAGTGAATGGAATTAACATTTGAGCATTGTTAGCATGCTGTTAACATTATAGAATCCGCTCAAAAGAACAGGGTTGTTTACCTTTCCATATCTGCTTTGCCTGTCACTGTGGGTCTTGAAAGGTAAACAAACCCTATAGAATAATCCAGTAGCAGTCGGACGCTGCTTACTTTTGGCGAGAACTCAAGGAAGGCACGTAACTGAAAGAAGTGTTTTTTTGATCACTTTGCTTTATTATCAAAATCACATTACCTGTATGTTATGTTTTTGCCTAGAATTTATTCTATTAGTACAATTTTGTCACAAATTTAGGTACCGCCAATGCAAACCCCGCAGATTCTTATCGTTGAAGATGAGCAAGTAACTCGTAACACTCTTAAGAGTATTTTTGAAGCAGAGGGATATGCTGTATTTGAAGCCAGCAATGGTGATGAGATGCACCAAATGCTGTCAGAAAATAACGTTAATCTAGTGATAATGGACATCAACTTACCAGGTAAAAACGGCCTTCTTCTGGCTCGAGAATTGCGTGAGCAAGCAGATGTGGCACTGATGTTTTTGACTGGTCGTGATAACGAAGTCGACAAAATTCTCGGCCTAGAAATCGGTGCAGACGACTACATCACCAAACCATTCAACCCTCGTGAACTGACTATTCGTGCGCGCAATTTGCTCGGTCGCTCAATGACCAATAGCATCGTGCACGAAGAGAAGCGTTCAGTGGAAAAATATGAGTTTAACGGTTGGGTATTAGACATCAACAGCCGCTCACTGATCAGCCCACTGGGTGATGGTTACAAACTGCCACGCTCTGAATTCCGTGCGTTGCTGCACTTCTGTGAGAACCCGGGCAAGATCCAAACCCGAGCCGATCTGCTTAAGAAGATGACCGGACGTGAGCTCAAGCCGCATGATAGAACGGTTGATGTGACCATTCGTCGTATCCGTAAGCACTTTGAGTCCATATCAGGTACGCCAGAGATCATCGCCACCATTCACGGTGAAGGCTACCGTTTTTGTGGTGATTTAGACGCTTAAATATCAATGTGATATAAAAAAAGGTTGGCGTGGTGCCAACCTTTTTTGTTTGCGTCAGTTTAGTAGACCTTATCAATAGCCACTTTGCGCTCAACGAGCCACAAGATCGTCGCTTGATTCTCGAGCTGCAAAGCGATATCAACGGGTTGCTCAATGTCGAACTCACCCTGCCAGTTAAACGCCACTTCCCACTGATTTTCGCTGTGGGTTCGCACTTCAAGTTCGCTTTCACTTAGATTCCACTGCTGTTCACCCTGTTTGATGGTCAGGAGATTTACGGTCAAATTGGCGGGCAACTCACCATTGGAAGAGAGATAGAGTGACCCGTGCAAACTTTGCGCCTCTTGTTCTCCAACCATCGGCATTTGGTTAACCCACAGTGTGCTTTTCAGTTCGATCACGCTTTGGTTTACCGTGACTTGGTTGTCTTGCTGCCAACTGATCGCAGGTTGTGTAGAACATCCGGCCAGTAGAGCCAGAGAAAGTGTCGCTAGAGCCCATCGTTTCATTTCATTCCCCTTTGTTCTAACCAGCTTTTCAGGATCACAATATCATGTTGATATTCATTTTTGATCTCTTCCACCCAATCACCGATATTCTCCCACCAAGCTGGCATATCCGGAGATTGCGCTTTTTGCGCCACGCTTTGAATTCGCTTCAAACCAATCGAACCCGCGGCACCTTTAATTTTATGTGCCTCTGAGACAATCCCTGACTGATCTTTGGCAATCATGTTGAGATCCAGCAAGTCCAAATAACCTGGCATCATCTCGGCAAACATTTGAATACTGTCCAACACTGGGGTGGGACCAACAATATCGACATACGATTCGAGCATATCAATGTCCAGCACTTGGGTTTCTAGACCATGCGTCTGCGCGTCGACTTCAAGAGCTTCAGTAGCACGCGGCATGGGCTCCGGCTCAGTGAGGATCAATTTGCTGATCACCTCCTGCATCGCTTTCACCGCTAAAGGCTTACTCATCGCGTCGTCCATGCCTTTCTCTAAATACTCGCGTTTATCTTTCAACAGATTGGCCGTCAGTGCGACCAACGGCGGCAAATTCTGATAATGGGTGCGATAGTAGTGAGCCACATCAAAACCAGTCATATCAGGCAGTTGAATATCGAGCAGTACTAAATCGTATTCTTGTGGTTTGAAACGCTCAATCGCCTCTTCTCCGGTCATCGCAACCGTGACCTGATGGCCAAGACTTTCCAACAGCGAGCGCGCGACCGTCACATTGAGCGCGATGTCTTCCACCATAAAAATGTTCAAACTCAGTTGCGCTTCAACCTCCGCCTCAATGGTTTGGCCTTCGACCACGGGCACCTTGATGGTCAGGGTAAAGGTGCTACCAAACCCCTCTTCGCTGGTCACCGTGATATCGCCATCCATCATGTTGATCAGTTGACGCGAGACTGCCAAGCCGATGCCCGTGCCAACAGCATGCAGGTTGTCTTTGCCCGATTTGACCTGATAATACATGGCAAAAATCTTATCCAGCTCTGCTTCTGGGATACCAATCCCGGTGTCTTCCACTTCAATGATAATCGACGCGTGTGCCTCTTCAACCTCTGCGCTCACCGTCATCACCACCCCGCCCTCTTTGGTGAATTTCATCGCATTACTGACCAGATTCCAAATCACTTGGCGCAGGCGAGTGGCATCAACCTCGACCATTTTAGGCAGCTCACTGAGACGTTCTAAGTCAAAACGCAATCCCTTTTGTTCTGCCATCAACGCGGCGATGTTCTCGATTTCGACCACAAAATCTTCAAAATCGAGCGGCTCAGGGAACAGCTCTAATTTGCGCCGATCAAACTTATCCATGTCGATAATGTCGTTAAAAATATTGCCTAGAGTGATAGCACTGACATTGATGGTTTGCATGTATTTACGCTGCTCATCCGTTAAGGTCGTATCGAGCAACATACGGCTTAAACCGACGATGCCGTTGAGCGGTGTACGCAGTTCATGACTGACGGTAGAAATAAAGGTGGTTTTGTCGCGGCTGGCTTTTTCCAACGACTCTTCATGGCGTTTACGGTCAGTAATGTCACGGCCAAACCCCATCAAACCCAAGTGACGACCATCTTTGCTGTAAAAAGGCACTTTACGCAGTTCAAAGTAGTGCTTGCGCCCATCAGGGTATTCAAGCCACTGCTCGTAGGTGAGCGCACGGTTATTGGCAAACACTTTTTGGTCGGTGTCGACAATTTGCTGCGCGACTTCTTTGCTGTAGACATCCCACGGGCTCAAGCCGACCAGTTGATGCTCTTTTTTCCCGGTTAACTCTTCCATTGCGCGGTTACAGCCTGAAAATACCCCATCGGCGTTGCGATAGTAGATAAGATCCGGAGAAGCATCGATAAACGAGCGCAGTAACGCCGTTCGCTCGGCAAGTTCTAATTGGGTTCGCTCGCGCTGAAAGACTTCGTTTTCCAGATCTTTCATCGCCTCTTCACGCGCTTCTTCCGCTTTGATCCGCTCTTCGATTTCTTGGTTAAGCTGCTCGATGTTTTGCTGCAACTGCACATTCAGCTCTTGGTCTCGCGAGCGCATGTCTTTCAGCTTTGAGACGAGTTTGGATAATCGCTGCCGAGACTCTTCCAGTTGATCGACCACCACCGAAAGAAAATAGACCGCCCAAGGGGTGATCACTAAGCCAAAAAAGACCGAGCGGACGATATCGATGTCATCCACGCTCCCTTTCAGCGCCAGCGTAATTCCCACTTGCACCACCACGGCCAATGCCACCAATGCCAGCGCGAGCAAAATGGAGAAACGGACGATGCCCAGCTTGACTAACAAATCGACGTAGTACTGGGCAAGATTTTTCATGGGTTTCATCTAAAGCTCCAAAGCGTGAGTGGCCATTGCGATAGCCGCCGAACTCGGCACCGACACCCACGGGATGGGGCGAGGTGTCGAACGGTGGAAGGTTAGTGTAGCGTGTTTGACTCTAGCGGTTAAGCCATTGAATTGACAACTCGTGTGACAAAACGGGCATTATTAGGGAAAGTTAACCTTTCGCACTCTGCTGCTGGGACACTTCATCGGCGGTGAGCGAAACCGGATGGACGCAAGTACGGTTTCGGCCATCGGATTTGGCTTGGTACAAGGCGCTGTCGGCCAAGGTCACGCCCATTTCGGGCAAATCTTCAGGTTTAGGAATATAGGAGACCAACCCGAGGCTAACGGTGATCCGCTGCGCGACTTTCGAGCCAAGGTGCTCAATCGCCAGTTGAGCAATGCAGACATGTATTTTTTCCGCGACTTTTAGCGCCCCTTCGGTGGTGGTATTGGGCAATATGAACGCAAACTCTTCACCGCCATAACGCGCCACGCAATCCGATGAGCGGCTGATCACTTGGGAGAACACCTCGGCAACTTGAGTCAAGGCGTGATCGCCCAGTTGGTGGCCGTAGCGATCATTAAACTCTTTGAAGAAGTCGATATCACACAACATGATCGCCAAAGGCAGTTTTTCGCGCGCATGGTGATGCCACAACGTGTTTAGCTGCTCATCAAAGCGGCGACGGTTGGCAACTTTGGTCAAGCTGTCCATAAAGCTCAGTTTTTCGAGCTCTTGATTCGCCGCTTCCAATTTTTGCTCCGCCAGATAACGCTCTGAGATATCCCTTGCCATGATCAGCACTCCGTTGGTGCCCGAGGCGGGATCGCGAAATGGCGACTTCACCACATCAAACCAAGAATAGTCGCCGCTACTGTTGAGAATTTTGTCCAGGTAACGCAGCGATTTACCTTCATGCAACACTTGGCTGTCGGTCGCCGACAAGCGCTGGTACATTTCGCCAGGAATGACATCTTGCAGCCTTTTACCTATTAGGTCAGAAACTTCAGCAATGCCCAGCGCATTGACAAACGGCTTGTTGCACGCCTGATAGACCATGTTTTCATTGAAGATGCCAATCGAGTCTGGGCTGGCTTCGAGGATGTTCTGCAAAATGGTATCGCGCTGAGCCAGCGCCACTTCGGTGTCTTTGCGCCGCTCCATTTCATCACGCAGATTCTGCTGCATTTTATGCCACTCTGTCACATCGTGGCTGATGCTCAGCGACCCGAGCAGTTCCCCTTGTTTACTCATCAAAAGGCTCTGGTTTACTTCCAGCAAACAACTGCGCCCTTGCGGATCGGTCGTCCAACGACGTTCACTGCGCCGCCCTTTGAGCTGTCCCGCAACAGGCTCGATCGACTCTTCACGCCGTCCCTGCCAAAACTGCTCAAAAGCACGGTTAGTGGCTAAAATTCGCCCATCAGGATCACGCAGACAAATCAGTTCCGACAAGGAATCTAACGCGGATTTTGCCATTCGCAGCGCTTCCAATTCGCTTTGCTGCCCGCCGTCATTCGTTGCCACCGCGCCCACATGCAATAGCCAACAAAAACGGTGGTGATAGTGGACTTTGCGACCGCTCAAGGCTATCTGTAAACTTTCATTGTCAGACAAACGCCAAGTAAAAGTGAGATGCGAGAACTGCCGCCCAGAGAGTGAGTTGAGCGTTTGTGCTATGTCTGACGTGGATGAAGCGGAGGGGAAGAAGTAGCAACGATTAAGCTGGCGAATGCCCAGAAGCTGCATCGCCGCCGTATTGGCCAAAAGGATCTTGTTTTGCGCAAGATCAACCAGCAGTACTGGAGAAAGCGCGTCCAGCACCAACGAATCGAGATCTTTTTGAAAACGCAGCATCACGGCCTTAACCAGCACCAATAGCAGGACGGCGCCAAGGAGAATAAGGCCATAATGTTGTGCTCCGTCCCGAAGCGCGCTGAACAGCTGATCCATCTTTGCTACCTGATTTTTAACGCTGTTTGCAAATATATCAGCAAATAAGCGGTTATTCCGCTTTTAATTGGGGTTTTGTAAACCGGAAAGGACGCTCAAGTGCGCTGCCTTGCGCCCCCTGTTGCGCTAATGCCTTGCCAATTTCCGTCATCGCGAGCCAGCGATTTTCACACCACAATGGGGAGAGCAAGGTCGGACGCCGCGCCGCAGAAGACACGCGATGATAAACGATTTCCGGCGGGGTATGACGGATCAGATCGCACGCAATCGCCACATACTCTTCTAAGCTCGGCGCCTCCAATTTGCCTGCACGCCACGCTTTCGCCATGGTGCTCCCCTCAACAATATGCAAACCATGCAGTTTGATCCCATCTGTCCCCGTGGTGATCACTTTATCGAGCGTCAAGCGGTTCTCTTGCCCGCTCTCTTTTGGCAAACCAACAATCAAATGCGTACACACTTTGATACCCAGCGCACGGGCACGGCGGGTGATCTCGGCATAGCAGGCAAAGTCGTGACCACGGTTGATGCGTTTGAGCGTCTGATCGTTCGCCGTCTGCAAGCCCAGTTCGAGCCAAATTTCAAATCCCTGCTGCACATAGCCTGCAAGCAAATCCAGCACCGCATCGGGCACGCAATCCGGGCGCGTTCCCACACACAAACCAACAATATCCGCCGCTTTCAGCGCTTCTTCATACATCTTCTTCAATACCTGCACTTCCGCATAAGTGCTGGTATAGGCTTGGAAATACGCTAAGTAGCGTTTGGCGCGATGCACTTCGCCAGCTCGCTCACTAAGTTGCAACTGAATGCTCTTGATTTGTGCCTGCTCATCGGTAAACGAGGCGACATTGCAGAATGTGCAGCCGCCGCGACCAATCGTCCCATCACGGTTCGGGCAACTAAAGCCACCATGCAACGTCAGCTTGTGGACTTTCTCCCCATAACGACGCTGCAAGTCCTGACCTAGAGTGTTCACCAGTTGATGTAATTGCATTGAACTCACCCAATCTAAAGCGGAATCAATCTTAATTCGATTTATGTAATTTAATTACACATTCGCAAGAAAAAACACAGCATGCTAGCGAATTCAAACACCCCATTCACTGGTAAAAATCAATAAACCTGCATAATTAAAGACAAAAAACGCGCATGTTGCATAAATGTTAAACTAAAAATGCATTTTTAAACGATTTTTTTTGGGCTGCAACCAAGACTTTTCGTTGCATTGGCTAGTCACAAAATTGTAGGATACTTACACATAACCGTCATTTTTGTGACTTTAATTACAAGATGAAACACGGATTATGTCGGTGATGCCCCACTCCAACCTATATAAATCACTATAAAGTGACCAATAAAACCGGGATATCACCAAGGATTGTTTTTCCCACAACATGATTCCTGTGGGATGCGGAAAGGACTCAAAACCAGCTTCCCTTGCTGGTTGCGACTCAGAACTATAAAGGACGGATGCTCAATCACTATTTATGCAGTGTTTTCTGCATGGGTTGTTGCATCAATTAGAACTGGAAGGAAGTATCTATGGTAGATAGAGAGCAAAGTTCGCAGGGTTTGTATACTCCAGAACTGGAGCATGACGCCTGTGGTATTGGTTTTGTTGCTCACCTGAAAAACCGTAAGTCTCACCAAGTGGTCACACAGGCTCTTGAGATGCTGGCAAGAATGGAGCACCGCGGCGGCCAAGGTTGTGATCCATGCAGTGGTGACGGCGCGGGTATTCTGCTGCAAAAACCTCATGAATTTCTTTTAGAAGAAGCGGTTAAGCTTGGACTCAAGCTGCCTTCTTTTGAAAAATACGGTGTCGGGGTGGTGTTGTTCCCGAAAGACGAGTACAAGCGTGAACAGTGTCGCGATATTTTACAGCGCAATGCCAAGCGTCTCGATCTCGACATTTTAGGCTACCGTGTCTTACCGACCGACAACTCGATGATCGGCGCTGATCCACTTAGCACAGAGCCTCAATTTGAGCACGTTTTTATCTCGGGTGGCCCGGGCTGCACACCGGAAGAGTTGGAGCGTAAACTGTACGTGCTGCGTAACTACACGGTGCGCGTCTGTCTAGAAAGCGTCTCGAACATCGGCGATGATTTTTACATCAACTCGATGTCATACAAGACACTGGTTTACAAAGGCCAACTGACCACAGAGCAGGTTCCTCAGTACTTTTTGGATCTGCAAAACCCAACCATGGTGACGGCGCTCGCTCTGGTTCACTCGCGTTTCTCTACCAATACTTTCCCGAAATGGCGCCTTGCGCAGCCTTTCCGCTACATCGCTCACAACGGCGAGATCAACACGGTTCGCGGCAACCTGAACTGGATGAAAGCGCGTGAAGCGATCCTAGAATCCAAGCTATTCACTCAAGCCGAAATCGACATGCTGTTGCCTGTGTGCCAAGAAGGCGCATCGGATTCGGCCAACTTCGATATGGTGCTGGAGCTTTTGGTACTCTCTGGCCGCAGCTTGCCACACGCATTGATGATGATGATCCCAGAAGCGTGGCAGGAAAACAAAGCCATGGATGCGAAACGCCGCGCTTTTTACCAATACCACGCCAACATTATGGAACCGTGGGATGGCCCTGCGTCTGTCTGCTTCACCGACGGTGTTCAGGTGGGTGCGACGCTCGATCGTAACGGCCTTCGCCCGTCTCGCTATACCGTGACCAAAGACAACATGCTGATCATGGCGTCAGAGTCTGGCGTAGTCGAAGTGCCTGCGGAAAACGTCGAGTACCGTGGCCGCTTGCAGCCAGGGCGCATCTTTGTCGCCGATCTCGAACAGGGTCGCATCATTTCAGATGAAGAAGTGAAAGACTCCATCGCCAACGCGCAGCCTTATGAGCAGTGGGTACAAGACAACCTGCTGAGCTTAAAATCGCTGCCAGATGCCGACAACGTTCACAGCCAACCTTCACCAGAGCGTCTGCTGCATCGCCAACAAGCCTTCGGCATCAGCGCGGAAGAAGTAAACGAAATCATTCTGCCGCTGGCACAAACAGGTTACGAGCCGCTGGGTTCGATGGGCGCTGACTGGCCAGTAGCGATTTTGTCGCACCAATCGCAGCATCTTGCCAACTACTTTAAGCAGTTGTTTGCTCAGGTGACCAACCCGCCGATCGACCCGATCCGCGAACGTATGGTGATGTCGCTCAATACCTACATAGGTAAAGATCAGAACCTATTGGCGGAATCGCCAGTTCATTGCCGTAAAGTGGAATTGGAATCGCCCGTTATCTCCAACGCCGAGCTGGAAAAGCTGCGCGCAATTGACAACGAGCATCTACAAGCCAAAACGCTGGATATCGTTTTCCAAGCCAGTGAAGATGCGGGCAAACTGGAGCGCGCGCTAAAGCGTATTTGCCAGTACGCCGAAGATGCGGTCATCGACGGTTACTCAATTATCTTGCTGACAGACCGCGCGGTAAACTCCAACCACGCCGCCATCCCTGCCATGCTGGCGGTAGGCGCTGTGCATCATCACCTGATCCGTAAAGGCCTGCGTGCCAAATGCGGTATCGTGGTCGAGACTGGTGATGCGCGTGAAACGCACCACTTCGCCACACTGGTCGGCTACGGTGCCAATGCGGTGAACCCATATCTGGTCACCGAAACCATCGTTGATCTGCAACGTCGTAAAAAGCTGGATGCCAGCGTGTCGGTTGAGCAGTACTTCAACAACTACCGCAAGGGTGTCAACGGCGGCCTGCTGAAAATCTTCTCTAAGATGGGCATCTCCACGCTGCAGTCTTACCACGGCGCGCAGATCTTCGAAGCGCTTGGCATCAGCAAAGCGGTGGTCGATAAATACTTCACCGGAACCGTCACCCGTATTCAAGGCTTGACGCTCGATGACATCGCCAAAGAAGTCTTGGTGCGTCATCGTGTTGGTTACCCAACTCGTGAAATCCCAGTCCAGATGTTGGATGTCGGCGGCGTGTATCAGTGGAAACAGCGTGGCGAAAAACACCTGTTCAACCCTGAAACCATTCATTTGCTGCAACATTCAACGCGCAACAAAGACTTCCAAGAATTCAAGAAGTACGCCGCTGCGGTCGATAGTCAAGGCGACAAAGCGGTCACGCTGCGCAGCCAACTTGATTTTGTCAAAAATCCCGCCGGCTCTATTCCGATTGAAGAAGTGGAACCGATTGAGAGCATCGTTAAACGCTTCGCCACAGGGGCGATGTCGTTTGGTTCGATCTCTTACGAAGCGCACTCCACTCTTGCCGTTGCCATGAACCGCCTTGGCGCGAAATCCAACTCGGGTGAAGGCGGTGAAGATCCGCTCCGTTTTGAACCGAGAGAGAATGGCGATTCTGAGCGTTCAGCCATCAAGCAGGTTGCTTCTGGCCGCTTTGGCGTCACCTCTTACTATCTGACCAACTCAGATGAAATCCAGATCAAGATGGCGCAAGGCGCGAAACCGGGTGAAGGTGGTCAGTTGCCTGGCGATAAAGTCGATGATTGGATCGGCGCAACGCGTCACTCCACTCCGGGAGTGGGCCTGATTTCGCCACCGCCACACCACGATATCTACTCGATTGAAGACTTAGCCCAGCTGATCTTTGACCTGAAAAACGCCAACCGTAAAGGTCGCGTCAACGTCAAATTGGTCTCTGAAGCGGGGGTTGGCACCATCGCCTCGGGCGTTGCGAAAGCCAAGGCCGATGTGGTGCTAATTGCTGGCCACGACGGCGGTACGGGCGCATCACCAATCTCTTCGATTCGTCACACCGGTCTGCCGTGGGAACTTGGCCTAGCTGAAACGCACCAAACGCTGCTGAAAAACGGCCTGCGTAACCGTATCGTGGTGCAAGCCGATGGTCAGATGAAAACCCCGCGCGACATCGCGATTGCCACTCTATTGGGTGCCGAAGAGTGGGGTGTTGCTACCGCCGCTCTGGTGGTAGAAGGCTGTATCATGATGCGTAAGTGTCATAAGAACACCTGCCCAGTTGGCATTGCCACGCAAAACAAAACGCTGCGTGAGCGTTTCGACGGCCGCGTGGATGACGTCGTGACCTTCTTCCAGTACATGGCGCAGGGCCTGCGTGAAATCATGGCGGAACTTGGCTTTCGCACCATTGCAGAGATGGTCGGCCAAGCGCATAAACTGAAAGTGCGCGACAACGTTGCTCACTGGAAGTACAAAAACTTGGATCTCTCTCCTGTGCTGTTCCTTGAGCAGCCACGCGAGCAAGACGGCATCTACTGTCAAACTCAGCAGAACCATCACTTGGAAGCAGTACTGGATCGCCAACTGATCAAGGTAGCGCAACCTGCGCTGGAATACGGCCAAGCGGTACAAGCCGAGTTTCCGATCATCAACACCGACCGCTCGGTTGGCACCATGCTGTCGAACGAAATCTCCAAAGTGTATAAAGATCAAGGCTTACCACAGCCGATGCAGGTTAAGTTCACTGGCAGTGCGGGTCAGTCTTTCGGCGCATTCCTTGCGAAAGGAGTGAAGTTTGAGGTGGAAGGCGATGCCAACGACTACTGGGGTAAAGGCTTGTCGGGCGGCACATTGGTGCTCTACCCTGACGCCAACTCCACGCTCGTCGCAGAAGACAACATTATTGTCGGTAACGTCTGTTTCTACGGTGCGACGTCTGGCGAATCTTACATTCGCGGCTTAGCGGGTGAACGTTTCTGTGTGCGTAACTCCGGCGCGAAAGTGGTGGTTGAAGGCGTCGGTGACCACGGCTGTGAATACATGACCGGCGGTGTGGCGCTCATTCTTGGTTCAACCGGGCGCAACTTCGCCGCTGGCATGAGCGGTGGCGTGGCCTACGTTTGGGACAAATCGGGTGATTTTAACTCGAAACTCAACCCAGAATTGGTCGACTTAGACCCAATCGAACAAGAAGACAAAGACCTGCTAATGGAGATGCTGACCAAGCATGTTCAATTCACAGGAAGTGAAGTGGCTCAGTCTTTCCTTGATAACTTTGAAAGCAGCTTGAAATCCTTGGTGAAAGTGATGCCACGTGATTACAAAGCGGTGCTGAAAAAACGCAAGGCAGAGGCAGAACAACAAGAAGCGGAGGCCGTGTAAATGGGTAAGCCTACTGGATTTTTAGAGTTTGGTCGTGAACTGCCGAAGAAAATTGACCCAGCAGTTCGTGTCCAAAACAACAAGGAATTTGTCCTAAACAACGATTTTGGTAAAAAAATCAACACACAAGCATCACGTTGTATGGATTGTGGCGTGCCGTTTTGTCATAACGGCTGCCCGATCGGTAACATCATCCCAGAGTTTAATGACGCGGTGTACCGTGATAGCTGGGAAGAGGCGTGGCAGATCCTAAGTTCGACCAATAACTTCCCTGAGTTTACCGGTCGCGTCTGCCCTGCGCCGTGTGAAAGCGCCTGTGTGCTTGGCATCAACCAAGATCCGATCACCATTTGTAATATCGAGAAAACCATCGTGGAAACGGCGTATCGTGAAGGGTACGCCAAACCGAAAACCCCTCGTTCACGCACGGGGAAAAAAGTCGCGATCATCGGCTCTGGCCCGGCGGGCCTTGCGGCTGCAGAGCAGCTGAACAGTGCGGGCCATTTTGTCACCGTGTTTGAGCGCGACGAAAAGGTCGGTGGTTTGCTGCGCTTTGGGATTCCAGATTTCAAACTGGGCATGGACATCATTGATCGTAAAATCGATTTGATGGCACAAGCTGGTGTTGAATTTAAAGTCAATCAACACGTTGGCGTTAACGTCAACGCGCAGCAAATTCGCCAAGAGTACGATGTGGTGCTGCTGACTGGCGGCTCGACCGTGCCGCGCGATCTGCCCATCCCAGGCCGTGAGCTGAATGGCGTCTATTTTGCGATGCAGTTTTTGGCGCAAAACAACCGCCGCGCGAACAACATGGATCTCAAAGGGGAAGAGATCCACGCAGCTGGCAAACATGTGGTGGTGATCGGCGGTGGCGATACTGGCTCTGACTGTGTCGGCACCTCAAACCGTCACGGCGCCGCCAGCATCACGCAAGTGGAAATCATGCCGATGCCACCAGAAAAACGCCCTGCCAATATGCCTTGGCCGCAATATCCTATGATTCTGCGCACATCGACCTCGCATGAAGAGGGTTCTGAGCGCCATTGGAACATTTTGACCAAGGAATTTATTGGCAATGAGCAGGGGCAAGTCACTGGCCTGCGCCTCGCTGATATTGTGTGGAAAGAGGCCGCCCCAGGTGAGCGCCCTAGCTTTGAAGAAGTGGCAGGCAGCGAACGTGTGATCCCTTGTGACATGGCGTTTCTGGCTATGGGTTTCCTCCATCCAGAGCCTCACGGCGTTCTTGCCCAACTGAATGTGGCGCTTGATGAGCGTGGCAACGTCGCCACTCAAGATTTCCAGACCAATCAACCGGGCGTTTTTGCCGCCGGTGATATGCGTACTGGCCAATCTTTGGTGGTACGTTGTATCAACGAAGGGCGCGAAAGTGCTCGCGCTATCGATGCTTACCTCATGGGCAACACAAACTTAGAAGCCAAAGCTGATTCACTGATGCTCTCTGCTGGCTGATAAACCAACTGGTATCAGGCGGTGCACGCAAAACAGCTGCCTGATACCGGTAACCAATACGCAATCCTTCCAAACTTTTCTTATTGACCAGCATTTTATGCTGGTCTTTTTTCTGCCTACGAAATTCTTCATGTTGCAAAAATGTAACATCACAAAAACTATCTAATTGAATTTAAACATTTTATTTAGACCATTACATGGTAAATCCCGCGCTAACGTGATTTTTCACTAACAACTTGACCTTTTTCACAATAACCTATACGTTGTGAACTCAATGCAAAATAATGCATTACTTTTTGTTAAAACTTTCTAACAGTTTTGGTGCATTAATATACAAAATAGAACAATTAAAATGCATAGTTAGTCATCTATACCGCCAAACTTTATGCTGGTATTTCTGTCCGGAAGACAGAGAAGCAAAGGGAGAATTGCAATGGCTCTTTATGATCCAAGCCTAGAAAAGGACAACTGTGGCTTCGGCCTAATCGCCCACATGGAGGGTGAGCCAAGCCATAAACTGGTTCGTACCGCGATTTCCGCACTCGATCGTATGACCCACCGTGGTGGCATCGCCGCTGATGGCAAAACTGGCGACGGCTGCGGCCTGTTACTGCAAAAACCGGATTCTTATCTGCATCTTATCGCCAAAGAACAAGGCTTTAACCTCGGTAAACAGTATGCCGTGGGTATGATTTTCTTCAGCCAAAATCCGGTTAACGCGCAATCGGCACGCGACATCATCAATAAAGAACTCGCGAAAGAGACCCTCACCGTGGCGGGTTGGCGCAAAGTGCCAACCAATCCAGCGGTACTCGGCCCGATTGCCGCAGCGTCGTTACCTGACATTCAACAAGTGTTTATTTCTGCGCCCGCTGGCTGGCGTGAACGTGATATTGAGCGCCGTCTGTATATCGCTCGCCGCCGTATCGAAAAACAGATCAGCGACGACAAAGATTTCTACGTTTGTAGCCTCTCGACGCAAGTGATGGTGTACAAAGGGCTGTGCATGCCTGCCGACTTGCCACGTTTTTATCTCGATCTGGCCGATCTGCGAATGGAGTCAGCTATCTGTTTGTTCCACCAGCGTTTTTCGACAAACACGCAACCGCGTTGGCCGCTGGCTCAGCCGTTCCGCTATCTGGCGCACAACGGCGAGATCAACACCATAGAAGGCAACCGCCAGTGGGCAAGAGCACGTGCGTACAAGTTCGCGTCGCCGCTGCTGCCTGATCTGCAAAGCGCTGCGCCGTTTGTCAACGAAACGGGCTCCGACTCTTCCAGTCTCGACAATATGCTGGATCTCTTCTTAGCTGGCGGTATGGATATCTTCCGCGCCATGCGCATGTTGGTGCCGCCTGCGTGGCAAAACCACCCCGATATGGATCAGGATCTGCGCGCCTTCTACGATTTCAACTCCAAACACATGGAGCCGTGGGACGGCCCGGCTGGGATCGTTCTCTCCGATGGTCGCTACGCCGCGTGTAACCTTGACCGCAATGGCCTGCGCCCTGCGCGCTACGTCATTACCAAAGACAAACTGATCACCCTCGCCTCCGAAGTCGGCATTTGGGACTACGCCCCGGATGAAGTGGCGGAAAAAGGCCGTGTGGGACCGGGCGAGTTGCTGGTGATTGATACTCGTAAAGGCAAATTGTGGCAATCGAGTGAAATCGATAACGATCTCAAAAGCCGTCACCCTTACCGCCAGTGGATGGAACACAACGTTCGCCGCCTGACGCCATTTTCTGAGCTAGCAGAAGATCAGGTCGGAGAGCGCAGCTTTGATGAGGATCTGCTGAAAACTTATCAAAAGCAGTTTGCCATGAGCAACGAAGAGGTTGACCAAGTGCTGCGTGTGCTGGGTGACTTGGCACAAGAAGCCGTCGGTTCGATGGGCGATGATACGCCGATGGCGGTGCTCTCTTCCAAAGAGCGCCTTATTACTGACTATTTCAGACAAAAATTTGCTCAGGTGACCAACCCACCGATCGATCCGCTGCGTGAGCAGCACGTGATGTCGCTGGCCACCAGTATCGGCCAAGAGATGAACGTCTTTTGCGAAACCGACGGCCACGCCCACCGCGTCACGTTTGACTCGCCAGTGCTGCTCTATTCCGACATGCAGCAGTTGCTTGAACTGAGCGACGATCACTATCGCAATACCATCTTGGACATTAACTACGATCCAGATGAGAAAGATCTGCAGCAGGCGATTGTGGAACTGTGTGATCAAGCGGAAAAAGTGGTGCGTGAAGGCACCGTATTGCTGGTGCTTTCAGACCGAGCGCTGGTTGCAGGCAAGCTACCTATTCCCGCAGCGATGGCCGTAGGGGCAGTACAAACTCGCCTCGTTAACGCCAACTTACGCTGTGATGCCAACATCATCGCCGAAACAGCAACCGCACGCGACCCACATCAATTTGCTGTGTTACTCGGTTTCGGCGCGACCGCGGTTTACCCCTACTTGGCCTACGAGACGCTGGGCAAGCTGATCGATGATGGCGCGCTAGATAAGAGCTATCGCGAAGTGATGCAAAACTATCAGTACGGCATCAATAAAGGTTTGTACAAGATCATGTCGAAAATGGGCATTTCCACGGTCGCTTCGTACCGCTGCTCACAGCTGTTTGAGGCAGTCGGTCTGAGCCGTGATGTGGTGGAGCTGTGCTTTAAAGGCGTCACCAGCCGTATTGAAGGGGCGAACTTTGCCGACTTCCAACAAGATCTGTTTAACCTGTCGCGCAAAGCGTGGACCAAACGTAAGTCGATGGAACACGGCGGGCTGCTAAAATACGTGCACGGCGGCGAGTATCACGCTTACAACCCAGACGTGGTGGGCACGCTGCAAACCGCAGTGAAATCCGGTGACCAAGGTGACTATCAGCACTTTGCCAAACAAGTGAATGAGCGTCCGGTGGCAATGCTGCGCGATATGCTCAAACTCAAACCGAGTGCAACACCACTGCCGCTGGAGAGAATCGAGCCGAGTACCGAGCTGTTTAAACGCTTCGATTCGGCAGCAATGTCGATTGGTGCTCTCAGCCCAGAAGCGCACGAAGCATTAGCCACAGCGATGAACCGCCTTGGTGGTTACTCCAACTCGGGGGAAGGGGGCGAAGATCCACGCCGTTTCGGTACGGAGCGCAACTCGCGCATCAAGCAGGTCGCTTCTGGCCGATTTGGCGTAACACCACACTATCTGACTAATGCTGACGTGTTACAAATCAAAGTCGCGCAAGGGGCGAAACCGGGCGAAGGTGGCCAATTACCGGGGCACAAAGTCACGGCGGAAATCGCCAAGCTGCGCTACTCGGTGCAAGGCGTGACGCTGATTTCGCCGCCGCCACACCACGATATCTATTCGATTGAGGATTTGGCGCAGTTGATCTTCGACTTGAAGCAGGTCAATCCGCAAGCGCTGATATCGGTCAAACTGGTTTCTGAGCCGGGGGTTGGCACCATCGCGACTGGCGTTGCCAAAGCCTACGCCGATCTCATCACCATCTCGGGCTACGACGGTGGTACCGCGGCCAGCCCGCTCACCTCAGTGAAATATGCGGGCAGCCCGTGGGAATTGGGCCTGGCGGAAACTCAGCAAGCACTGGTTGCCAACGGTTTACGTCATAAGATCCGTCTGCAAGTCGATGGCGGGCTAAAAACTGGTCTGGATGTAATAAAAGGGGCGATCCTCGGCGCTGAAAGTTTCGGTTTTGGCACGGCGCCTATGGTGGCGATGGGCTGTAAATTCCTGCGTATTTGTCACCTTAACAACTGTGCCACCGGCGTTGCCACGCAAGATGAAACGCTGCGTAAAGAGTACTTCAAAGGGTTGCCCGAAATGGTCATGAACTATTTCATTGGCTTAGCGGAAGAAGTCCGTGGCTACTTAGCCGAACTCGGCGTCGAAAAGCTGACCGACCTGATTGGCCGCACCGATCTTTTGCAAGCGGTCGAAGGCATGACAGCCAAACAGGCCAAGCTGGATCTCTCCGGCATTTTGGAAGCGCCAGTGTCGCCGCGGGGCCACCCACTTTACTGGACACAGCCGAATACGCCGTTTGACCAAGGTATTCTTAACCAGAAGATCGTCGCCGATGCGCTCGAAGTGGTTGAACAGCGTCAATCCGCCAGCTTCTTCTACAAAGTGATCAACACCGATCGCTCGGTCGGGGCGCGCTTATCTGGAGAGATAGCCAAACGCTACGGTAACCAAGGCATGGCTGCCTCACCGATTAAGATCTACCTTGATGGCACCGCAGGCCAATCCTTTGGTGTGTGGAACGCAGGCGGGGTTGAGCTTTACCTGACTGGCGATGCCAACGACTACGTCGGTAAAGGCATGGCGGGCGGCAAAGTGGTGATCAAGCCGCACATGGGTACTGCGTTTAAATGCCATGAAGCCACCATCATCGGCAATACTTGTCTCTATGGCGCAACGGGCGGCAAGCTCTTCGCGGCGGGTAAAGCGGGTGAGCGTTTTGGCGTGCGTAACTCAGGCACCATCAGTGTGATTGAAGGCGCTGGTGACAACGCTTGTGAGTACATGACAGGCGGCATTGTGGCGATATTGGGCGCGACGGGGGTCAACTTTGGCGCAGGTATGACGGGCGGCTTTGCCTACGTGCTGGATACCAATCAGGACTTCCAAGGCCGCGTGAACAACGAATCGGTTGAAGCGATCTCCTTGTCGGATCTTTATATCCATCAGGAACATCTGCGCGGTTTAATTGCCGAGCATCTCGAAGAGACAGGCTCGACGCATGCGGAAGATATTCTGGCTAACTTTGATGAATGGATTCCTAAGTTCTACTTGGTGAAACCCAAGGCCGCCGATTTAAACACGCTGCTTGGTCACCAGAGTCGCAGTGCGGCAGAACTTCGCGTGCAGGCCCAATAGTCAAGGAGGAGACGAACATGAGCCAGAATGTATACCAATTTATTGATGTTCAACGCGTCGATCCGGCTAAGAAGCCTTTGCAGATCCGCAAGATTGAGTTTGTTGAAATTTATGAACCGTTTACTAAGCAGCAAGCCACCGCTCAGGCAGACCGCTGCTTGGACTGCGGGAACCCGTACTGTGAATGGAAATGTCCCGTGCACAACTACATCCCGCAGTGGCTAAAACTGGCCAATGAAGGGCGCATTTTGGAAGCGGTTGAGCTGTCGCATCAAACCAACAGCTTGCCCGAGGTGTGTGGCCGTGTCTGCCCACAAGATCGCTTGTGTGAAGGGTCATGTACGCTCAATGCCGATTTCGGTGCAGTCACCATCGGCAATATTGAAAAGTACATCACTGACAAAGCCTTTGAGATGGGCTGGAAGCCTGACATGTCCAAGGTGGAATGGACCGACAAGAAAGTGGCGATCATCGGCGCTGGCCCGGCGGGTCTCGCCGCGGCGGACGTACTGGTGCGCAACGGGGTGAAACCAGTGGTGTTTGATCGCTATCCAGAGATCGGCGGCCTGCTCACCTTTGGCATTCCTTCATTCAAGTTGGAAAAAGGGGTGATGGAAAATCGCCGTCGCGTGTTTAGCGAAATGGGCGTTGAGTTCCGCCTCAACGTGGAAGTGGGCAAAGATATCCAGATGCAACAACTGCTCGATGAGTATGACGCGGTATTTCTTGGTGTCGGCACCTACAAATACATGCGCGCGGGGCTGAGTAACGAAGACGCCTCTGGCGTGTATGACGCGCTGCCATTTCTTATCTCCAATACTTACAAAGTGATGGGGCTTGAGCACGATCAGCCGTTCATTGATATGGCTGGCAAAAACGTGGTGGTACTCGGCGGGGGTGACACTGCGATGGACTGCGTGCGCACGTCCATTCGTCAGGGCGCTTCGCGGGTTATCTGTGCTTATCGACGTGATGAGGAGAACATGCCCGGTTCTCGCCGTGAAGTGAAAAACGCTAAAGAGGAAGGGGTTGAGTTTATGTTCAACCTCCAGCCACTCGGCATTGAAGTGGATGCGGCCGGATCGGTCACTGGTGTCAAAGTGGTGCAAACCGCGCTGGGGGAACCCGATGAAGCGGGACGCCGTCGCCCAGAGCCCGTTGCGGGCAGCGAGCATATTCTGCCTGCTGATGCGGTGATCATGGCGTTTGGTTTTCAACCGCACCAGATGAGCTGGTTGGAACCTTATGGCGTCGAACTCGATCAGTGGGGACGCATTAAAGCGCCAGCAGATCAATCGTTTAAGTTCCAAACCAGCAACGGCAAAATCTTTGCTGGCGGCGATGCGGTGCGAGGTTCCGACTTAGTCGTGACCGCCATCGATGAAGGTCGCAAAGCCGCTGAAGGGATCCTTGACTACTTAGAAGTCTAATTCTGGATGTAGAAAAGAGGTTGGTGATGGACACCAACCTCTTTTGTTTTAGACTGAATACATTCACTCAACGTCGCTATCTCTCAATGCGAGGTACCAATATGAAACAAGCCGTTCTTCTCACCTTCTGCCTCTGTGGGCTAACGGCCTGCGCAACCGGAGTCACGCCAATGATGGACCGAACCGCTTCCCCTTGTGGCGATAAGCCAAACTGCGTTTCTACACAAGAAAATCGCGACAAGTTTCACCTTGAGCCTTTTGTTCTCAAACCACAGGCAACTTTGGCTCAGATAGAACAAGTTGCATTACAGCTTCCCGGAGCCAAAAGCGCACAGCAGCAAGGAAATTATCTGCGCATCGAATGCACTTCACGCGTATTTCGTTTTGTCGATGATTTGGAACTGAAAATGGATGGCAAGCAACTGTTGGTGCGCTCAGAATCTCGGGTAGGCTATTCTGATTTTGGTGTCAACCGTAAGCGAGCCGAGCAGTTAAGAGCCTTGCTACAAGAGGCCGGACTCATCGAATAATCAGCGAAGCCAGACGCCCAAACAGACTGTACTTATTGTCAGAGAGCTTTGCTATACTCACGCCCATTCAAATGTTGAACACAAGAGATTGATATGAAAGTTGGTATTATCGGTGCAATGCAACAAGAAGTTGCCATTCTTAAAGACGCGCTGCAAAACGCAAAAACAGCCAGCAAAGCAGGCTGCACCTTTTATTCAGGTCAGATCAACGGCGTTGAAGTGGTGTTGCTGCAATCGGGTATTGGTAAAGTGGCCGCAGCCATTGGCACAACGATTCTGCTCGATGAATATCAACCTGACGTGGTGATCAACACTGGCTCGGCTGGCGGTTTTGACGCAAGCCTCAACTTGGGTGATGTGGTGATCTCCAGCGAAGTTCGCCACCACGACGCCGACGTCACGGCATTTGGCTACGAAATTGGCCAGATGGCAGGCCAACCAGCGGCTTTTGAAGCCGATGAAAAGCTAATGAGCCTCGCGGAAAAAGCGCTGGCGCAAATGGAAGGTCAACACGCGGTGCGCGGCTTGATCTGTACAGGCGATGCGTTTGTCTGCACCGCAGAGCGCCAAACTTTCATTCGTAGCCACTTCCCAAATGTGATTGCCGTTGAAATGGAAGCCTCAGCCATTGCCCAGACTTGCCACCAGTTCAAAGTGCCGTTTGTAGTCGTGCGCGCCATCTCAGATGTGGCGGATAAAGAGTCGCCAATGAGTTTTGAAGAGTTTCTCCCATTGGCGGCACAAAGCTCGTCGCAAATGGTCTTCAACATGCTGTCGCTGATCAAATAATCGCACGCGTTCATGGAAGAACTGTTTAAGCAACTCTATGCCAATGGCGCGCTCCTCATTATGTGGGGCGCGCTGTTGTTTCATTTGCTTCTGCCTATCCCCCGTGCTTCTCATCCGGTCAGGCTATGGCACAAATTCGCCCAACTGTTGGCGGAGAAAGTCAATCGTCCCGACAGTTACACACAAAATCAACTCTCCGGCACTCTTGCACTGCTACTGATGCTGTTACCATGCTTAGTGCTACTCGTTGCCCTGCAGCCTTTAGTGTGGCAAACAGAGCTGTTTGAGTTGGCGCTGCTGCTCTTGGCGCTTGACTGGCGTAGCAATGAAACACTGGCCAGGCAATTGATGCGCGCGATGGCGAATGAAGACAAAGTAACAGCCCGTGAGTTACTCACCCCGTTTCTCAATCGCGAAACACGTACTCTTTCTCTGCTTGGATTGGGCAAAGCGGGCGCAGAGACCGTCATTCTGGGTTATGGGCGTAATGTCATTGGCGTGTTTTTTTGGTTTGCGATCGGCGGCGGTATCGGCGCCTTGATGTATCGACTCACCACAGAGCTCGCCCGCGCTTGGTCACCTAGTCGCCAGCACTATTCCCCCTTCGGCCTCTCTGCCGTTCGCTTGACCGCCTTGTTGGATGTTATCCCGCTGCGCCTATTTGCCCTGTTGTTGGCTTTAGGAAAAAATGCCGCCATTGCGTTAAGTGGCATCAAACAGCAAGCACCATCGTGGCCGCTTCCCGGCCCTGGCTGGCTGCTGTGCGTTGTGGGCAACAAATTGCAACTCTCGCTGGGCGGGCCGGCGATTTATGCTGGTCGAAAAACCGAGCGAGCAAAAATTGGCGGCCGAATTGCCCCTTCCGCGCTGCATATCGACCAAATCCAAACGCTGCTGGCGTGGCGAATTTTTGTCTGGTTGCTGCTGCAAAGCCTGATTCTTGGCCTGATCTATCAAGGAATATAATGACTGTCGTGCGCCCTGCTCTTTTGATTCTGTTCTTCCTTTTATGCACAGTGAAAACCACTTTCGCCGAGCCAGCCAAGCGGGTGATCAGCCTTGCCCCCCACGCGACAGAACTGGCGTATGCGGCAGGGCTTGGAGAACAACTGATTGCCGTTAGCGAAATGAGTGACTACCCGCAAGAGGCTCAAAAGCTGGAAAAGATCGCCAACTACAAAGGGATCAAACTTGAACGCATCATCGCCTTGCAACCGGACTTGATCATTACTTGGCCGGCTGGCAATCCAGCCAAAGAATTGGAAAAATTGCGCCAGTTTGGCTTTCACCTCTACGAATCGAAAACCGAAAGCTTGGCCGACATCGCCAACAATATCGAACAGCTCAGCCAGTACAGCGCCAATCCACAGCAAGGGCGCGAAGAGGCGGCGCGTTTTCGCTCTCAACTAAATAGACTTAGCGAAAAATATCGCAGCAGTGAAAAGGTGCGTTATTTTTACCAGTTGAGTGAAGCGCCGATCATCACGGTTGCGGGGAAAAACTGGCCCAGCGAGGTGTTTACTTTTTGTGGCGGGGAAAACATCTTTGCCAATGCAGCGTCACCTTATCCGCAAGTGAGTGTCGAGCAAGTCGTGCTGCGAAAACCGCAGGCGATGTTCGCCTCAGAGCACGCCATGCGTGATGGGGGCATGTGGGATGCTTGGCGAGATGAGATCCCTGCGCTGCAAAACGGTCACTTTTGGCAGCTCAATGCCGACTGGCTCAATCGTCCGACCCCAAGAACATTATTGGCGATTGAACAAGTGTGTGAGCACTTTGCCACCATCCGCGGAAATCGCTAACGTTTGGCGAAAAAATTTCGTACAATTTGCCCCCAAATTTTCCTTCCCTTGCATTTATAAGGTATCGAGTAACATGGATTCCATGCTGCTGTATTTTATTGATTTATTTGGTACCGCCGTATTTGCGGTTTCTGGTGTGTTACTCGCTGGACGACTGAAAATGGACCCGTTTGGTGTGGCGGTTCTGGGCAGTGTCACGGCCATCGGTGGCGGCACAATCCGCGATATGGCGCTGGGCGCCACGCCGGTGTTCTGGATCAAAGACACGACCTATCTGTGGGTAATTTTTATCACCTGCTTACTCACCATGCTGCTGGTGCGCCGTCCAAAACGCCTCTCTTGGTGGATTTTGCCCGTGTGTGATGCGATTGGCTTGGCGGTGTTTGTCGGCATCGGCGTAGAAAAAGCTTTAGCCTATCAAGACTCGGGGATGGTGGCGGTGATCATGGGCGTGATTACGGGCTGTGGCGGTGGCATCATCCGCGATGTGCTGGCTCGTGAAATCCCTATGGTGCTGCGCAGCGAAGTGTACGCCACCGCTTGTATTATCGGCGGTATGTTCCACACGGTTGCCTTGAGCATGGGCTATGATAACTCCACCGCTTTTTTAGCCGGGGTAATTTCCACTTTAATCATTCGCCTAGGCGCGATCCGCTGGCATTTGTCGCTACCGATTTTTGCCATCAACCGCTAACCATCAACAGCCAATCATTGGCCGCCTTATTGGGCGGCCCTATGGTGTACTCTCTTTATTTCGCTGGTCGCTTGGCATGTTGTGTCCTCTCGGTTACAGTGAATCATCTATTCCCAACATTCATCACTCATCATGCTGTTAGAAGGCATCGAAACGCTGTTAGTTCTCAGTAAAGAAAAAACCATGAGCCGCACAGGCAGCCAACTGTATATCAGCCAGTCTGCCGTGAGTAAACGCATTGCCAATCTGGAAAAGAAACTGGGCAAGAAACTGGTGGTTCCTGCTGGGCGGCACATCAAACTCACCGCCGAAGCCGAGCAGCTGATCGCCAACATCGGGCCGACATTCAATGAGCTGCGCGGGCTGATCTTTGAGCAGCAAGCGCTGGAAGATGATACGCTCATTCGTCTCGACTGCTCAGAGACTTTGGTCGCGGGCTATCTGACTCAGGTGATGGGGGAATATCGCCAGCGCGATCCGCATTTCACCATCACCACTCACCATACGCCGCGCATTGTCGAACAGGTTCAATCGGGCAAAGCCACGCTAGGGCTTTGCGCTGGCTATCTACCCGGAAATCATGGCTTGATGACGCAGCATCTGTTCGATGAGCCATTTTATATTGTCAGCCGCCAGCCACTTTCCACCCTACCGGACGAAGTGGTAACCAATGACTTGACCAACCCGGCGAACACCTATCAGGCCGACATCCTCGCTAGGCTTGGCATTAATCCGGTGATGGAAATGGACTCGTACACCGCATCCGCGCAGTTGGCATTGGGTGGCATGGCCCCCGCCCTCGTCCCCCTATCCATCGTCAATGCGCTCAAAATCGAGCCGCAATACTGCTTTGACTTTGCCGAATTGGCACCGCTGTTTCGCCCGATCCACATTTGTCTCCGGGCCACCAGCTATCGCTCACCACGGGTTAGAACATTGATAGAAACGATTGTGAGTGCTGTTCCCACAGCAGTTTAAGCGCCATCAGCATCGACATGGTGATCACCAGAGGACGAATCCATTTCTGGCCTTTGGTGACCACAACTTTCGCGCCCATGCGAGCGCCGATAAATCCACCGACCGCCATCGTCAGACCAATTTGCCAGATGGGCAGGCCCGCAATCAAAAAGAAAGTCAGCGCAGCGATATTGGAGGTAAAGTTGAGCACTTTAGTACGCGCGGTCGCATCGACTAGGCTGAAATGCCCCAACACCACAAAACAGACGGTAAAAATGGAGCCGGTCCCCGGACCAAAAAAACCATCATAAAAGCCAATCCCACCACCGACGCATAGGGCAAATAACGCTTCCGGCAACGGTTTTTTACCTGAATCAGCGCGAGTCTGTGGGGCCAGCAGAAAATAGAGCGAAATCGCGATCAGCAGGAGCGGAATCAAGCTGGTCAGCAGCGACGCATCAAACTGTTGCACCAGCTCGGCACCAATCGCAGACCCGATAAAGGTACAGGCAATCGCCAAGCGCATCTCTTTGAGGCTGACAATGCCATTACGCACGAAATACCAGCTGGCGGAGAAACTACCGAAGGAACTTTGCAGCTTATTGGTGGCTAACGCCTGAGTCGGAGGCACCCCTGCCGCTAATAGTGCAGGCAAGGTCAACAAACCGCCGCCCCCCGCCATGGCATCAATAAACCCTGCGACACTGGCGACTAAAAACAGTAATCCTAAAACTTCTAACGAGACTTCCATGACCTTGCGAATCAACCACTGAGTAAAACGACAAAATAGCACTGGCGGCACGGTTACAACAGTGAAACAAGCGACAACAATCCATTCCAAATTTTCATCAATATAACATCGAGTTCTCGCTAATGCTGGCATAAAAAAGCCCGCTCAAATGAGCGGGCAATGAGGTTGTCAAATAAGCCTATTGATATATTTAAGGCGGCTTACTGTATTACACTTGTAAACTTGCTTTCACTTGCGCGTGCAGCTCTTGTACTGACGTCACGCTCGCTTTAGCATCTGCGGTGTGAGACATACAGGTTGCAAACGCTGCGTTCAGCGTGGTGGTGTAGTTAACTTTCTCAGCCAATGCGCCGCGGCGCAAAACTTTCGAGTCTTCAATCGCCTGACGGCCAGCGGCCGTGTTGACGATGTAGGTGTACTCGTTGTTCTTGATGCGGTCAAGAATGTGCGGACGGCCTTCATGTACCTTGTTAACCAGACGTGGGTTGATGCCCGCTTCGCCCAGAATCACCGCTGTACCGTGCGTCGCATCCAGTTTGTAGCCTAGTTTCACCAGTTTAGAAGCCAGGTCGACCACACGCTCTTTGTCGCCTTCGCGAACTGACAGCAGTGCACGGCCACCTTCAGGGTAGACGTTGCCACAGCCCAGCTCCGCTTTTGCGTATGCTTCTGCAAATGTGGCACCGACACCCATCACTTCACCGGTTGAGCGCATTTCAGGACCAAGCAGCGGGTCAACACCCGGGAACTTGTTGAATGGCAGTACCACTTCTTTAACCGAGTAGTATGGTGGAATGATTTCTTTGGTAAAGCCTTGCTGCTCCAGCGATTGACCTGCCATCACGCGCGCAGCGATTTTCGCCAGCGGAGCACCCGTCGCTTTCGATACGAACGGAACCGTACGCGCGGCACGAGGGTTCACTTCAATCAGGTAAACTTCGTTGTCTTTGACGGCAAACTGCGTGTTCATCAAGCCGCGAACGCCCAGTTCCATCGCCAGCTTCTCAACCTGCTCACGCATCTTGTCCTGAATTTCCTGACTTAGCGTGTAAGCGGGTAGCGAACAGGCCGAGTCACCCGAGTGAACACCTGCTTGTTCGATGTGTTCCATGATGCCGCCAATCACGACGCGCTCGCCGTCACAGATAGCATCCACATCCACTTCCGTTGCGTCATCAAGGAAACGGTCCAGCAGAACCGGAGATTCGTTCGATACGCTCACCGCTTCGTTAAAGTAACGGCGCAGGTCAGACTCATCGTAAACGATTTCCATCGCACGACCGCCCAGTACGTAAGAAGGACGAACCACCAGCGGGAAGCCGATTTCACGAGACTTCTCAATCGCTTGTTCAATAGCCGTCACGGTGGCGTTTTGTGGCTGTAGCAGACCCAGACGATCTACCGCTTGTTGGAAACGCTCACGGTCTTCAGCACGGTCAATCGCATCAGGGCTGGTACCAATGATTGGCACACCTGCCGCTTCCAGTGCACGCGCCAGTTTCAGCGGAGTCTGACCACCGTACTGCACGATAACGCCTTTTGGTTTTTCAACACGGACGATTGCGAGGACATCTTCCAGTGTCACTGGTTCGAAGTACAGACGGTCTGAAGTGTCGTAGTCGGTCGAAACTGTTTCTGGGTTACAGTTCACCATGATGGTTTCGTAACCGTCTTCACGCAGCGCTAGTGACGCGTGTACACAGCAGTAGTCGAATTCGATACCCTGACCGATACGGTTTGGACCACCGCCCAGAACCATGATTTTCTCTTTATCGGTTGGGTTTGCTTCACATTCGTCATCGTAAGATGAGTACATGTAGGCGGTGTCAGAAGAGAATTCTGCTGCACAAGTGTCCACACGTTTGTATACAGGGTGGATGTCGTATTGGTCACGTAGACGACGGATTTCGCTCTCAGCCACACCAAGTAGTTTTGATAGGCGCGCATCCGAGAAACCTTTACGTTTCATTGCGCGCAGCACATCTTCGTTGAGGCCAGCAAAACCACCTGCCTTAACCTGCTCTTCCATTTTCACCAGTTCTTCGATTTGCACCAGGAACCAGCGGTCAACGTTAGTCAGGTTGAACACGCCGTCTACCGACATACCGGCACGGAATGCATCTGCGATGTACCAAATACGCTCTGCGCCCGCTTCTTTCAGCTCGTGACGAATCTTGGTCAGTGCATCCGGAGCATCCAGGTCAACCATTTCGTCAAAACCAGTTGCGCCTACTTCCAAGCCTCGCAGGGCTTTTTGCAGTGATTCTTGTTGGTTACGGCCAATCGCCATCACTTCACCCACTGACTTCATCTGAGTCGTCAGACGGTCGTTGGCACCAGCAAATTTCTCGAAGTTAAAGCGAGGAATCTTAGTTACAACGTAGTCAATGGTGGGTTCAAATGATGCTGGCGTTGCGCCGCCAGTGATGTCGTTCATCAGTTCATCAAGGGTAAAACCGACCGCCAGTTTCGCTGCCACTTTTGCAATTGGGAAACCCGTTGCTTTAGAAGCCAGAGCAGAAGAACGAGATACACGTGGGTTCATCTCGATGATAACCATACGGCCATCTTTCGGGTTGATACCGAACTGAACGTTCGAACCACCTGTTTCTACGCCGATTTCACGCAGGACCGCCAGAGAGGCGTTACGCATGATTTGGTACTCTTTGTCAGTCAGAGTCTGAGCAGGAGCAACTGTGATTGAGTCACCGGTATGGATACCCATTGGGTCGAAGTTCTCAATCGCACACACGATGATGCAGTTGTCCGCTTTATCGCGAACCACTTCCATTTCGTACTCTTTCCAGCCGATCAGAGATTCGTCAATCAGCAGCTCGTTGGTTGGCGACAGGTCCAGACCACGACGACAGATTTCTTCAAACTCTTCTTTGTTGTATGCGATACCACCGCCAGTACCACCCATAGTAAAAGAAGGACGGATGATACAAGGGAAACCCACCATATCCAGCACGCGGTACGCTTCTTCCATGTTTTTTGCG
This sequence comes from Vibrio navarrensis, assembly GCF_015767675.1. Taxonomy (NCBI): domain Bacteria; kingdom Pseudomonadati; phylum Pseudomonadota; class Gammaproteobacteria; order Vibrionales; family Vibrionaceae; genus Vibrio; species Vibrio navarrensis. Next base: position 489,146 of record NZ_CP065217.1, on the reverse strand, counting down.
GTGTCTGCACGCGGACATTCCAGACCGATAGACTTCATTGCTTTATCGAAGCGTGAACGGTCTTCAGCCTTATCAATCGCGTCCGCCGTTGCACCGATCATTTCCACGCCAAACTCAGCCAGTACGCCATGTTTTTCCAGCGCCAGAGCACAGTTCAGTGCTGTCTGACCACCCATGGTTGGCAGGATGGCATCCGGACGCTCTTTTTCGATGATCTTGCGTACCACTTCCCAGTGAATCGGCTCGATGTAGGTCGCATCCGCCATTTCTGGGTCAGTCATGATAGTCGCTGGGTTAGAGTTAACTAGAATAACGCGGTAACCCTCTTCACGCAGCGCTTTACACGCTTGCGCACCTGAGTAGTCAAACTCACAAGCCTGGCCGATAACAATCGGACCCGCACCCAGGATAAGAATGCTTTTAATGTCAGTACGTTTTGGCATTGTTTACTACTCCAAATTAAGCGCGGTGTTGTTTAATCAGTTCAATGAAGTGGTCGAATAGCGGTGCCGCATCGTGTGGACCAGGGCTCGCTTCAGGGTGTCCCTGGAAGCTGAATGCCGGTTTATCCGTACGGTGGATCCCTTGCAGCGAACCATCAAACAGAGATTTGTGCGTTGCACGCAGGTTCTCTGGCAGAGTTGCTTCATCCGCCGCGAAACCGTGGTTTTGCGAGGTGATCATCACAACATTGCGATCCAGGTCTTTAACCGGGTGGTTAGCACCGTGGTGACCGAACTTCATCTTCACTGTCTTCGCGCCAGAGGCTAGCGCCAGAATTTGGTGGCCAAGACAGATACCGAAGACTGGCAGACCTTTATCTAGGAATACCTTTGTCGCTTCAATAGCATAAGTACATGGCTCAGGGTCGCCAGGGCCGTTTGACAGGAACACGCCATCTGGATTCATCGCCAGCACTTCTTCCGCAGACGTTTGTGCCGGAACGACGGTCAGTCGGCAACCACGGTCCACCAACATACGTAGGATGTTACGCTTGGCTCCGAAGTCATAAGCCACGACGTGGTATGGCAGTTCGCTCTCGTCTTGTGCTTCAGGCAGGCCACCTTCCAGTGTCCATGAACCTTGTTTCCATTGGTATGCTTCTTTGGTCGTGACGACTTTCGCCAGATCCATCCCTTTTAGACCAGGGAATTCTTTCGCTTTTGCCAGAGCCAACGCTTCATCCAGATTATCGCCGGCCATGATGCAGCCATTTTGCGCCCCTTTTTCACGCAGGATACGAGTGAGCTTACGCGTATCGATGTCAGCGATGCCGACAATGTTTTGTGACTTAAGGTAATCGGAAAGAGAACGTTCACTTCGGAAGTTAGAAGCGATAAGAGGAAGATCGCGAATCACAAGGCCTTGTGCATGAATCGAAGAGGACTCTTCGTCTTCGGCGTTAGTGCCGGTATTGCCAATGTGTGGATAAGTAAGAGTAACGATTTGTTGGGAATAGGAAGGATCAGTGAGGATTTCTTGGTACCCCGTCATCGAGGTATTAAAAACGACTTCACCAACGGACGACCCATCTGCACCAATGGAAACTCCGCGGAACACTGTCCCATCTTCTAGGACTAACAGTGCTGATTTACTCAAGACAACCTCCAGAATAAAAATGCAAAAATAATAAATTAAACTGCAAACCTGCCTTCCTTAACACCACTTTCCGAAGATTTCGGGGAAATCAGACAAATTGGCGACATTCTAAAGATCGTCGTGATTTCTGTCAACAATTAGTCACAAGCATATTTGCCATTTAGACTAGTTAGAGCAAAAAGCCACAAATTAACCGCAAAAGTATAAGTTTATTAATCCACAAAAGGCACTTTGATGTAAGTTTGATGAAACGCCCCTTTTAAACATCATCCAAGATCACAGTTTCATTTTTGTTTTTGACGCAAACGTTGCGCGACAAACTAACAATGTCAATTTTGGGCACTTCAAACAAAAAGCAATGCATACAAACAAAAACCACAAGAAAAGCAAGCAACAAAATGACAAGAAATCAATGAGAGATAAAAGAGAAGAAAAACGAGAAATAAAGAAACGCCGGCAAGTGCCGGCGCATAATTATTTAATTATAGCTCATTAAGCCCTAACACATCGGTCATGGTGTAGAAACCAGCAGGTTTGGCGCTTAGCCATACCGCCGCTTTGACAGCCCCATTTGCAAACGTCATACGGTCAGTCGCTTTGTGAGTAATTTCCACACGCTCACCAATGTCGGCAAACATCGCAGTGTGCTCACCGACAATGTCACCCGCTCGAATCGTCGCAAAGCCGATCTCATTGCGACTACGCTCACCAGTAATGCCTTCACGTGCGTACACCGCCACATCGCTCAGCTTATTGCCCATCGCATTCGCGATGGCTTCGCCCATGCCAATTGCAGTGCCCGATGGGGCATCCACTTTATGACGGTGGTGCGCTTCTACAATTTCGATATCGCAATAATCACCCATCACTTTGGCGGCTTTTTCCAGCAGTTTGAATACCAGATTGACGCCAACCGAATAGTTTGGCGCCATCACCACAGGCACTTGCAGTGCCGCTTGGTCAATCAGCTCGCGCTGCGCTTCACTAAACCCAGTGGTGCCGATGACGATGCTTTTGCCATGCTGCTGACACAACTGCAAGTTGGCTAATGTGCTTGCTGGCGCGGTGAAATCAATAATCACATCAAACTGGTCAATAACCTTAGCCAGATCATCAGTCACCGATACAGAAAATTTCCCTTCTCCGCACAGCTCACCCAGGTCAACACCAACCAGTGAAGACTCTGGTCGCTCAGAGCCTGCACTCACCACGGCTAAAGGGTTGTGATGAGCGGCTTTTACTAGGTTGCGCCCCATGCGTCCCGCTGCCCCTGCAATTGCAATTCTTACCATTGCATCTTTCTCCATTAATCCATGATCCACCCGATCGGCAAATCGTTTAAATATCGACATAAACTAACAACAATCCCAACGGGAGACCAGAGATTAAGCAAACTCTTTTAATACTCTCTGCAGCACTGGCACGTTCGCTTCGGGAAAAGCGTAGTCACTCAACTGAGTGACTTTGACCCAAGCATGCTGCTGGCCTTCTTTGCCGTAGGGCTGACCATCAAAGGCGTGTACGCAGATAAAATCGAATTTTAACGACTTGTCTGGATAGTCGTACTCTAAGTGCTCAAACAAGCTCTGCTCAGTCACGCTAATGCCGATCTCCTCATCAAGCTCACGTGCTAGTGCTTGCTCTATCGATTCACCCACTTTTACTTTTCCACCGGGAAACTCCCAAAAGCCACCTTTGTGCTTATCATCTGGTCGTTTGGTAATAAAAATCTCACTTTTGTCCTGATTAAAAATAATACCTGCGACAATATGAATTCGTTTCATTGCTGCGTTTCCCCTTTCTCTATGTTCCCCGCTACTATCGTCGGGTGATATCTCACTGATACAAAAAGAGCCGCCTAAGCGACTCTTTGTACTTATATTGTCAAGATCAGTTGATCTGACCATGACACTGTTTGTATTTCTTGCCACTGCCACAAGGACAAGGTTCGTTACGTCCAACTTTACGCTCATCGCGCACTGCTGGTTGATGAGAAACGTGCTCATCGCCCTCTGCCAGTGGGTTATCTGCCGCAGCGTGTTGCGCTTGTGCTCGGCGAGCCGCTTCTTCTGCTTGCGCTCGGCGCTGGGCTTCCATACGTTCCACTTCTTCTTGTTGTTGAACGCGCACTTTTGACAAGATCATAATCACGTCAGATTTAAGTGTTTCCAGTAAACCTTCAAACAGCTCGAACGACTCACGCTTGTATTCCTGTTTTGGGTTCTTCTGCGCATAACCACGCAGATGGATCCCTTGACGCAAGTGATCCATCGCCGCCAAATGCTCTTTCCACAAGGTATCTAGCGTTTGCAGCATCACTGATTTTTCGAAGTTGCGCAGCACTTGTGCACCGACCACTTCTTCTTTCGCTTTGTAGACTTCTACCGCGAGATCGATGATTTTATCGCGTAGCGCTTCTTCATACAGTTTATCGTCCTGCTCCAACCACTGTTTCACTGGCGCATCGAGGTCGAAATCGTTCTTCAAGCGCTCTTGCAGGCCAAGCAGATCCCACATGTCTTCCAATGATTGCGGAGGAATGTACTCATCAATCACATTATTCAGTACATCAACACGATTGTGCTCAAGCATTTCGCTGATGTCATCAGAGCCCATCAACTCATCGCGCAGCTCGTACACCACTTTACGTTGGTCGTTGGCCACATCGTCGTATTCCAGCAATTGCTTACGGATATCGAAGTTGCGCCCTTCCACTTTACGTTGCGCTTTTTCAATCGAGCGAGACAACATTTTCGATTCGATTGCTTCACCCTCTTCCATGCCGCTTTGAATCAAGGCCGCCATGCGATCAGAGGTGAAAATACGCAACAGGGAATCTTCCATCGACAGATAGAAACGTGAAGAGCCAGCATCACCTTGACGACCAGAACGGCCACGCAACTGGTTATCGATACGACGAGATTCATGACGTTCGGTGCCAATAATGTGTAGGCCACCCGCGTCTAGCACTTGGTCATGAACGATTTTCCATTCCGCTTTGATAGCCTCAATCTGCGCTTGGCTTGGGTTGTCCATCTGTTCAACTTTTGCTTGCCAACTGCCACCCAACACGATGTCGGTACCACGTCCGGCCATGTTGGTCGCGATGGTCACAGCCCCTGGTTTACCTGCTTCGGCGACGATTTCCGCTTCTTTCTCATGGAACTTGGCGTTCAACACGTTGTGTTTGATCTTGGCTTTCTTCAGCGCGTTGGACAAAAGCTCTGATTTTTCGATTGACACCGTACCCACCAGAACCGGTTGACCTTTTTCAACGCGTTCTTTGATGTCTTCAATGATTGCAGCAAATTTCTCCGCTTCAGTGCGGTAAACCACATCTGGCATATCGTTACGGATCATTGGTTTGTTGGTTGGAATAACCACAGTTTCCAAACCATAGATTTGCTGAAATTCGAATGCCTCGGTATCTGCGGTACCTGTCATGCCCGACAGTTTTTCATACAAGCGGAAGTAGTTCTGGAATGTAATCGAAGCCAAGGTCTGGTTTTCGTTTTGGATCTTAACGCCTTCTTTCGCTTCAACCGCTTGGTGAAGACCTTCAGACCAACGACGACCTGGCATAGTACGGCCGGTGTGTTCGTCAACGATCACCACTTCGCCGTCGTCATTGACGATGTAATCGACATTCTTCTCAAACAGAACATGGGCACGAAGCGCAGCATTAACGTGATGCAAGAGGCTGATATTGGTTGGTGAATACAGTGTATCACCCTCTTCCATCAAGCCATTTTTCACCATCAGCTCTTCAACAAACTCTTGCCCGGTTTCAGTCAAGTGAACTTGCTTGGACTTCTCATCCACGGTGTAGTGACCATCGCCACGGTACTCTTCGCTGTCTTCTTTGTCCTGCTTTTGCAGCAGCGGAATGAGCGCATTGATCCGCGTGTACAGCTCAGAACTGTCTTCCGCAGGACCAGAAATAATCAGCGGCGTACGTGCTTCATCAATCAGGATCGAGTCCACTTCATCGACCACCGCAAAGAAACGCGCACGTTGCACACGGTCTTCATTGCGAAACGCCATGTTGTCACGTAGGTAGTCAAAACCAAATTCGTTGTTAGTACCGTAAAGAATGTCTGCTTGATAGGCTTCTTTCTTCGCCGGATGTGGCATGTTAGGAACATTGACGCCAACGGTCATGCCTAGGAATTCAAATAGTGGTCGGTTGGTCTCAGCATCACGCTTGGCAAGATAATCGTTAACAGTAACAATATGAACACCTCTTCCAGGCAGGGCATTCAGGTAAGCAGGTAATGTCGCCGTCAGTGTTTTACCTTCACCGGTACGCATTTCTGCAATTTGTCCCGAATTGAGCACCATGCCACCAATGAGCTGTACATCAAAGTGGCGCATACCATAAACTCGTTTTGACGCTTCGCGCACCGTCGCAAATGCCTCAGGCAGCAGTTGGTCAAGCGTTTCGCCCTGTTCAAGACGTTGGCGGAATTCAACGGTTTTTGCTTTTAATTCTTCATCAGACAGAGCCTCAAACGTTGGCTCGTAATTGTTGATCTCTTTAACAATCTTTCTAAGGCGACGCAGTGTTCTATCGTTGCGACTACCAATAACCTTTGTCAGTAGCTTAGTTATCATTTGTTATGAATCTCTCTTTGTTAGATCATCTGTGATCTACGATAAATGCCTTCAGTCTCTACCAGTCTTAAACTAAGGATACTGAGATAAATCATGTAACTCAGATATTGTACTGTCAGGTAGGATTTTCAAGACTAAAATTGGAAATAATGCTGCCTAGTGTAAGGATTTTTCTTTTTTACCACCATTGTTAACCCCAATTGTTTGAAGCGCTTTGAAGTTTTTAATGATATTGGTGGAGGATTCAGCACCTAAATCAAGCGAAAGTTCCTTGAGCTCTAGTTAATAAGCAACTTACAGTGCATTTATTGCGCAGATTAATGGTGACTCGTCATGCGATCTCACCGTTCGAGTGAAGCATCCCATCGAAGACGTTGCCATCACATACCCGATATTCTGCACTTCAACCTGCCCCGGAGCTCAGTTTTGCCAATAGGTACGGCAGTAGATTGCCATGCGGCAAATATTCGTGTCATTTATTTGTTCCTTGCTCGCCAGTAGCACCATCAAACTATGGAACAACATACTTCGCCACCTCGGTGAGGTAAATGAGTCCGTATGGAAGTACAGATAAAAGTATAGAAACAAAAGTATAGATAGGTAGCGAAATAGCAAAAAGCCAGACGAGGTGTCTGGCTTTTTTATTTCGATTGAGTAGCTCTTACGCGAAAACCATATTTGGTTCAGCAAAGGCAACCGGTGAACCCGCTTCTTCTTCGAAGGTAGTCCATTCCCACGCTTCTTGATCTGCCAGTACTGCACGCAACAATTGGTTGTTTAAACCGTGCCCTGATTTGTAAGCGCGGAACTCGCCAATAATCGCGTGACCACACATGTAAAGATCGCCAATCGCGTCTAGAACTTTATGAGTCACAAACTCGTTCTCAAAACGCAAGCCTTCTTCGTTTAGGATGCGGTAATCATCCAGTACGATAGCGTTATCAAAACTGCCACCCAAGACGAGGTTTTGCGATTGAAGGTACTCAATGTCACGCATAAAGCCGAAGGTACGAGCACGAGAAATTTCACGTACAAAGCCTTGCGAAGAGAAATCAAACAACAAACGTTGCTCGTCAGACTCAATGGCTGGATGGTTAAAGTCGATCTCAAAATCCATGCGGAAGCCATTAAATGGGACAAACTCAGCCCATTTATCGCCATCTTCGAAACGTACAGGTTTCTTGATTCGAATAAAACGCTTTGCCGCATTTTGGAATTCAATACCCGCTTGCTGTAGCAGATAAACAAATGGACTCGCGCTGCCATCCATAATGGGAATTTCAGGTGCGTCGACTTCAACGATCACGTTGTCGATGCCCATTCCCGCCAGTGCGGCGTTTAGATGTTCAACAGTTGATATGCGAACACCGTCATCACTCACTAGTGCGGTACACAGCATGGTGTCACGGACCGAAGCCGGATCTGCTGGAAAATCGACTGGCGGATTCAGATCCGTACGACGATAAATAATACCGGTATTTGCAGCGGCAGGGCGAAGAGTCAATGTGACTTTACGACCAGAGTGGAGACCCACACCAGTTGTTTTCACCATTTCCTTCAGAGTACGTTGTCTGATCATCTGCTTGCCTCGATAAAAGTGCTACAAAACACGGTCGTATAGTACACCGACCGTGAATGCTACCACAATTCTGAACAGTGTCAAATTGTGCTTGGGTATTAATCAGCCTGACGACGTAAAAATGCCGGAATATCCAAGTAGCCGCTCTCTTTCTCTGGCTTCGGCGCCGTATTCTGGCTGCCAGAGTTTTGGGAAGACGAGACTGGCGCGGATGGCTGAGGAGCAACCTGAGCTCTCTCCTGCATACTCTGTGCCGGTTTCTCTTCCACTTTCGCTGCGACGACAGGTTGAGCAACTTTGGCTTTACCACCAGAAACCAAGGTAATGTCTGGTTTCTTGTCGTTGCCAATGCCTGTCGCTACAACGGTAACGCGGATTTCGTCTGCCATGTCTGGGTCTAGAGAAGTACCGATAACCACAGTGGCATTATCCGAAGCAAACGCTTTGACCGTGTTACCAACTGTCTCGAACTCATCCAGACGCATATCCAGACCCGCCGTAATGTTCACCAGAACACCACGAGCGCCAGCAAGATCGATATCTTCAAGAAGCGGGCTAGAAATCGCCATTTCAGCGGCCTCTTCTGCTCGGTCTTCACCTTTAGCGATACCGCTACCCATCATGGCGTGACCCATTTCAGACATCACTGTACGTACGTCTGCAAAGTCGACGTTAATCATGCCTGGGCGCGTAATCAGCTCTGCGATACCCTGAACTGCATTTTTTAGTACGTCATTCGCGCTAGCAAAAGCTTCCAAAAGGGTGACACCACGACCAAGCACCTTTAACAATTTCTCGTTTGGAATGGTGATCAGCGAGTCAACGTGTTTCGATAGCTCGTCGATGCCTTGTTCTGCAAACGCTAAACGTTTTTTACCTTCAAAGCTAAACGGCTTGGTCACAACAGCAACGGTCAGAATACCCAATTCCTTCGCGACTTCAGCAATCACTGGCGCTGCACCAGTTCCGGTACCACCGCCCATACCAGCTGCGATAAATACCATATCGGCACCATCGAGTACTTCTTTAATTCTTTCTTTGTCTTCTAGAGCTGCGTCACGACCTACTTGTGGATTTGCGCCTGCTCCCAAACCTTTGGTGATGTTGCCACCGATTTGGATTACGTTACCCACACTCGTCTTGCGAAGCGCTTGTGCATCAGTGTTGACGCTGATGAATTCCACGCCTTCGATGGATTCACGCACCATGTGCTCTACAGCGTTACCGCCGCCACCGCCAACCCCAACGACTTTAATTACAGCATCGTCAGACATTTCCATCATCGGTTCAAACATGTGTTATCTCCGTTTTTCCTGCAACTCTCAGGTTAAAACTCTTTTTGTATCCAATTACGCAGCTTGCCAAACAAGCCAGTGACCGCCGAACGTTTGGGCTCGTTGTAGTCACTATCATCACTGGCTCGCATATCACGTGCGTAATGAAGTAATCCAACAGCCGTGGAATGATACGGCTCCTTTACATAATCGGTTAAACCACTCACTTCCAGCGGTTTACCAACGCGAACTTGATTGCGGAAAACGCGTTCCGCACATTCAACCAATCCTTCGATTTGGGCTGCACCGCCCGTTAGGACCACACCTGCTGCTAAATGGTGCTTGATGCCGTCCTGACGGAGCTTTAATTGCACCGTTTCTATGGTCTGGTTAACCAAACCCATTAATTCTGTGTAGCGCGGCTCGATCACTTCCGACAGCGTTTGACGCTGTAAGCTTCGCGATGGTCTACCTCCGACACTCGGTACGTTAACGGTGTCGTCTTTGCTGACCAGTTCGCTCAGCGCGCAGCCATACTTCACTTTTATCTCTTCAGCATCGCTAACCGGCGTACCAAATGCAAAAGCAATATCGCTAGTCACCGCGTTGCCCGCGTAAGAGAACACTTCGGTGTGGCGCAGCGCCCCTCCCGTCCAGATGGCAACATCCATGGTGCCTGCACCAATGTCGACCACACAAACGCCGAGCTCTCTTTCGTCTTCAGTGATCACCGCATTACTTGCCGCAAGCCCTGAAAACACTAATTGCTCCACTTTTAACCCGCAACGCTCAACGGCTTTGATGATGTTGCGCGCCATGTCACTGTGACAGGAGATCAGATGTACACTAACCTCCATTCTCACCCCAGACAAACCCAGTGGATTTTTAATACCTTCCTGATAGTCAATGGTGAACTCTTGCGGAATCACATGCAAGATACGCTGTTCATCACCGATTTTTATGGATTTTGCAGTATGTATAGCACGATCCATATCTTCCTGTGAGACTTCTTCGTCAGATATTGTTCCCATACCTTTTTCGATACGGCTGGCAATATGTTTTCCCGACAAAGAGATAAATACGTTGCTGATTTGGCACTCAGCCATTAATTCGGCCTGATCAATCGCCCTCTGTACCGATTTCACCACAGATTCAAGATCGTTCACGCCGCCTTTATCCATACCACGCGACGGGCTACTTCCCGCACCTATGATATTGATTTGACCATCAGGCAGTATTTCACCTACCAGAGCTAATACGCTTGCAGTGCCTATATCAAGACCAACAATAAGATTATCATCCGCGGTCTTAGTCATCTGTGTTCTCTTGTCCTAACTCTTGTTCTGGGAACCAACCAACGGCAGCTCCCGTATCATACCTGAGGTCGACATAGCTGACCTTCTTCGCCTGACTACCTAGCTGGCGGTAAAGCGAGAAAAACCTCGCTACTCGTTCCGCTAACGATTCTTTGCCAAGCTCTAGCCGAATACCGTTATCCAGAATAATTTGCCAAGCTCTGCGATCATTGAGCACTAACGATGATATCGATAAATCCAATTTTGCAAATTCGGGACTGATTTCCCGATAGACATTGAGCACTTCTGGACCGCTAGCGACTGGACCATAAAGTTTCACTTTATCTTCTGTTAATTGGGCAATATCACCATCAAAAACCATGCCATGTTCATTAAGCAGCGCGTTACCATTCCAAATAGCTTCGGCTCTATGTTCCGTCAGATACACTTTTACGGTATCTGGCCACTGCTTACGAACGGCGGCATGAGCAACCCAAGGCAATGCTTCTACACTTTGTTGCAACACATCGACATCTTGCGACATAAAAGTGCCGATGTGATCAATACGAGCGAGCGCACGTTGCACATTTTCTTGTGTCACATAGCGCAAATCACCTTGTAGGATCATTTTTGACAACGGTAGACGCTGATCGTCCCACATCCAACTTAATGTTGAATATAAAATCGAGCCAATTAACGTAACAACGACGGCCAAAAACAGAGCGCCAATAATATGAGGCGTTTTATTTATCCGATTTTCGCGTTGAAAATCAACGTCATCGACTGTCAGTTCCGTCAAAGTTTGCGCTTCCTGACTGAGTTTAGTTAGACTTTTCTCTCTGTATATTCGCGATACGAAAAGCAAGCACTTTAACCTTGGGATTATACTGAGCTCTGATAAACTATCAAATACTGATAATAAGAAATCGCAACCAAGTTATCGGAAATCCGCGATCCTCGTTCGGCTCTGTGTATTTATACCCACTATTTATGCCAATGATTTCATTTTCGCGATATTCAATTCCAACGCGGCGAGATGTCTAGCGACTTTGCCAACATCGCCTGCACCTTGTGCCAGCACCAGATCGCCATCTTGCAGTACATTCGCAAGCACTGACGGAAGCAGGGCCGAGTCGGGAACGAAAATCGGATCCAATTTGCCACGGCTGCGAATGGTGCGACAGAGCGCACGACCATCGGCTCCCGCGATCGGCTTTTCTCCGGCGGCATAGACATCCAGCATAATCAGCACATCAACCTGTTCCAGCACGTTGGCAAAGTCATCATAGAGATCACGAGTGCGGCTATAGCGATGCGGCTGGAAAATCATCACCAGGCGTTTCTCCTGCCAGCCATTGCGCGCAGCGTTGATCGTTACTCCGACCTCTGTCGGGTGATGGCCATAGTCATCCACCAGCATGGCGCTGCCATTGCCTGTTTCAAATTCGCCGAGGTGCTCAAAACGACGACCGGTTCCTTGCGTGCCAATCATTGCGGCCAAGATCGCGTCATCGCTAATATCGTCTTCGGTTGCCACCGCAATCGCCGCTGAAGCGTTGAGGGCATTGTGGCGTCCCGGAATGTTCAAGGTGATATCCAGATTAGCGCGATCTTTACGCACCACGGTAAATTTGCCTTGCTGCCCGTTTTGACGATAGTTTTCGATACGCACATCGGCGTCTGATGAAAAACCGTAGGTGATCACTTGGCGGCTAATTTTTGGGATTAGCTCACGGATCACCGGATCATCAATGCAGACTATCGCCTGTCCGTAAAACGGTAAATTGTGTAGAAAATCGATGAAAGTCTGCTTCAATGTTTCAAAATCGCCGCCATAGGTGTCCATATGATCGGCTTCAATATTGGTGACGATGCTGACCATCGGCTGCAAGTGCAAAAAAGAGGCATCGCTTTCATCGGCTTCGGCGATCAAGATGCGGCTTGAACCCAAACGCGCGTTGGTGCCTGCGCTTTTAACTAATCCGCCGTTGACAAACGTCGGATCGAGCCCCGCTTCTGAGTAAATTTGTGTCACTAACGCCGTGGTGGTGGTTTTACCGTGCGTGCCCGCAACCGCAATGCCATGACGAAAACGCATCAGCTCCGCCAGCATTTCAGCACGGCGCACAATCGGAATACGCGCTTCACGAGCGGCTTTCACTTCTGGATTCGCCTCGTTGATGGCCGTTGAAACCACCACGACACTCGCTTGGTCAATATTACTGGCTTGGTGGCCGATAAATACCTTGGCCCCTTTTTGCGCCAAACGTTCAGTCACCGCATTTTCTGCTATGTCAGAGCCGGTGATTTGGTAGCCTTCATTCAAGAGGACTTCCGCGATGCCGCTCATCCCCGCACCACCAATCCCAATGAAGTGGATAGACTTCACACGGCGCATCTCTGGCACCATGGCTCGGATTTGGGCTAAATCTTGCGTATGTTGAATCGTCATTGATCTGTACTCTTTAATTCTTATTGGTCAGCGCGATGATCGCGTCGGCAACCACTTGGTCTGCGTTGGTCTGCGCCGCGGCTCTGGCCTTTATTGCCATCGCGAGTAAGCGGTTGCGATCCAGCGGCTGAATCTCCGCCACCAGCTTTTCCACGGTAAGCTGCGGTTGCTCAATCATCTTCGCTGCGCCGCAGGCGACCAGATGATCTGCGTTTAATGCCTGTTGGCGATCTTTATGCATAAACGGGATAAAAATGGCTGCCACGCCCGCGGCAGAAACTTCAGATACCGTCAACGCACCAGAGCGACACACCAACAGATCTGCCCATGCATATTCGGCGGCGACATCGTCGATAAACTCACTCACTTGTGCGTATTTGACGCCCGCTTGTTGGTAGGCTTGTTCGACCTCTTGCGCATTACCTTTTCCAGCTTGGTGGCGAATCTCAAAGCCGCTACCTAAGGTCGCCATAACCGCAGGCATGGTTTGATTGAGAATGCGTGCGCCCTGACTGCCGCCCATCACCAAGATGCGGATTGGCCCTTGGCGGCTTTGCATGCGTTGTAGCGGTTCAGCGAGAGCGACCACATCATCGCGTACCGGGTTGCCGACCACGTCAGCTTGTGGAAATGCGCCTGGAAAAGCTTGGAACACTTTTTTAGCAATTTTTGCCAGCCATTGATTGGTTAAACCCGCCACCGCGTTTTGTTCATGCAGCACCACTGGAATGCCGGATAGCCAGGCCGCGATGCCACCCGGACCACTGACGTAGCCGCCCATCCCCAGTACCGCATCCGGCTGCCACGCTTTGATGTGCGCTTTCGCTTGTAAAATAGCGTTGATGATTTGAAACGGCGCAACCAGTAGGCGCTTCCATCCTTGACCACGCAGTCCTTTGACTTTAATAAAATCGATCTCAACGCCGTGTTTCGGCACCAATTCAGCTTCCATTCGATCGGCCGTGCCCAGCCAGCGGATTTCCCAGCCCTGTTGCTGAAGTTTTTTGGCAACAGCCAAGCCCGGGAACACGTGTCCCCCTGTTCCGCCGGCCATTACCATCAGTCGTTTATTGTTTTTCATCTTGTGTTTGTGACTCTGCTTTTTTCACGGCTGGCATCAGCCGACATTCATGGTCAATTCGCAGCAGTATTGAGACCGCCACCGACATAATAATCAAACTGGAGCCACCGTAACTGATCAAAGGCAAGGTTAAGCCTTTGGTTGGTACCATCCCCGCAGCCGCACCAACGTTAATTAAGGTTTGAAAGGCAAACCAGATACCGATACCAAAAGCGAGATAACCACCAAACTGAAACTGATGCTCAAAGGCTTTCTTACCAATGAATACCGCTTTCAGTACTAGGCTGAAGATCAGCATCAACACCAGCACGACGCCAATAAAACCCAACTCTTCGGCCATCACGGCAAAAACAAAGTCGGTATGAGCCTCTGGCAAGTACTCAAGTTTTTGAATCGAGTTACCTAAGCCCTGACCAAACCATTCGCCACGGCCAAATGCCATCAAGGATTGCGTTAACTGGTAGCCACTGCCAAACGGGTCTTCCCACGGGTCAAGAAACGACGTCACTCGGCGCACTCGGTATGGCTCTATCAGGATAAGTCCAACGACCGCGCTGACGCCTGCCACCATTAAGGCGAGAAACTGGCTCAGCTTTGCTCCGGCAATAAACAACATGCCAAACAGTGTCACCAGCATCACCACCACTGTGCCTAGATCCGGCTGACCTAACAGCAACACCGCCAGCGCCGCAAACACCATGATCGGTTTCATAAAGCCGCCAAAAAAAGTCGCTCTCACTTCATCTTGTTTACGCACCAGATAACTGGACATAAAGATAAACAGCGACAGTTTGGCGACTTCCGCAGGCTGAAGGTTAAACAGCCCTAGCGGGATCCAGCGCGATGCACCGTTGACCGATTTCCCCGCCAGCAACACAACCACGAGCAGAGTGAAAGAGAGGCCAAGCAAATACGGACTATAGCGCTGCCACTTTTCCAACGGCATTTGTAACACCACCGCCGACGTGACCAATGCCAGAAAAAGAAACGTGGCATGGCGAAACATAAAGTGAAACGGTTGATCCGTCAGCCGCGAGCTGATCGGGAAAGAGGCCGACGTGACCATCACCAGCCCGATCAACATTAAACTGAGCGCGATCCACACCAGTTGGCGATCAAACAGCGCCTCTGGTGCGCTGTGACCAAACCATCCGAGCAGAGTTGTTCTGAAATGTGCTGCCTTGACCAAACGGTGAACCTATTACTATGCGTACTGGCGCGCCAGTTCAGCGAATCGATCGCCGCGCGCCATAAAGTTACTGAACTGGTCAAAACTAGCACAGGCAGGCGAAAGCATCACCATATCTCCCGATTGCAATTGCACAGATATCTGCTCAATCACATCTTCCATCCGTTCAAAGCGTTTGGCCGACGGATGCAAAGGCATAAACTTATCGCCATCCGCACCAAAACAGCAGAGTTCGACGGGCAAATTGGCCAAAACAGGGGCTAACGGTGAAAAATCGGCCCCTTTGCCGTCGCCACCGACCAAAAGATAGAGCTTGCCCGTGCAGTGCAAGCCCGACAAAGCTGCTTGAGTGCTGGCCAGATTAGTCGCTTTCGAATCATTGACCCACTTAATGCCGCGATTATCGGCGACAACCTGACACCGGTGTGTCAACCCGGTGTAAGACTTCAGCGCCTCCAGCCCTTTTCGATAATCAATTCCTGCCGCGCTTAGTAGGGCTAGCACGACCAACACGTTCGCCACGTTATGCTGACCCACCAGTTTTAACTCGCTGCTTGGCAAGATGGGCTGACCGTTTTGCGCCAACCATGACTGACCTTGCCAAGTGATTAAGCCAAATTCTTCTGCATCAGAGCCAAACGAGATCAATGGCATCGGCGAGAGCGGATAAGTTTGCACATCATCACGATTGACGATGGCGGTTTGCGCGTGTTGGAAAATGCGCAGTTTGGCTTGGCGATAGTCGTCCATGCCCTGATAGCGATCCATGTGATCTTCGGAAAGATTGAGAAACGCCGCCGCCACCAGTGACAAACTGGCGGTGGTTTCCAGCTGAAAACTCGACAACTCCAGCACGTAGAGTTCGACCTCTTGCTGCAACAAATCAAGAGCAGGTACACCAATGTTGCCACCGATGGCTGCTTTTACCCCGCAGGCATTGGCCATCACACCACACAGGTCGGTAACGGTGCTTTTGCCGTTGGAGCCGGTAATCGCCAACACTGGCTTGTCTGCCGCCCAGGCAAACAGCTCAATGTCACCAACCACAGGCGTACCTTTCGCAAGCACGGCCTGAATCTGTGGGGTTGCTAAAGCGATTCCGGGATTGGTGACCACCAGATCGGCTTGGCTAAGCCAAGCGTCATTCCAGCCACCCGTATGTAGCTCAATGCCTGCTGGCAGTTTGTCTGCGCCCGGCGGCGTCGGGCGAGTATCCATCACCTTAAGCTGCAACTGAGGTTGTGTTTTTCTCAGGTGTTTAACGACAGAGAGCCCGGTTATTCCGAGCCCTACGACCACCACATTTTTTATCGATTGCCAACGTTCCATATTCTTTCACACTGTAATTGTGCGGCGAGACGGCGCTTAACGCACTTTCAGCGTCGCAAGACCAATCAAGACCAAAACAATAGAGATGATCCAAAAGCGCACGATCACGCGCGGTTCTGGCCAACCTTTTAATTCGTAGTGATGGTGAATCGGTGCCATGCGGAAAATGCGCTGGCCACGTAACTTGTATGAGCCAACCTGAAGAATGACCGACAGGGTTTCCATCACAAACACGCCGCCCATGATCACCAACACCAGCTCTTGACGCACCAACACGGCGATGGTGCCCAGTGCACCACCAAGCGCTAACGAGCCGACATCACCCATAAATACTTGGGCTGGGTAAGTGTTAAACCACAGAAAGCCCAGCCCGGCGCCCACCATCGCGGTACACACCACCACCAGCTCAGAAGCATGCGGCAGATACGGAATATGCAGATATTGAGCGAAGTTGACGTTGCCAGTCGCCCAGGCAATCACGGCAAACCCGGCCGATACCAGTACAGTTGGCATGATGGCCAAACCATCTAATCCGTCGGTCAAATTGACCGCGTTTCCGGTTCCGACAATCACAAAATAGGTGAGGATAACGTACATTAAGCCAAGCTGCGGCATCACATCTTTGAAAAAAGGCACCACTAACTGAGTGGCAGCGGTGTCTTTGCCATACGCGTACAGAGCAAACGCCACAACGAGCGCAATCGCCGACTGCCAGAAATACTTCCAGCGAGCAATCAGGCCATCGGTGTTTTTGCGCACCACTTTACGATAATCGTCGGCAAAGCCAACTGCGCCATAACCAAGCAACACAGCCAGCACCGCCCACACATAGGGGTTCGAGAGGTTCGCCCACAGCAATACGGTAACCGTGATTGCCGTTAGGATCATGATGCCGCCCATGGTCGGGGTACCACGCTTACTGAAATGGGACTCCGGCCCCTCATTGCGCACCACTTGACCAATTTGCAGCAGTTGCAGCCGTTTGATCATCTTAGGCCCCATCCAAAGCGAGAGGCCAAGCGCCGTTAGGACACTTAAGATGGCGCGAAACGACAAGTATTCAAACAAGCGGAAGAAAGAAAAATATGGCTGTAGCAGCTCGGCAAGCCAAATAATCATTTAAAGTTCTCCTTCAAAGCAGCCACAACGTTACTCATGCCAGCCGAGTTCGCCCCTTTTACCAATAAGGTATGGCTCGATTCGGTGTCAGAAGCGAGATGCTGCTTGATATAATCGATCATGGCGCTATGGTCAGCGAAGTGAAGCCCCTGACACAGATCGCTAATCATTCTTGTGTCCTCACCAAAAGTAAGAACGTGCTCAAAACCAAATGGGGCAGCATGTTCACCGACTTGACGATGAAGTGCAAGACTTTCATCCCCCAATTCGGCCATGTAGCCTAAAATTAGCCAGCGCGTACCTGAAAAGCTCCCCAAAAGATCCACGGCGGCTTTCATTGCTGGGACGCTAGCATTATAGCTGTCATCGATCAGTTTAATCTTATCGGTGAGACGTTGGACATCCACGCGGCCTTTTACGGGCATCAAATTGCGCAGCCCTGCCTGAATTTCTTCCTTACTCGCACCAAAATGCAGCGCGATGATCGAAGCCGCAATCGCATTACTGACGTTATGCTGACCAATGATCCCCAGCGAGATAGGCCAAGCTTGCTGTGGCGTGTGCAAAACAAACTTTGCTAGGCCCTCTTCATTAAGATAAACGTCAGAGGCATAAAAGTCGGCATTTGGATCGTGCGCCGAGAAGGTCACGACTTTTTTATCGGCCAACACCGATTGCCATGCGTCTCCGCCGTTACTATCTAGGTTGACCACTGCCACATCGCCGGCAGCAAGCCCTTGATAGATTTCACCTTTCGCTTTTTTCACTCCGTCAATCGAGCCAAAGCCTTCCAGATGCGCGGCCGCCACGTTATTGACCAGGGCAATTTGCGGTTTGACTAAACGGGTGGTGTAAGCAATCTCGCCAATGTGGTTGGCACCCAGCTCAATCACCGCGTAGTCATCATCTTCTTGTGAGCGCAGCAGCGTAAGCGGCACGCCGATGTCGTTGTTAAAATTACCGGCGGTAAACAGCACCTTGCCTTTTTGCTGCAAAATACTGGCGGTCATCTCTTTGACGGTGGTTTTCCCGCAGCTTCCGGTGATCGCCACCGTCGCCGTCTGGCAGCGCTGATGCACATCGGCCGCTAACTGGCCGAGCGCCAGTTTCGTGTCTTGGACAACCACTTGCGCAACAGGCAGATCAAGCGCGCGTTGCACTAATAAAGCACTTGCGCCAGCCTGCAACGCTTGCTGGCAAAAATGGTGCGCGTCGAAACGATCTCCCACTAAGGCAACAAACAGCGCCCCTTTTTCAATCTGACGGGTGTCGGTGGAAACACTGGAAAAAAGAGCATCCTCACCGATAAGCTGGCCCTCAGTGAGCTGAGCCAAATGGCTAAGCGTGGTGTCTAGCATGGCTGAATTCCTAAAAGTTGCTGCGCCGATTCACGATCAGAATAGTGAATCGTCTGATGGGATAACACTTGGTAATCTTCGTGCCCTTTGCCCGCCAATAAAATGATGTCGTCGGCATGGGCATGCTGCAAGGCGTGTTGCAGCGCTTTGAAGCGATCATGCTCCACAACGGCCAACTGCGGCGAGGCAAGACCGGCTAACATATCGGCGATGATCTGCGAGGCATCTTCACTGCGTGGATTGTCATCGGTGAGGATCACACAATCCCCGAGCCGCTCGGCGATTTCCGCCATCATCGGCCGTTTGCCTTTGTCTCGGTCACCACCGCAGCCAAAAATGGCCCACAGCTTACCCTGACAATGTACGCGCAGCGCTTGCAAGGCTTTTTCCAGAGCGTCGGGCGTGTGAGCATAATCCACCACCACTTTTGCTCGGCCCGGAGCTTGGAAAAGCTCCATACGACCAAGCACGGGTTGCAATTGGGCCGCACTATCGAGCAGCGCTTGTTTATCAAAGCCGAGACTGAGCAAGGTGGCCAGTGCCAACATCAAATTGGTGGCATTGAATTCGCCGATCAGCGGCGCTTGAAAACGGCCAGTACCGAAACAGCCATCAAACTCAAGCGTGATGCCGCTTTGCGCGTAGTCGACACGCGTTGCCCAAAGGGTGCGCTCTGCGGACGTTTGTGGCTGCAGCGAGACAGCAATACCGCGCTCAAGCTCGGCAAACCATTGAGCACCAATCGGATCATCGACATTGATGATCGCTTGCTGGCATTGATGTTCAGTAAACAGGCTCATTTTGGCCTGTGCATAAGCCTCCATCGTGCCGTGGTAATCGAGGTGGTCACGACTTAAGTTAGTAAACACGCCTGCGGCAAAGTTGAGATCTTTCACTCGCCCTTGCACTAAGCCGTGAGAAGAGACTTCCAACGCGGTGGTTTGTGCGCCTTGCTGCGCTAGCGTCGCCAACGTTTTCTGCACTTCGACAGCGCTACCTGTGGTATTGGCGGCGGGCTGCAAGTTATGCAGAAAACCATTGCCTGTCGTCCCCATCACTGCCGCCGACTCACCGAGCAGTTGCAGCCACTGGGCGATCAATTGCGTGATGGTGGTTTTACCGTTGGTGCCCGTCACGCCAATCAAGCGCATCTGCGGATGCGGATAGAGTTTCCCGGCAATGGCCGAAAGCTGCATGTCGAGCTGCTCGACATACACCACGGGCACATCCCCTCGGTACTCCAAACTGGCGTGCGAATGTTGAGAGCAAGCACTGGCGATCACCGCATTGGCACCATTGGCGATGGCGGTATCGATAAAACGGCGACCGTCGGTTTGCTGGCCAATCATTGCCACGAAGGTATCCCCTGCACGAATCTTGCGACTGTCCAACTCAAGGGAAGTGACCGTTACGGCGTTGAGCTCTGGATAAATCGCCCAAGGCGATAACAAGCTGGCCAAACTGATGGATGTTGTCATGGTTTCAATTCTCCGAGCTAAGCTCAGGTATCAAGTTAATTCTGGAACTGGTTTTCATCTGGAGCGACATTTAAGATTTGCAGCGCCCCTTTCATAATTTCGGAAAAGACTGGCGAAGCGACCGAGCCACCGTAGTAATCATCGCCCTGCGGCTCGTTCACCACCACCACCAGCGCAATGCGCGGATCGCTCACTGGCGCAACGCCGGCGGTATAGGTGATGTACTCATCACTGTATCCACCCGCGCTCGCTTTGCGCGAGGTTCCGGTTTTCGCCCCGACCCGATAGCCGGGTACAGCCGCACGACGAGCTGAGCCGCCTTTTTGCGTCACGGTTTCCAACATATTAAGCACTTCTCGCGCATGCTTTTGCGACACCACCTGCTTGGCCATGTCGCGTTCATGACTTTCGATAATGTGGATCGGCTCATATTTGCCTTCGTTACCTAAAGTGGCATAGGCGTGCGCCAACTGGATTGGTGTCACAGACAAGCCATAGCCAAAAGCGAGCGTAGCGCGTTCAATCGGTGACCAGCGAGTACGCGTGGGGAAAATACCCGTCACTTCCCCCACTAAGTTCAGCCCGGACAGTTCACCTAAACCGACCGAGTTATACATTCCAAGTAGCGCTTCAATCGGCATCTCCATCGACAGTTTCGTCACGCCGATATTACTGGATTTTTTGAGAATTTCTGTGAGATTAGCCTTACCGACTTTCGAGACATCACGTACTCGGCTGCCTCCTACTTGCAAAATGCCGTTGCCCGTATCAATTACGGTATCTTTAGTCGCAACGCCGTTTTCCAGTGCCGCGAGAATAACAAACGGTTTGATGGTCGAGCCAGGCTCTAAGGAGTCGGTAATCACGCGGTTGCGCATTTTATAGCTTTGCCAGTCACTGCGGTTATTGGGGTTGTAAGATGGGGCGTTGACCATCGCCAGTACCGCGCCTGTTTTGACATCTAACATGACTGCAGACCCCGACGTCGCGCGATGATCCGCCACCGCCTGTTTGATGGCGCGATAGGCGATTGCTTGCAAACGTTGATCGATGGTCAGATTGAGCGGTTTGCCTTCTTGACGCTCTTCCAGCGCGATGTTTTCCACCACACGGCCATAGCGATCTTTACGGATGGTCTGTTTCCCCGCTTCGCCCGTCAGCCAATTGTCGTAACTGCGCTCAACCCCTTCCAAACCGTGGCCGTCAATACCAGTCACGCCCACTAGGTGCGCACTCACTTCTCCGGCGGGATAATAGCGACGAGACTCCTCTTTCAGCCCCACGCCCGGCAATTTCAGCTCGCGAATATAGTTGGCCATCGCAGGGCTGACTTGACGCTGCAAGTAGATAAAGCGCCGAGTTTCATTGCGGTGAATTCGCTCGATCAATTCGTCACGCTCAAGCCCGAGTACATCCGCTAAGGCATACCATCGCTGCGGGTTATCCAAGCCGTTTTCTTTGAAAATGGTCACCGGATCGGCCCACACGGCTTCCACCGGGACACTCACCGCCAGCGGCTCTCCATTCCTATCCGAAATGATCCCTCGCGCAGAAGGCAGCGCTTTGACGCGAATCGAACGCAAGTCCCCTTCACGAATCAGGTTATCAGGCTCCACCACCTGGATCAGCGCCAAACGCGCCACCAAGGCTGCAAACGCCAAGAAGACAAAAAACAGCACCAGATGGAAGCGCCAACGGATCAGTACCGGGCTCGCTTGCTCTCTCTCTGACGACTGAAGTTTACTTTTGCTCTTTTTCGCCATCATTTCAGATTGATCACCACTTCTTTGTCACCATCCGGACGGCGCATTTCCAACTCTTTCTTCGCCAGTTCCTGTACTCGGCTGTGCTCAGCCAGTGCCGTCTCTTCCAGCATTAAGTTACGCCACTCACTGTCGAGATGTTCACGCTCTTGCAAGGTTTGATCTTTAAAGGTGATCGCTTGACGAGTGTGGTGCGTGGCAAAGACCACGGCCATTGCCGTGGCAAAAATGCACAGCAGCAGCAAAAGTGTCACCCGACCTACAGTGAGTAAGTCGAGTAAAATTAATTTGGCGAGATTGGGCGTGCGCTTGGCCATGAATCAGAGTTTTTCAGCAATACGAAGAACCGAACTGCGCGAACGAGGGTTCATCTCAATTTCCGCTTCCGTTGGCATAATCGCTTTGCCAACCGTTTTCATATTGGCCGAACCTAACGCTTGAATTTGCGCTTCGGTCAGGGGGATCCCATAAGGCACTTCTGGCCCTTTGCTCTCTTTACGCATGAAACGTTTCACCATGCGATCTTCCAGCGAATGAAAGCTGATGACCGACAAACGCCCTTGTGGAGCCAAGATCGATGCTGCGCCTTTTAATGCGGTGTCGATCTCTTCCAATTCACTGTTGATGTAGATGCGAAAAGCTTGGAATGTGCGCGTCGCTGGGTGTTTTTTCTCTTTGAAACTTTTTGGCGCCGCTTCAGAGATCAATTTGGCCAGATGTGACGTACGTGTGAGCGGCTCTTTCTCTTCATTTTCCCGATGAGCGACGATCGCTTTGGCGATGCGGCGGGCATGTTTGTCTTCGCCGAACTCGCGGATCACCCACGTGATGTCATCAAGATCCGCTTCAAGCAACCACTGCGAGACTGGAATGCCCGACGTGGGATCCATGCGCATGTCGAGTGGGCCATCTTTCATAAAGCTAAAGCCGCGTTCAGCGTCATCCAACTGGGGGGAAGAAACGCCTAAATCGAGTAAAACACCATCCACCTTGCCGACTAAACCGTACTGCTCAGCGTACTTGGCCATGCCAGAAAATGGGCCATGGATAATGGTGAAACGTGGATCGTCAATTTTTCCCGCTTCAGCAATCGCCTGTGGGTCGCGATCAATACTGTAAAGGCGGCCATTTTCGCCCAAGCGCGACAAAATTGTCCGACTGTGACCACCGCGGCCAAACGTTCCATCAATGTAAATCCCGTCTGGCTTGATCGCTAAGCCGTCGATCGATTCATTGAGTAATACGGAGATGTGCTGGAATGTGTTGGTCATGGTCTTCTCGTTGAATAAGCTAAGCCTTGGACGGCGAATCATTAGTGTACTGATTTCCATCACCAGTGCCACTACTAGACTGGGCCTAGGCGTGATATAGCGCCAAGTTTATGGGTTGGTGAATAAAATACGTCAATAAAAAGCAAAAAACCCATCATTAACAAGTAATGATGGGTTTAAAGAGGTGGAGCCGACACATAAGCCGGGTTCTGTTCCGCTTGCGCGGCGGTAGCCATTCGTCTAGGCCAGCAATCACTCACTGGCTCGAGCAACCTACCCGCCTCCTTACGCGAGCAACGCAATGTGGAGGCCTATTTGGTCTTGCTTCAGGTGGAGTTTACCCTGCTACGAACTATTACTAGTCGTCCGGTGCGCTCTTACCGCACCCTTTCACCCTTACCTGATCCCCTTTTCTCTAACGAAAAAAAAAGCCATCGGCGGTCTTCTCTCTGCTGCACTTGTCGTAGGCTTGCGCCCCCCAGGCGTTACCTGGCACCTTGCTCTATGAAGCCCGGACTTTCCTCCCCTTTGTCAGTCTCCCGAAGGACGTCAACGTCAGTTTCCTAAAGGACCTCAACGTCAGTCTCCCGAAGGACATCAACAAAGCAGCGACTACCCAGTCAGCTCCGAGGGCGGATTGTATAGCCTTCTCACCAAGGTGTCTAGTCAGATCACATTATCGGCGCAAATTAGCGCTCATTTGCACAATCAACTCGCCTACATACGCGAACCATTACTGGTCGAGGTTTTCCAAACCCCATTTGTACAAGGCATTTTTCTTCACGTTGTAAATTTCCGCGACCATGGCAGCGGCACGTTTGAGCGGCAACTCTTTAACTAAGATGGTCAACGCGCGCAGCGCTTCTTCCGGCAGAGCATCTTCTGCACTGTCACGATAACCATGAATCAATAACGCCATTTCGCCTTTCTGCTGGTTTTCATCGCTTTTCACCCAGTCGACTAGCTCACCCAACGGCATTCCTTGGATAGTTTCAAAGGTTTTGGTCAGTTCCCGCGCCAGCACCACTTCACGATTTGGCCCAAGAATTTCCAGCATATCGTGCAGTGAGTCGATGATTCGGTGTGGTGACTCATAAAAAATACAGGTACGCTCTACCTTTGCAATCTCAAGCAATTTATCCTTACGGCCTTTACTTTTGGCAGGTAGGAAGCCTTCGAAACTGAATCGATCCGAAGGTAAGCCCGATGCAGACAAAGCGGTAATGACCGCGCAAGGGCCAGGTAACGGCACAACTTTAACGCCAGCCTGACGACATTGGGAAACCAGATGGTACCCTGGATCACTGATCAGCGGCGTCCCTGCATCAGAGACCAAAGCGATGTTTTGCCCAGCGAGCAGTTTATCGACCAGCACCTGTGCTTTTTGCTGTTCATTGTGATCATGTAAGGCAAAAGTTTTGGTTTGAATATTGAAGTGAGACAACAATTTACCTGTGTGACGAGTATCTTCGGCCGCGATGAGATCGACCGTTGATAGTACTTCGATGGCGCGATGGGTGATGTCCCCCAAGTTCCCAATTGGAGTAGGAACAATGTAGAGGGTGGCACCCGTGGCGGGTAAGTTATTTTTATCTGTCATTTGTTTACCATCACTTCAACGATTAAGATAGAGACAATTTTGTACGGAATTATAGAGAACTCACGGCAATGATTAACCATAAGAGACTCAGTGTACCACGCCTACTCACCCCTGTTGCACTGGCAATTACCTTAGCGGCCTGTTCTTCGGCGCCGAAGATGCCGACCAGTGTTGACATTACCCTTGAGCCGAGCCAGTCCGTTGAAGCTTACATTATCAATGCCGACAGCAGCGAAGGCAGTTTGCAAACCGACTGGCTAATTATGGCCACCAAAGCGGCATTACAGGCCAATCAGTTAGAGCAAGCCGATTTGCTTATCCAGCGCTTAGCTCGTCTGCCCATGAGCGAGAAACAGCAAGCCGAATGGCAACTTGCCCGAGCTACTTACCATCAAAAGAAAAATCAACCTCGCCTGATCACCGAGCTGCTCAATTTTAAGGCATGGTGGACGCTGGCCGACAGCCAATGGCAAGAGTACTACACCCTGCGTGCGCAAGCCTTTCAAGCGCTTGATCTCCCTTTTGAAGCCAACCGCCAATGGGTCGCGCTCAGCAAATACGTGCCAGAAGAGCAAAAAAGTGCCATCGCGGAACAGATTTGGGCCAATTTCAGCCGTTATTCACAGTACGAAATCACGCAACTGCATACCGAATCTGATGAAGAGGTGCTGGACGGCTGGCTGCAACTGGCGATTTACATGAAAAACATGGCGGGGAATGTTCCTCAGCTAAAAAATACCCTAGAGCATTGGCTCGCCGAGAATCCAAACCATCCGGCCGCGACTTATACACCGGTCGAAATACAGTCAATTCTGGCGTTGGAGATCATTAAACCGGTCAATACTGCCTTGCTTCTTCCGCTCAGCGGCAAGTTTGCCAAACAAGCACAACTGGTTCGTGACGGTTTCATTTTTGCCATGATGAATGACAGTGGGCGGGATCCAAATGCCACATTGACCGTAATTGATACCAACCTCTACCAAGCCAAGCAAATCAAGCAGCGCCTGATTGATGAGCAAATCGATTTTGTCGTTGGGCCACTGCGCAAAGAGATGATCGAGGCTTTACAGCAAGAACTGCAAGATGAAAACGGCAAGACACAAATTCCATCTTTGGCATTGAATATCCCCGACACCATTCAGCCAGGTACAGGCATCTGCTACGTCGCCCTCTCACCCGAACAAGAGGTAGCGCAAGCGGCGAAACATCTGTTTGCGGAAGGCTACAAATACCCGCTCATTCTGGCTCCGCAAGGTGCATTTGGTCAGCGCGTAGTCGCCGCGTTTGAGCAAGAATGGCAAAAGTACAGCACAGATAAACCAGCCCTAAGCTACTTTGGTGACAAACGCCAGCTACAACGAGACATCAACTCTGTATTTGGTTTGCAAGAGAGCCAGCAGCGCATCGCGCAGATGGAAAGCCTGATGAATGTGCCGATGGAAACTCAACCACGCAGCCGCCGTGATATCGATGCGGTGTATATTGCCGCGCGCAGCTCTGAGTTGACACTCATTAAACCCTTTATTGAAGTGGCCATAAACCCAGATACTAAGCCGCCGAAACTGTTCTCCAACTCCATGAGTAACAGTGGTGAGAAGCAGTATGAAGATCTCTCTGGCATCGCTTACAGTGACATTCCGCTGCTAATCCAGGCAAACCCTGCGCTGGATAATCAAATGAACCAATTGTGGCCAGAACAGTCAAACTTCCAAAAGCGCTTACAGGCACTCGGGATGGACTCTTACAAACTCATGGCAGAATTGCCGCAGATGAAAGTGGTCCCTAGCCATTCCGTCAATGGCAAAACAGGCCTGCTCACCATCGACAACAACTGTGTGGTGCAGCGCGAGATCAGTTGGTCAGAGCATGGCTCTCTTTAATCGCCGCGCTGTCGGTGAACAATACGAATCCCTGGCAAAGCGTTGGCTTATTGGCCAGGGATTGGTGTTTATTGAACAAAACTTCAACACTAAATTGGGTGAAATTGACCTTATTTTCCGCGATGGCGAGACCATTGTGTTTGTAGAAGTTAAATACCGGAAAAGCGTATACTACGGCCACGCCGCCGAAATGGTCTCTGCCGCAAAAGCAAACAAGTTACTCAAAACCGCTTATCTTTGGCTAGATCAACACGGATACAACGCTTGTAACACCGCGATCCGCTTTGATGTGATTGCAATACACAATAATGGCGACGATCTCCATTGGATAGATAACGCCATCACGCAAGGATAACCAATGCTCGACAGCATTAAAGACAGTTTTACCGAAAGTATTCAGATTCAAATTGCGGCCGCAGAAGCGCTGCCCGATGCGATTACCCATGCCGCGCAAGCGATGGTCGCCACGCTACTCAACGGACACAAAATTCTCTGCTGCGGCAACGGCGGTTCAGCAGCCAATGTCCAACAGTTTGTCTCTTGCCTGCTAAACCGTTTTGAGACCGAACGGCCGAGTTTACCCGCGATGGCACTGACCGCCGACAACACCACGCTAACCGCCGTGGCAAACGACTACCACTATCAAGAAATTTTTTCCAAACAGGTGCGGGCCTTTGGCCAACCAGGCGACATTCTTCTCGCTATTTCCACCAGTGGTAACAGTAAAAATATCATCAAAGCGATGGAAGCTGCGGTAACGCGTGACATGACGATCATTGCACTAACCGGCAAAGATGGCGGTGAAATGGCTGGGCTTCTGGGTGAAAACGATGTGGAAATTCGCATTCCCTCCCATCGTACTGCACGTATCCATGAAGTTCATATGGTGACCTTGCACTGCTTGTGCGATCTGATCGATCAGGTGCTCTTTCCAACTCATGAGGAATAAGAATGTTGCGTTACTCACTATTACTGCTCACAACGCTAATGCTCAGTGGATGCGCAGGGCTATTTATTGCTGGGGCGGCAACCACCGCTAACATCGTCACTGACACCAGAACCACCAAAGAGATTTGGCAGGACAACAATATCGAGTTTGAAATTGCCGCTATCGGCAACAAAGCCCCATACGTGGGCAAAGTGAGAATCGTCGCCAGTTCATACAACGGCACGGTAGTTTTGATGGGGCAAGCTTCCAGCGCCGAAGAGCGTGCGAGTTTCGAAAGCCAAGCTCGCAACGTTAAAGGGGTCAGCGTACTGCACAATCAGGTTAGAGTGAAAGCGCCACTCGGTGTGTCAGAGATCAGTAACGACAGTTGGATAACCACTAAGGTCAAATCCGCATTGTTGGCCGAGTCGGAGCTCAATGGCGTCAAAGTTAAAGTGATTACCGAAGATAAAGAGGTGTTTCTATTTGGCTACGTCACAGAGGCTCAAGCAAAAAAGGCCACTGAAGTCGCTCGCAATATTTCTGGCGTTAAGCAAGTGATCCGCGCCTTTGAATATGGCAACGCGAAAACCGAAGAGCAGTAACGGATAAATCACAAGTTGCAAAAAAACAAAAAGCAGCGTTCGCTGCTTTTTGTTTTACCTGATCACACTTATTTGACCACTCGTAAGCTTGGCTTGCCTTTAGGTCGAGTAGGTTCAGGATTAGAGTTTTCTGTTGAAGCCGTGTCTGAATCAAGGTCATCTAATGACAACTCCGAATCATCTACGTCTTCAAGCCACTCTTCTTCAATCTCACCAGTCACGTTAGTGTAGGCTTCTTCTGGCTCAAACATGGTGCCTGCGCCGTTCTCTCGAGCATAAATAGCCAACACAGCATGAAGCGGCACGATGACGGAATGAGGACGACCACTAAAGCGAGCATGGAACGAAATCGCCTCGTTGCCAAGTTCAAGCTGACCTACCGCTCTTGGCGCAATATTTAAGATGATCTGTCCATCTTGAACAAACTCAAGCGGCACTCTAACACCAGGCATTGTCGCCTGAACCACCAAATGTGGGGTCAGATCGTTGTCCACCAGCCAATCATAAAATGCACGGAGCATATATGGGCGGCGGGCAGTCATATTAGCAATTTCCATAACTTAACGAACCAGACGCATCTCACGTTCAGCTTCAGTCAAAGAAGCAAGGAATGAATCACGTTCAAAAACACGGTTCATGTAAGTCTTTATTTCCTTGGAACCAGGGCCAACTAGCTCAATACCCAATTGAGGCAAACGCCACAATAATGGGGCAAGATAGCAATCGACCAAGCTGAATTCTTCACTCATGAAGTACTCATACTCACCAAAAAGTGGCCCTAATGTCAGTAGATCATTACGTAGTTTGATACGCGCTTTTTCTGACTCTTCACCGTTGCCTTTCGCCACTACCTGTGCTAACGAATACCAGTTACGTTCGATACGGTACATCATCAGACGGCTGTTACCGCGAGCAACAGGGTATACAGGCATCAATGGTGGGTGTGGGAAGCGCTCATCCAAGTACTCCATGATGATCTTAGAGTCGTATAATGCCAGTTCGCGATCAACCAGAGTTGGCACTGACTTATAAGGATTTAGCTCGATAAGCTCTGCTGGTAAGTTGGTTTCATCAACCAGTTCAACCTCAACACTTACCCCTTTCTCAGCCAGAACAATACGCACCTGGTGGCTGTACAAATCTGATGCACTTGAGAATAAAGTCATCACAGAACGTTTATTGGCAGCTAAAGCCATGGGCCCTCCAGTACACTTAGGATAGAAAAAAACAATGGAGGCTAAGCCTCCATTGATCTGTCAATAAAATTGAGAATTAGCGCAGCATGATAGCACAATTAATGCACATCGCGCCAATACTCTTTCTTCAGCATCACAACCACGATAGTAAACAGCACAAGGAAGGCCATAACCCACCAGCCAAGATTATGACGCTCGAGTTTCACTGGGTCACCCGAGTAAACGAGGAAGTTAACCAGATCAAGCACAGCTCTGTCGTATTCGCCTTTGCTCAGCTCACCAGTACCGTCACTTTCGGTGCCAACCACAACTTGCACTTCGTGACCGTCAACAACTTTGGTTTCGTACACTGGTGTTGGGATGCCTTGTAACTCTTCTAGCACATGAGGCATACCTACGCTTGGGAAAACGATGTTGTTCACACCAAACGGACGCGACGGATCCACATAAAACGAACGCAAGTACGTGTAAATCCAGTCGGCACCACGCACACGAGCAACCAGGGTCAAATCTGGTGGTGGAGCACCAAACCAGTTTGCCGCTTGTTTAGGCGGCATGGCATTGACCATCAAGTCACCAATTTTCGACTCCGGATTAAACATCAGGTTTTCTTTCATCAGATCTGTTGGAATACCGATGTCATTGGCAACTCGCTCATAACGCTGATATTGCGTTGAGTGGCAGCCGAAACAGTAGTTCATAAACAGTTTAGCGCCGTTTTGCAGCGATGCCTGATCGGATAGGTCAACATTTGCCTTATCCAAGTGAACATTAACACCCGCCGCCATCGCCAGTGATGGCAACATCGCAAACAGAATTACAATCCATTTCTTCATTTGAATGTCACCCTCTCTGGTAATGGTTTTGTTGCTTCGTTCTTGCTGTACACATACAGAAGAATGAAGAACATGAAATAACCTAAGCTAAAGATCTGCGCGAGCAATGTGTATGTTGGGGTTGCAGGCAACGCACCAAGAATACCCAAAGCAATGAAGCTGATCGTAAACTGGATGATGTTAATCAAATGAATTTTGCTACGGTAACGGTAAGAGCGAACTTTACAACGATCAAACCACGGTAGTAGGAACAAGAAGACAATCGAAAGTCCCATCGCAACGACACCAATCAACTTGTCAGGTACCGCGCGCAAAATTGCGTAAAACGGGGTGAAGTACCACACTGGTGCAATGTGTGCTGGTGTTTTCAATGGGTTTGCTGCTTCAAAGTTAGGTGGCTCAAGGAAGTAACCGCCCATCTCTGGATTAAAGAACAACACGTAACAGAACAAGAATAGGAAGCCTGCGACGCCCACCAAATCTTTCACCGTTCCGTATGGGTGGAATGGAATCGAATCGATGATGTCGTATTTGTTTGAGTAGTACTCATGGAACTTGAACTGCGACTTGTAATCCGCGCCCATTTTACCTTTTGGCAACTTGGTCTCGATACCGTCTGGGTTGTTCGACCCCACTTCGTGTAGAGCAAGAATGTGCAACACGATAAGTAGTAGCAATACAATCGGCAAAGCAATAACGTGCAGCGCAAAGAAGCGGTTTAGCGTCGCGCCTGAGATGATGTAGTCACCACGAATCCACAGAGTAAGATCATCGCCGATAACCGGAATCGCACCAAACAGCGAAATAATTACCTGCGCGCCCCAGTAAGACATTTGGCCCCAAGGCAGTAGGTAACCCATAAAGGCTTCTGCCATCAGCACCAAAAAGATCAACATGCCGAAGATCCATAGCAACTCGCGTGGCTTCTGGTATGAGCCGTAAATCAAGCCACGGAACATATGCAGATAAACCACCACGAAGAATGCAGACGCGCCAGTTGAGTGCATGTAACGCAACAACCAGCCGTATTCCACATCGCGCATGATGTATTCGATTGAAGCAAACGCACCTTCACCCGAAGGAACGTAGTTCATCGTCAGCCAAATCCCCGTTAGGATCTGATTGACAAGAACAAGCATGGCTAAAGAACCAAAAAGGTACCAAAAATTGAAGTTCTTTGGCATAGGGTATTCGGATAAATGCTTTTTGTAAGCATTCATCGCTGGGATTCGTTTCTCAACCCAATCTAACAGTGCTTGCATTATGCATCTCCCTCGTCAACACCGATAAGAAGCTTGTCATCGCTCAAATACATGTGTTTAGGAATAACTAGGTTCAATGGAGCAGGAACGCCCTGGAATACTCGCCCAGCCATGTCAAACTTAGAACCATGACATGGACAGAAGAAGCCCGACTTAACCCCTTGAACTTGCTCTGAGAAAGAATCCGGTAAATACGTTGGGGAACATCCCAAGTGTGTACAAAAACCAACCGCAATGAAAAACTCAGGCTTAATTGAGCGAAACTCATTCTGAGCATAAGCTGGTTGTTGTTCCATTTCGGACTGAGGATCACGAAGTTGACCACCAATCGTTTTCAGGTTTTCCAGAACTTCTTGTGTGCGGCGTACAACCCAAACAGGTTTGCCTTGCCACTCGACGCGAATCATCTGACCGGCTTCAATTTTACTGATATCCACTTCCACCGGCGCACCCGCTGATTTCGCTTTGGCACTCGGATTCCAGGATTTGATAAAAGGAACGGCGACGGCAGCTGCCCCCAACCCACCAACCACTGCGGTTGTTGCGGTCAGAAAACGCCTGCGGCCGTTATTTAAAGGCGCGTTGCTCATCCAAACATTCTCCCATTTGCTCCTTTTGGATCGTGATTGTTCCGCTAATAGAGCATGGCTAACAAAATATGAATCTAGTTCTATTTATTGACGAGAAATGATAAATAAAACCCTACTTTTTGACAAGATAAAGCTACCTTTTTGTAACATTTGTGAGGCAAATCGCTCACGTCGTCACAAAAGCGGCAAAATTCTAAATATTTGATGTGAGGTGTAACAAAGAAAGGAGAATAACTAATTCAAAATAAACAAAAAGCTCGGCATATAGCCGAGCTTTGAACCACAATTTCCATGGATAAATCCAAGAGAAATTCTCTGTAAGCGTAAGATTAACGCTTAGAGAACTGTGGACGACGACGTGCTTTACGTAGACCCACTTTCTTACGTTCAACGCAACGAGCGTCACGAGTAACGTAGCCAGCAGCACGTAGAGCAGGACGTAGAGATTCATCGTATTCCATTAGAGCACGAGTGATACCGTGACGGATTGCACCCGCTTGACCAGAAATACCGCCACCTTTTACAGTTACGTATAGATCTAGTTTCTCTACCATGTCTACCAATTCAAGAGGTTGCTTAACAACCATGCAAGAAGTTGGACGACCGAAGTACTCTTCAAGCGCACGCTTGTTGATTACGATGTTGCCGCTGCCTGGTTTGATGAAAACACGTGCAGCTGAGCTTTTGCGACGGCCAGTGCCGTAGTATTGATTCTCTGCCATTTTCGAAATCCCCAATTAGATGTCTAGTACTTTTGGTTGTTGAGCAACATGGTTGTGCTCAGCGCCAGCGTAAACTTTCAGCTTACGGTACATAGCACGGCCTAGAGGACCACGTGGTAGCATACCTTTAACTGCCAGCTCAATGACCATTTCTGGTTTACGAACAATCAGCTTGTCAAAAGTGATTGACTTAATACCACCAGGGAATTCAGTGTGACGGTAGTAAGTTTTTGCTGCAGCTTTGTTACCAGTTACAGTAACTTTCTCCGCGTTTACAACGATGATGTAATCACCAGTGTCAACGTGTGGAGTGTACTCAGCTTTGTGTTTGCCACGTAGGCGAGATGCAATTTCACTTGCTAGACGGCCAAGAGTTTTACCTTCAGCGTCTACAACATACCAGTCGCGTTTTACAGTTTCTGGTTTAGCAACGAAAGTTTTCATGCTAATAATAACCCGTTAATTCAAATTTAAACTTTAAAGGAACACACCGCTGTGCTCCCACACTGTCTAAGAGCCCAGTCATCACCCCTTCGAGCGGTTGGCACTCTCGACCTTCTATCTCGAATAACTTCGATAATCAGGTCTGCAGTAACGGTGGGTCGCAGGATTATAGAGAAGGGCGAAGAAAAAATCACCTTTTTTTGCACTCAATCACTAATTTTTTCTGCGTATTTTCCTCGAAAGGCTGAAACCTAAGCCAAGTGTTCTTTAGCTAAGTACTCATGACTTTGCATTTCCGTTAAGCGAGACAAACACCGTTTAAATTCGAACTCTAGCCGTCCTTGGGTGTAGAGCATCGCCATCGGCACTTGGGCAGAAATGATCAGTTTGACGTGACGTTCATAGAACTCATCCACCAACGCGATAAAACGCCTAGCCGCATCGTCAATTTTGTTGTCCATTTGCTGAACGTCCGCTAACAACACTGTGTGGTATATCTTTGATATTTCTATATAGTCATTCTGACTTCTTGCCGTTTGACAAAGCTGAGCAAACGTTGCGTACAGCACGCCATTACTGGCTTCAACCACCTCTATCTGGCGATGATTGATCTCGACTGAGGTGTGCTTATGGCTATCGTCACCCGACAGTTGTTGGTAGTAGCGTTGCAAATTGCGGCTTGCATCTGCATCTAACGGGTGATGATAAATTTCAGCTTGCTGCAAGGTTCTTAGGCGATAGTCGATGCCGCTATCGACGTTAATCACCTGACAATGCGTTTCGATCAGTTCAATCGCAGGTAGAAAACGTGCACGTTGCAAACCATTGCGATAGAGATCTTTTGGCTCAATATTCGACGTCGCGACCAAAATCATCCCTCTTTTGAACATTTCCTGCATCAAGGTACCAAGGATCATGGCATCGGTAATATCGGAAACAAAGAATTCATCAAAACAGACAATGTCCGCTTCCTGTTTAAAACGCTCCGCCACCTTTTCTAGCGGATTCTCCACCTCAGCCAGTTTTTTCAACTCGTCATGCACCCGATACATGAAACGGTGAAAGTGCACTCGCATCTTACGCTGGGTTGGCAAAGCGTCGAAAAAGGTATCCATTAGATAGGTTTTGCCCCGCCCGACGCCGCCCCAGAAGTAAAGCCCTTGAGGCACCTTAGGACGAGATGGCTTCTTTCCTAGCCATTGTTGCCAGCGAGGCACACTTTCAACTGGCGTAGCGGAATATTGGATAAATTGGTGAAAAAGCGAGTCTAACGCCCGCACGGCTTGGTATTGAGCAGGATCTTTTTTAAAGCCTTGATGCTCGATATCGTGTTCGTATTTTTCTAATGGGCTCATTGTTGTCATACCAAAACAGGACAAAGCGATACAATTACTAGGATGAGAAATCGGTGTTGCTATTTTTCTTTATTGACCACTTTTCCCATAGTAACATGGTCACGCAATACGTGTAACTAAGCAGTAAAAAACATGTTAAAACAACTATAAGGAGCTGTTATGCCTTGGATGTATGCCATCGTAGGCTTGCTGGTCGGTGCGATTGTCGGCGTTATAATTTCCAGACTGACTACCCCCGAATACAAGAAACAGAAATCGGTCAAAAAGGAGCTGGAAGTCGCTAAATATGCGCTGGAACAGCAACGTCAAGAACTGGCGGACCACTTTGCTCAAACCGCAGAATTACTTGAAACGCTAGGCAAGGACTACAGTAAGCTGTATCAGCACATGGCGAAGACCTCAGCTGACTTGCTGCCAAACCTGCCCGAACAAGATAATCCTTTTGATAAAAAAGCGATTACTTCAGAGAGTGAAACCACAACTGAGGCACAGTCTGAAGGCATGACGGAGCAACCGAAAGATTATGCCAATGGAGCAACTGGCCTTTTTAGCGGTGAGAAAAAAGAGATTTTAACGG
This sequence comes from Vibrio navarrensis, assembly GCF_015767675.1. Taxonomy (NCBI): domain Bacteria; kingdom Pseudomonadati; phylum Pseudomonadota; class Gammaproteobacteria; order Vibrionales; family Vibrionaceae; genus Vibrio; species Vibrio navarrensis. The sequence goes on along the minus strand of NZ_CP065217.1, from coordinate 453,750 downwards.
CAACTGACGCAGTAACCGCTAAAGCGTCGTAAAATTTCTGCTGAACTTTTCAAAGGTTTTTGAGTCCCAACTCACACTAGTGTCTATTGAAAACTGTTTGTGGCGCCAATATGAATAGCAATAAGCTTATTCGTTTGAGCCAATCTCCCTTGCAATAGACCTTATTTATGAGGAGTTATCGGATGAAAAAACCTTTGCTTGTTTTAACCGCCCTTTCACTGAGCTTAAGCTCTGCGCTTGCACCACTCCCCGTCAGTGCGGCTTTTCCTGCCGCAGTGAATGGACAAGAGTTACCCAGCCTCGCCCCCATGCTTGAGCGCGTCACCCCCGCGGTCGTGAGTATTGCCGTGGAAGGTAAACAAGTTGAACGCTCACGCATTCCCGAGCAATTTCAATTTTTCTTCGGTCCAGACTTTCCCACAGAGCAAGTGCGCGAACGACCATTTCGCGGACTCGGTTCTGGTGTGATCATTAATGCGGATAAGGGCTACATCGTCACCAACTATCACGTCATCAAAGGCGCGGATAGCATCCGTATACAACTTCATGATGGCCGTGAAGCCGATGCTGAGCTGATGGGTGGAGACGAGATGTCGGATATCGCGTTGCTGAAAGTGAGCGATGTTAAGGATCTGACCGAGATTAAGATTGCCGATTCCGATCAACTGCGCGTCGGAGATTTTAGCGTTGCCATCGGTAATCCCTTCGGTTTAGGGCAGACCGTCACCTCAGGGATCGTTTCAGCACTGGGGCGCAGCGGCCTTAATATCGAAAATTTCGAGAACTTTATTCAAACGGATGCCGCCATCAACAGCGGAAACTCCGGTGGTGCCTTAGTCAATCTGAACGGTGAGCTTATTGGCATCAATACCGCTATCTTAGGCCCCAGCGGTGGCAACGTCGGGATCGGCTTTGCCATTCCATCGAACATGATGAAAAACCTCACCGACCAAATTCTGGAATTTGGTGAAGTGAAGCGCGGCATGCTCGGAGTACAAGGCGGTGAAATCACCTCAGAGCTTGCTGACGCTTTGGGTTATCACTCAAGCAAAGGGGCGTTTGTCAGCCAAGTCGTCGAAGATTCGGCAGCCGATAAAGCGGGCATCAAGGCTGGTGATATTATTGTCTCGCTCAACGGCAAGAAGATTGAGACCTTCTCTGAACTAAGAGCCAAAATTGCGACACTAGGCGCTGGCAAAGAGATCAAACTCGGTGTTATCCGTGATGGCAAAGACAAAGAGTTTAAAGTCACCTTGGGTGAATCCCAGCAAACCAAAGCCAAAGCGGACAAAATGCATGAAGGGCTAGCAGGAGCGGAGTTAGCCAATACTAGCAGCTCAGACCGTATTGCTGGGGTAAAAGTGGTTGAAGTCGCAGACAATTCACCGGCTGCCCGCTACCAGTTGAAAAAGGATGACATCATTATCGGCGTGAACCGCCAGCGCGTGAAAAACTTAGCTGATTTCCGCACCATAGTGGAAAAACAAACCGGTGTACTGGCACTGAATATTCAGCGTGGTGAACGCACTATCTACCTCGTGATTCGTTAATCTCGCTGAGACTTCACTAACTTAGGGCAGTCTTGCATAGGCTGCCCTTTTATTATTTCTGTCGGTAGTGCTATTCTTCACCCTTGTTTGCAAATTGTTCCGTTTTTGTGGAGAGGGTATGGTGAACTTTCTTTTGCGTTCTATTTTATTGGGGCTGATGACAGCAGCATTGGTGTTGCTGGCGGTTCCCTCTTTACGCAGCAAAGTCTTGACCACCCCTTTAGATCCGGTCCCTCAAGATGCCGCAACGATGCAAATCTCCTTTAACCAAGCCGTGCACAATGCCGCGCCAGCGGTGGTGAACATTTACAGCCGTAAATATGTAGAAAATGATCGCAGTAAGCTTTCCACGCAAGGGTTAGGCTCTGGGGTGATTGTCAGCGAAAAGGGCTACATCATCACCAATTATCATGTCGTCGCTCAGGCCGATCAAATTGTGGTCGCGTTGCAGGATGGTCGAGTCGCCGCGGCTCAATTAGTGGGGAAAGACCGCCGCACCGACATCGCTATTTTGCGTATTGAAGGCAGCAACTTTCCGGTTATTCCGCTAAATCCCAATTACAAAGCCAAGGTCGGTGATGTCGTTTTGGCGATTGGCAACCCGTACAACTTAGGCCAAACCACCACATTTGGTATTATTTCTGCGACCGGTCGTTCTTCGATCAGTGCCGATGGCCGTCAAGCGTTTATTCAAACCGACGCCGCCATCAACGAAGGTAACTCTGGTGGGGCTTTGGTCAATACTCGCGGAGAGTTGGTCGGCATCAATACCGCCTCTTTCCAGCAAGCTACCGACATGGAAACCTACGGTATCTCTTTTGCTATTCCTTATTTGCTGGCCGATAAAATCATGCAAAAGATCATCGCCGATGGACGAGTCATTCGCGGCTACATTGGCATTGATGGACAAGACATCAACGCCGTAACCGCTCGTTTATTGGGAAATGAGCACATTGGCGGGATTGTGGTGTTAGGCGTTGATCCAAACGGCCCGGCGGCCAAAGCGGGCTTTCAGCCACAAGACATCATCATTAGTATTGATGGCAATAAGATCCAAGGACGGCAAAGCGTGATGGACATTGTCACCGATTTACGCCCAGGCACAACAACCGATGTTGGTGTGATTCGCAAGGGCCAAGAAATCACGTTGCAAGTGACCATCGCCGAAGATGCGCGAGAAATCTAACCGTATAAAATGAGAAACCCCAGCGCTATGCTGGGGTCTGCTTTACTCTTGCTCTGGCGCAAGCTCAGTGTCGGAGGATTCAATTTCGATCCGAGTAACCCGCTGCAAGCCACGCGGCAGCAACCCACCACGACGACCACGTTCACCACGGAAATTCTCCAGATCGCTCGGTTTGAGTCCCAGTTTACGTTTGCCAGCATATAGGGTTAATGACACCCCTTTGGGCAACGCGACAAGGTGAGACAACACTTCCTCTTTCGATTTGGCTTTGGCCGCGGGGATATTGATGATCTTGTTGCCTTTGCCTTTACCAAGCTGCGGCAAATCCTTGATCGGGAACATCAACATGCGCCCTTGGTTAGTAATCGCAAGGATGTCATCATTATCCAGATCCAGCACCGCCGATGGCGTCATCACTTCGGCATTTTCTGGTAAGGTGACTAGCGCTTTACCGCTGCGGTTTTTCGACAGCAGATCGCTGCCTTTACACACAAAGCCGTAACCGGCATCTGAGCCCACCAGCCACAGTTGATCCTCTTCTCCCATCACCAGTTGACGAATACTGCTACCCGGCGTGATGTTGAGTCGACCAGTAATTGGCTCTCCTTGCCCGCGCGCGGACGGTAAGGTGTGTGATTCGAGTGAATAGCTGCGCCCATCCGAGCCAAACAGCACCACTTGCTGGTTACTCTTACCGCATGCATGAGCAAGATAGCTATCGCCCGCTTTGTAGCTTAGCCCTTCGCAATCGACTTCATGTCCTTTGGCATGACGGATCCAACCTTTTTCCGACAGCACCACAGTGATCGTTTCATTTGGCAGCAAATCACGCTCGGTGAGCGCTTTCGCTTCTTCACGTTCAATAAGCGGAGAGCGGCGATCATCACCGAATTTCTCAGCGTCAGCCTTGATCTCTTTTTTCAACAACGTATTCAAACGGCGCTCTGAGCCAAGTAACTCTTCGAGCTTCTTACGCTCTTTTTCCAGCTCATCCTGCTCACCGCGGATCTTCATCTCTTCGAGCTTCGCTAGGTGACGAAGTTTGGTATCCAGAATCGCGTCAGCTTGAATATCGGTAATGGCAAATCTCGCCATCAATACCGCTTTTGGATCATCTTCGGTACGAATGATCTCAATCACTTCATCGATGTTGAGATACGCTATCAATAAACCTTCTAAGATGTGCAAACGCGCCAGCACTTTATCCAAACGATATTGTAAGCGGCGGCGAACGGTTTCGCGGCGAAACTCAATCCATTCAGCCAGAATTTGCACTAAACCTTTGACCTGAGGACGGTTGTCGAGGCCAATCATATTGAGGTTTACTCGGTAGCTCTTCTCCAAGTCAGTTGACGCAAACAAATGGTTCATCAGTTGTTCACAATCGACACGGTTAGAGCGTGGCACAATCACGATGCGCGTTGGGTTCTCGTGATCCGATTCATCACGTAAATCTTCGACCATCGGCAGCTTTTTAGCGCGCATTTGCCCGGCGATCTGCTCAAGTAGCTTAGCGCCAGATACCTGATGTGGTAGCGCGGTGATGACGATATCAGCGCTCTCTTTATGCCATACCGCGCGCATTTTGATGCTGCCTCGGCCAGTGCGATAGATTTTCTCCAGATCTGACGCTGGTGAGGTAATTTCCGCTTCGGTTGGGTAATCCGGTCCTTTGACGAACTGCATCACGTCAGGCAGCGTTGCCTGTGGATGGTCAATCAGATGAATGGTTGCGTCCGCCACTTCACGCACGTTGTGCGGTGGAATGTCGGTCGCCATCCCCACCGCAATGCCTGTCACACCATTAAGCAAAATGTGCGGCAAACGCGCAGGCAACATTTTCGGCTCTTTCATCGTGCCGTCAAAGTTTGCTTGCCACTCAACCGTGCCTTGGCCCAACTCGCCAAGCAACACATCGGCAAATTTAGACAGTTTCGCTTCGGTATAACGCATGGCGGCGAACGATTTCGGATCGTCCGGCGCACCCCAGTTTCCTTGGCCATCCACTAGCGGATAACGGTAAGAAAATGGCTGTGCCATCAGCACCATCGCTTCGTAACAGGCAGAATCACCGTGCGGGTGATACTTACCCAGCACGTCACCAACCGTACGCGCCGATTTTTTGTATTTTGCAGACGCAGAAAGGCCGAGCTCTGACATCGCATAAATGATGCGACGCTGAACCGGTTTTAAACCATCGCCAATGTATGGCAAGGCACGGTCCATGATCACGTACATCGAGTAGTTGAGATAAGCGTCTTCAGTGAACTTGCGCATTGGCAACTGTTCGACGCCATCGTAGGTAATTTCTGTAGACATCTATTAAACCTCTGCCATATCGCCGTTGTTTTGCAACCAAGAACGACGATCGTCGGCGCGTTTTTTACCCAGCAGCATGTCCATCATTTCCATCGTCGCCTCGGAATCATCGATGGTGAGCTGCACCAGACGACGCGTATTCGGATCCATCGTGGTTTCACGCAATTGCAGCGGGTTCATTTCCCCCAAGCCTTTAAAGCGTTGCACGTTGATCTTGGCTCTCTTCTGACTGAGGCGCTCCAAAATACCCTCTTTTTCTGCATCATCGAGGGCGTAGAACACCTCTTTGCCACAGTCGATACGATACAGCGGCGGCATGGCGACGTAGATATGACCCGCTTCGACCAGAGCGCGGAAATGGCGGGTAAATAGCGCGCACAGCAGTGTGGCGATGTGCAATCCATCGGAGTCTGCATCAGCGAGGATACAGATTTTGCCGTAGCGCAGGCTTTCTAAGTTGTCGCTGTCGGGATCAATGCCTAGCGCGACCGAAATGTCGTGCACTTCCTGTGAAGCCAGCACTTGATCGGCCGAAACTTCCCATGTATTCAAAATCTTACCGCGCAGCGGCATCACCGCTTGGAACTCGCGATCGCGTGCTTGCTTAGCACTGCCGCCTGCCGAGTCCCCTTCGACGAAGAAGATTTCGGTACGGGCTAGGTCTTGTACGGTACAGTCGGTCAGCTTACCGGGTAAAGCGGGGCCTGATGCAATCTTCTTGCGCACCACTTTTTTGCTGGCACGCATGCGGCGGTGGGCGTTGGCAATGCACACTTCAGCCAGTTGCTCAGCGAGCTGCGGCTTTTCGTTAAGCCACAGGCTGAAAGTGTCTTTCACCACACCAGAGACAAACGCAGCGGTTTGACGAGACGATAGACGTTCTTTGGTTTGGCCAGCAAATTGCGGGTCTTGTATCTTCACCGACAAAACGTAAGCACAGCGGTCAAAAACGTCTTCCCCTGTCAGTTTTACCCCACGTGGCAGCAGATTGCGGAACTCGCAGAACTCGCGCATCGCGTCCAATAAACCTTGGCGCAAGCCGTTGACGTGCGTGCCGCCTTGCGCGGTCGGAATGAGGTTAACGTAACTTTCGGTGATCATTTCACCGCCTTCCGGCAGCCAAATGACCGCCCAATCTGCGGCTTCAGTTTCCGCCGAGAAAGCGCCGGTAAACGGCTCCTCGGGCAACAGGGTGTAGCCTTTCACGCCTTCAAACAGGTAGTCTTTCAGCCCGTCTTGATACAGCCACTGATACTCTTGGTTATTCACTTTATCGCTGAAAGTGATTTCTAATCCTGGGCACAGCACCGCTTTAGCACGCAAGTTATTGATAAGGCGTGTGACGGAAAAATTAGCGGAATCAAAGTATTTGGCGTCTGGCCAAAAGTGCACACTGGTACCGCGATTGCGTCGGCCGCACGTGCCCGTGACGGTAAGATCGGAAACTTTGTCACCATGTTCGAACGCAATTTCGTAAACTTGACCATCACGACGTACCGTCACCTCCACCCGTTTGGACAGAGCGTTGACCACGGAGATGCCTACCCCGTGTAGACCACCGGAAAACTGATAGTTTTTATTGGAAAATTTACCGCCAGCGTGCAGCTTACAGAGAATAAGCTCAACGCCCGAGACCTTTTCTTCCGGGTGGATATCGACAGGCATGCCGCGACCATCGTCGATCACTTCCAGTGATTGGTCTGCATGCAAGATGACTTGTACTTTGGAGGCATGTCCGGCCAGCGCTTCGTCGACACTGTTGTCGATCACCTCTTGACCTAAGTGGTTGGGGCGCGTGGTATCCGTATACATCCCTGGTCGGCGACGTACTGGCTCTAGACCATTCAGTACTTCAATGGCACCAGCATTATATTGTTCAGTCATAATACGGAATCGTTCTCAATATTTACCTGTTGTCTGTAGAACTTGCTCATCTTAAACACAGACAACGAAAAAGCTACCCTGTTACTCACAGGTTTGGCCCTGTGTACTACACGGTAGCTGGATTCGGAAAACATAGTCGGAAAGCGACCCGGCTATGTCAAGAAACGGTTGGATATGAGCGGCAAAACTATGAGCCTTCCCCAATCCTGTACAAAGTGAAGGGAGTTATAACTCAAGGAAAGTGATAATTTGCTCAGGATAACGTTCAAAACCAACAAAACTATGATCGCCCCCCTCTTCCACCGTCTGTCGGCTGGCAGAAAATTTGTCCACCGCCTGACGATAATCGAGCACTTCATCTCCGGTCTGTTGCAGCAGCCAGAAATCTTCTGGCGAAGCGATGCGTTTTACCTCAAGAGCTTTAAGCTCGTCAATATGCACGCTTTCAAGTGTATAGCTTTCGTGCGTATAGGGGTTGGTTTGCGGGCCAAGATAATCTACCAGCAGCTCGTAAGGTTTGACGGCCGGATTAACTACCACGACGCGAAAAGCAAATTGATCATTGAGCCAAGTCGACAAATACCCTCCGAGCGAACTGCCGACCAAACCAATTTGGTGCGTTGCGTGATACTGCGTAACCAGGGACAACAAAAAGTCGGCCGCTTGTTTAGGGAAACAGGGCAGTTGCGGTACCACCACTTCGATATCCGGACGATGCGACTGGCAGTATTGCTGCATCAATTGCGCTTTCAATGACAGCGGTGAGCTGTTAAAGCCGTGAATATACAGTAATAAAGAGGGCTTTTTCTCTGCCATATCAATATCCACTCGACGTAAAGTCGGGTAAAAAGCTTCCAGCGCTCAAACGCTGTACTTGGGTCGTGATCTCGCCATCGGCGTGCAACTGCAACTCTCGCCAACCGGGAGAGACATTATCCAAAGCGAAATCATCAGAGTTGGGTTTAAATTGAACACACGTTGATGGCGTGGACATCACGCGGATGCCGCGGTGCATACGATTCATATCCTGATGCACATGGCCACACACTATGCCTTTGACGTTGGGATAGCGATAAACGATCTCCCAAAATACCTCCGCATCTTTCAACGTGTGTTGGTCAAGCCAAGCGCTCCCCACCAGCAGCGGATGGTGATGAAGCAAAATTAAGGTATGTTTGCTTGGGTTGCTGGCCAGTTTTTCTTCCAATAAGATCAGTTGGCTGTCGCTTAAACGACCATGCGGCACGCCAACCACCTGAGAATCCAGCAAGACCATCTGCCAATGCTCGCCCAACGCGACATACTCTGGCGCGGTGATTTGCGCTGAAGGCAGTACACTCGACATATTCGGTTTATAGTCGTGGTTTCCCGGCAACCAGAAACACGGCTTTTGCAGTGGCGCGATGCCCTTTGCAAAATGCTGATAGGAGTGTGCGCTGTGGTCTTGTGAGATATCACCGGTTGCCAGCACATAATCAAACGCCACTTGGCGTTGCATGACCTGCTCGACGACCGCCTGAAAACTCTGAAGCGTTTTGACACTTAATAAACTGCCCTCATCGGTCGCAAACAGATGAGTATCGGTTATTTGCAGCAGCTTTATGCTGCTCGTGTCGCTGGTTGTATGTTGCAAAATGAAAACCTGACTCTGTTATTCTTCTTTAAATGTTATTGGCGCTCGACTGATGCCGCTCTTGAGGCAAAACGTGAGCCACTCACCGAGAAATGCATTGAGCTGATGTTTTTCATCTTTCTGCATTAACTTGTCATTCGGGTAGTCGTATTTCGCTTTAAAACGGGAGTGGTCGCCACTGGAGAGCACCTCAGCGACTCTGGCATCGTGATAAAGCCTGACAGACATCGTTGGCAAAGGAAATACTGGCGCCTCATCACTCTGACATACCTCCACTATCGTGGTGTATTTTGTGACCTCTTTCACTGTCAGTTGATAAACCATATTGGCCACTTGGTAACAGCGCACCTCGCCTACCTCTGCTTGAAAAGGCAACAGCGCGTTCAATTTGGCATAATTGGTCTCGTAGGTTCTCATTAACCCTGCCAAATCAACGTAATACGGCTTTTTAACTGCGACCTGCACCATCAACCCTTCTCCAACCACTGCGACTTTACCTGCAAGTGATTTAACTCCAACCATTGCAAAGCGATAATTGAGGCACCGTTCTCGATTTTACCTTCTCTTACTAAATCATACGCTTGCGAGCGGCTCATCACGTGAACACGAATATCCTCATCTTCATAGTCTAAACCATGAATGCCAGATGCTTGAGACGCATCAACTTCACCAATGAATACATCCAGTTTTTCAGAACATCCGCCCGCAGAAGGGTAGTAAGAGACGATAGCGTGGATATTTTTGACCGAAATCCCCGCTTCTTCTTCCGCCTCTCGACGTACCACCTGCTCAGCCGATTCGTCGCGATCGATCATGCCTGCGACGATTTCCATCTGCCACGGATGGTTGTGCTCTAAGGCGCCGACACGGATCTGCTCAATCAATACCACTTCATCGCGCACAGGATCATAAGGCAGCATTGCAGCAGCATGACCACGTTCAAACATTTCGCGTTCGATCACATTACTCCAGCCGCCAGCAAACAATTTGTGGCGAAATCGGTATTTCACCATTTTGAAGAAGCCTTTAAATAAGGTCTCTTTGGCCAGCACGTCTACATCGTTGGAAGTAAAAACACCGGGTTTATTGTCATACTGTTGCATCGGACACCTCACTGAGTGAATCTTGTAGTTTACTCACTGTTTAAACATGACTCAAAGGACTTGGCTCAACTTTTTATATAATTGTTCTAAAATTTTTTAGTAGCGACAACTTTTTTATTATACAAGTGGACAATTATTTAGAAAAAATGCAGAATTTAGGATAAATATCCAGCAACTTAGGTTAGACTCTTGGGAATTAATCAAACTATAAACGGCAGGAATGAAAAAATGAAAAAACTGCTTCCACTGCTTATTGGTGCAGTACTCGGCGGCCTCAACACATCGGCTTGGGCTGATTCTCTTACGGAGATTTACGATCTCTCCAAACAAAACGATCCACAACTGCTGAGTGTCAAAGCAAAACGTGATGCTGCTTTTGAAGCGATCACGTCAAGTCGCAGCAGCTTGTTGCCACAAATTAATTTGACTGCTGGGTATAACCTGACCCGTGGGGATACCGATTTAGACGCGGGCGGTTCACGTGATAATGACCAAAATGCGCTCTCCGCAGGCATCAGTTTTTCTCAGGAACTCTACAAGCGTTCCTCTTGGATTACGCTAGACAACGCAGAGAAAACTGCTCGTCAAGCGGATGCCTCTTACGCGGCAACACAACAAGCTTTGATCCTGCGTGTCGCACAAGCGTATTTTGCGGTTCTTAAAGCGCAAGATAACTTGGATTTTGTCCGCGCAGAAAAAGCCGCCGTTGCGCGTCAGCTTGAACAAACAAAACAGCGTTTTGAAGTGGGCCTGTCCGCAATTACCGACGTACACGACGCGCAAGCGCAGTACGATGGCGTGTTGGCTGATGAAGTGTTGGCCGAAAACAGCCTAACCAACAGCTACGAAGCGCTGCGTGAGATCACAGGACAAGAGCACAAAAACCTGAATGTGCTGGACACCAAACGTTTCACTGCTAGCCACTCGAGCACTCCTGCAGAAGCGTTGATCGAAGAGGCGCAAGAGAAAAACCTCAGCTTGCTGTCAGCACGTATTGCCACTGACATCGCCAAAGAGAACATCTCTCTGGCCAGCTCTGGTCATCTGCCTTCTCTCACGCTCGATGGTGGCTACAACTACGCCGATATTGGTAGCAGTGAAAATTCTGACGGCACAACCAACAACTTTAATATTGGCCTTAACCTGAATGTGCCACTGTACACTGGCGGTAATATCACCTCACAAACCAAACAAGCTGAGTTCAACTACGTAGCAACCAGCCAAGATTTGGAAGCCACTTACCGTGGTGTAGTCAAAGAAGTGCGCGCACAGAAGAATAACATCAATGCTTCAATCGGTGCGCTACGCGCTTATGAGCAATCCGTTGTCTCAGCGAAGTCAGCTCTGGAAGCAACCGAAGCGGGCTTTGATGTGGGTACTCGTACCATCGTTGACGTGTTAGACGCCACTCGCCGTCTCTACGATGCCAACAAAAACCTCTCTGATGCTCGTTACAACTACATTCTGAGCGTACTTCAATTGCGCCAAGCCATAGGAACCCTGAGTGAACAGGATATTCTCGATGTGGATGCGGGTTTGATTGCGGAAAAATAATCGCCCATGGTGAGCCAGTGTCTCTACTGGCTTGCTTAACGAAAGTGCGAAATAAAAGAAAGTGCGAAATAAAAAGGGTTACCTCACCAGTAACCCTTTTTTTGATCTTCATCTTGGCGGGTGATTAACCTTTGCCGCCTTTGATCGCATCGATGATCTCTGTGGTGGAGCAGCCATCTTCGAAGTTGAGTACCTTCACTTCGCCGCCCGCGGCAATCACTTCTGCGCCACCGGCAATCTCTTCGGGTTTGTAATCGCCACCTTTAACTAACAGATCCGGCAATATCGCGGTAATCAAACGCTGCGGCGTATCTTCGCTAAAAGGCACCACCCAATCGACTGCGCCCAATCCGGCCAAGACCGCCATACGGCGATCGGTTGGGTTGACCGGACGACCCGACCCTTTGAGGCGTTTCACCGATTCATCGGTATTCACAGCCACAATTAAGCGATTGCCCAGTTTGGCGGCATTGTTGAGGTAGGAAACATGACCCGCATGCAAAATGTCGAAACAGCCGTTAGTCATCACCACTTTTTCGCCTTTAGCTTGCGCTGCTTTGACGGCATCGATCAGTGCTGCTTCGGTAATCACGCCAAAATCGGTATCACGGCTGCCATGAATCGCTTCGGCCAGCTCGATGGTAGATAAGGTCGAAGTGCCCAGTTTGCCGACAACCACTCCTGCGGCGGCATTCGCTAGGGCACACGCCTCTTCCAGAGGTTTACCTGCCGCAACCGAAGCAGCAAGAACGGAGATTACCGTATCCCCAGCCCCTGTCACGTCGTACACTTCTTTGGCTTGTGTTGGCAGATGGAATGGCTTTTGCCCCTGACGCACTAACGTCATGCCGTGTTCACTGCGAGTTACCAACAGCGCAGAGAAATCAAACTTCTCAATCAACGCCAGTGCTTTGGCCACCAAATCCTCTTCGGAGGTGACTTTGCCGACCACCGCTTCAAACTCCGACATATTCGGTGTCAGCAGAGTAGCGCCGCGATACGGTTCAAAGTTAGTGCCTTTAGGATCGATAAATACCGGCACATTGGCGGCGCGCGCTTTGGCGATCAACGCTTCAACGTGCTCTAACGCGCCTTTATCGTAGTCAGAGAGAATCACGGCCTGCACCTGTGGCAAAGTGCGCTCCATGCGCGAGAGGATCAACTCTTGATCGACATTGGCAAACTTGTCTTCAAAGTCGAGGCGGATCAATTGCTGGCCACGGCTCATTACGCGCAGTTTGGTGATGGTTGGGTAGTCAGGAAGAGAGACAAAATCGCACTTCACCTTGAGTGAACTGAGGGTTTCCTTCAGCACTCTAGCCGGCTCGTCCTCACCCGTCAGACCAACGATGTGCGCAAGGCCACCCAGTGAGGCGATGTTCATGGCCACGTTTGCCGCGCCGCCCGGACGCTCTTCGTTGTTGTCGACCTTGACTACAGGCACTGGCGCTTCTGGGGAAATGCGGTTAACAGGTCCATACCAGTAGCGGTCTAACATCACGTCGCCGATGATCAGAACGCCTGCATTGCTGTAATCAGGTAGGATAGGTTTCATTGTCGATCTCCAAATTTTTTGCTGCGCAGAGTTTAGCACAGCCCTTTTGCGGGCTAAATAGTTGAAGGTGCTAGCTCAGCAACGCGTGCCAAGCATCCATTACTACCTGTCGCTCTGCGGTAAATTTATCTAAAGCCACATCCGCATCCAGATTAAGCAAATTGCGTTTATGGATCTCATCACGCATGCGCGTGTAGGCTTGCGTTAGCGCCAGCGCCTGTGATTCGTTCATTACGCCTTGTGCAATCGAGGTTTCAAAGATTCGCACGTTATCACTCCAGCGCGTCATTTTCGGCTTACTCGCGCTGAAATTGAGTACCAAGTACTGAGCTAAGAACTCGATATCGGTGATCCCGCCCTGATCTTGTTTGAGCATAAAGCGATCGGCTTTCTTACCACCCAGGTGTTCGCGCATTTTTACTCGCATCTCCACCACTTCTTTTTTCAGTTGGCTTTCATCTCGCGGCAACGCCAGTACCTCGTGGCGAACACGGGCAAACTCGCCTGCGAGCTCGTCATCACCATAAATCATACGGGCGCGAACCAACGCCTGATGCTCCCAAGTCCACGCTTCTTGGCGCTGGTATTCATCAAACGCATCCACTGGGCACACCAGCAAACCCGATGCACCGGACGGGCGCAGGCGCGTGTCCACTTCATACAAAATGCCCGACGCAGTACGAGTCGAGAAAATGTGGATAATGCGCTGCGCCAGACGCAAGTAAAATTGGCGTCCATCGATCTCCTTTTTGCCATCGGTATAGACATTGGTTGGGCAGTCATGGAGGAAAACCACGTCCAGATCGGAGTTGTACCCCAACTCCCAGCCCCCCACTTTGCCATAGCCGACCACCGCAAAACCTTTGCCATCTCTCTCTTTCAAATGGGTTGGTTCACCATATTTTTCCGCCACTTGTTGCCAAGCTTGATGGACAACGGCTTCAACAATCGCTTCGGCCAAATAGGTTAAGTGATCGCTCACTTTCATTACCGGCAATACACCTGCGATGTCGGCCGCTGCAATGCGTAAAATGCAGATCTGTTTAAACTGGCGCAGCGCTTCCATTTGCTGCTCCATATCCTCTTCGGGAATACGGGCGAGGAAATCACGCAGCTCGGTGCGATAGGATTCCAGAGGAATGGGGTTATACAGCTGCTGCGGGTCGATAAGCTCGTCGAGCAAGATAGGATAACGCGCTAACTGCTGTGAAATCATCGGGCTGGCGGTGCACAAGCGCACCAACTGCGTTAACGCAGCTGGGTGCTCGTCCAGCAGTTCCAGATACGTGGTGCGGGTGACGATGCTGTGCAATAAGAAAAACACCCGCGGTAAACCAAATTGCGCTTCAGGATGAGCAAAAGCCGCGCTAAACACTTTCGGCATCAAGTGATTGAGCACATCGCGTCCACGCGGTCCTAAGGTCTTTTTCGCCAGATCGGCTTTAAATTGAATCACTTGCTGGGCAACGGTGGCGGGGTCGGCAAGGGAGAGATCGCTTTGCAGAATCTGTTCAATCACTTCTGGGTTGTGAGCCATGTCCCATAGCTCGCTGAAGTGGTGCGCTACCGGACTCACTTCCTCTTCATCATCACCGATCAAGGTTTCAAACACTTGATGCACCGCCGCCATGTGGTGATTGACCTCTAGCAATAAACTTGGCCAACTGGTATACCCCATCGCCGTAGCAAGAGCCAGTTGCTCCAATTCACTTTCTGGCAAGGTTTGCGTCTGTTTGTCGGCCATGGCTTGCAGTAAGTTTTCCAAACGGCGCAAAAACTGATAGGCCAGCGTCAGGCTGCTGACCTCTTCTTGAGTCAGCAGTTGCAGTTGGGCAACCGCTTCCAGTGTGGTCAAGAGCCCACGCTTGCGTAAACTGGGTTCGCGCCCGCCGCGGATCAATTGAAAGACCTGAGCGATAAATTCGATTTCGCGGATGCCGCCAGCACCGAGCTTGATGTTGTTGGTCAAACCCCGGCGGCGCACTTCGCTGCTGATCATCGACTTCATCCGCCGCAGCGATTGAATCGCGCTGAAATCAATGTAACGGCGGAAGACAAAAGGACGCAGCATCTGGCGCAGCTCTTGATACTGCGGGTACATCTCCCGTCCCATCACGCGCGCTTTGATCATCGCGTAGCGTTCCCAATCACGCCCTTGTTCTTGGTAGTAATCTTCCAATGCAGCAAAACTCATCACCAGTGGGCCACTCTCACCAAAGGGGCGTAAACGCATGTCCACCCGATAACAAAAGCCATCAAAGGTTTGTTGATCGAGCGCTTTGATGATCCGCTGGCCAAGGCGGGTAAAAAACTGCGCGTTGGCAATGCTACGCCGTGCGCCTTGGGTCTCTCCGTTTTCCGGATAAGTGAAAATCAGATCGATATCGGATGAAAAATTGAGCTCGCCTCCGCCCAGTTTCCCCATGCCGATGATCAACATCGGCTGCGCTTCACCCGCCGCATTGGTCGGCGTTCCCCACTCTTGGCAGCACAAAGCGTATTGCCACTGGTAAGTCTCAAAAATCATCGCCTCGGCCAGTTGGGAAAGATGGCTCAGTGACGCTTGCAAACTCCAACTTTGGCTGAAGTCTTTCCAAGCGATGTAAACCATCTCACGATTACGAAACTGACGCAGTACGCGCTGTCCGGTTGCTTCGTCACGACACTCCGCCAGCTGTGCCGCCAATTGAGCGCGGTAAGATTCCTGACGGCTCACATCCGCCAACATCGTCGGCAGTTGCTTGGCAAGCACACTATCGCGCTGCAGCGCCTCGACGATAAAAGGGCTGAGTCCTGCGACATAGCGATAGTGTTCAGTAAACTCCGCCGACCAATGCTCGAGGTAGCCCGCTTGTTGGGCGCTTTGCATCGCCCGTTCTGCGACAGGCTGTAATGACGAAGGCAAGTGCATGATTCTTCCTTGTAATGTTTTACTTTGTGCTATTTATATCAGAGTTGCAGCCATAAAAAACGCCCACATCGACAATGTGGGCGTTCTCTCTTTTTTCTCGGCTTTTTTCTCAGCTTTTTCTCGGTGTGTTAGACGCGGAATAACTTGATCTTTTTATCCAGCTCTTCGGCATTGTTTTGCATGATTTCCGAGGTCTCAAGGAGTTCACTCACCACCACCACCGAGGCTTCCACCAGTTCCCGTACATTGGTGAGGTTCTGATCCATCTCGGCCGCGACGCTACTTTGCTGACCTGCTGCGGTGGCAATATGCAGATTCATCTCATTAATTTGGGTGACTTGACCCACGATGCCGTCAAGCTCGTGACCCGCATTAGAAACCAACTCGACCCCTTCAGCCGCCTCAACCACACTTTTTTCCATCAACTCAACCGCCGAAGTCGCACTGCTTTGCAACTGCGAGATCATATCTTGAATCTCTACCGTCGCTTGCTGAGTCCGCTGCGCTAGGTTACGTACTTCGTCAGCAACCACTGCAAACCCGCGCCCAGCCTCACCAGCACGCGCCGCTTCAATCGCCGCGTTCAATGCCAGCAGGTTGGTTTGCTCAGAAATGCCTTGAATGGTGCCAACAACACTGCCAATCGCATCCACACGCTCTTCAACTTGGTTCACCGCTTGCGCCGACGCCGAAATATCGGAGGAAAGTTGGCTCATCTTATTCACGGTGCCTTTGAGGAATTGCTGGCCTTTTTTCGCCTGCTCTGACGCCAGTTCAGTCAGTGAAGAGGCATTATGCGCATGCTCGGCCACCGTCTGTACCGTAGACGTCATCTCACTCATTGCCGTGGCCAGTTGGTCAATTTCATTGAACTCTTCTTGGGCAGACTCTTTGGTCTCCGACATACTCAGCGTCATCACTTCGGTCAGCCCTGCAAGCTCATCGGAGGCGTTGATCTGGGTTTGGATCACATCGTGTAACTGTTTACGGGCCTTCTCCAGCTCACGCGCCACGTCACCGTATTCATCTTTACACTCCATACCGAAGGGAACGGAGAGGTTCTTCTGCGCCATGAGCTTAATGGCATCATTGAGGTAACGAGTCTGACGCAGCATCACACTCGCTGCCGCCATCAATAGAACAATAAACAACACAATCAACAGTGCGGTTTGCCAAGCAACTTGCACTAAATAAGCATCATAATGATGTTGCGCAAGCTGCTCATTCTGCGTTGCTGCCAACAAGGCTTGATAAAAAGTACTCGCATCCCACAGCTGTTTCCCCACGATTAAGATCGTACTGAACACCATCAGCATGACCATCTTGGGAACCAGGCGAATGTCTGAAATCACCCTTTCCCAGGGTTTAAACGCCAGCTTTTCCATTGTCAGTTCTCCACCAAGTCTTTTATAGTCCTATTTCGAAGCGTGTTGCCCGAGCAACCAAATGCGCTGACTCTCAAAAACTTGAGCCAATCTATTTATTTCGAGCCCCGTATGAATAGCAATGATATCAAAGACAGCACCAAACCTATGAGTCTGTTATCACTAATCTTGTCTTTTATGGCGCTATTTGTGATCTCTGGCTTGTTGTTCTTTCCAATCGATAAAGAAACTCGCCAAATCCTTATCGGACTGGATTTCATAATCTGTAGCATTTTCCTGCTACAACTGAGCGTAGATTTGATCCGCGCCACAGACAAGCGCAATTTTATGAAAACTCACTGGATCGATTTTCTCGCCAGCATCCCATTAGTTGAGCCACTGCGCTTTGCCAGGCTGTTTCACATTCTGCGCGTCATTTTGGTGCTGCGCTCATCCCACTCCGTTTTTAAGCAACTGAAAAATAATCGTAAAGAGACGACGTTAGCTTCTATTTTACTCTTGATGGTGGTGCTGGTGATGCTCGGCTCGGGTCTGGTGCTTTTTATGGAAGGCAAGGAGGAAGGGGCGAATATTCAGACGGGCATTGATGCGTTGTGGTGGGCGTTTGTCACCATCTCCACCGTCGGATATGGCGATCATTACCCAGTGACTGATGGGGGAAAGATCGTCGCAGTGATTGTAATCCTCTGCGGTGTAGGGCTGTTTGGCATGATCTCCGGCCTTATCACCTCGCTACTCACCAGCCCGACCCACCAGCAAACTTCCCGCTCTATAAATAAAGAGAAGATGCTAGAGACGATGTTGCAGCGCCAAGAAGAGATCCTCAATCGGCTTGAGCGTCTGGAACAGCAGATAAAAAAATAGGGCAAATGCCCTATTTTCTTAAACAACCCAGTTAGCGTCGCCAGTAAGGTTCTGCTTCAATGCCGATGGCGCGCGTTTGATCCATCGCGTGCAAGATGGAGCGTTCCTGACGCAGCAACCAGCGCTCTAATTGCTCGCGCTCTTCCGCTTCCAGCTTCTCACACAAAGGATGCAAGTGGCGCAGCATGAGGAGATCATCAATACCGTGGATCAGATCGGCCCAAGGCATACGAAAACCGTTACGCTCTTCGGCATCGTAAAGGCTGGCAAAGCCAACCCCAGTGTAAAGATTGCGCGCTAAGCGATAGCGTTGATCAATATACGCCTGCGCCGGCATCTCTTGCTCGGCGGGAAACGCTTCCATCAACTCGGCCCAAGTTCTGTCCAACTGCGTTACGGAAAACTCTTTGACCGAACTTGCCATCTGCTCACGCGCTTTGTCATCCAAAAACGGCTGCCAGCCACGAGTTAGAATCCAGCGGCTCAAATCAAGCAACAAGCCGGTGTAACGCGCACTGGTTAATAGACGCAGCATCTCTTCACGATCCGGCAGGTTGTCAAGTTGCTGAGTGAGCTCAGCGACGAGAAATTTACGTGCGTCCAGCTTGCGCAGCACATGACCTTTGTCTTCCAGAAGTTCGGTTAAATGCGCATGCTCGCCCAACCACGCCAGCTCTTCTTCCAACCATTTCAGCTCTTGGCGCAAAATGGCGCTGGCGCGGCGCGGCACAACCCCGCCAAAAATGGTTAACGTTTGCCGAATAAAGCTGATGGCATGATTGATTTCGCGCAGAGCCTCCACTGATTCGCGCTCAACGTAAATCTGTTCGTGGTAGTGCCAGTGCGACAGCGCATGCTCCAGTGAATTGATCAGACAATACTCAACGTTATCGAGCTTGCCTGTATCGACCAAACTGAGCGATTTCACCTCATCGCCTTGATAACCTTGCGCGAGGCGATAGCCTTTGGCTGCTTTACTTAAGTTACCAAGACGCATACCACCCGATTCAGACAGCAAACGAGCCAAGGTAAACAGTGCGTCGGTCTGACCAGATTTGAGCTCCAGTTCCACTTCACAAATCGTGTCTTCTTTGTCCTGTGCGTTGACCAACCCTTGGTCAAACGCCACTTCGATTTGGCTACCATCCGGCATACCAATTAGCCACTGTTCACGGCTAAAGTTGGTGGAAAAAAGCGGCATCAATTCGGCTTGCAAGGTTTCAATCTCTTTGCCTTGCGGCCAGATATCAAGTGGATGCAGTGAGAGGTCGGGGATATTGCAGTTATGTTCTGCGTTGTATTCGGGACGTTGGTGTAAGCCTGCAACGACGCGTCCGGCTGTTTTGACAGTCTGAACAAAAACGTCATCGAAACGGCGTATCCTTAAGCCTGTATCGTGTTGACGAAGCCAGTTGTCTGGGGTGTCAAAGTAGGTGTTACCCAGATCTCGACAACTGTGCTGAAGCACTTTGGTTTCGGCGATTTTTTCTCGCAAAGTTTCTGAAAATTCAGGAGAAACAAAAAACTTCAGTTCTATCTCGGTTTCCATAGTTATACCTTTCAAAGCAGACTGGAACAGGATATTGCCTAAATTCTTATGGGGCAAGAAAGAAATATCGCACTAGAGATGATCTAAAACAGTTTTAATGCTGGATTGAATGCGTTAACATGCGCGCCTTTATAGCCATCGCTCAACATTTCACCATGAAATGGTGTATGTTCTTTTAAGGTTATAGTTATTAGGTTGAATGACCATGCCAGTAAATACAATTATGGGGTTATTTGCAAAGTCCCCTATAAAGCCTTTGCAGCGTCACGTGGTTTGTGTCAACGAGTGTTGCTCACACCTAATCAAGTTCTTTGAAGTCTGTTCAGAGGGCGATTGGGAAAAAGCAGCGGAAATTCGCGCACAAATCTCTCATCTTGAGAAAGAAGCGGACGTCCTGAAACGAGAAATTCGTCTCAAACTTCCTCGCGGTTTGTTCTTACCGGTCGATCGTACCGACATGCTGGAGCTCCTCACTCAGCAAGACAAACTGGCCAATCTGGCAAAGGACATCGCAGGTCGCGCCTATGGTCGCAAACTGGTGATTCCTGAAGCACTCCAATCCAATTTCATCGCTTACGTTCAACGTTGTCTTGATGCCGCTAACCAGGCTCAAAACGTCATCAACGAGCTTGATGAACTCCTCGAAACCGGATTTAAAGGCCGTGAAGTGACTCTGGTCGCTGAGATGATCCATCAGCTGGATGTTATCGAAGACGATACCGACGCGATGCAAATCACTCTACGTCAGCAGCTGATGGCCATTGAATCGGAGATGAACCCTATCGATGTCATGTTCCTATACAAGATTTTCGAATGGGTTGGCGGTATTGCAGACCAGGCTCAGCGCGTAGGCGCACGTCTGGAATTGATGCTATCTCGATCTTAAAACATTAAGTAAACGAAAAATAACAAAGAGCATAGTCAAACCTGTTTTGGTCATCACAGCAAAAGGCCGAAACAGGACAAACGCATGTTTGATTTTGCTCCGCTTGTTATAAATCAACTAGGTATTACGATGGATATCCTTGCGAACTACGGCACGGTCCTGATTCTTGTTGCAGCGGCTTTCGGATTTATGATGGCGATTGGTATTGGTGCAAATGACGTTGCCAACGCCATGGGCACCTCAGTCGGCTCGAAAGCACTTACCGTAAAACAAGCCATCATCATTGCGATGATATTTGAATTTGCGGGCGCATACCTTGCAGGCGGTGAAGTAACCGACACTATCCGTAAAGGTGTAATCGAAACGTCTCTTTTTGCCGACAAGCCCGACATTCTGGTTTTTGGCATGATGTCCGCTCTTTTGGCGGCGGGTAGCTGGCTGTTGCTGGCGTCTTACATGGGTTGGCCTGTTTCTACCACCCACTCGATTATTGGTGCCATCATTGGTTTTGCCTGTGTTTCTGTAGGCACCGAAGCGGTTGACTGGAGCAGTGTCAAAGGCATTGTCGGCAGTTGGATCATCACTCCGCTTATCTCAGGCTTTTTTGCTTATCTTATCTTCGTCAGCGCGCAGCGTCTGATCTTCGATACCGAAAAACCTCTGCTAAACGCGAAGCGCTTCGTTCCGGTTTACATGTTCATCACCACCATGGTGATCGCGCTGGTAACCATCAAAAAAGGCCTCAAGCACGTGGGTTTGCACCTTAGCAGCTCTGAAGCGTGGATGGCCTCGGTCGCCGTTTCTGCCCTCGTGATGGTCTGCGGTTACCTTTATATCCAGAAGAAATTTGCCAACCGTGAAGATGACCACAGCTTTGCTGGCGTAGAGAGCATTTTCAGCGTCTTGATGGTGATTACCGCCTGTGCCATGGCGTTTGCTCACGGCTCAAACGATGTAGCCAACGCGATTGGTCCTCTTTCTGCGGTCGTGTCTACCGTTGAGCACATGGGTCAAATCACGGCGAAAAGCCAGATTGCTTGGTGGATCCTACCTCTCGGCGGTTTTGGTATCGTGGTCGGCTTGGCAACCCTTGGTCACAAAGTAATGGCTACTGTCGGAACAGGAATTACTGAGCTCACGCCAAGTCGTGGTTTTGCCGCGCAGCTAGCAACCGCATCAACCGTTGTACTGGCATCAGGCACTGGCTTGCCAATTTCAACCACTCAAACCCTTGTCGGTGCTGTACTAGGTGTCGGTTTCGCACGTGGTATCGCTGCACTTAACCTTGGCGTTGTACGCAATATCGTCGCTTCTTGGGTGGTCACACTGCCTGCGGGCGCCCTGTTGGCGGTCGTCTTCTTCTATGTGATGCAAGCGGCTTTTAGCTAACACAAAGCGTCAGAAATATGTAAAGCAAGGACAGATTTTGTAAGCACCTTGTCATATTTGACTCAAACGCACATTAAGGGAGGCTTTGCCTCCCTTCTTTGTTGCATGAGTTTGGGAAACTTTTTACTATTCGTCCATCGGGGCATTTATCGCCGACTCTAAAGAAATCGTTAAGGGATTTATTGTGAAAAAACTCATCGTTACGGTTTTGCTGACTGTCTTTTCTGTGCCGTCACTTTTCGCACAAGACCGCTACATTGCAGATGAACTGTTTACCTATATGCACTCAGGACCAAACAACACTTTCCGCATCATCGGAAGTATTGATGCAGGCAGTAAAGTACAACTGCTGCAAAGCAACAGCGAGACAGGCTACAGCGAAGTGGTTGATGAACGCGGCCGTAAAGGCTGGGTTCAAACGAAATTTATCACTCGCCAAGAAAGCATGGCGATTCGCCTTCCGCGTCTGGAAAAAGAGCTTAAAGATGTGAAAGCACAACTGGCCAACGCGCGCCAAAGTGCCGACACCGAGAAAGCGGGCTTGGTCGATTCACTGGAAAACCGTAATCAACAAATTTCCGAACTGGAGATGAAGTATGGCGAAATCAGCGAGCAGCTCACCGCTGTTCAAACGGAAAATCGCCAACTGCGCGCCAAACTGGATACCCAGAAAGACGATCTGCTATTGAAATACTTTATGTATGGCGGCGGTGTCGCGGGTGGTGGTTTGTTATTTGGCTTGATCTTGCCTCACTTGATCCCACGCCGTAAGAAGTCCCCGTCAGGCTGGACATAATGCGAAACGTTCAGGCCGCGATTGCGGCCTGATTTTTATCTTTCTCTACGCTCATCCCTTCCACTCATACAGAGCCGGAATGGCGATCTTCTCACCGTCAAACTCCACCACAATCGACTGAGGTAAAATTTCGACCAGCTTGACTTGCTGCTCAATCCAATCGCCTTGGCGATACTCTGTACCATTGATCTTCAACCAGCGTCGTTGGCTGTCATTGGAGTAAATATGCGATTGCAGATTCAGCGCCGGTAAACGCCCGCGCCAGCGTGCCGCTTCCATTTCCAGCGAATGCACTTCCCCTTGTGTTGTCTGGCTGAGTTCGGGTGATGGCGATGCCAACGCACTTTCCACTTTCATCGCCAATTCTGGTGAAAAACCTGAGAGATCTAAGTTATCGAGTAAGTCTTGCGCCTTATCCACGCTCGGTTGCGCGGGTGAAGAGGCATTTTGCGTGAGCAGTATAGGCGTAGGTTTGGCTTCTACCAGCGACGCCTGCGGAAAAGTTCTGGGTAACGGTGATAGATAACCGAACGGCGGATAGCTCACGCGTTGCGCCACCTTCTCTTGTTCGTCTAACTCAGCCCCTTGCTGTAAACTCGGCGCGCTCAATTGAACTAACTGCTGCAAACGCGACAAGGTATTCGGCCCGGCGATGCCATCGACACCAATCCCCTGCCACTGTTGGAACCATTCCACACGGCGTTGCAGCGCGCTATCAAAGTGCTCACCGCCTAGCGGATCATCATTGAGCGCTTTCGCCAGTAGCTGGTCCAATTGCGCAATCGCTTCGCCGCTCATGTTGAGCTTTAAGGTGTCACGCAGCGGCGCACGCCAAATAGCCATCGTTTCTCCGCGCCACAAAGTGAGCAGTTCGCTCACTGGTACTCGCAGGCGCGCATCGCCATTGAGCACCTCAGCCCACTCATGCTGCACGCGCCAAAGCACCACATACCCACGCTGATTCTGCTGCTGTAGCGTTAACACCACTGGACGGTTGGCCTGCACTATCTCCTGCCAATTACTCTGCAAGCGAGCACAACGAAATACCGACAATGGTGCATTAAGACACAAGCTGTCTTGCTCACTCGCCTGATATCCCCACACTTGATACAGCTCACTTAGCGCCTGCTGCGGATCTTGCCGAACCATTAGCAAATCGACGATATCCTCTGACGGCGCTTGTTCAATCACGAGAGCGCTGCTTGGTGCATCGGGCTCAACATCGCTAGCCACTGCGGCTTGATTTGGGCTTAGCTGCGTGGTGTACCAGTAACCACCGCTTGCCAGCAGCGCGATGACGCTCAGCGCCACGGCACTTTTTGCCCATCTTGTTGTGGAGCGGCCTATTTGTGGCTGCTGATAGATTTGCGCCTGAAACTGCATCACCTCTTCACACGCTTTATGCACATTGGTTTTGGACACCAGCAGCGTACTTTGGTAGAAACTCAATTGCAGCGCTTTATCGCAAATCAAGTTAATCAAACGCGGAATACCGTGACTGTATTTGGCAATCAACGTGGTCGAACTGCGGTCAAACAGTTGCTTGTCACCTCCGGCGGTATGCAGACGAAAAGCGATGTAGTCGGCCGTCTCTCGCTCATCCAAGGGTAACAAATGGTAGCGGCCCGTAATGCGTTGGGCTAATTGACGCAGTTGGGTAGTTTGCAGCAGCTTTTGTAGCTCAGGCTGTCCGACCAGCAACACTTTGAGCAATTTACTGCTCTCGGTTTCTAAGTTGGTGAGCAGGCGCAGTTGTTCCAATACCTCCACCGCGAGGTGTTGCGCTTCATCGATCACCAGTAGTGTTTGCCTTCCCATCTGGTGGTTTCGCAATAAAAACTGATGGATGATCTGATGGAGTTGCTTGAGGCTCGCCTGCTGCGGGTAGCTGAGATTGAACTCATCACAAATCGCTTCGAGCAGTTCCAAGCTGGAGAAGGTCGGATTGAGTAGCAGCGCGGCGCATTTATTTTCACCTAAGTTCGCCAACATCGATTTGGCCACGGTGGTTTTGCCTGTCCCCACTTCGCCAGTCAGCATGGCAAAACCACCACCGTCGCCCAGTCCTGCCTGTAAATGGGTGATGGCTTCACGATGACGTTGACTCAAATAGAGATAACGCGAGTTCGGCACAATCGAAAATGGCAACTCGGAAAAGCCAAAAAAGTCCTTATACATACACAATCCAAACGCAACGGGCTCATTTCAATAGGGAGCAAAGTACCATTGCTTGCTACAATGTCCAGTCAGATCAGCAATTATTCGAGGTCACACGTGGAAGTTTACTTAGTCGGTGGCGCAGTCCGAGACCAATTACTGCAAATCCCGGTTTACGATAACGATTGGGTCGTGGTCGGCGCAACCGCCGAAGCGATGCTCAGTGCCGGTTACACCGCCGTTGGCAGCGATTTTCCGGTATTTCTGCACCCCAAAACCAAACAGGAATATGCCCTCGCGCGTACTGAACGAAAAACCTCGGCCGGTTATAAAGGCTTTGAGTGCTTTTTCTCGCCAGAGGTGACCTTGGAAGAAGATCTCCTGCGTCGTGACCTGACGATCAATGCTATGGCGATGGATGCGCAAGGCCAGATCATCGACCCTTATGGCGGACAGCAAGATCTCGCCGATAAACTATTAAGGCATGTCTCCAGCGCATTTACCGAAGATCCGCTGCGCGTTCTGCGCGTGGCACGCTTTGCCGCCAAACTCGCGCCGCAGGGTTTTCGTGTCGCCGAGGAGACGATGGCGCTCATGAAAAACATCGTAGAATCCGGTGAGCTGCAAGCCTTAACTGCCGAACGAGTTTGGCAGGAGTGGTTCAAGTCGCTCAATAGCGACGCGCCGCAAGTTTTTCTGCAAGTACTGCGAGAGTGCGGCGCCTTGGCGGTCGTGCTGCCAGAAATCGACGCTCTGTTTGGCGTGCCTCAGCCAGAAAAGTGGCACCCGGAAATTGATACGGGCATTCATACCTTACTGGTCGCTGAGCAAGCCGCCAGGCGCAGCCCATCGCCTGTGGTCCGTTTCGCCGCGCAAGTGCACGATTTAGGCAAAGGCGTGACTCCCAAAGAGGAGTGGCCAAGCCATAAGCTGCACTGCCACACCGGACAAAAACTGATCCAACGCCTTTGTGAAAGAGTGCGCATTCCCAATGAGTTTCGCGATTTGGCGCTGTTAGTCTGTCAGCAACACTCTAACATTCACCGCGCCGCTGAACTTAAACCAGCAACCATCATCAAGATCCTCAATGGTTTTGATGTGTGGCGCAAGGCGGAGCGATTAAAGGAAATCCTATTGTGCTGCGAGGCGGATCATGCCGGTAGAAAAGGGCTGGAGAACGAACCTTATCCGCAGTCAGAACTCATGATGCGTGCATACCAAGCCGCGTTATCCGTTGAGGTGCAAACGGTGATCGACGCGGGTTTCAAAGGTTCTGCGATTCGCGATGAACTGGAAAAACGGCGCATTGCAGCGGTGGCTAACGCGCTTGGCCGCTAGTGTCATAAAGCAGACCATAGAGTGCAAGAAAAAGGCCCGCGGATCGCAATCCGCGGGCCTTTTACATTGAGCTTGAGCTAACTAAACACTTAAGCGCTGAGCAGGTAGGCAAACAAACCGACGCCCAGAATCAAACGATAAATCACAAATGGCATCATACCCATGCGTGAGATCATCTTCAAAAACAGATGGATACACAGATAAGCACTGAAAAATGAGGTGATAATCCCGGTCAGTAAGAAACCAACATGCACAGGCTCACCGCTAGTGACGAGTTTCAAACCAAGGTAAGAACCCGCCAAGGTAATAATCGGGATCGACATTAAGAAAGAGAAACGCGCCGCCGCCTCACGGGTAAAACCAAGATAAAGCGCTGCGGTAATGGTGGCTCCTGAGCGAGAAGTGCCAGGTATAATGGCCACTGCTTGAGCAAGGCCGATAAAGAGCGCTTTTTTCCAACCCGCTTGATACTCATCATTGAGCAGCGTGGCATTCTTATCAACCCACCACAGCAACAAGCCGAATATGATGGTCGTGGTTGCGATCACATAAGCGCTGCGTAAGTAAACTTCAACCACATCTTTCATCAATAAGCCAAAAATACAGGCAGGAATGGTTGCCAGCACGATCATCCACGCCAACTTCGCTTCTTTGCTGCGATCCCCTTTGAAAATGGAGGCGAACAAAGCCGAAAACAGCGTGATCACTTCATGGCGGAAGTAGATGACCACTGCGGCCAACGTCCCTACATGCACAGCGACATCGAAAGCCAATCCTTGATCTGCCCAGCCAAAAATCGCCGAGGGCAAAATTAAATGCGCCGAACTGGAAATCGGCAAAAACTCCGTTAGGCCTTGGATCAAAGCCAACACAAACGCTTCAAAATAACTCATGGTTTACTCGGTTTTTTATAATGAAAAATCAATTTTTTGCAAAGAGTCGAGATCCTTTGCACTGCGCCAAATTTGCTCGACGGTTCGGCCATCACCCGGAATGGTCAACTCCGGTTGCAAATCATACAAAGGTTGAATGACAAAAGGATATTTAAAAATATCGCTGCGAGGCAACTGCGGATTTTGCGCGCAAATGCAGTCGCCAAACAACACAATATCGAGATCTAAGGTGCGATCTTGAAATTTTTGCGCATTCGTATCTCGACCCCACTTATGTTCGATCGCGCGCAAACGTGCGACAAACTCCGGCAGTGCGAGGTCAGTATTGAGCTGAATAACAAAGTTAAAAAAAGGATGGCTATCAAAACCGACCGCAGCACATTCGTATATCGGCGAAACGCGTAAATCACTGCCCAATGCCGCCAACTCTTGCCAAGCTGCGCTGGCGTGTTTCTCTCGCTCTAGATTGCTACCCACGCCGATATACGCGGTGTTCATGCCTGACCTCGTTCAATGATAACGCCCACCGCGCGTGCCTGTGGCACGGCTCCGGGCTTGGCCAGACGGATACGAATCCAAGGGACGTTAAAACGGCTCATGATCAACTCAGCCACTTCTTCGGCGACACGTTCGACCAACAGAAAACGACCACCTTCGATATGTGTCAGCACGGCCTCGCTCACTTTGGCGTAATCGAGCGCGTCACACACATCGTCGCTTTTGCCAGCAGGGCGATTGTCGTGAGCCATCTCAATATCCAGCACCAGCTTCTGTTTGATCTCCTGCTCCCAGTCGTACACACCTATGGTGGTGATCACTTCCAACTGTTCAATAAACACTTTGTCCAGCGCCATGTTCTGTCCTTATTAGAGGTCGGATACCCGTTTGGGGTAAATTCATCGTATTATTTTCGCAATCGCGCTATGATAGCAACTACGCGAAAAATGAGCATTAATTTCCAAATATTTAGGTACTCACATGGACGCACTGGCAGTGACAATGACCATCATCGCCTACCTACTGGGCTCTGTCTCCAGTGCGGTACTGATTTGTCGTCTGCTAAGATTGCCTGATCCACGAGGTGTGGGTTCCAATAACCCTGGCGCGACCAATGTGCTGCGCATTGGCGGAAAAGGTGCCGCAGCCGCTGTTTTGCTCTGTGACATGCTCAAAGGCACCATTCCGGTGTGGAGCGGTTACTACTTCGGTATCGACCCCATCTTACTTGGCGTGATTGCCATTGCGGCTTGTTTAGGCCATATGTACCCAATTTTCTTTCATTTTCAAGGTGGTAAAGGTGTGGCTACCGCACTTGGCGCGATCGCGCCCATCGGCCTTGATTTGACTGCGATGATCATGGTCACTTGGCTGACGGTGGCATTGCTGTTTCGCTATTCTTCACTGGCCGCGCTCATCACCGTACTGCTTGCACCATTTTATACGTGGATGATCAAACCTCATTACACCTTACCTGTCGGCATGCTGTGCTGCTTGATTGTGCTGCGCCATCATCAAAATATCCGCCGCCTTTTTACTGGTGAAGAGCCGAAAATCGGCGAAAAAAAATTGCCTTTCCCCAAACCGTAATCACGGATGCTCAACAACGATTTAAAGCAGCGACCTCAACATCAGCCCGCTGCTTTTGACACATTTAGGCATAAACCTGCGCAAAAAAATCGCTCAGCATACGGTTAACAAACTCTGGCTGCTCCAGATTGCTAATGTGGCCTGCATTGGGGATCTCGATTAATTGGCTAGCCGTGATCACATCTTTCATCAGATAGGACTCGAACACCGGACGCGGCTTATCTTCTCTACCCACAGCAATAAGCGTCGGCAAGGCAAAGTTCTCAGCATCTTCAATCACATCTCTGCGACCAAATACCATGCGTCCCACTCTTGCTACTTGCACCGCTTGTTCTCCGGAAAGAGAGGCAAGTTTTTGTGTAAAATCATCAACCAACTGAGGATTTTTCTCTTTCGCATCGTTGGCGAAAAACAGCGGCACCACCGCTTCAACTATTGGTGGCGGCACCAGTTGGCTTTGGCTAATAGCGTCTAACATGGAGAAATATTTTTTATGCGTCACTTCAGGTTCCAGACCAATAAAGGTATCCATCAGTACCAAAGACTTGACCCGCGCAGGTGCCTGCGAGACTAACTCCGCCCCCCACATGCCGCCGACGGATAAGCCAACAACAGAAAACTGCTCAATGGCTAAATGGTCCATCAAGGCCAACACATGACGCGCGTAATCACCCAATGAATGGCAGTTCGCTGGCGCCGCCTGTGATTGCCCGTGCGCCCACAGTTCAGGCACGATGCAGCGATAGGATTGGCTTAGCCACTCAATTTGTGGTGCCCACATTTCGCTGTCCCATAAATAGCTATGACCAAACAGCAAAACAGGACCTTGGCCCACATCCTGATACGCCATCTGGTGACCATCAATCTCGAATGTCTTCATTTATTACCCTTTTGACTGATAAAAACGGCCGCCTTTGCGACCGTTTGTCTCTGTTATTGTTCAATTGCCGTCAGTGTATCGATCGGCCAGCGCGGACGCGCCTCAACCGCTAAATCTGACACTTCATTGTTTTTCAGACGTTGCATACCGGCATAGGCGATCATCGCTCCGTTGTCGGTGCAAAATTCGGTGCGCGGATAATAGACTTCACCGCCTATTTTCTTAGCCAATTTTGCTAACTCAGCGCGCAAGCGTTTGTTGGCACTCACCCCGCCCGCAATCACAATACGCTTCATGCCCGTTTGCTCAAGAGCACGTTTGCATTTTATCGCCAAGGTTTCACACACCGCCTCTTCAAACGCCAAGGCGATGTCGGCACGAGTCTGCTCATCATCCCCGTTGGCCGCAATGGTATTGGCGGTGAACGTTTTAAGACCTGAAAAACTCATGTCTAACCCTGGGCGATCTGTCATGGGACGGGGAAATTTAAATCGACCTGGAGTGCCTTTTTCCGCCAACTTGGACAATAACGGCCCCCCTGGATAGTCCAGCCCCATCAGCTTGGCGGTTTTATCGAATGCTTCACCTGCTGCGTCATCGATCGATTCGCCTAAGATTTTGTACTCACCGATGCCTTTAACTTCCACCATCATCGAATGACCACCAGAAACCAACACCGCCACAAACGGAAACGGCGGCGGGTTCTCTTCCAACATTGGCGCAAGCAAATGGCCTTCCATATGATGCACGGGCACGGCGGGCACGCCCCACGCGTAAGCGAGGCTGCGTCCAATCGTCGCGCCAACTAATAACGCACCAACCAGACCTGGGCCTGCGGTGTACGCCACACCATCAATCTCTTTTGCGGTCAGATTGGCTTCCTTGAGCGCTTCTTTGATCAGCGGAATGGTTTTTTTTACATGATCACGGGAGGCCAGCTCAGGCACCACACCACCGTAATCGGCGTGCAGTTTAATCTGGCTATAGAGTTGGTGGGCTAGCAAGCCTTTCTCGTCGTCATAAATGGCGATGCCTGTTTCGTCACAGGAGGTTTCAATGCCGATAATGCGCATGGTGTTCTCGGTATGCTTAGTGCTAATTGAAAATTGGCGACATATTACCTCGCTGGGCTCTGACAAACAAATTTTGTACAGACAATAGTCGACAAAAGGCTTTACAAAGCCATTGTGATCGGATTAAAATTCCGCACCATTTTTGATCAAGCTGGTTAGAGACCAATCGCTAGTGATTTGTCTGTTTATTACCAGCGCTAACGAATAACCCCTGAGGTGAAAGGCATATGCCAGTAGTTAAAGTACGTGAAAACGAACCGTTCGACGTTGCTCTACGTCGTTTCAAGCGCTCTTGCGAAAAAGCAGGTATCCTTTCTGAAGTGCGTCGTCGTGAGCACTACGAAAAACCAACTACAGTTCGCAAACGCGCTAAAGCAGCAGCTCAAAAGCGTCACGCTAAGAAGCTAGCTCGCGAAAACGCTCGTCGCGTTCGCCTGTACTAATAACTGAGCTCCTGGTTAAGGAATTTAGTTATGGCTCTGATTGACACTCTCAAAGAAGAGCAAAAATTAGCGATGAAAGCCAAGGACAAACAGCGCCTTGGCACAATCCGTTTAGCCTTGTCAGCCATTAAGCAACGTGAAGTTGACGATCAGATCACTCTGAGCGATGACGACATTCTCGCCGTGCTGACCAAAATGGTTAAACAACGTCGCGACTCTGTATCGCAGTTTGAAGCGGCAGGTCGTCAAGACTTGGCCGATGCGGAGAAAGCCGAAATTACTGTGCTTGAAGAGTTCATGCCACAACCGCTTAGCGAAGACGAAGTAACCGCGCTTGTTGAAGCTGCCGTTATTGAATCTGGCGCTGCGGGCATGCAAGACATGAGCAAAGTGATGGCTGTGCTAAAACCGCAAATTCAAGGTCGTGCAGATATGGGTAAAGTGAGCGGTTTAGTTCGCGCTAAACTGGCTTAAAACCCGCACCTGTTTGCAACAAGCCGTGCTATCCTTTGGAACGCACGGCTTGTTTGTATCTACCCTTCTCTTTTTCATTAGGTTTTATGGCAGGACACATCCCACGCAGTTTTATCGATGACCTTCTTGCTCGACTTGATATCGTCGACATCATCGACGCACGGGTGAAACTTAAGAAAAAAGGCAAGAACTATGGGGCTTGCTGCCCTTTCCACAACGAGAAAACCCCCTCGTTCAGCGTCAGTCAGGAAAAGCAGTTTTACCACTGTTTCGGCTGCGGTGCGCACGGTAACGCCATCGACTTCATGATGGAATACGAGCGACTTGAGTTTGTTGAAGCCATTGAAGAACTCGCCTCTTATCTCGGTTTAGATGTCCCGAGAGAACAGCGCGCTCAAGGTAGTGGACGCTTTAGCCAAGCCCCTCAAGCCAGCAGCAGCGAAAAACGCAGCTTGTATGACTTGATGGCGAGCATCGCACAGTTTTATCGTGGCCAACTCAAACAGCCTACAGGCAAAGTAGCGATTGATTATCTGAAAAATCGTGGCCTCTCGGGCGAAATAGTGCAGAAATTTGGCATCGGTTACATCGCCGATGAGTGGGATTTGGTGCGCAGAAACTTCGGCCAACACAATGAAGCTCAAGAGATGTTGGTTTCAGGCGGCATGTTGATCGAAAACGACAAAGGCAATCGATACGACCGTTTTCGCGGCCGAGTGATGTTCCCCATCCGCGATCGCCGTGGTCGAGTCATTGGTTTTGGTGGGCGAGTGATTGGCGAAGGTACGCCAAAATACCTCAACTCGCCTGAAACACCGATTTTCCACAAAGGCAAAGAACTCTACGGCCTGTATGAAGTGTTGCAAGCCTATCGCGAGCCACCACAAATTTTGGTGGTCGAAGGCTATATGGATGTTGTCGCCTTGGCGCAATATGGCGTAGATTATTCCGTCGCGTCCCTTGGCACCTCCACCACTGGCGATCACCTGCAAGTGTTGTTCAGACAAACCAGCACAGTGGTGTGTTGCTATGATGGAGACCGCGCAGGCAGAGAAGCGGCCTGGCGCGCAATGGAAAACGCCCTGCCGTACCTTACCGATGGGCGACAACTTAAGTTCATGTTTCTACCGGATGGCGAAGACCCGGATTCTTACATCCGCCAATTTGGAAAAGCAGAGTTCGAGCGACAAGTTGCCAGCGCCACGCCATTGTCCGAGTTTATGTTTAGCTCCCTTGCTCAACAGGTGGACATGAGCAGCAAAGAGGGCATGGCAAAACTCAGTACACTCGCTGTTCCATTAATTGATAAAGTGCCAGGCGGAACTTTACGTCTATACTTGAGAGAATTGTTGGGACGTCGGCTTGGTTTGGTTGATGAGCGTCAATTGCAGCAACTCATTGCGCGCCAAGCTCAAAGCGAACAGAAGCCGCAGCCTCACCGAGAGCTGAAGCGAACTCCGATGCGTGAAGTCATCGCCTTGTTAATCCAGCGCCCAGATTTTGCTCAATTAGTGCCAGACCTAAGCTCAGTCGCTCACTTAACCATACCCGGCTTAAGTTTATTGATAGAAGTGCTTGAAAAATGTCAAACACGTCCCAATATCACTACGGGCCAATTGTTAGAAAGCTGGCGTGGTAGCCAGAATGAGACCCTTCTGTCTCGTCTTGCGAGCTGGGAAATCCCACTCGATGAAGATAACGAAGAAGATATATTTTTGGATTCACTGGATAAAATTCTTGCCCAGTGCATCGAAAAGCAAATTGAAAACCTGCAGGCAAAAGATAGAAGTATCGGCTTATCAGCCGATGAAAGAAGGGAGCTGCTAGCGCTGATGCTAGATTTAAAAGCGTAACCCTGTTTAATTAGTCAGCAACGATTTTATTTGCTATAGTTAGTGGTTTGCATTTCGCATACTAATTCCTTCACCAGATTACGAAGTTGGATACCGTCTATGGATCATAATCCGCAGTCACAGCTAAAACTACTTGTCATTCGTGGCAAAGAGCAAGGCTATCTGACCTACGCCGAAGTAAATGACCACCTACCTGCTGAGATCGTCGATTCCGAGCAGGTGGAAGATATCATTCAGATGATCAACGACATGGGCATCAAAGTAGTAGAAACTGCTCCTGATGCTGATGACCTGTCATTGAGTGATGAAACAAACATTACCGATGAAGACGCAGCCGAAGCGGCAGCGGCTGCACTTTCGAGTGTAGAAAGCGAAATTGGCCGTACCACGGATCCCGTGCGTATGTACATGCGCGAAATGGGCACGGTAGAACTACTAACACGCGAAGGCGAAATTGACATCGCTAAACGCATTGAAGATGGTATCAACCAAGTACAATCTTCGGTTGCCGAATACCCAGGTACCATTCCTTACATCCTTGAGCAATTTGATAAAGTTCAGGCGGAAGAGCTTCGTCTGACCGACCTTATCAGTGGCTTTGTCGATCCTAACGCTGACGAAACCGCAGCGCCAACCGCAACACACATCGGCTCTGAGCTGACCAAAGCGGATCTGGAAGATGAAGACAGCAACGATATAGACGACGATGAAGACGAGGATGAAGACGGCGACGATTCAAACTCAGATTCTGATGAAGAGATCGGCATCGATCCTGAAGTGGCGCTTGAGAAGTTCTCACAACTGCGTAACAGCTACCAGAACGTTCAGCTTGCTATCAACGAGCACGGCTACGACAGCGCTCAGGTTGCTCAAGCGCATGAAGTGATGCTGGAAGTATTCAAAGAATTCCGTCTCACACCAAAGCAGTTTGATCATCTGGTTAACGAGCTTCGCACGGCAATGGATCGCGTTCGTACCCAAGAACGTTTGATCATGAAATCAGCGGTCGAAATCGCCAAGATGCCGAAAAAATCGTTCATTGCTCTGTTTACAGGCAACGAATCTAACGAGGCATGGCTAGATCAGATCCTCGCCTCTGACAAACCATACGCAGAAAAAATCCGCCAACATGAAGAAGACATTCGTCGCTCAATCGCCAAATTGAAAGCGATTGAAGAAGAAACTTCTTTGTCTGTTAACAACATCAAAGACATCAGCCGTCGCATGTCTATCGGTGAAGCGAAAGCACGCCGTGCGAAGAAAGAGATGGTGGAAGCAAACTTACGTCTGGTTATTTCTATCGCGAAGAAGTACACCAACCGTGGCCTGCAATTCCTCGACCTCATTCAAGAAGGCAATATCGGTCTGATGAAAGCGGTAGACAAATTTGAATACCGCCGTGGTTACAAGTTCTCAACGTACGCCACATGGTGGATTCGTCAGGCGATCACTCGTTCTATCGCGGACCAAGCACGTACTATTCGTATTCCGGTACACATGATCGAAACGATCAACAAGCTCAACCGCATCTCTCGTCAAATGCTACAAGAGATGGGCCGTGAGCCACTACCGGAAGAGCTGGCTGAGCGCATGCAAATGCCAGAAGACAAGATCCGTAAAGTACTGAAAATTGCCAAAGAGCCAATCTCAATGGAGACACCTATCGGTGACGACGAAGATTCTCATCTAGGCGATTTCATCGAGGATACCACGCTCGAACTGCCTCTCGACTCTGCAACGGCCACCAGCCTAAAAGCAGCGACTAAAGACGTTCTTGCTGGCCTAACACCTCGTGAAGCAAAAGTACTACGCATGCGCTTTGGTATCGACATGAACACCGACCACACTCTAGAAGAAGTGGGCAAACAGTTCGACGTGACGCGTGAGCGTATCCGTCAGATCGAAGCAAAAGCACTGCGTAAACTGCGTCACCCAAGCCGCTCAGAAACGCTGCGCAGCTTCTTAGACGAATAACACAGCGTGTTTCAGACAAAAGGTGAGCCTCGGCTCACCTTTTTTGTTATTTATTGTGCTAAGTGAATAAAAACTAAGCGCAATTAGCCGTCACAACGTCTAGACACCCTGCCCTAGTTCTCCTATAATCTTGGCTCTTATTTGGCCCCTTAGCTCAGTGGTTAGAGCAGTCGACTCATAATCGATTGGTCATGTGTTCAAGTCACATAGGGGCCACCAAATTCTAGAAGGTTAGTAAGCGTAGTGTTTACTAACCTTTTTTTGTACCTGACGATTTTGGGTCAAGTAATGGGTCAGGTAAGCCCCGATCACGCACTCTTCTCTGTCTTCTTCCAATACTAATCCGAATACTACGCTGTTGCCAAATATGTCCTTCTGGCTGATAAATATCTCTCATAGAGAAAAAAGAGAGAGATTAAACTCGCAAACCAACCATAAGTAACTTAAATTGCACTTATAGATAATTTCTTATACAGTCATGACAAAAGTGAGTTATAGTGAACTTATATGTTAAGATGGACCCAATAATGACAAAAGTACATTAAAAGACACTTATGAGAAAAGGTAAGATGGTAAAGGCACAACCTATGCCTGATTTGAATACCGAGTTCAGTATGGAAACGCTGGGGAGCGCCATTCGCTCAAAGCGCACCGATAGAGGCTGGCGTATTGATGATCTCGCTTCAAAAGCCAATTTATCTCGTAGAACAGTCATGAAGGTAGAAAATGGCGATACCAGTGTCACCTTTGCCAATGTACTCGTCCTCATGGATATTTTAGGGCTATCGTTACGCCTTATCGACTTAAAACTAGTTGTTCGTCCACATAGCCAAATAACCTCCCAAGCTGAAAACAGCGTGAGAAACAGTGAGGGCGGTTGGTATGAGTAAGTTACAACAGTTAGACGTGTTTATCGGTACGAATACCAAAATTGGTCGTTTGATTCTTCCTGTCGGAACAGAAACAGAGTTTTCATTCATCTATGAAGATGAATGGAAACACACTGGTTTCCCAATTTCGCCACACATCCCTTTCGATGATCAGGTCCACGTAGCATCGAAAATTACCACACTCATCAACCACAACCCCAGAAACAGCAGCTAATTACAGGATTCATACTGGAACCGGAAAAACTAACGGCACACTGGATTACAGCGCGAATCTGCTATGAGTTAAGGTGTAGAGTTGGGTTAGTGGAATCAGATGTAATTACCGTCGACGGCACCGTCGCGATAATTACAGCTAAAGCATGCAGGAAGTTAGGCGGGATCTTAGAGAGAGATTACAGGGCCAGTAAGGTGTGACCGACCCAGCGATCTAGGATTTGTTGTTGTGGGTGTTAATGGGGACGAGTCGGGGTAACATTTTAAATAAAATCAATTTCTTTAAAATCAAGCGTATAACTAGTCTTATTCAAACAGGTTTGCCAGTGTTCAAAAAATCTAGTAGGGAAAATTTCTTTAAATTCACAAGCGCTATCGATAAGTGAACAGTTGTACCCATACGTTATTGATCTAATTGATGATTTATTAAGCTTAAACAAATATAATGCGTCTCTACGTTTTGAAAAATTCTCCAATGCATCTGCCATAGCTCCCCGCTCACAACGATCTGAAATTTTTTCTAGTAAGAAATGATGCTCATTTTTTACTTTTTCGTAGCATTTTAAATCGTTCGCCATCTCTAGAAAGTGTGAAGGATCTCTGTGTGTTAGTAATGCCTCTTCCGTAAGAATGACTTTATCCGCTTGTGATAGTCTTAAAATCGCTCTGTGCTCTTTTTCATATATCCATTCATCGCTTTTTCTTTGAAAAATCTCGTACAAAATTTGCTCTTCATGAAAGTTCGAGTAATCACAATCAAAGCTATCTATGCGATACCTTGGCTGCTTTCTGTAACTAACTGCTTCAAATGCTCCATTGAATGGTGATGGAACTATCTCAAAATTATCATGTTCAAAAAGGTTATCAAATAAGTGAAATGGCTCTGTTTCATGTTTAGAGCTAACAATAAATCCAATTACACAGCCTTTATGTTCTTTGGCATAATGTGACCACATTAACAGGTTTTCTTTAGACTCGGTAAGGCAAACAATACCAATTTTGTGTTTGTTATTTTCAACAAACTCACGCAAATTTGTAACAATCCCATAACCAAACTTAATTTCTTCGGCAAGTTTACTTAGCCCTTCCTCACAGTAGTTCCCTTCGAAAGGATCATTTAACGCGCATAATTGTGAAGCTCGGATGTACCCATCCTTCAAAATAAAATTTGGATTTTCTACATATTTATATAGTATTTTCATCACTAACAGACACCGAGAACCTTTCTGTCATAAGGGTATCTGATTGACAATATAAGTAAAAGTCTTTCTAGCAAGCAAGTGTGATAATGAACCTGATGCTCTTAATGCTAAAAAAACAGCGAGCAACATACCCACTGCTTTTAGATCTAACCGTGGCTCACATTCCCCACCAACTCCGCCACATTCGCACTAACTTCCCTCAGTCTTGAACTAGCTAAATGAGCATATCTCGTACTGGTCTGCGGTGATTGATGCCCAATAAGTGCTGAACATCATAAAGCGTGGCATTACCTGAGTTAATCAGGATCGATGCGAAGCTATGCCTCAAATCATGAATTCGGAAGTTGTCAGTAATCCCTGCAGCTTTCTTAATCCGTGCAAATGCCTTCTTCGGATGGGCGATAGGTCTACCGGGTGCATCTCCGGCAAAGATATAAGGGTTCTTCGGTTGTTGAAATCGTCGTTGATATTGCCAGCGCCAGCGAATAGTTGTTCGGCGATTAACCCGCGTATTGGGTAACCGATAGGTAACAAATGGACAGAATGATTCTACCCCTTTGTGTTGCTCAATCCGACAAATAGTACTGCACCGTTGAAACTACTCGGACGATTTTAATATGTGGTGTATTGCTATCGCGCTCATAAATCGTGAACTGACCTTGGGAAGCATTGCGAATTTTGCCAAGGGTACTGTGCGAATCTTTGGCAAATTTTTCGGCCACTTCACGGGCGTTTTTAGTGGCTTCTTCAATCATGTCGGGTTTGACATCATTAAGTTTCGTAAAGCTGTACACCACAGAGTTGTAGTAAGGATCTTGGTTGAAAACGATGCCTTGCTTACCCAAACGGCCAATTTGGCTAATGGCTTGGCGCACGGCATCCACTTGGGTGCTGAACACAGTGATCGTCTGTGTCGCCAGATAGCGATATTGTGGCTCCATTTCACCGCCATATTGTTGCGCTTTTTTGTCGATCACTGCCGGCGCTGCGAGCGTGACGCTCTCATCAATCCCCGCTTCTTTGAGGAACGTTTCAATGATGGCAGTTTGGCTCTCAACCCGAGTAAACAGTTTCTGCACATCGTTGTCGGCGACGGTAAATTGGATCGGCCAGATAACGGTATCTGCCGGATATTCTCGCTCCGACAAGCCTTTGACCGTCACCACACGTTCATACGCTTTAAACTGAATCGCGGTCTGCTGCAAAAAATAACCGAGCAATCCCAAGCCTAGCATCAGGGAAATACCCAAAATCAGCGCGGCCCTACTATTGAGCTCTTTCATTATTCTGTCCTTAATGGGGAAAGTGGATAACTGGCTAAAACATAGCGTATTTATTGCTTCAAGGCTAAGAAACGCCGTGAAGAAGAAAAAGAAACGGGAACCGATATCGATTCCCGTTTTTCCAGAGCAGCAAAACAAAGGTTTATTGACTTATGCGTTATTTTTTTATCCCGCGTTTGTAACTTAACACCCAAACTTAGGATTTGATGCAAAATTAGTATATTTTGTGAGCAACAGATTATTTATATCAATTAAATTAATCATTGTTGCATTGAACTTACCCCCTTCACTGAACTGTCACGCGCGCGTCATTAAAGCCTCATCATTGTGCAGCTTGGCTGTCACAAAGCCGCCTTAGCATGCCTTTAGCAATACTGTCTCGAGGTGACTATGGCAACAAGCAGTCCTTTCCGTCTCCCACGTAAGACCCCGTTTGGCATCGGCGAAAATGTCGCGGAGTGGATGACCGGTTTGAGTAAACTGGATAAGTTTTATGTGCAGCGCCCAGTGGGCTGCAACACCCCTGCTTTCCTGCGCTATACCTTGCAAGTGCTGGGTATCGACTATCATATCGCGCGCGGGTCATTGGACTCAGTACCGAAAATCGGCCCGACGGTAGTGGTGGCGAACCATCCGCTTGGGTGTGTCGAAGGAGTTATTTTGGCGGAGCTACTGCTCACCATTCGTAGCGATGTGCAGATCTTAGCCAATCAATACCTCAAAACTGTGCCGGAGCTGGATAAGCTGTTTATCGGTGTCGATGTGTTTGAAGGCAAAGATGCGATGAAATCCAATATGAAAGCACTGCGCGACGCCAACAAACACCTTGCTCAGGGCGGCTTATTATTGGTCTTCCCTGCGGGCGAGGTGTCGCAACTGGTCGACCGCAAACAGCGCCGAGTGGAAGATAAAGACTGGAGCCGCTCTGTCAGTGCGTTGATCCGCAAGAACAGAGCCACCGCGGTGCCCGTGTTTATTAATGGGCAAAATTCGCAGCACTTTTATATGGCGGGCAAAATTCACCCTTTGCTGCGCACGCTGATGCTCGGGCGAGAGCTTCTGAACAAAAACAACCAACCCATCCAGCTCTCCATTGGTCAAGCCATCAAATACAAAGAAGTGACCACGCTTAATGACGAGCAATTGGTCAGTTATTTGCGCCTCAACACCTATTTACTTGGGCATCGAGGTGACGGCCAAACAACGCCGAGCAGCCCCCCAGTGAGTCAAGAACCGATTGCGCAGCCGCTCGACAAAAAAATGCTGCTGCGCGAGTTGGCCATGCTGCCACACGATGCAAGGTTACTGAAACAAGGTGAGTTCAGCGTCTATTGTGCCAAAGCATCGCAAATCCCCTCTTTGCTGCATGAAATTGGCCGCCAGCGAGAAATTAACTTTCGCGCGGTCGGCGAAGGAACGGGCAACGCGATAGATATCGACCATTTTGATCACTACTACCATCATCTGTTTGTGTGGGACGATGAACAGCAATGCTTAGTGGGCGCTTATCGCCTTGGTTTGGTAGATGAGCTGCAAGCGCAGTTGGGAATTGACGGCCTCTACTCGCGCACTCTGTTTGAGTACGATCAGCGTTTTCTTTCTCAGCTTGGTCAGTCGATTGAAATGGGGCGATCGGTGATCACCGCCAAATACCAACGCAGCATGAGCGCGCTGCTGCTGCTGTGGAAAGGGATCGCCACTTTTGTCCACCAGCATCCGCAATACACTCATCTGTTTGGTCCGGTGAGCATCAGTAACGATTACAGCCCAGCAGCGCGACAGCTACTGGCCCAATCGATGACGCTGCACCACTATGACACGGCCAATGCCGAGCATGTAAAGCCACTCAATCCGCTGCCCGAGGCACACTTGGGCTGGAACACCAGTATGTTGACGGCGCTCGGCGATTTGCAACTGTTGTCGCGCGTTATTGCCCGTCTCGATGAAGGGAAAAGCGTACCTGTGCTGTTGCGGCAATATTTAGGGCTCAATGGCAAACTGGTGTGCTTTAATGTCGATCCTGCATTTAACAACGCACTGGATGGTCTGATCGTGGTGGACTTGCGTGATGTCCCCGACAAGACTCTGGCGAAATACATGACACTAAGCGGTGCCGAGGCGTATCTGAAGCACCATCAAGCCCTTGATAAATAACCAGCCCAGATCACCAGCTCAACTAGCATCAACCGAAAGCAGTCGCGAGTAACTGGCCCGTGACTGCTTTGGCAGTTTTAAAATCAAGATCTTACTCTTGCTAATAAGGCATTCATCACGATTTTGCACCACTTATCACACAGAACCCTTCAACAAACGATTAATAAAACATCAAAACGCAGTCATTTAGTCGATTCGATACGCTCATTTTAACTAGCAACTCAGTTGACGAGACATTGATCTGCTTTGACTCTGTTGGCAAACAACAATCGATAACGAGGAAGTCATGCCAGCCAACAAACCCTGCCAATCCCTACT
The DNA here is from genome assembly GCF_015767675.1 of Vibrio navarrensis. NCBI lineage: Bacteria > Pseudomonadati > Pseudomonadota > Gammaproteobacteria > Vibrionales > Vibrionaceae > Vibrio > Vibrio navarrensis. The sequence continues at coordinate 412,454 of NZ_CP065217.1, read as the reverse complement.
AAAACGCGCGCTGATTGCGTCTGTCGCCCTGCTCTCCTTTTCCGCCTTTGCCGCCGACCAAGTCTATCGTCTCAAGCTCGCGGAAACTTGGGGGCCAAACACGCCGATTTTAGGCGATGCGTCGAAAAATATGGCCAAACTGGCCCAAGAGATGTCCAACGGGCGTTTGCAGATCCGCATTGATTCCGCCAACAAGCACAAAGCGCCGCTTGGCGTGTTTGATATGGTGAAATCAGGTCAATACGATTTGGGCCATTCCAGTTCTTACTATTGGAAAGGCAAAGTGCCGAATACCCTCTATTTTTCTTCAATGCCGTTTGGCATGGTCACCATGGAGCAGTACGCGTGGTTTTATCACGGCGGCGGTATGGATCTGATGGAAAAAGTGTATGCGCCGCATAACCTGCTCTCCTTTCCCGGTGGCAATTCTGATATTCAAATGGGCGGTTGGTTTAAAAAAGAGATCAACTCACTGGAAGATTTGCAAGGGCTGAAAATGCGTATTCCGGGCTTTGCTGGCGAAGTGCTGGCCCGTGTCGGCGCCAAACCAACCAATATTGCCCCCGGAGAGCTGTATACATCACTTGAGCGCGGCACCATAGATGCACTGGAATGGGTCGGACCTGCGTTTGATCTGCGCATGGGATTTCAAAAAATCGCCCCTTACTATTACACCGCTTGGCATGAACCGGGCTCAGAAACCCAATTCTTAGTCAATAAAAAGACGTGGGATAAATTACCCAAGGATCTCCAAGTGATCTTGGAAACGGCGTTTCGAGTCGCGGCGTTTGACATGTACACCCAAGCGGTGGATGCCAATGCCAGCAGTTGGGCAACGATGAAAAACGAGTATCCCGACATTAAAGTGCGCGACTTTCCGCCGCAGGTGCTCGCTGCGATGCGAACCGCCACCCAAGAGTTGCTCGCAGAAGAAGCGGCCAAAGATCCTTTGGCAAAAGAGATCATCAACTCACAAGAGCAGTATCTGAAGAAAGTTCGCGCTTGGACCAACATCTCTACCCAAGCCTATTTGCAAAGCAACACACAATAAGTCACAGCAACAAATCGGCGGCACTGTGCGTTTTTCTTCAGTGTCGCCCCCACCTAAAACACGCTCAATTTTTGTCAAAAAGTTTCAAAAAATAGCAAAAACGAACGCAGATCACATTTTAAATTTTATCTACAAAAAACAAAAGGTGACACGCATCACTTAAATATTTTATTTCACGAATAGAAATAAATAAAGGGTGATATGCGTCACAAAATATTTTTATTTACAATTTACTTAAGTGGGACATTTGTCACTACTATTTTTGTTGACAAATAAAGAATTGGCTTTTCGTTATTAAGTTACATATCAATTAATTGATCGCCATCACTTAAAAAACGTTTGCTTGGGCGAGAAAATCTGGCACTGATCACGAAAAACCCGTTGTCAGTTCCAATTGGAGAATGTGTGGTAAATTGACTGTGAATTAAGCAATCAGACGGTTTTGGCGAACCGTTTTACTACAACAATATTCATCAGAACATCAAACGGGGAACAGATATGATATCACCAGATGCAAAGATCAAGATACAAAATTTTGGTCGTTTTCTGTCTAACATGGTCATGCCCAACATAGGCGCATTCATCGCTTGGGGCTTTATTACCGCACTTTTCATTCCAACCGGATGGCTACCCAACGAGACCTTAGCGTCCATGGTTGGCCCTATGATTACCTACTTACTGCCACTGCTGATCGGTTACACTGGCGGTAAACTGGTCGGTGGCGATCGCGGCGCTGTCGTCGGTGCCATCACCACCATGGGTGTCATTGTCGGTACCGATATCCCCATGTTTATGGGGGCAATGATGGTCGGCCCACTTGGCGGCTGGGCAATCAAAACCTTTGATAAAAAAGTCGAAGGAAAAATCAAAAGCGGCTTTGAGATGTTGGTCAACAACTTCTCCGCTGGCATCATCGGCATGCTTTGTGCCATGTTGGCTTTCTTCCTGATTGGCCCATTTGTCAAAATCCTTTCTGGCGGTTTGGCAGCGGGGGTAAACTTCCTAGTTTCAGCACACCTGCTCCCTCTAACCTCCATTTTTGTTGAACCTGCGAAAATTCTCTTCCTGAACAACGCAATCAACCACGGTATTTTCTCACCGCTGGGCATTCAGCAAGCCTCTGAAATGGGTCAATCGATCTTCTTCTTGATTGAAGCAAACCCAGGCCCAGGTCTTGGCATTCTGTTGGCGTACATGGTGTTTGGTAAAGGCACCGCGCGTCAAACCGCTGGCGGCGCATCCATCATCCACTTCTTCGGTGGTATTCATGAGATCTATTTCCCATACATTCTGATGAATCCACGTTTGATCCTCGCAGCCATCGCAGGTGGCATGACTGGCGTGTTCGTCCTTACCGTATTTGATGCAGGCATCGTCTCTCCTGCCTCTCCTGGTTCTATCTTCGCAGTGCTGCTGATGACACAAAAAGCGTCTATCGTCGGTGTTCTTGCGTCTATCGCGTCGGCGGCAACGGTTTCTTTCGCGGTGGCTTCACTGCTGATGAAAACCCAGAGCTCAAGCGAAGAAGAAGGTGATGAAGCGGCGTTGGCCAAAGCAACCTCACAAATGAAAAACATGAAGTCGGCGTCAAAAGGCACAGTGAGTGCAAGCAATCAGAGCAAGGGCAACGTTGATCTGACCAAAGTACAAAGCATTATCGTCGCTTGTGATGCGGGCATGGGCTCAAGCGCGATGGGCGCGAGTATGCTACGCAAGAAAGTACAAGAGGCAGGACTTACAATCCACGTCACTAACCTTGCTATCAACAGCCTAACCGAGAGTGCCGATATCGTGATTACTCATAAAGATCTCACTGACCGTGCACGCAAGCACGCACCAAACGCCTACCACATCTCACTGGTGAATTTCCTTGATGGCGAGATGTACAACCAACTGGTGACCAAACTGCTCGCTGCGCAAAAGCCGTCGGCGGCAAACGATGAGAATGCGGTGAAAGTGTCATTGGTGGCGGCCAACGACGATAATTACAACCCTCAGAAACCTTCGGTTTTTCAAATCCAACGTGAAAACATCCACCTCGGATTGAAAGCGACCAACAAAGAAGAAGCGATCCGTTTTGCGGGCAACAAGTTGGTTGAATTGGGTTACGCCGAGCCAGAATACGTTGATGCGATGTTTGCACGCGAAGCACTGGTACCAACTTATCTGGGCGAATCAATCGCCGTACCGCACGGCACGGTGGAAGCGAAAGATCGCGTGAAGAAAACTGGGATCGTGATCTGCCAATACCCAGCAGGCATCCAGTTTACCGATGATGCCGACGACGTGGCTAAGTTGGTGATTGGCATCGCGGCGAAAAACGATGAACACATTCAGGTAATTACCACCATTACCAACGCACTTGACGAGCCAGAAGCGATTGAAAGGCTGACCAGCACCCAGGATGTTGAAGAAATCCTCAACATTTTGAGCGGTCAACAAGCCGCGTAAGCCTCTGAGTCAACCTTTTTGCTCCTGAGCAAACCGAGGTCAGCTGTCACCCCCTATGCGGTTGACCTCATCTTCGTCTCGTTCATTGATTTAATTTTGGTAGGTAAGAATATGAAAAATGCAGTTCATTTTGGCGCAGGTAACATTGGTCGTGGTTTTATTGGCAAACTGCTCGCTGATGCCGATGTCGCAGTCACCTTTGCCGACGTCAACGCTCCCTTGGTCGATCAACTCAGCCACAAACAACAGTACAAAGTGAAAGTGGTCGGCAGTGAGTGCCAAATCGACACCGTGACGCATGTTACTGCGGTCAACTCCGCTAGTGACGATGTGATTGAGCAAATTGTGAAAACCGATTTGGTCACTACCGCAGTGGGGCCAAACGTGCTCGATATCATCGCTAAGACGATTGCCAAAGGCATCGCACAACGTTTTGCTGCTGGCAACCAAGCGCCGCTAAACATCATTGCGTGTGAAAACATGGTACGCGGCACCACACATTTGAAAGGCGAAGTGTACAAACATTTAAATCCCGAGCTTCACGCTCAAGCCGACGATCTGATTGGCTTTGTCGATTCAGCGGTTGACCGCATCGTGCCACCTGCCGAAGCGGCCAACGATGACCCACTGGAAGTCACCGTGGAAAGTTTTAGCGAGTGGATTGTCGATGAGCAGCAGTTTAAAGGCGAGATCCCTGATATTGCCGGCATGGAGAAAACCAACAATCTGATGGCCTTTGTCGAGCGAAAACTGTTCACCCTCAACACCGGTCATTGCATCACCGCGTACTTAGGCTGCTTAAAAGGCCACCGTACCATCCGTGAAGCGATTGAGGATGAAGAAATCTACGCAGACGTCAAACAGGCGATGCAAGAGAGTGGTGAAGTGCTGATCCGCCGCTATGGCTTTGATCGCGAGATGCACAATGCTTACATCGAGAAAATTCTTGGCCGCTTTGCCAACCCTTATTTGGTGGATGAAGTGGATCGCGTTGGGCGTCAGCCAATCCGCAAGCTTGGCGAAAATGATAGATTAATCAAACCACTACTGGGTACAATTGAGTACGGCACCGACAACCAAACCCTGCTGAAAGGGATTGCCGCTGCGCTCAAATACCAAAATGAGACCGACCCGCAAGCGCAAGAGTTGCAAAACGCGCTGCGAGAGCTTGGGGTGAAAAAGACCTTAAGTCACTACACCGGTCTCGCTGAAGAGTGTGCGGAAGTGGCGCAAATCGAAGCCATTTTCCTACAACTTTAATCTGTTCGGGGAGCTTAGCTCCCCGCTACTATAATAACGATATATTGACCTAGCATATGGCAGAGAACCTAAACGAAACCGAGATAATAGAACGCTTGAATAATGCCGCTTCGGTCAGAGGTTTTTTTGTTGAAAGCGTAGATATTTTTACTGAAGCCATTGACGGTCTTATCCAACGTATTTTCCGCAAAGACAACTTCGCCGTTCAGTCGGTGGTTGGCCCGTTACTTCATGATTCAGGACCGCTTGGCGATCTCTCCGTGCGCCTCAAACTGCTGTTTGGCCTTGGGGTGCTAGGCGATCACTGCTATCACGACATCGAAGACATTATTAAGCTCAAACATAAACTTAACAGCGACAGTACCGATTACGAATTCACCGATCCATACATTTTAGAAGCGATCCAAAAGCTGCATTTAGTGAAAAGCATGGGAATGGTGCAACTGCGCGTCGATGAACCCGATGACGACATTGATCTTGGCTTTTATCAATTACAGCTGCAACGTCGGCAACAAGTGATCCGCTCAGGTCTCTCTTTGGCCATCGTTGAAATCTGCAATGAATTGGGCAAGGACAGCCCATTCTAACGCCACCTTTTTGCCTCAACCTTCTCTCAATAGCTACTCGCGCAATAACCATTCGCGGTCTCAGCACCGCCCAACCTTTGCACGCGTCCTTGTTCGTGAGCTTGTCAAACACTCAGGCAAAAAAAACCGAGGCCAGTGCCTCGGTTCTTAATTAGTGTGCTATTTATTCTACTGTTACCGCTTTCGCTAGGTTACGTGGTTGATCCACGTCCGTGCCTTTGATCAGTGCGACATAGTAAGAGAGCAACTGCATTGGGATGGTGTAGTAGATCGGCGCCGTGATCTCACTGACGTGCGGCATAGTGATGATCTTCATGGTGGCATCCGCTTCAAAACCCGCATTGGCATCGGCAAACACATACAGCAGGCCGCCGCGTGCACGTACTTCTTCGATGTTAGACTTAAGCTTTTCTAGTAGCTCATTGCTTGGCGCGACCACAACCACTGGCATATCGGCATCAATCAGCGCCAGCGGGCCATGTTTCAATTCACCCGCCGCATAGGCTTCGGCGTGAATATAGGAGATCTCTTTGAGCTTCAGCGACGCTTCCATCGCAATCGGATAGAACTCGCCACGACCAAGGAACAGCGTGTGGTGCTTATCGGCAAAATCTTCAGCCAAGGCTTCAATCTCTTTTTCGAACGACAGAGCAGCGTCGATCTGTTTTGGCAGTTGATGCAGCGCGTGAACGATCTCTTTCTCTTTCTCTTTGCTGATGCGTTGCTGCTGTTTGCCCAGCGCCGTCACCAGCATTAGCAGAGCCGCGAGTTGAGTGGTAAACGCTTTGGTCGACGCCACACCAATCTCAACCCCTGCGCGGGTCATGAAAGCAAAATCCGATTCACGAACTAAAGATGAACCCGCTACGTTACAGATGGTCATCGCGGCCATATAGCCTTTCTCTTTCGCCAAACGCAGCGCCGCTAGCGTGTCCGCCGTTTCGCCCGATTGAGACAAGGTGATCAGCAAGCTATTTGGGCGAGTGACAAATTTGCGGTAGCGGAATTCAGAGGCAATTTCCACGTCGCAGCTCACGCCGGCCAGATCTTCAAACCAGTAACGCGCCGTCATACCAGCGTTGTAAGATGTGCCACAGGCAACGATCTGTACGTGCTCTACCTTGCTCAAAATTTCAGCGGCGTTAACACCAATCGCTTCCGTCACCACAGAGTCGCCAGAGATGCGCCCTTCCATGGTGTTGATCAGAGCCGTTGGTTGCTCGTAGATCTCTTTTTGCATGAAATGGCGATATTTTCCTTTATCTCCAGCATCATGCTCAGCATTCGATTCGGTGATTTCACGCTCAACACGTTCACCTGAAGCATCAAACACCGTCACTTCGCGACGGGTGATCTCGGCAACGTCACCCTCTTCCAGGTACATAAAGCGGCGCGTGACATTCAGCAGCGCCAGTTGGTCCGACGCGAGGAAGTTTTCACCCACACCAAAGCCAATCACGATTGGGCTACCAGAGCGAGCAACCACAATGCGTGACGGATCGTTGCGATCCATTGCCACCGTGCCGTAAGCCCCTTCCAGTTGCTTCGCCGTTTTTTGTACCGCTTCCACCAGTGAAGAAGCAGTGCGCAGTTCCCACTCAACCATGTGTGCAATCACTTCGGTATCAGTTTGCGATTCAAACACATAACCACGCTCACGCAGCAGCGCGCGCAACTCTTCGTGGTTTTCGATGATGCCATTGTGCACCACGGTGATATCGCCCGATTTATGTGGGTGCGCATTGATTTCTGATGGTTCGCCGTGTGTCGCCCAACGCGTGTGCGCAATACCCGTACCACCCGTCACTTCAGCTTGGTTAACCGCATCCGCTAGCTCTTGCACTTTACCCAAACGACGAATACGCGTTAGGTTGTGCTCGGCATCGACAATCGCCACACCCGCCGAGTCATAACCGCGATATTCCAAACGGCGCAGACCTTCCACCAAAATTTCAGCCACATCTCGCTGTGCTACCGCACCGACGATTCCACACATAGTTATCTCTCCATATTGATATTTTTTGTTTTCTTCGCCCTCGGCAAGCAAGAGTAATGGCGAAGAATAAGGATTAGGCGCAAATGACGCGAACGCCGTTTGCTTCAATTTCTGCTTTGTGCTCCGGCAACAGCTCTTCGTCGGTGATCAAGATGTCGATCATCGACCACGCAAGCTCCAGATTAGGGATTTTTCGACCAACCTTGTCAGACTCCACCATCACGATGACTTCTCGTGAGACTTCCGCCATTACTTGGCTCAAACCAACCAGTTCATTAAACGTGGTGGTGCCACGTGCAAGGTCAACGCCGTCGGCGCCGATAAACAGTTGATCAAAATCGTACGAGCGCAATACAGACTCGGCGACTTGACCCTGAAAGGATTCAGAATGGGTATCCCAGGTGCCACCTGTCATCAGCAAGGTTGGCTCACTTTCCAGCTCATTCAGCGCGTTGGCAACATGCAAGGAGTTGGTCATCACCACCAAACCACGTTTACCATTGAGCTGCTGAATCAGTGCCCCTGTGGTACTGCCACTGTCGATAACAATGCGGTTGTGGTCGCGGATCAGCTCCGCGGCCAGTTCTGCCAGTCTTATCTTTCGATTCGAAACATGTTTACTGAGTTCATCATGAATCACTTCTTTTGGGATAGAGATAGCACCACCGTAGCGTCTAAGCAGTTGGCCATTTTTCTCCAAAGAGGCGAGATCCTTTCGGATAGTGACTTCTGAGGTATCAAACTTATGGGCAAGTTCGTCAACACTGACTTCGCCTTTCTCGTTTACCAGATTAGAAATCGCGTGTCTTCTAAGTTGCGTATTTCGTTTCGACATCTTTAATTGAAATAAAAGTTTCGTTATGAAATTTATTATATTCCAAACGAAACTTTTTCGTCCATTTATTTTGATCCAAAAAATTAATAAATAGCGATAAAACCTTGTCCTAAGACAATTCTTAGGCAGTGATATTGCTATCATTCAATGGTAGAATTCGCCCCCGAAAAGAAAAAAAATTACAGAATTGACCGTTATTTTTTTGCAACTTTCTTCATATAAGGTGGGGAAAGTCACAAAAAACCTGAATATTTGCCCATTGAGTTGGTCATAAAATGACTAAACTTGATGAAAGACTTACAGCTCTGGAAGGCAGTGAACTTGCACGAAAAGATCGGCTCGCACACAACAAGAAGCCGATATTTTTCACTCCCGAGCACAACAACCGACTTTCAAATTGTAACTATATTGACCGGAGAGACTCTTCCATGAAAAAGACCAAAATCGTATGTACGATTGGCCCGAAAACTGAATCTGTAGAGAAGCTAACTGAGCTAGTAAACGCAGGCATGAACGTAATGCGCCTGAACTTCTCTCACGGTGACTATGTTGAACACGGCACTCGTATCGCGAACTTCCGTAAAGTAATGGAAGTAACTGGTAAGCAATTGGCAATTCTTCTGGACACTAAAGGTCCTGAAATCCGTACTATCAAACTGGAAAACGGTGACGACGTTGATCTCGTTGCTGGTCAAGAGTTCACTTTCACCACTGACACATCTGTTGTAGGTAACAAAGATGTTGTTGCTGTCACTTACCCAGGTTTCGCTGCTGACCTATCTGTAGGTAACACTATCCTTGTTGACGATGGCCTCATCGAGATGGAAGTTATCGCAACTACAGCCACTGAAGTTAAGTGTAAAGTAATGAACAACGGCGCTCTGGGCGAAAACAAAGGTGTTAACCTTCCTGGCGTTTCAGTAAACCTGCCTGCACTGTCTGAAAAAGACAAAAACGACCTGAAATTTGGTTGTGAGCAAGGCGTTGACTTCGTTGCCGCTTCATTCATCCGTAAAGCGTCTGACGTGAAAGAGATCCGTGAAGTTCTCGCTGCAAACGGCGGCGAGAACATCCAAATCATCTCTAAAATTGAAAACCAAGAAGGTGTGGACAACTTCGACGAAATCCTAGAGCTTTCTGACGGTATCATGGTTGCTCGTGGTGACCTAGGTGTAGAAATCCCTGCAGAAGAAGTTATCTTCGCGCAGAAGATGATGATCGAGAAATGTAACCGTGCTCGTAAAGTGGTTATCACTGCAACTCAAATGCTCGATTCTATGATCAAGAACCCACGTCCAACTCGTGCTGAAGCGGGTGACGTTGCGAACGCGATCATGGACGGTACTGACGCAGTCATGCTTTCTGGTGAAACAGCAAAAGGTAAATACCCTGTTGAAGCGGTCACTATCATGGCGCAAATCGCGAACCGTACTGATTCTGTACTAAAAGCAGAGCTAGGCTCTCGTCTAGACAGCCCACGCCTACGTATCACTGAAGCGGTATGTAAAGGTGCAGTAGATACGGCTGAGAAACTTGCAGCGCCACTGATCATCGTTGCAACAGAAGGTGGTAAATCTGCACGTTCTGTACGTAAGTACTTCCCAACGGCAAACATTCTTGCGCTGACTACCAACAAGAAAACAGCCGCTCAACTTGTCCTAACTAAAGGTGTTACACCGGTTGTTGTTGAATCAATCGACAACACTGATGCTTTCTACGTAGCAGGTAAAGAGCTTGCGCTTGAGTCTGGCCTAGGCAGCAAAGGCGACATCGTTGTGATGGTATCTGGTGCTCTCGTGGCGTCAGGCACAACCAACACAGCATCAGTACACGTACTGTAAATAAATTTACAAAGATAAAACGAAATGAGGGCTTCGGCCCTCTTTTTTTATGAAACGCCTTGCGATAAAAAATTGTACGCTATATCATCAAAACCGTCAGAATTTCGTACTGTTAAATAAAGATAACTTCTTATTTATACGTCGTTTTTTATCTATGAGGTTTTGTTGTGTCCAGTCCTACTCTTACTGACAAAGTATCCAAAATGATCCGCGACGACATTCTAAGCGGCGCATTGAAACCGGGGCAAAAGTTAGTCGTTGCTGACCTAAAAGCAAAATACGACGTTGGTGCCTCTCCGATCCGTGAAGCGTTAGTGCAACTCTCTTGGACCAAATACGTAAAACTTGAACCGCAAAAAGGCTGTTGGGTTGCCCCTATGTGCAAATTTGAACTCAACGACCTGTATGAGAGCCTGCGCGTCATCGCTTCTGTTTTGCTCAAAAAAGCAATCGCTTGCGGTGATGAAAATTGGGAGCTGAGCGTATTAACCTCATTCCACAAACTGTCCAAAGTGCAACAACTGAGCGATGAGCATTGGCCAGAATGGGAAGAGCGTCATCATCAATTTTATACCACGCTGCTCGCGGGCTCCGAATCGCTCAATATGTTTGAGTTTTTCCGAGATTTGATCAATCAGATCAAACGTTATCGCTATTTTGCCCTGTGTCAGTCAAACAGCGAACGCCAAGCGCTGTTTAATATTGAAGAGCATGAGATGATCATGAAGCTGGTGCTGGCGAAAAATGTCGAGGAGGCCACTCGTTTGCTCGATAGCCACCTGCTGGGTTCAATGAAGGTGATTGAATCCGCCATCGAAGCGGCTTGAGCTTGACTCTATGACAAAAAAAATCGGGTTGACCCCGATTTTTTGCTTATAACGACTTTACCAACCAAAGATCTCTTTGTGATGGGTATTAAGCAGCACAACCATCAATAGAAAATAGATGGCACTCAACTTAATCCCCAGAATCAATAAAGTGCCTAAGGTTAGTCTCACTAGAAAATGGTTTACCATACTCTGCCTCTGATGCCCGAACTGCGTATTTCCTTACCAACACGCCACGCGCGCTGAATCCGTTCAAGACAGGACAAACTGAACAATGTGTCACGCTGGGTTGCACGAAATCCTCGACGAAATTCGCCTTAGATCACAACAAGCCACAAAAGGAGTGACAGTTTACTTAATAACCAGTCTAGTTCAATTTTGCTCAAATATTAGACTTTAGTCTAACTGTACATATTTTGTGACAATTTGCCGCACAGAGAAATTAAGCGATGTCGTCATCACTGTAGCAAAGCGAAACACGATTTCGCCCGGAGCTTTTCGCATCGTACAAGGCAATGTCGGCACACTTGTAACTGCGGGTTGTGTTAGCCGTCAGGTCGGTAAAGCCGATGCTGACTGTCACATCCAAATCTTTTGCAACTTGAATCGCAATACGTAGCCGGTTGAGAACTACTTCCGCCGCTGAGATGGTGGTGTGCGGCATGATGATGGCAAACTCTTCCCCACCGACTCGCGCAAGAAAATCGGTATTGCGCAGGCTTTGCAGTAGCAGGCTCGCCACGGCTTTGATGACGCGATCGCCCTCATCATGCCCTTGCTCATCATTAATGCGTTTGAAATGGTCGATGTCGACTAGGGCCAAACAGGCTGTTGGCGTGGCAGGATATCGCTCCAACAAACTGGCGTGGTGTTGCAATTGCTCTTCAAACTTGCGTCGGTTCCAGATCTGAGTCAGTTCGTCTTTTTCGCTCAAATGGCGCAGCCGCTCTTCAAGCTGTTTACGCGCGGTAATATCCACCAGCGAGGTGATGTAGTAGCTCACTTTTCCCGCTGAGTTCTTGACGGCTTGGATATGCATGATAGCGGTCAGAACTTGATTGAAATACGTTTGGCAGCGGATCTCCCCTTCCCACACATCGTTTTTTTGCAACTCATTCCAAGCCTGCATCACGATGTCGAGATCATCACTCAAAAAGATCAAGTTGTATGCTCGCTTGCCTTCGATCTGCTGATTGTCGTAACCGAACATCTGCTCAAATTCTCGGTTAACTAAAATGATCCGGTGCGAGGTATTGGAGATCATGACGGCCGTCATGCCATTGAGTGCCGCGCGCGCTAACTTACTTTCGATACTGTGACGGCGATAATGCAATGCGACGGTGGTCACGGGCAGTACAAACAGCATCACCACACAAAAAACGATCAAGGCTTCACGAATCAACTCATTGACCGCCTGCTGTGAGCGCGCCATCAACTGCTCTTGACTCATATCAATCACTAAGTGCAGCGCACCATGACTGCCCAGAACTAAGGTATTAAAAACGACCAAACACTTATTGTCGTAAAAATAACCCGCTTGTTGCTGGGAGAACTTTTGCCAGCTCTGCGGATAGAGTTTGCTAAAGCGGTAAATTTCTCGTTCGGGAAGATAATCCCCGAACAGCTTCTCTGGTTGATCGCTGACCACGTAGTAACCGCGTTGATTGATGATGTCGACGTTAAAATCTTGCACAGGCGAATAGTGCAAACGGCTCGCCATGTAGCGAATGTTAAGATTCATCACCAGATAGCCCACGCGCTGATTACGGATAGTGACAGGAGCAAAGATGCGCATCACTGGCGTATAAGGTTCTTTGAGTTGCCCTTGTTCTTCTTCCAGCGTGACGCCCCAAACGCCCGTCTCATCATTTTTGAGTGCTTGAGCACTGGCAAAAAACGGGTCATTCGATACATCTTGCGCTGGGGCTTGGGAGAGGAAAACCCCCACATTCAAATCGTAGTTCACCCGAAAGCGTTCATATCCCGACAGATCCAGTAAGCTAATGCGGGTATACCACTTCTGATTGAGTAGCACTGAGGACCACAAATCGGTTAACGCCGCTTGGTGTTCTTGATCAGGAGTGAGAATGAAGTCTGTCAGCGTTTGGTTATATTTGAGCAGATCGAGAACCGACAACATCTGCCCGTAGAGATTGGTGTACTCGCGCTGAGTGTAAGCGAGCTGATTCAACGCATCTTCGGCACTGCTTTGCAGGTTGTCATCAAGCAGGGAGCGATATTTGTCGTGGTAATAAAAGGCGATGAGTGCTGCAAAAAAGACGCTGATCAGAAGAAGAATGCCGAACAGTTTTCTGACTTTCACTCTGAGCTACACCTTCCTGGCTAAATGAAGAGCGAAGTATAACATAAATCAGATTTGCCCCTACAAACTCTCATCAAATCTTTGTAAATGAAGTAGTTGCAAACGAAGTCGTTGTAAATAACTAGGGCCACATAATGTGGCCCAGAAAGAAAAAAGAATCAACGCAGGTTAAGCGCGTAACGCTCGCTCACCACGTGCAATGCCCACGACGCCGCTTCGGGCGACTTCAATCACTTCAGTGACTTCGGAAATCGCATCAATAAACGCATCGAGTTTTTCACTATTGCCCGCCAACTGTACGGTGTATTGCGAAGCGGTGACATCCACGATCTGCCCACGGAAAATATCCGCAGTGCGTTTGACTTCCGCGCGAGCAAAACCGCTGGCTTTGACTTTAACCATCATCAGCTCACGCTCGATGTGATCAAACTCGGTGACCTCTTGCACTTTGAGCACATCAATTAACTTGTGCAGTTGCTTTTGAATTTGCTCCAGTTGCATCTCATCCGACATCGTGGTGATGTTAAGACGCGATAGGGTTTCGTCATCGGTGGGGGAAACCGTCAACGATTCGATGTTGTAGCCACGCTGAGAAAACAGGCCAACCACACGAGACAAAGCACCCGGTTGGTTTTCCAATAGCAGTGAAATTATGTGTCTCATATCAGGTTCTCTCCGTTTTGCTTAGCCACATTTTGTCCATCCCTTCGCCTTTGATCTGCATTGGGTATACGTGCTCCGTTTCATCCACACTGATATCGACAAAGACCAAACGATCTTTCATCTCCAGTGCTTTACGAAGACCGGACTCCAGTTGGTCCGGCGTTTCAATGCGGATACCCACATGCCCATACGCTTCAGCGATAGCCACAAAATTCGGCACCGAACTCATGTATGAATTCGAGTGACGTCCCTGATAGATAATGTCTTGCCACTGCTTAACCATGCCAAGAAAACGGTTATTCAAGTTAATGATTTTAACTGGAATATCGTATTGCATCGCCGTGGAAAGCTCTTGAATATTCATCTGAATACTGCCATCGCCCGTCACCACCACCACTTCTTCTTCTGGCATGGCAAATTTCACTCCCATACCCGCCGGCAAACCAAAACCCATGGTGCCAAGGCCACCGGAATTGATCCAGCGACGCGGCTTGTTGAATTGATAGTAGAGCGCGGCAAACATTTGATGCTGACCGACATCCGATGCGACGTACGCGTCTCCATTGGTCAGTTTGTGCAAGGTTTCAATCACTTGCTGCGGTTTGATCCGCTCTGAGGAAGTATCATAAGCAAGACACTGGCGATCCTGCCACACTTGGATCTCTTGCCACCAAGCGTCTAACGCGGCGCTATCGTTGCTCGCTCCCTGCTCTTCCATCAGGCCAACCATGGTTTCGAGCACTTTCTCAGCAGAGCCGACGATCGGCAGATCAACTTTGACGTTTTTCGAAATCGACGATGGATCGATATCGATATGCATGATCTTGGCGTCCGGACAGTATTTTTCCAAATTATTGGTAGTACGGTCATCAAAACGAACCCCGACCCCGAAGATCAGGTCAGCGTGATGCATTGCCATATTGGCTTCATACATGCCATGCATACCGAGCATGCCCAAAGCGTTTTTGTGGGTCCCAGGAAAAGCCCCCAACCCCATCAAGGTACTCACGACAGGCAGATTTAAATGCTCGGCCAGTTTGAGAATTGGCTCGTGCGCGCCAGAGATGATGGCGCCGCCACCGATGTACAACACTGGCTTCTTGGCTTCGAGCAACGCTTTGAGCGCTTTTTTGATCTGCCCTTTGTGACCCTCTGTGGTTGGCTTATACGAACGCATGCTGATGGTTTTTGGGTATTCGTACGGCAATTTCACCAGCGGATTCATTACGTCCTTAGGCAGATCGATCACCACCGGGCCAGGTCGGCCAGTGGTGGCAATGAAGAAGGCTTTTTTGATCGTTTCTGGAATATCTTGCGCACGCTTGACGAGAAAACTGTGTTTAACGATAGGGCGTGATACACCGACGATGTCGCACTCTTGAAACGCGTCGTTACCAATCAGGCTATTGGGCACGTTGCCGGAAATGACGATCATCGGAATGGAATCCATGTAGGCCGTGGCGATTCCTGTCACTGTGTTAGTCGCACCGGGTCCAGAACAAACCAAGACCACGCCCGGCTTGCCTGTGGCTCTGGCATAGCCATCAGCCATATGCGTTGCGGCTTGCTCGTGTCGTACTAAAACGTGACGAATTTGTTCGGTTTTGGCATGCAGTGCATCGTAGATATCCAGTACGGAACCACCGGGGTAACCGAAGATCTGTTCTACTTTTTCTTCGATCAGAGATTGCACCACCATCTCTGCGCCAGACAACATCGCTGTCATATCGTTTCTCCTTGCCAGCATGCAACGAATAAGGTCAATCAATTGTGCTGGTTTTACATAGTCTAGGGCTTATTTGTAGCCTAATTCGAAATATTTCCAATTTCAGCTATGTCCCGCCTTTGTCATAACAAAGAGCAAGGTAACGCAACAAATGTAACCTTTTCTTATCAGGAGATCTAATGCGACTTGGATCGAATTTTAAACAAGATGCTAAATTTTAGAGATTAATAAGAAATTGATGTTACTTCTTCGCCACTCTGCGGAATAAAACATCAAGATACCAGCAATTAAGGATGAATAATCCAACGCTTGCACTCATAACGAGTTAACTATGGGCAAAAATGCTCAGATAAAAAACCGCCTTGGTTGCCGAAAGGCCAACAAGACGGTCAATGCGCTTTGAACAATCAAACGAGTAACAAGGCGTTATTTTTTGCCTTTATCCGAATACATTTCTTCAATCTCATCCTGATATTTATCGTTAATCACTTTACGACGCAATTTTTGCGTTGGCGTCAACTCACCATCGTCCATTGAGAATGCTTTAGGCAGCAATTTGAACGCTTTCACTTGCTCAAATTTGGCCAGCTCTTTTTGTAGCTCATTAACCCGCTTTTCAAACATCTCCACCACTTGGTGATGCTTAATCAGCTCTAAGCGATCGTGATACTTGATATTCAACTCTTTGGCGTACTCTTCCAACGCGTCAAAACATGGCACGATCAAAGCGGAAACAAATTTACGCGTGTCGGCAACTACCGCGATCTGTTCGATAAAATGATCTTTACCGATCGTCCCTTCAATCATCTGCGGCGCGATGTATTTACCGCCCGAAGTTTTCATCAGCTCTTTGATGCGATCCGTGATAAACAGGTTGCCATGTTCATCAATATGCCCAGCATCGCCAGTTTTCAAGAAACCGTGTTCATCGAAACTCTTGGCGGTCTCTTCCGCCATTTTGTAGTAGCCACGCATCACCATCGGACCGCGCACCAGAATTTCGTTGTTCTCACCAATTTTCACTTGCGCGCCCGGCATCGAGACACCGATCGAATCGGGATTGAACCCATTATCCCCCCAACAGGAAACCGTGGCGGTAGTTTCCGTCATGCCGTAGCCCAGTTTAACGTTAATGCCTATCGCATGGAAAAAGCGACCAATGGTTTCATCTAGCTTGGCGCCACCACAAGGCATAAAGTTGATCCGTCCACCGAGCAGCTCACGCAACTTAGACAGTACGATTTTATCGGCTAAAGCATACGATTTTTTCAATAATAAAGATGGCTTGCGTCCTTGCTGATGGCAGGCCGCCATTTTGGCCCCCATATTCACCGCCCAAGTGAACAGCACTTTTCTCACTAAAGGGGCCTTGGCGACTTTTTCATGAATGGCAGAGAAGATCTTCTCGTAAAAACGGGGCACGGCGCACATCACCGTCGGGCGGATTTCACCGAGCGCGGCACGCACTTGCATGGTGTCTTGCAGATAACAGTTGGTCGCCCCTTTGTAGAGCACGTAAAAGGTCCAAGCTCGCTCAAATACATGGGAAAGAGGCAGGAAACAGAGGGAAACGTCTTTCTCACTCAGGCTCAGTACTTGGTCGTGCCCTTTGAGCTGCGCGGCGATGTTGGTGTAATCCAGCATCACCCCTTTTGGCTGTCCCGTCGTTCCGGAGGTGTAGATTAAGGTGAGAAGATCGGCAAAATTGGCCTGTTCAACGCGCAGTAAAAGTTCGCTTTGCTGTTCTGGGTTCGCCTGCGCGATAAAACGTTGCCAATGTTTGGCTCTAGGGTGATCGCCAAGCTCAATCTCATCCGACATGGCGACGATCAATTCAAGCTGTGGGCACTGCGCAAACAGAGTCACTGCTGCATCAAACTGTGCCTGCTCACCGACAAACAGCACTTTGACATCGGCGTCTTGCAGAATGTATCCCGCCTGAGCGGCCGTATTAGTCGGATAGATAGGCACCGTGACACAACGTATTTGCAGCGCAGCAAAATCAGCAATGGTCCACTGCGGCATGTTGTTGGAGAAAATACCAATTTTGTCTTGTACATTGAGCCCCTGCGTTAGCAAAGCTAGGGAAAGATTGTCAACTTGTTGGCCAAACTGCTTCCAGCTGATCTCTTGCCAGGCGTCACCTACTTTATGCTTCAAAGCGGTCGTCTCTGCCCTTTGAGCTATCTGCTCTCGAACTCGTTTTACAATATGAAAATCTAAATTGGCCATCTCTTCTACCTTTGGCTTACACCTGTAAGCTCTATTTGCGGGCACAGTGTAGCCATGAAAGAGAAAAACGCAACTGATGCGGGTCAAACTTATCCTGTTTTAGAGAGCGTCATCACTTAGTTTGTCAAAAAGCACAACCAAGAAAAAAGCCCTTGTCGCCTAAAGCGTCAAGGGCTTAATTCATCAAGCTGAAGTCTCTTTTATTGCACAGCAACCACTTCACCACAGGTCACCATCAACAAATCGCGCAGCCAAATATGGCCTTTGTCTTTTTCGCTCGATTCATGCCAGCTGAGGTAACCACTGATCTCGCAATTTTCAAACGGCAGATCCAAAATCTGCAATTGGTCATGATTGGCGGCATTTTCCACAATCCAGCGCGGCGCAATCGTCACCAATTCGGACTGACCGACCACGTAAAGCACATTGCTCAAGCTGGTGCCTTCAAAATACGCTTCCACCTCTAACTCACGATACGCTTGTTCAGAAAAACTTCTCTGCCCATGGGTCTTGGATAACTTGGCGTGGCGCTCACTAAGCAATTGCTCCGCCGTCACCTCGCCTTGGATACGAGAGTGACCTTTTGACGTCACTACCACCAATTGATCTTTGAAGATCTCGGTACTTGAAAAACCTTGTTCATCAAAACGCGCGTAATCGATCACAAAGTCGATCTCTTGATAACGCATACGCTCCGACAACTTGCGATCAAATTCCGCATCGAGATGCAACTGCACACTTGGTGCTTGGGCGTGGATATCGGCCATGATTCTTGGTGCGAAACGCATATCACACGGGCTGCAAATCGCCAGTTTAAACAGGCGGGTAGAAGATTCTGGCTGGAATACGGAGCTTGGCAGTTCATTGCGCACCAGTTGCAACGCTTGACGGATAGGGCCAAACAACTGACGAGCACGCTGAGTTGGCTGAATACCACGCCCCTGACGCATGAACAGCTCATCATTAAACATCACTTTTAAACGCGCGACGGCATTACTCACCGCAGGTTGTGACATCCCTAGATTGTGCGCCGCTCGAGTAATATTTTGCTCCTGCATCACGGCATCAAACACGGTCAACAGGTTCAAATCGACCCCTCTCAGGGTACTTTCCATCCGATAGCTAGCGATAGCGCTGATCGCTTCTTTTTTATCTAACATCTGACTTGCCTCTTATTATTAACGGTCAACAAAAATGAATGTAGTAATCGGAATAGATAACCTGGATTGTTATATATATCGCCCCTATGTCAGCTAGGGCACTACTACTATCATTGAATCCGTTAATGGTTGGCAAACAGATTGACAACTAATCACGAAATTTTAGGTAAGAAAAAATAATAACTAGCAAATTCAATTGGTTGAGATAAATATAAAAAAGTATAAAAATCAAGAATATCATTTCAATAAGTAATATTTAGCTCGTGTATACGTGACAAAAACAAAGACGGAACTTATTCATTTGGCATATAACCACAATGAGATACAAGAAATTCCGTCAATGAATAATTTATAAATTTGACACGTAAGTGGGGAAATCGACTCGTTCCCAAAGCAGTCGGGAGAGCTCTTGCTGTGAGCTCCAATCGCCTTGCAAAAGCCAGTCTGAGATTGCAGCGGCCACATCAGGATAAGTGACGCTTTCGGCATGCTCTTCCTCCAACCAAGCACGCACCACTGGTGCATCGAGCGAATCCATCACCGACGCCAATCCCAAGGTTTCGAGTGTTGCCACATTGCTTTGCTGCTCAAACTGCCCTTGCAGGGGCTTGACCAACAATTTTTTTCCTAGGGAGAGGGCCTCGGATGGCAGTTCAAACCCACCGTTGGCAATCACACCGCTACAGGCATGTAAATCGGCCTGAAAAGCCTGATGATTGAGGGCACGAAGCTCGACATTTTCCAGCACTTCAGTATGTAAGAGGTCGGGGTGGTAGCAGAGAAACTTTTGCCCTTGAAAGCGCCACAATAACTCACAAATCTCCTCTACCTGTTCAAAAGGCAGATAAACCAAAATGAAATCTCGATGGGCCGAGCTCTGCTGCACGGTATTGACGATCGGCGGCAGAATCGGTTGATCAAAATGATACCAGTGCAAGCCGATGTGGATATCCGCAGGGGCAAAGTACTGCAACACTTGCTTGTCTAACCAACTTGCTCCTTTCAGTGGAACCGGATAGCGAAAAGCATTTTGGTGGCTGATGCTAATACAGGTTTTCTGCTGTTTTTTCGCCGCCCACGCCGACACGGGTTCAAAATCATTGATCACCAAGTCGTAGGCAGAGAGATCGAGGCTGTCGATTTCACGCTTCAGTTGTAGCAGGTTGTTATTCAGTGCCGTTTTTACATAGCTCACTCGACCTTTCTCCGTGGCAAAAGTCAGACCACGGCAGGTTCGAAACTCGCCAAATGCCTCCATCGAGAAATAGCGTTCCGCTTCGCGCCCAGAAAAGAAAAAGTCCACCGCGACGCCACGTTGTTTGAGCGCATTGGCCATTGCCCTCGCTCTGGCAATATGACCGTTGCCCGTCCCTTGCACGCCATACAATATTTTCATGCTTTACCCCAACAGCAGCGACAAAGCAAAGGATGCGCATGCACTCCCAAGCACGGCACCAATCAACACGTCGGTGAGAAAATGCACCCCAAGTAAGATGCGTGCCAAGCCAATTAAACTTGCCCAGCAGAAAGCAAACCAAGCCAACTCAGGATAAAAGTGCGCAATTAACGTCGCCATGACAAAACCCGCAGCGGTGTGCCCAGAAGGTAAGCTATAGCGGTCGGAGGGAGTAATAAAAGCGGGGAGATAAGCGCAGTACTCTTCGGGCCTACGCCGTTTAAAGCTATTTTTCAGTAACCAATAGATCGGCAGCTCGATAGCAAAAGCCAACAATCCTGCGCACAAGAACATCCATCCGTGAGTGGGCTGCATCAACCAAGCGGCTAAACCTAGCGCCAGATACAAGTGCCCATCACCACTGTGCGACACCGCTTTACTGATGGTCGCGACTTGATGGCTAAAGCGGTGTCTGAGACAGAGACTTGAAAAAGCCAAATCCAACGCCGCGATCCGCTCCATCGGCTGGCTCAGGGAAACGAGAGTCCTCATAAGTATCTTCCTATTAACCTTGGGGTACAAAAGTTAAGCTAGAAGAGGTTAATGACAATCCAATGAAGGCAATTTGGCTATTTGGTGAACAGAGCACTGCCGTACTATGCAGCAGAAAGCAGGTTACGACGGCTACAGAACCGTAGCCAGTTCAGGCCGTAAAAAGCCGCTTTTCATCACTTGAATATTGTGTTCCACCAAACGCTCCAAAAACGGTTCATTAATTTCAACGCCATGCACTGCAAGCAACGCCGGAGGCGCAATAAACGGAAAGACCATTAGGCTGATGTAAGAAATACGACAGAGCTGCGGATCCCTTTCAGGGTTTATCACGCCACTGCTGGCCAATTTGCCAAACAACATTTCTTGCATCGGTTGGGTGATATCCAAAAAGACTTTTTCCACCAGCCGACGTTGAATGTCTGAGGGCGGCATGTGCATCACCTGAACGATCAAACGCGGAAATTGCGGCATTTTTACCATTTCACGATAGTAGGTTTTCATAATGTCGAGCAGATTGCGCTCAGTGCTCTCCATGACCAACTGCTGCATTTTCTTCTGCATCGGCGCTAACGTCTCTCTTAACATGGTTTCAAACAGCCCTTCTTTGCTGCCAAAGTAGTAGCGAATTAAAGCGCTGTTGACCCCCGCTTTTTGCGCAATCAACCGCGTTGAGACTTTGTCATACGCCATGACCACAAACAGATCCCGCGCATGGTCAATCAACTTTTTACGCGCATCGGTGTTACTACTTGGTCGCCCTACTCTGCGTTTTTCCGCCATCTCGTTTTATCTCCCATATTCATCGTCGATGAATTATATCCCGTCGTGATTAGAGTGATATCGCAATTATTCTTCATCGCTTAATCAGCGATGAATTTTAGACCTCACCGCTCTTTGCGAGCGAAACTGTTTGCGCGCGGAACTGATCGGATATGAGTAAAAAATCAACTTTAGGGTTGACGCGCTCCACCGAGTGCGGTACTAATCTGTTAACTTAATTTTGTGGAATGCTTAACAAGATGACAGCACACTTTTCTCTCCTCAACCTCCTCCTTATCGTGACCAGATCGCGCGGGTAGGCTGTGGAAGAAAAATAACCACACAGAATGACAAGAAACCCGCACGCAGATGCGGGTTTTTTTATATCTAAACACAACATCTACCGGAAGAAATCGATTAACTATCGAAAAAAGGAAGCGAACATGAACGATCAGGTGATAATTTTCGACACCACATTGCGTGATGGCGAACAAGCGTTGTCAGCGAGTTTGACAGTCAAAGAAAAACTGCAAATTGCCTACGCGCTGGAAAGGCTGGGCGTTGATGTGATTGAAGCAGGCTTCCCGGTCTCCTCTCCGGGTGATTTTGAATCGGTGCAAACCATCGCCAAACATATTAAAAACAGCCGGGTTTGTGCCCTTTCTCGTGCCGTTGAGAAAGACATTGACGCCGCTGCGCAAGCGCTAAAAGTCGCTGAGGCGTTTCGAATTCACACCTTTATTTCCACATCCACCATCCACGTTCAAGACAAGCTGCGCCGTAGTTATGATGATGTGGTTGAGATGGCGGTGCATGCCGTCAAACATGCGCGCAACTACACTGATGATGTCGAGTTTTCTTGTGAAGACGCGGGCCGCACGCCAATTGACAACCTTTGCCGTATGGTCGAGGCGGCGATTAACGCTGGCGCACGCACCATCAACATTCCCGATACCGTTGGCTACACCGTGCCAAGCGAGTTTGGCGGCATCATTCAAACGCTGTTCAATCGCGTGCCGAACATCGATAAAGCGATCATTTCAATCCACTGTCATGATGACTTGGGCATGTCGGTCGCCAACTCGATTGCCGCGGTGCAAGCGGGCGCACGTCAAGTGGAAGGCACCATCAATGGCATCGGCGAGCGCGCAGGTAACTGTTCGCTGGAAGAAGTCGCCATGATCATCAAAACACGTCAAGAGCTATTGGGCGTGCGCACTGGCATTAAACACGAAGAGATCCATCGCACCAGTAAATTGGTCAGCCAGCTTTGCAACATGCCGATCCAAGCCAACAAAGCGATTGTCGGCGCCAATGCCTTTAGCCACTCATCCGGCATTCACCAAGATGGCATGCTAAAGAACAAAAACACCTACGAAATCATGACACCCGAGTCGATCGGCCTGAAAAACCAAGCGCTGAACCTAACCAGTCGCAGCGGCCGCGCCGCAGTGAAAAGCCATATGGATTCAATGGGCTACAAAGCCGAAGAGTACAATTTGGATGCCTTGTACGAAGATTTCTTAAAACTGGCCGATCGCAAAGGTCAAGTATTTGATTACGATTTAGAAGCGTTGATGCATTTTTCCAACCTGCGTGAAGAAGACGATTTCTATAAATTGAGTTATCTAAGCGTTCAATCAGGCAGCGTGATGGCGACCACCAGCATTAAATTGCAATGCGGCGAAGAAGAAAAATGCGAAGCCGCCGTTGGCAACGGCCCGGTTGATGCGTTATACCAGTGTATCTACCGTTTGACGGGCTACGATATCGTACTGGACAAGTTTGATCTGACCGCCAAAGGCGAAGGGGAAGATGGTTTAGGCCAAGCGGATATTATCGCCAACTACAAAGGCAGAAAATACCACGGCACCGGCGTTTCCACGGATATTGTCGAAGCGTCTGGACAAGCTCTGCTGCACGTGATCAACAGCATTCATCGCGCCGACACCATCGCCGAGCTGAAGCAGAAAAAGATTGCCACCGTCTGATGCCCTTTGCGCCCAATCAGGCGCACAGATAAAGAATTGAGACAAACACAACTCAAAAAAGATTAAATAAAATGAAAGGATTAACATGACAGACAAAACTTACAAAATCGCCGTCTTACCTGGCGATGGCATCGGCCCAGAAGTGATGGCACAAGCGCATAAAGTGCTGGACGCCATCGAGAAAAAACATGCCATCACTTTTGAGCGAGAAGAGCACGATGTCGGCGGGATTGCGATCGATAATCATGGTTGCCCGCTGCCAGAAAGCACTGTCAGAGCTTGTGAACAGAGCGATGCGGTTCTGTTCGGTTCAGTCGGTGGTCCGAAATGGGAACACCTGCCGCCCAACGATCAACCTGAGCGCGGCGCTCTGCTGCCACTGCGTAAACACTTCCAACTGTTTTGTAACCTTCGTCCCGCGCAAATTCACAGCGGTTTAGAGAACTTCTCACCACTGCGCGCCGATATTTCTGCGCGCGGCTTTGACATTGTGGTGGTGCGCGAGCTCACTGGCGGTATCTACTTTGGTCAACCCAAAGGCCGTGAAGGAGAAGGCGCTAACGAGAAAGCGTTTGATACCGAGGTTTATCACCGTTTTGAAATAGAGCGCATCGCAAAAATTGCGTTTGAATCAGCGCGCCTGCGCCGCAAAAAAGTGTGCTCGATTGACAAAGCCAACGTGCTACAAAGCTCGATTTTGTGGCGTGAAGTGGTGGAAGAGATCGCCAAAGAGTACCCAGATGTGCAACTTTCACATATGTACATCGACAACGCGACCATGCAGCTCATCAAAGATCCAGCGCAGTTTGACGTGATGCTCTGTTCCAACATTTTCGGCGACATCATTTCCGATGAGTGTGCGATGATCACCGGTTCAATGGGCATGCTGCCTTCTGCCAGCCTTAATGAAAGTCAGTTTGGTTTGTACGAGCCAGCTGGCGGCAGTGCGCCCGATATCGCCGGTAAAAACATCGCTAACCCAGTGGCGCAAATCCTCTCGGCAGCGCTAATGCTACGATACAGCCTTGGCGAAGAAACCGCAGCGCAAGAGATCGAAAACGCGGTCTCTCAAGCACTGGCTGCGGGCGAGCTGACAGCGGATCTGGCGGGCAACAAACCCGCCCTGACGACCTCTGAGATGGGCGATAAGATCGCACAATACATTCTAAATTCATAAAAACACGGAAGTTCGAGCAATGGGCAAAACACTCTACGAAAAAGTTTACGATGCGCATGTCGCCGTTGCAGCGCCAGGGGAAACCCCGATCCTGTACATTGACCGCCACTTGGTTCACGAAGTGACCTCCCCACAAGCCTTTGATGGTTTGCGTGAAAAAGGACGTCAAGTACGTCAGGTGAGCAAAACCTTCGCCACTATGGATCACAATGTCTCTACCACCACCAAAGACATCAATGCGTCCGGCGAGATGGCACGCATTCAGATGGAAACGCTGATCAAAAACTGTCTGGACTTTGGTGTCACTCTGTATGACTTAAACCATAAATATCAAGGCATTGTACACGTCATGGGGCCAGAGTTGGGCATCACGTTACCAGGTATGACGATTGTGTGTGGGGACTCACACACCGCGACTCATGGCGCGTTTGGCTCGCTCGCCTTTGGTATCGGCACGTCAGAAGTGGAGCACGTGCTCGCCACACAAACGCTCAAGCAGGCGCGCGCCAAAACCATGAAAATCGAAGTCAAAGGCAAAGTGACCGAAGGCATCACCGCCAAAGACATCGTGTTAGCCATCATCGGCAAAACCACCGCCGCTGGCGGTACGGGTTATGTGGTCGAATTCTGTGGTGAAGCGATTACTGACCTGTCGATGGAAGGCCGCATGACCGTGTGCAACATGGCGATTGAACTTGGCGCAAAAGCCGGTTTAATTGCGCCAGATGAGACCACTTTCGAGTACATTAAAGGTCGTAAATTCTCACCACAAGGTGCTGATTTTGAAGCGGCAGTGGAGTATTGGAAAACACTCAAAACCGATGAAGATGCCGCCTTTGACGCCGTGGTCACACTCGACGCAGCAGAAATCAAACCACAAGTGACTTGGGGCACCAACCCGGGCCAAGTGATCGCAGTAGACGAGCCGATTCCTGCACCTGAAAGCTTCAGCGACCCGGTCGAGAAAGCCTCGGCAGAAAAAGCGCTGGCTTATATGGGCCTTGAAGCGGGCAAATCGCTTTCTGACTATAAAGTCGACAAAGTGTTTGTCGGCTCGTGCACCAACTCGCGAATTGAAGATATGCGCGCTGCCGCCAGTGTCGCCAAAGGGCGCAAAGTGGCGTCACATGTGCAAGCGCTGATCGTTCCGGGCTCTGAACAGGTGAAAGCGCAAGCGGAAGCTGAAGGCTTGGATGTTATTTTTAAACAAGCAGGCTTTGAATGGCGGTTGCCAGGGTGCTCAATGTGTCTGGCGATGAACAACGATCGTCTAGGACCGCAAGAGCGCTGCGCGTCCACGTCCAACCGCAACTTTGAAGGGCGACAAGGACGTGATGGTCGTACCCACTTGGTGAGCCCAGCCATGGCAGCAGCAGCAGCGATTGCCGGCCATTTTGTTGATATTCGAGATTGGAAATAAGAGGAAGCAAACATGCAAGGTTTTAAACAACATACCGGTTTGGTGGTTCCTCTGGATGCGGCCAACGTCGATACCGATGCCATTATTCCAAAACAGTTTCTGCAGAAAGTCTCTCGTTTAGGCTTTGGCAAACACCTGTTCCACGATTGGCGTTTTCTGGATGACGCGGGCGAGAAGCCCAACCCTGACTTTGTGATGAATGCGCCGCGCTACCAAGGGTCATCCATTCTACTTGCTCGCGAAAACTTTGGCTGTGGCTCATCACGCGAACACGCGCCATGGGCACTGGCGGACTACGGCATTCGAGCCATGATAGCGCCGAGCTTTGCGGATATTTTCTATGGCAACTCGATCAATAACCAGATGGTGCCCGTGCGTCTGACGGAACAAGAAGTCGAAGAGCTGTTCCAGTTTGTCGAGGCCAATGAAGGTGCACAAATCGAAGTGGACCTTGAGGCACTCAAAGTGCGAGCCAACGGCAAAGAGTACGCCTTTGAAATCGATGATTTTCGTCGCCATTGCTTGTTAAACGGTTTAGACAACATCGGCCTAACTCTGCAACATGAACAGAAGATCGCGGCTTATGAAGCCAATATCCCGGCATTTTTACGCTAAGCGTGAAAATGTCTTGGTTCAAATCAATGGGAATAGCGCGCTATTCCCATTTTGTTTTCGAGCCGATGAAAGGGATGGACGCGCACTGCGGTCTTATTCGTTATCTCGATAAATGACCTAGATAAATAACCTAGCGAAGAGCCTGACTATGCGACCACTTATCCTACTGCTTTTGTTCTTTTCTTTTGCCAGCTACGCGGCGCCTAAATCCGAACTTTGGCCCTATTGGCAGACATCCGATGAACAGAGCACTCTGGAAGTATCCCACCAAACTTGGCAGAACTTACTCGATCGCTATCTGGTGCGCCAAGGGGAAAATACCCTGTTTCGCTATGCTGCCGTTTCTGATGCGGATAAAAAAGCCCTCAAGCAATATTTAGCTGACTTGGCGACCCAAGATCCACTGCGCTTGAAACGCGCCGAACAGTACGCCTATTGGGTGAACCTTTACAATGCCATCACCGTCGACCTTATCTTGCAACACTACCCCGTCAAATCGATTACCAAACTGGGCGGGCTGTTCAGTTTTGGCCCGTGGAATGACAAAGTAAGCACCATTAACGGCAAAGCGCTGACGCTCAACGACATTGAGCATCGAATCTTGCGTCCGATCTGGAACGATCCTCGCACCCATTATGCGGTGAACTGCGCCAGCTTAGGCTGCCCCAATTTACAACCTTACGCCTTCACCGCAAGCAACCGTGACGCCTTACTTGAACAGGCGGCAAGAGAATTTATCAATAGCTCGAAAGGCGTTGACATACAGGGCAATCAGGCACGGCTCTCTTCGATTTATGACTGGTTTGTGGAAGATTTTGGCGGCAAAGAAAAAGTGTTTGAACACATTGGCACTTACGCACCTCAATATCGCGGTTTTTCGGCCAAGGTTGAATACCAGTATGACTGGAACTTGAATCAGGCAGACTGAAGATAACCATTTTGCATGGTCAACAAAAGGGCCGCATTCGGCCCTTATGTTTGTTACTGAAACAACGGTAGTTACTTAAAACGACGGTGGTTACTTAAAATGACGATAGCTACTTAAAATCAGTGTCTACTTAAAACCTTTTTCTCTTTTGATCAAATCGTAGGCGCTTTGAATCTCTTGCGACTTTTCTTTGGCCATATTCATCATTTCGGGTGGAAGACCTTTGGCCATCAGCTTATCTGGGTGGTGTTCATTCATCAGTTTACGATACGCTCGTTTCACCTCTTTACCATCGGCCGAGGCATCCACACCCAAAATTTTATACGCGTCAGCCAATTGATCAGTTTGTGAGGCTTGCTGCCAACCACCGTTGGACGAAGAGCGCTGCGAGCCCCCTTGTTGCTGACCAAAACCGCCCTGACGCTGAAAGCGAAACGCCGCTTCTTGCATATGTAAACGGCGCTCAAGCTGCTCAGAGGAAAAGCCCAAGCCGCGCGCTATTTTATGCAGGACGTTTCGCTCGCTCGGATGGACATCCCCATCGGCAAACGCGGCGGAAATCTGCAGTTCCAAAAAGAATTGCAGCAAATCAAAACGCCCGCCAGTGGCGATGCGAACTCGCTCTAGCACTTGCTCTAAGGGGAAATCACGCTCTTTACCTTCACGAAAGGCTTCTTGCGCTGCCTTACGCTGTTCGCCGTGCAGGCTCATACGAACCATCATCGCCGTCGCCAGTTGAATCTCTTCACGCGTCACCTGCCCTTTGGCTTTCGCCACGTGTCCCATCACCGCAAAGGCCGCTTTAAAAAATTCTTCCTGTCTTTCGGTCTGACTCGGGCCTTGTCCAAAGCCGGAGGTTTTAAATCCCGCTTGGTTTAAGCGACGCGCCTTATCAAACTGATGGCCGAGAAACAGGCCAAACAGAGCGCCAAAAACACCACCAAATAAAAAACCAAAAAAGGCGCCAAGTATTTTGCCAAAAATCTGCATTATGTGTTCTCTATCTCTGAATTTTTCCCGTCAATGACGGTCATATAGTGCTGGATGCCACGATTTCCTTTATGATAGGGAAATTATTTTTTCGGTCTGGCCATCATATAGCCATCGAGCAGTAGTGACATAGGAAAGTTCCGTTCAATGCAACATTTCTCCCGCACTTTTTTAGCGGCCTCTATCAGTACCGCCCTGTTTGTCCCTTACACACAAGCCCAAACAACACTCGGTGATAGTGTGCAGGAAATGCCCACTATAGATCAATGTTTGGTCAGCGCAGAAGAAAATGATGCCAATGCGCCGATTGTGGTGCACTCAGACCGTCTACAAGCGATTAATGGCGATAAAGCCGTCTACTCGGGCGATGTGGAAGTCATTCAAGGCAAGAAAAAAATCACTGCCGATTCGGTCACTTTGCATCAACAAGAACAAGTGGTCGTGGCCGAAGGCAACGTCACGTTTAACGATGGCGAGGTGAAAGCCAGCTCTAGCCGCGTCACCAACAACATGGCACAAGAAACCTTCTCGCTGGAAAACACCCAATACCAGTTCCTTTGCCAACAAGGTCGCGGTGAAGCCGCGTACATCGCCAAGACCGGACAAGCCGTATACCAGTTGCAAGATGGCTCGATAACCTCTTGCCCGGCAGACGACAACGCTTGGCGCCTGGTCGCATCAAGCATCGACGTTGACCAAAATGAAGAAACGGCGACGTTTTACAATCCACGCTTTGAAGTGATGGATGTGCCGATTTTCTACGTGCCTTATTTAACTCTGCCGATTGGCAACACACGCAAAACGGGCTTTCTTTTTCCCTCCGTCTCTTATGGTTCGAGCGATGGTGTCGAAGCGGAAATTCCTTTCTACTGGAATATCGCACCTAACTATGATCTGACACTGACCACTCTGTACATGCAACAGCGCGGAGTAAAATTGGACTCGGATTTCCGTTATCTCACCAGTCAATGGGGTGGCGGCGAAATCAAAGGCGAATATCTCCCGGGCGATGAAAAATACGCGGAAGAGGATCGTTGGGGCTATCAATACAAACACGATGGCATTATCGACCAGCAATGGCTGGTGAAGCTTGACTACTCCAAAGTCAGCGACATCGATTATTTCCGCGATCTCAAATCCGATTTGGGTAACCGAGAAGATGGCCAGCTAGTGCAAGAGGGGAAGGTAGCTTACCGTTCTAACTCATGGGATGCCTCTGTTCTGGTGCGGGACTTCCAGATCTTATTGGAAGACAACAATAAGCCGTATCGTTTGCTGCCCCAGTTGGAATTTAACTACTACACGCCACTTTGGGGGCGTTATATCAACTTCGATGTGAAAGGCCAACTGAGTCATTTCAATACACTCGACAAAGCCAAACCTAATGCCGTTCGAGCGCACATAGAACCCGGTTTGACCATCCCACTGTCAACCACTTGGGCAACTTGGACCACGGAAGCGCGCGTCTTAGCTACCTATTACCAGCAAGAACTGAGCAAACTGGAAGACCCAAGCCTGCAAGCACAATTGGACGAGCAGGTGACTCGGGTTATCCCTGAATTTCGCAGCCACGCACGGATTTTTTTGCAACGTGAAGCCAAAGTTTTTGACGGTTTCACCCAAAGCCTAGAGCCACAGGTCCAGTACCTCTATGTACCGGAAGAAAAGCAAGACAATATATATAATTACGACACAACCTTGCTGCAAACTGACTACTATGGGCTATTTCGCAGCCGCAAATACAGCAGCATCGACAAAGTTGCTCCTGCCAATCAGCTCAGCTATGGTGCCAGTACGCGCTTTTTTGACGATGAGTATAAGGAGCGACTCAACATCTCCTTTGGTCAGATCTACTACATCGACAAAAACACCAAGCTAACGGGCGATAAAGAGGAAACGTCGAACTACTCTTCATGGGCAATTGAAACCGATTTTAACTACGACGACTATCTGTTTTATCACGGTGGGGTTCAGTACGACATCGACCTTAATGCGATGCAATTGGCCAACAGTACCTTGGAATATCAATTCAAAGATGGTTTTGTCCAAGGTAACTATCGTTACGTTACTCGAGAGTACATCGAAGACACCATTTCGTTTGAAGATCTCGACACCATCACTCGTAAAGGGATCTCTCAAGCCGGTCTGGTCGCAGCCTATGAAATTAACCGCAACTGGTCTGCCAGTGGCCAATATTATTATGATTTGACCGAAGAGATCGACTTGGAATGGATGGCGAGTCTGCGTTATCAATCCGATTGTTGGTATATCGGTTTTACTTACACCAATCAATTAGTGAAGTGGAAAAACAACGTGGTCGGCGGTGACAACAATGACCCGGTTTACGACACCAACATCAGTGTTAACTTTGGTATTCAAGGCTTTGCCACCAAAAACAGAAGTTATACCGCCGCCAAAGAGCTGGAAGATGCCGATAATTCCATCGTCTATGGTCGTCCTTTCTACTTGAACAATTAGTGATTTCCGACGTCTGAGTAGTCAGACGTTAAATCGATGCAACAATGGATTATTAAATGAAAAGCTGGAAAACAATCTTATTCGCTCTGTTGCTGTCAGGCAGTGCACTGGCCGCTCCTGTAGAACTTGATAAGGTTGCCGTCATTGTCAATAACGGTGTGATTTTGCAAAGCGACATTGACACTGCGATGAAAACCTTGCGGGCCAACGCCAAGCAAAATGGCCAAGCCTTACCTTCAGCCGAGGTGCTGCACGAGCAAATCGTCGAAAAGCTGATCCTCGACACACTACAAACCCAAGAAGCAGACCGCATCGGCGTACGAATTGACGACAATCGACTCAATCAAGCCATCAGTGAGATTGCCGCCAACAACCAACAGACGGTCGCCGAACTGTCCGCGTCGATCACCAGCGAAGGATTAAGCTACGCGGAATTTCGCGAGCAGATCCGCAAAGAGATTGCGGCTTCTGAAGCTCGCAACGCCCTAGTGCGTCGTCGTATCAACATTCTGCCTGCCGAAGTCGACAGCTTATCCGAGATGCTCGCGCAAGAAACCAGTGCCACCGTGCAATACAAGCTTGGCCACATCCAACTGCGTTTCTCCGATGACCAAGACAAAGCGGCCGTCGAAGCACAAGCAAAAGCGATCATTGAAAAACTCAATAACGGCGCGGATTTCAGTACCATGGCCTACACCTACTCCAAAGGCCCGAAAGCGTTGCAAGGCGGCGATTGGGGCTGGATGCGTAAAGAAGAGATGCCAACCATCTTCGCCGATCAAATTAAGATGCAAAACAAAGGCAGCGTCATTGGCCCATTTCGCAGCGGTGTCGGTTTTCATATCCTGAAGATTGAAGATATCAAAGGGTTAGAAACCATCGCCGTGACCGAAGTGAATGCGCGTCATATCCTGCTTAAACCGACCGTTATCCTCAGTGATGAAGGGGCGAAACGTGAACTGAACGAGTTCATCCGTCGCATCAAAGCCGGTGAAGCCAGCTTTGCTGAGCTAGCGCAGCAATACAGCCAAGACCCGGGCTCAGCCGCGCAAAATGGCGAGTTAGGCTATCAAACGCCCGATCTGTATGTCCCTGAATTTAAGCATCAGGTCGAAACGCTTCCTGTCGGCAAGATCAGCGAACCTTTCCAAACCGTGCACGGCTGGCACATTGTCGAAGTGCTGGATCGCCGCGAAGTGGATCGCACCGATTCGGCGATGAAAAACAAAGCTTACCGTATTTTGTTTAACCGTAAATTTAACGAAGAAGCGGGCGCTTGGATGCAAGAGCTGCGAGCAGGTGCCTTTGTTGAAATCGTCAAGGACGAAGAGCATGACAGTTAAACGTATCGTCGTCACCGCCGGAGAGCCTGCGGGGATTGGCCCGGATCTGGTGCTGGCGCTTTCCAAGCAAGATTGGGATCACCAACTGGTGGTGTGCGCGGATAAATCGTTACTTGCGCAGCGCGCCGAACAGCTCGGCATCGAGGTTGAACTGCACGACTATCTAGCAGGGAGCACGCCGCAGCCACAAAAAGCGGGTTCGCTGGTGGTCGATCACATAGCCATGAACGCGCCGTGTATCGCCGGACAGTTAAACGAAAGTAACGGCCATTATGTGTTAAAAACACTGGAAAGAGCCGCTTTGGGCTGTATGAATGACGAATTTGATGCTATTGTCACCGGCCCTGTTCACAAGGGGGTGATTAATCGT
The DNA here is from genome assembly GCF_015767675.1 of Vibrio navarrensis. NCBI lineage: Bacteria > Pseudomonadati > Pseudomonadota > Gammaproteobacteria > Vibrionales > Vibrionaceae > Vibrio > Vibrio navarrensis. Next base: position 379,480 of record NZ_CP065217.1, on the reverse strand, counting down.
GCGGGCGTCGCCTTTAGCGGCCACACTGAATTCTTCGCCGAAAAATCCAACACCCCGTTAGTTGTCATGATGTTGGCGACCGAAGGGCTGCGTGTGGCGCTGGTCACCACGCACATTCCACTGGCCTATGTGTCAAAAGCCGTCACGGAAGATCGCCTGGAAAAAATCATCGATATCCTTCATCGGGATTTGGTGGAAAAATTTGCCATCGCAGAGCCAAAGATCTATGTTTGCGGGCTCAATCCGCATGCTGGTGAAGATGGCTGCCTTGGCCGAGAAGAGATCGAAACCATCACGCCGACGCTGGAAAAAATTCGTCGTGAAAAAGGCATTCATTTGGTCGGCCCATTGCCGGCCGATACTATTTTTAATGAAAAATATTTAGACGATGCGGATGCTGTCTTAGGCATGTATCACGACCAAGTGCTGCCTGTGCTCAAATACAAAGGCTTTGGTCGTTCAGTGAACATTACTCTTGGTCTACCCTTTATAAGAACATCGGTGGATCACGGTACTGCACTCGATCTGGCCGGAACGGGCCAAGCCGATACAGGGAGCTTTCAGACAGCACTCGCGCATGCGATAGAACTGGTAGAGAAGAAACAATGAGAAATGATGTCCATCTAGGACACAAAGCGCGTAAACGTTTTGGTCAAAACTTCCTGAACGATCCATACATTATTGATGGCATCGTTTCAGCGATTAATCCGAAATCGGGGCAAAATCTGGTGGAAATCGGCCCAGGTCTTGGGGCGATCACTGAGCCTGTTGGCCGGGAAGTCGATAAGTTCACGGTTATCGAACTGGACCGCGATTTGGCTGAGCGTTTGCGCAACCATCCTGAGTTGGCTGATAAGCTCACCATCCACGAAGGCGATGCGATGCGTTTCGACTTCACTCAATTGGTGAAGCCAAATAACAAGCTGCGCATTTTCGGCAACTTGCCGTACAACATCTCAACACCATTGATGTTCCATCTTTTTGAATTTCATAAAGATATCCAAGACATGCACTTTATGCTGCAAAAAGAAGTGGTCAACCGCTTGGCGGCAGGCCCAGGCAGCAAAGCTTACGGCCGCTTGACTGTGATGGCGCAGTACTTCTGTAAAGTGGTCCCTGTTTTGGAAGTACCACCAACGGCGTTTGTTCCACCACCGAAAGTGGATTCTGCGGTCGTGCGTTTGGTGCCTTACGAAACCTTGCCACATCCAGCAACCAGCTTGGAATGGCTTGAGCGCGTATGCCGTGAGGGCTTTAACCAAAGGCGCAAGACCATCCGCAATTGCTACAAAGGCCTTCTCGGCGAAGAGGTGATGGAAGAACTGGGTATCAATCCCGGGTTACGCCCAGAAAATCTTACCTTGCAACAATTCGTTGCGATGGCAAACTGGTTGGATGCAAACCATCAGTAATACGATGACACGATGCGAGCACTCTGCTCGCATCTCATTTTGACTCTCTGAGAAGGAGTGAACATGGATGTCTCCCTACCCTGCATCAAAATTCAGGTGCACACTAAGTACATCGAAGCGCAATCTAACCCAGAGTTAGGGCGCTACATCTTTGCCTACATCATCACGATTAAAAACCTCAGCCAAGAAACGGTTCAGTTGATCAGCCGCCGTTGGCTCATTACCGATGCGAATGGGAAACAGATCACCGTCGAAGGCGATGGTGTCGTTGGCCAGCAACCTTACATCGATGGCGGCGATGAATATACCTACAGCAGTGGCACAGGGCTTGATACCCCAGTCGGTGCGATGCAGGGCCAATACATGATGCGCGACTCGCAAGGCGATCAGTTTGTGGTAGAAATTGAGCCATTTCGTCTGGCGGTACCTAACCTGTTGAACTGATTTTTGGGGGCGTTTTGGCAAATTACATCGTGGGTGATATTCAAGGCTGTTTTGATGAATTAACCCTACTATTAGAGCAAGTGCAGTTTTCAGCGCAGCGAGACACACTGTGGTTTGCGGGTGATTTAGTCGCACGTGGGCCAAAATCGTTACAAACCCTGCGCTTTGCCAAGTCACTGGGTGATAGTGCACGGATTGTGCTGGGCAACCACGATCTTCATCTTCTGGCTGTCGCTTTAGGTGTGCGCAAAAACAAAGAAAAAGATCAAACGACCGCGATTCTTGAGGCCAGTGATCGTGATGAACTGCTCAACTGGCTGCGACAACAGCCACTGTTGCTCGAACATGATGAGTTTGTACTGTGTCATGCGGGCATTTCACCACAATGGGATCTGGTTACCGCTCGCCAATGCGCACGCGAAGTCGAAGCCGTGCTGCAAAGTGAGCACATGCCTTGGCTGATTGAGAACATGTACTGTAATACACCGGATCTCTGGAGCCCGACGCTAACTGGCTTGGATCGCTATCGCTACACCATCAACAGTTTTACTCGCATGCGTTTTTGCTTTCTTGACGGCCGCCTAGACATGGACTGCAAGCTTCCGCCCAACGAAGTGAACGAGGCATTGCTGGTACCTTGGTTCAAACTGCCGCAGCGTATTGCACTAGAGAAGCCCGTACTGTTTGGCCATTGGGCCGCTTTACAGGGCTATTTTAGTCGAGAGGTGATTGGGTTAGATACAGGCTGCGTATGGAATGGCAGCCTGACGATGATCCGTTGGGAAGACAAACAAGTGTTTAGTCAGAAGGCACTAGCAAACTAGCAAACTAGCAAACTAGCAAACTAGCAAACTAGCAAACTAGCAAACTAGCAAACTAGCAAACTAGCAATTGTCTCTTTCTAAAATAACAAAATCCATCGCGAAGCGATTTTTCTCATCGGCTGAATAGTGCTCGCGATGGCTTTCATACCAGCCCTCTCCCCACTCGGGAAATTGGGTATCACCATCTACATTCGCATCAATAAAGGTGAGGTAGAGTCTATCCGCCTTTGGCAAGCATTCTGCGTAAATCGAACCTCCGCCGATGATCATCACTTCCTCGCTGTCACCCGCTTCGGTTAGCGCGGCTTCAATCGAATGTACTATGCTGACACCTTCAATAGACAACGCCGTATCTCGACTGATGACGATATTTTTTCGCCCTGGTAGTGGCCGACCAATCGACTCAAACGTCTTACGCCCCATCACCACGGGTTTACCCATAGTACAACTTTTAAACCAAGCAAAATCGGCGGGGAGATGCCACGGCATCTGATTTTCTTTACCGATGATTCTATTTTCGGCCATCGCCGCTATCATACTAATCAACATCGTTTTTCCTACACTATCGGTCTACGGCGGTAGAATAACAGCCCAGGCACCGCAAGGCCAATGGCTAAGCCTGCAATGATAAACATCGCTTTAAGGAAGTTCTCCAGACACGTCGCCACCAATTCTGGGGTGTAGCCCATATGGTTGATCTCCACCATGGCGATCATGGCTTTAAAGGCAAAGACTCCCGGGACCATCGGAATCAAGGCCGCCACGGTAAACACCTTCGGATGCGCGAGCAATTTACGCGACCAGTACACCCCAATCATACCCACTAATGTTGCGGCGAAAAACGTTGCCCACTCAATCGGAATACCAAACTTGAGCATCAAATAGCGGCTACCGTGACCAAGCGCCCCGCCGAGCGCGCAGTAGATCAACGCTCGAGGTGGTACGTTAAACACCAAGGCAAACCCCACCGCAGGAATGGCAGCAAAAAACATGTCATTCAGCAGACCAACGAGAAGTTGTACTAAATCCATTAGCTCATCCATCCCCAAATACCAGTAATCCCCATGGCAGCCACAATACCGAGGCTGGTCGCCAACGTGAGTAAACTGGCCATCATAAAACGCGCAATCCCCATGTTGATATGCCCTTTTAACATATCGGCTACCGCGTTAATGAGCGGAAAGCCTGGCACTAGCATCAAGACCGAGGATGCCATCACAACGGTTGGGAGATTACCAATCGAAAAATTAACCGCTTGCGCGGAAATTAAGGTGGTGACAAATGCCGTCGCTGCGAAGTTGAGCAGCGGATTGAAATGGCGGTGACCAATCTCTTGACGTACGATCATGCCACATGCCGAGGCTAAAAACGTCATCCAAAACACAGCCCAATCCCCACCAGCAAGACGAGCAAATGAGGCGCAAGAGAGGCCGATCATTGCCACCACCAGCCAACGATTGTAGCGCTCTGGGCTGATGGCATTGAGTTTTTTCTGCGCCATGGAAAAATCTAAAATGCCTTTTTCCATCATGATACAGATGCGCTGAATCTCCGTGATCGCCTTCATATTGATACCACGATCCGCACAACTGCGTGTCGTGGTAATACAGTGACCATTCTTAACAGTAGTGACCACCAACGCATTCGCTGACAGCGCCACTTCCACTTCGTTTACGCCCGATGCCATGCCAATGCGGCGCATGATATCACCGACCAAGGTGCTTTCTGCACCATGCGCTAACAACATCTGCCCCGCTTGAGCGACCAATCGAGAAATCGCTCTCTGATTCGATGCCATAAAATACCCTAATTCCCTTTAATGACTGGCGATTTGCCAGCTAATCTGACTTACCAAAGTGCAGCCATACTGCAAAAGGTCATATTCTGCCCGAAAAGCAAGCGACCAAAAATGATGTAAATACAAAAAAGCCGCAATTGATGATTGCGGCTTACTATTTTTACCCTGAGCGATTACTCACGCACATAGATAACGTGACCGTCATCTTCTTCGTCGTCCCAATCATCCCAGTCATCTTCGGTGATCACATCGCGACCAGCGATGGCATCTTTGTGGTAATCATCCCACATGAAATTAACTTTCTCTTCTTCTGAGATCTCTTCAGCCTGACGAGGCAAGGTTTCCATGTAGTCTGCCAATTTGTAGCAAAGCTCTTTGGTGCCTAGACGGTTGATCGCTGAGATCTTGAAGTACTGTTCTTCCCAACCTAGGGCATCGATCACTTCTTGAATGATCTCGTCGGCTTGTTCTTCGCTCACCAGATCGACTTTGTTGAACACCAACCAGCGCGGTTTATTGGCCAGTTTTTCACTGTACTGCTCAAGCTCATCAATGATCGTCAGAGCGTTTTGCACCGGATCTGATTGATCAACCGGGAAAATATCGATCATATGCAGCAGCACTCGACAGCGCTCAAGGTGCTTGAGGAAGCGAATCCCTAAGCCAGCACCATCGGCTGCACCTTCAATCAGTCCTGGAATGTCGGCAACCACAAAACTTTTTTCTGGCACGACGCTTACCACACCCAAACTTGGGATTAAGGTGGTGAACGGGTAATCGGCCACTTTCGGTTTTGCCGCAGAAACAGCGCGGATAAAGGTCGACTTACCTGCGTTTGGCAGCCCTAGCATACCGACATCAGCAAGCAAAAGCAGCTCAAGGCGCAACTCACGAATTTCACCTTTAGTGCCCAGCGTTTTCTGGCGTGGTGCACGGTTCACTGACGATTTAAAGCGGGTATTGCCCAAACCGTGCCAGCCACCTTTCGCTACCATCACCTTCTTACCGTGTTCAGCCACTTCGCCCACGATTTCATTGGTGTGGATGTCGACCGCGCGCGTCCCCACAGGCACACGCAGGGTAATATCTTTGCCGCGCTTACCAGTACAGTTACCACCACCACCATTTTGGCCGCGTTCTGCTTCGTAGAAGCGCTGGAAACGGTAATCAATCAGCGTATTTAGGTTTTCATCAGCTTGTATGTAAACATCACCGCCGTCACCACCGTCGCCGCCGTCTGGACCACCTTTGGTTACGAACTTTTCACGCCAGAAGCTCACCACACCGCTTCCGCCGTCGCCAGCTTGGACTTTAATTACCGCTTCATCAACGAATTTCATCTTTTACTCCGACTACTTCGCCTGTAAATCAATTTCACTACATTTTAGCAGATGACAGATCGAAGACACCGATTAAAGGTGTTTTGAATATGTCGACTGCAATAAAAAACCCCACCGTAACGGCAGGGTTTTTCTATTCATCTAGAAACCTAAATTATTCAGCTTCGATGCTTACAAATTTACGGTTTTTAGGACCTTTCACTTCGAACTTAACTTTACCGTCAGTCAAAGCGAATAGAGTATGGTCTTTACCTAGGCCAACGTTGTTACCAGCGTGGAACTTAGTACCGCGCTGACGAACGATGATGTTACCTGCTAGAACAGATTCACCACCAAAACGCTTAACACCCAGACGTTTACTTTCTGAATCACGGCCGTTACGAGTAGAACCACCAGCTTTTTTGTGTGCCATTGTTAAACTCTCCTATTAGATTACGCGTTGATACCAGTGATCTTCACTTCCGTGAACCACTGACGGTGACCTTGTTGCTTACGAGAGTGCTTACGACGACGGAACTTAACGATTTTAACTTTATCGCCACGACCGTGTTGTACCACTTCTGCAACTACTTTACCGCCCTCAAGTAGAGGAGCACCAACTTTGATGTCTTCGCCGTTAGCAACAAGTAGAACTTTATCAAATTCAACAGTTGCACCAGTTTCAACGTCTAATTTCTCTAAACGAAGAGTTTGACCTTCGCTTACACGGTGTTGTTTACCACCAGATTGGAAAACAGCGTACATATTTTACTCCGCTCTTTCCGCACAGCCTATGCAACATTTTGTGCGATAAGGGTGTGCGCTAAACTAATCATCAATAGGGCGCAGATTCTACAGAAAGGATGCCCCTATGACAAGCCATATTTTGAAAAAATTGGCGAAAAGCTAATCGCCAAAGAAAAGTGCCGCAATCATGCCTTTTAGTAATGTATTAATCAACGTTTTTTAGTGTATTATTCGACAATTATACAAATCCTATAAGCCTTGCAGGGTCTAACTTCAGCCGGATATACAATGGATTTTAAAACTATCCAAGCGCTTACTGCCGATGACATGGCAAAAGTGAATGAAACTATTCAAGCTCAACTGAATTCTGATGTTTCTTTAATCAACCAACTTGGTTTTTATATCATCAGTGGTGGCGGTAAACGTCTCCGCCCTTTATTGGCGGTCTTATCTGCGCGTGCGTTGGGTTATCAAGGTGATGCTCACACGACAGCCGCTGCTTTTATTGAATTTATCCACACCGCAACCTTACTTCATGACGACGTCGTGGATGAGTCGGACATGCGCCGTGGCAAAGCAACAGCGAACGCCGCGTTTGGTAACGCCGCCAGCGTGTTGGTTGGTGATTTCATCTACACTCGCTCATTTCAGATGATGACAGAGCTAGGATCCATGAAGATCCTCAAGTTGATGAGTAACACTGTTAACGTGATCGCCGAAGGCGAAGTCTTGCAATTGATGAACTGCAATGACCCCGAAACGACCGAAGAAAGCTACATGCAGGTGATCTATTCGAAAACCGCACGCTTGTTTGAAGCCGCAACGCAGATCGGGGCGATCCTGACCAATGCACCAACCGAGGTTGAAATAGCACTGCAAAATTACGGCAAATACCTTGGCACGGCGTTTCAATTGATCGACGATGTGATGGATTACACTTCCGACGGCGAAGAGATGGGTAAAAACGTCGGTGATGATCTCGCGGAAGGTAAACCCACCCTACCGCTGCTGCATGCGATGCGCCACACCAGCGAAGAAAACGCAGCGATGATCCGCGAAGCGATTGAAAAGGCCAATGGCATGGAACGTCTGGATGAGATCATGGCGGTGATGTATCAGGCAGGCTCACTGGCTTACACCGAGGCCAAAGCGGTTGAGGAAGCCGACAAAGCCATCGCTGAGCTGGAGATTTTGCCGGAATCTGAATACAAGCAGGCTTTGATCGCTTTAGCGCATATGGCAGTCAACCGCAGCAAGTAACCATCACTAATCAAAAACCATCGCTAATCAAAAAGGAAGAATGTCCGTTCTTCCTTTTTGTCTCATTTATTCACGGCGTTCTATTCACGGCGTTCGCTGCACGGCGACGCGGCCGCTTCAATCTCATCGAAACGCAATGCGAGCTGTTGCTGCGTCCCTGTTTTTTCCACCAAGACCATTTCCATTTCTCGATCAACGGCCAATATGGTGCCAACGCCTTGCTGACACTCCACCAACATCCCTTTACGAATGGCGCAGGTTTCCATCGTCTCCCTCCTCTTTTAATGAAAGCGTGTTACTTTTCGCTTGGATCACTGACGATCTAAGATACGCAGAAAGAGAAAAGAGGGATCAAAAAAGCCGATCGTAAAGATCGGCTTTAAAATAAAAGTGTTCGTTGGAGTGCTTACTTAACGAAATCAACACCGATTTGGATGTCGCCTTGTAGCGTATCCAGCATACCATCAAGAGCGGCTTGCTCAAATGCGCTTAGTTCGCCATACGGTAGGATCTCTTCTACGCCATTCTTACCCAGTTTGACTGGCTGCGCGAAGAAACTGGTATGCTCGCCATTGCCCTCCACGTATGCGTATTCAACCACTTCCTCACCCTGGAGCGCTTTCACTAATGCAAGGCCAAAGCGACATGCGGCTTGCCCCATAGAGAGAGTCGCTGAGCCGCCACCCGCTTTGGCTTCGACAACTTCAGTACCTGCGTTTTGAATACGTTTCGTCAGCGCTGCCACTTCTTCATCGGTAAATTCAACGCCTTCCACTTGAGAAAGTAGTGGTAGGATGGTGACGCCTGAGTGACCACCGATGACTGGAACACGGACTTCATTTGGATTTTTGCCTTTTAGTTCAGCGACAAAAGTTTCAGAACGAATCACATCCAGCGTGGTCACACCAAACAATTTACGCTTGTCATAAACGCCAGCTTTCTTTAGCACTTCAGCGGCGATGGGCACGGTCGTGTTCACTGGGTTGGTGATAATACCAACACACGCCGTTGGACAAACGACCGCGATACGTTCTGCCAGTGCTTTTACGATGCCAGCGTTAACATTGAACAAATCAGCGCGGTCCATACCAGGTTTACGTGCCACGCCAGCAGAGATCAGCACCACATCCGCACCTTCAAGTGCAGGAGTTGGATCTTCACCCGCGTAACCTTTGATCGAAACTGGCGTTGGGATATGGCTTAAGTCCGCAGCAACACCAGGAGTAACAGGAGCAATATCGTATAGGGCTAAATCTGAACCCGCTGGCAGGCGGTTCTTCAGTAAAAGAGCTAGGGCTTGACCGATGCCACCTGCGGCACCAATAACAGCTACTTTCATTGTAGTTCTCCTTGAGAGTGATCTCTTATAAACGTTTTCGTAGGGTACTTCGTAAACATCTGTGTAGAAAACTATAGCAATCACAACTTGATTACAATCAATTAACGCTCGCTTTGCGACTTCGCGCAACTCACATATTGCGTGCCACACAAAAAAAGCGGATTATCCACACAATTTCTATGCATGACAAAGAGTTAACTCTCTGTCAAAAATCAAATTACGCCATCGTCTGGCATCGAGTTATCCAGCAATAAATGTCACTTCATGGAATGTTTACAGTGACATCTCTAGCAGATTACACGCCCCCTTTGGCACTTAATGAATATCTATGCGAGAATATGCAAGATGAAAATAGAATCGGAAATATTAGCTGTTATGCGCAATTCAGAAAAACAAGATAATCTCGTCCGTGCTTTTAAAGCTTTATTGAAAGAAGAACGCTTTGGCTCTCAAGGTGAGATTGTTGACGCCCTCAGAGATGAAGGTTTTGATAACATCAACCAGTCTAAAGTCTCTCGTATGTTGACCAAATTTGGCGCAGTACGTACGCGCAATGCCAAAATGGAGATGGTTTACTGTTTGCCGGCTGAACTGGGCGTTCCTACCGTCAGCAGCTCGCTACGTGAGTTAGTGCTGGATGTCGACTACAACCAAGCCTTGGTTGTTATCCATACTGGCCCTGGCGCAGCACAGTTAATCGCACGTCTTTTAGACTCACTGGGCAAATCGGAAGGCATTTTGGGCGTCGTGGCCGGAGACGATACCATCTTCATCACGCCGACCCTGAGCATTACGACGGAGCAGTTATTTAATTCAGTCTGCGACCTGTTTGAATACGCAGGCTGAGCACCTTAGCCTGTCTCGGCTCTACTCGCTTGTGGGAGAAGGGATCATCGCTCGATAGAATTTGTGATCCCTTTCACGCAATCAACGTTTTTGATTGTGACGGATTAGATCAACTTAACTCATTGATAATTAAGTGACATTACATTCAAAGCGCTCTAGCTCTCGCCAATTTCGCTAGATTTTTTCGCTACAACTTTTAACAATCGTATAATTTTCTACCAATTATTTGTTATTATTCGGCCACTTTTTCAAACTAAAGCGTTGGAAAAGGTGCCGTTTCCCAAAAGGAAACTCCTAAAGCACATGACACAGACTTTAGGGTTGATAATGAATAAGGAAGGAACATTCATGGCATTAAAAAAACTGGTTAAAGTGGGTGCTATCGCCGCTGCGGTAATGGGTGCTGGTGCAGTAAACGCTCAAGAATTTATCACCATTGGTACAGGCTCAGTGACTGGGGTTTACTACCCAACGGGTGGCGCCATTTGTAAGCTTATAAACAAAGGACGTAAAGAGCACAATATCCGTTGTTCTGTCGAATCAACGGGAGGATCAGGTTACAACGTCAATACCATTCGTGCTGGCGAACTCGACTTTGGCGTCGTACAGTCAGACTCTCAGTACAACGGTTACAACGGCCTTGGTGAGTTTTCCGAGTTTGGCCCTTACAAAAAGCTGCGCGCTGTTTTTTCTCTGCACACAGAACCGTTCAACATCATCGTTCGCTCTGACTCTGGTATTGAGGGCTTGAAAGATTTGGCGGGTAAACGCGTGAACATTGGTAACCCAGGTTCGGGTGACCGTGCCACTATGGGCGTGGTAATGAATGCTATGGGCTGGACCAATGACAGCTTCAAACTGGCATCAGAATTGAAAGGTTCTGAACGTTCACAAGCGCTGTGCGACAACAAGATCGATGCCTTCATCTACATGGTTGGTCACCCAAATGGCTCGATCAAAGAAGCTACTACCTCTTGCGATGCCAAACTGATCTCGGCTACCGGCCCACAGATCGACAAGCTGGTTACCGACAATCCGTACTACACTTACACCACTGTCCCTGCCGATATGTATCGTGGCACCAACACCGATGTTAAAAGCTTTGGTGTGGCGGCTACACTTGTGACATCAGCGGATGTATCCGATGCCGTCGCTTATAATGTGGCCAAAGCCGTGTTTGAAGACTTTGATACCTTCAAGCGCCTTCACCCAGCGTTCGCCAATCTGAAGAAAGAAGATATGGTGAAAGCGGGTATTTCTATCCCTCTGCATCCAGGCGCAGTCAAATACTACAAAGAAATGGGACTTCTGAAGTAAATTTCACCCACAGTTCGGGCAGGAGAACAAACTCCTGCCTTCTATTGACCACGATTCTTAGGTCAGAGCATCATTTCGCCGCCACAAGGCTGCGCTGCAATAAAAATAATAACCATCCATGAGTCGCCACACGTATCGTCCTTGTTAGAGCGAGGCGTGCTGATAACTCAATACCGATAGACACCGGACCATCAATAATAAGGAAACGTACATGACGAGGAACCAAACTGCGTCACAAGATGTGCAAGAAATGGTGGCACAAGCCGATACTGGCGCACGGAATCCGAATGGATTACCGGGACAAATTCTCTGGTTTGTCCCACTTTGCTGGTCACTGTTCCAGCTTTGGTATGCTTCACCGCTACCATTTATTTTTAATTTCGCTATTCTCAACGATACTCAGGCCCGAGCGGTTCACCTCACCTTTGCTGTTTTTCTCGCTTTTACCGCCTATCCGGCCTTAAAAAACTCGCCGCGCGATCGTATTCCCCTCATTGACTGGTTACTGGCGTTGGCGGGCAGCTTCTCTGCCGCGTACATCTACATTTTTTATACCGAGCTGGCAAGCCGCTCTGGCGCGCCAACGACGTTCGATATCATCGCGTCGGTAACGGGCATGGTTTTGCTGCTTGAAGCGACACGCAGGGCATTAGGTCCGCCGTTGATGTTAGTCGCCGCCGTCTTTCTGCTTTACACTTTTGCTGGTCCTTACATGCCAGAAGTGATCGCCCATAAAGGCGCTAGTCTCAACAAAGCCATGTCCCATCTGTGGCTCACCACCGAAGGGGTCTTTGGTGTCGCCCTTGGGGTGTCGACCTCGTTCGTTTTCCTGTTTGTACTGTTTGGCGCCATGCTAGAGCGCGCGGGTGCTGGCGCTTACTTTATTAAAGTGGCATTTTCACTGCTCGGACACATGCGCGGCGGTCCAGCCAAAGCGGCAGTCGTTGCTTCTGGTCTGTCTGGCTTAGTTTCCGGATCATCTATCGCCAACGTGGTGACCACAGGCACGTTCACCATTCCTTTGATGAAACGAGTAGGCTTTCCGGGTACCAAAGCTGGCGCCGTTGAAGTCGCCGCTTCAACCAACGGCCAGCTTACTCCCCCCATTATGGGCGCTGCTGCGTTTTTGATGGTGGAATACGTCGGCATCTCTTATGTCGAAGTGATTAAAGCCGCGATCTTGCCTGCACTGATTTCTTACATCGCTCTTATCTACATTGTTCACTTGGAAGCGTGTAAGGCAGGTATGACTGGCCTCCCACGTCGCCACAACCCAACTCTTTTACAAAGCCTGCTGTCGTTTACTGGCACCATTGTCGCCTTATGCGTCATAAGCGCTGCGGTCTACTATGGTATTGGCTGGACAAAAGACGCATTTGGCGCGGCGGCAACGCCGATTGTCATGACGGCGTTACTGCTCTCGTACGTTTTGCTGCTCAAAGTATCAGCTCACTACAGCAAAGATGGTGCTATCGAGATCGACACAGAACTGACCGAAGTGCCCGATCCCGGTCCAACCATCAAATCGGGCTTACATTTCCTCTTGCCGATCGTCGTGCTGGTGTGGTGTTTGACGGTTGAGCGCTTTTCACCGGGTCTGTCCGCATTTTGGGCAACGGTGTTTATGATTTTCATCTTGATCACTCAACGTCCACTCACGGCGTGGCTAACCAAGAGTGACGATCTCACTGAGCAAACTAAAGCGGGCTTTGTCGACCTCGCAGAAAGCTTAGTCTCTGGCGCACGTAACATGATCGGCATTGGCGTTGCCACAGCGGCCGCAGGCACGGTAGTCGGCGTTGTTACTTTGACGGGTATCGGCTTAGTGATGACCGACTTTGTCGAGTTTATCTCCGGTGGCAACGTGATCATGATGCTTATCTTTACCGCCGTGATCAGCTTGATCCTCGGCATGGGACTGCCCACCACCGCCAACTACATCGTCGTTTCAACCTTAATGGCTCCGGTGATCGTCACACTCGGTGCGCAGCACGGTTTGATCATCCCACTCATTGCGGTTCACCTGTTCGTGTTCTACTTTGGCATCTTGGCCGACGATACGCCACCTGTCGGGTTAGCCGCATTTGCTGCCGCGGCAATCGCCAAATCCGATCCAATCCGTACAGGTATTCAAGGTTTTGCCTACGATATCCGCACCGCCATCTTGCCGTTTATGTTTGTGTTTAACACTCAACTGCTGTTGATGGGCATTGATACCTGGTGGCATTTGGCTTTGACCATCTTATCCTCCATCACCGCGATGCTGATCTTTTCTGCGGCAACTCAAGGTTGGTGGTTAACCAAGAACAAATGGTGGGAAACTTTGCTTCTACTGGTACTGACTTTCTCGTTTTTCCGCCCCGGATTTTGGTGGGATATGTTGTACCCCGCCAAAGTTCTTTCACCGGGAGTTGAGGTAACGCAAATCACCGCCGCACTGAATGTAGGACAATCGCTCGAACTCCGTGTTGCTGGCGAAAACCTCACGGGAGAGCATGTCGAGAAAACCGTGCAACTGCCTTTTGCTGACGATGCCATCACAGCAGAAGAGCGACTCAGTTCAATGGGTCTCTCTCTAATAGAGAAAGACGGTAAAATGCTGGTCGATATGGTGGAATTTGGTAGCCCAGCAGAAGCCTCTGGTATCGACTTCGATTGGGAGATTCAATCGGTGGTACAAGAAGCTGATCGGCCAATGAAAGAGTGGGTTTTCGCCCCTTGCTTGCTGATACTGCTACTGATGGCCACTAACCAGAAACGCCGTGCTCGCAAGGAACAGATGAGCGCTTAAATTATGGTAGCCTCGTTTTGGGGCTATCTTTATCTCACCGTCGTCTACTGAACACACAATTAGAGATATAACCATGTACAGACAAATTCTTGTTCCTGTTGATTTGAATGACAAAGGCTTTTCAGATAAAGCGGTCGAACTGGCTGTGTGGCACGCTCGCCAAGCCAATGCCGAACTGCATCTCCTCAACGTGCTACCGGGAATCCATATGTCGATGGTCTCGACGTATTTCCCCAAAGATGCGGCGCAGAAAATGAAACAAGATGTGGCGCAGCAGTTGAAAACATTTGCTAGCGAGCAAATTGCCGAAGACGTAGTGTACAAGGTACATGTTGCCGAAGGCAAACCATATGCAACCATCCTCGATTATGCAGAAAAACTCGGTGCGGACTTAATTATCATGCCGAGTCATAAGCGTTCGAAAATCGACAAAGTGGTTCTCGGTTCCGTCGCAAGTAAAGTGGTCGTAAATTCGCCGATTAATGTGTTGGTAGTCAAGCCGCAAGGCTGAATAGTTCTGTCCCCTCTCAGCTCTGCTGAGAGGGAGTATTTCCCCACATGGGCTTTTCTTGAATAATACCAATCTAAGTAAATGTATGATCTAATTAAGGCCATTCAACGATAGAACTTATTCGCTATGGATAAACTTAATAATATCGACTTCAAAAAACTCGCTAGACAGCAAAAATCCATTCAGATGAAAATGAGATTACTGGCTCTTGCTCATTTCAAAGATGGGCATTCTCGCACCCAGATCGCCAAGTTTCTCAAGGTAAGCCGTACCAGTGTGAATAAATGGGTTCACACCCCGACTCTATCTATTATCTGCTCGAGCACATGGGGTTTTCATGGATAACTTCCCGCTCAAAACATCCCAAGCAATCGCAAGAAGCACAAGACGATTTTAAAAAATTCAAAATCGAAACGATCCTGAGGATCCCAGGCCACCTGAGTCTTAAAGCTGTTGATGTTTGGTTTCAAGACGAAGCGAGATTGGGTCAACAAAACACAACAACACGGTGATGGGCTGAAAAAGGAACGCGTCCCAGAGCGGTGAAGCAACAGCAATTTGAATATGCGTATCTGTTTGGTTCTGTCTGCCCCAGCAAAGGAATTGGTGAGGCTATGGTTGTCCCTTGGGTCAATAAAGAGATCATGATAGCGCACTTAAAACAAATATCAGCAGTCACAGAGGAGGGACGTCACGCTGTCGTCATTATGGATGGCGCTAGTTGGCATACCAATGACATTGCAGAACCGTTTAGCAATGTCAGTATCATCAAGCTCCCGCCCTATTCCCCAGAGCTAAACCCGATAGAACAAGTGTGGAGCTGGCTCAGGAAACACTGCCTTGCCAATCAGAGTTTTCCCGATTATGAGGATATCGTGGAGAAAGTGTGCAAGGCATGGAATCGATTCTTGGACAGTACAGATAGGGTTATCAAGATGTGCACAAGAGAATGGATTAATACCAATATAAGTAAAAATGTGATCTAATTGAGGCCATTCAACGATAAAACTTATTCGCTATGGACAGTCTCAATAATATCGACTTTAAAAAGCTCGCAAGCCAGCAGAAATCTATTCAGATGAAAATGAGATTGCCGGCCCTCGCTCATTTCAAAGATGGACACTCTCGCACCCAAATCGCCAAGTTTCTTATGGTGAGCCGAACCAGTGTTAATAAGTGGGTTCACACTTTTCTTGAAGAAGGATTAGAAGGGCTGAAGGAAAAGCCAAGAACGGGACGACCCCCCTTCTTAACTTCTGAGCAAAGAGAGCAGTTGAGCCAATACATAAAAGATAAAGCCAATGATACACAAGGCGGACGACTGACTGGGGCCGACATCCACGCTTATATCGTGAAAGAATTTGGCCAGCACTACCACCCTGACTCTATCTATTACCTGCTCGACCACATGGGCTTGTCATGGATAACTTCCCGCTCAAAACACCCCAAGCAATCTCAAGAAGTCCAAGACGATTTTAAAAAAAATTCAAAATTGAAACGATCCTGAAGATCCCAGGACATATCGCTCTAGAGCATGTTGATGTCTGGTTTCAAGATGAAGCCAGATTTGGGCAACAAAACACGACAACACGGTTATGGGCAGAGAAAGGAACACGCCCCCGAGCCGTGAAGCAACAACAATTTGAATATGCGTATCTGTTTGGTTCTGTCTGTCCCGCGAGAGGAATTGGCGAAGCGATGGTTGTTCCTTGGGTTAATAAAGAGATCATGATCGAGCATTTAAAGCAAATATCGGCAATCACTGAAAAAGGGCGTCATGCCGTCATCATTATGGATGGGGCGATTTGGCATACCAATGACATTGCAGAACCGTTTAGCAATGTCAGTATCATCAAGCTCCCGCCCTATTCACCAGAGCTAAACCCGATAGAACAAGTGTGGAGCTGGCTCAGACAACACCATCTTGCCAATCAGAGTTTTACCGATTATGAGGATATCGTGGAGAAAGTGTGCAAGGCTTGGAATCGATTCTTGGACAGTACAGATAGAGTTAGCAAGATGTGTACAAGAGAGTGGATTAATCTGACCAGTTAATTTTCCAGATTGGTATAAAACGTATAATCGAGTAGGAGGAGGCCTCACGGCCTCCGTCCTCTCACACCACCGTACAAGCGTGGGTCGCATACGGCGGTTCCGAATACACTTTTAGTGACTCATACCCATCTCTCAATGAGTAAAGCCCCCTCTCCTCGAACCATTTGATTGGCATTGCGTGATTCAACTGGGGCGAGAGTGCTAAGCGCCACCACCCTTTATCTGACATCGCCAGCTTCCACGCATTTCGCTCTGTTACACCTTGTCGTTGTAACCATGTCGCTATGCTGTATCTGCGTTTGCGCTGTTTCAGGCGGTAGCATCTCAACCGACGCCGTATCCATTCGTCTAAGCGCTGCATCGCACTTTGACCTATGGCGAGCTTGAAGTAGTGCTGCCAACCTCGTAGGTATTGGGTTAACTCGGTGAGGATTACCGACAACTCTCGACCTCGATTTCGCTTCGTTATTTTCCGCACTCGCTTCTTCATTTGAGCTTGTGCCGATTTTGATATCTGGAGGGTTCCGTCTATCTTGAAGCTATGGCTTAGGTAAGCTCGCTCCGTCACTCTTGTTGCTGCACTTTTCTCACGATTTACCGTGAGCTTTAGCTTCTGCTCCAAGAACTCCGTTATCGACTCTTTGACTCGATGGGCGGCTTCCTCACTACGAACGTAGATTTGACAGTCATCTGCATATCGACAGAACTTATGCCCTCTTCGCTCTAACTCTTTGTCCAGTTCATCTAATACAATATTGGAAAGTAACGGAGATAATGGCCCACCCTGTGGTGTTCCTCGTTGTCTTCGCTCTACTAACCCATCTCGCATTAAGCCTGCCTGTAGATAGGACCTGATGAGCTTTAATACTCGTTTATCACTAATGTCCTTAGATAATCTGTGCATCAGCCTATCATGGTTCACCGTGTCGAAGTATTTGGCTAGATCGATATCCACTACATAACCCCGCCCTTCTCTGATATAGCGGCTTGCTGCCGCAAGCGCATGATGCGCACTGCGGTTCGGCCTGAACCCGTAGCTGCTGTTGGAGAACGTCGGCTCATAGAGCTCTGACAGTACTGATGTGATCGCCTGTTGGACTATCCTATCCAGTACCGTAGGGATACCTAATTGCCTGACGCCACCATTCGGCTTGGGGATTTCTACACCCAGAACTGGTTGAGGTTGGTAGCTTCCGTCCAGAAGACTCTGGCGGAGCGCTTGCCCATTTGAAGCTTGTCGAAGTTTAGAGATGGTCGCTGTGATGTCGAGTCTGTCGACACCTGCGCACCCCTTGTTCTTCTTCACGCGTCGAAGGGCATGGTTCAAATTCGCTGAGGAGCTGATTTGTTCCATCAGCGGAGTGGGGGTCACCAAGACTCGTCCTCCTTTCTACGCCGATCATGCTTGTCATTCTTCGTGACCATGAGCTTTACTTGCGGTATTGCCTATTGGGACGTAGAGATGTTTTCCATCTTGCTATGACTCCACATCATTGAGTAAATAGTGACTGCTTCTTGATATATTCAGTTCTGGCCTTCCTTTGAGTTGTACTTCCTCAAAGTACTATGCCTTCTGCTGACTTCTCATTGCCCATCACACAACATCACTGCTGTGTTGGTCTCATCTGAGACAGGCAATGAGCTCTCCCGAGGTAAGACGTTGCTCTTTCCCTTGGTCATGCCTGATTTACCTATACACACTTCCCGTCGAGGCATTGGGCTATTCTATCTATTGCTAGGTTACCCAAGTTGTACAGGCCTACTATCAGGTTTCTGTTCGTCACAACCAAGTTTTGCCGTTTGCTTCCTTCAGGTTTCACCTCACGGTGAACACCCTTGCATAGGCTAACGGTTCTCGCTCGACTGAGCCCATAGAGGACTTTCACCTCCTAGATCAACGCCATGCTCGGCGCACAATGATAAAAGCCCCGCTGTTTCCAGCGAGGCTTCTTAATAAGTGGCGGAGCGGACGGGACTCGAACCCGCGACCCCCGGCGTGACAGGCCGGTATTCTAACCGACTGAACTACCGCTCCGCATCAGTTAGACTGTAAGTCCGCTATCAGGCAAAGCCTAATACGATATTTAAAGCCTGGCGATGTCCTACTCTCACATGGGGAAACCCCACACTACCATCGGCGCTACTTCGTTTCACTTCTGAGTTCGGTATGGAATCAGGTGGGTCCAAAGTGCTATGGTCGCCAAGCAAATTTTTTAATAAATGGTGCTGATACCCAGAATCGAACTGGGGACCTCATCCTTACCAAGGATGCGCTCTACCGACTGAGCCATATCAGCATTCAAACTTGGAAAACCCGCTAAATAAAGCGGATTTAAAAATTTAAAGCCTGGCGATGTTCTACTCTCACATGGGGAGACCCCACACTACCATCGACGCTGTTTCGTTTCACTTCTGAGTTCGGGATGGAGTCAGGTGGGTCCAAAACGCTATGGTCGCCAAGCAAATTCTTTCTCTCTATTTCTAGAGAATAATTCGGAAAGCTGTTTAAGTTCTTTTCAACACATTCAATTCGTTCTTGTATCGAGTCCACCAAAACCCTTTGGGTGTTGTATGGTTAAGCCTCACGGGCAATTAGTACAGGTTAGCTCAACGCCTCACAGCGCTTACACACCCTGCCTATCAACGTTCTAGTCTCGAACAACCCTTTAGGATACTTAAAGTATCAGGGAAGACTCATCTCAGGGCTCGCTTCCCGCTTAGATGCTTTCAGCGGTTATCGATTCCGAACTTAGCTACCGGGCAATGCGTCTGGCGACACAACCCGAACACCAGAGGTTCGTCCACTCCGGTCCTCTCGTACTAGGAGCAGCCCCTTCAATCTTCCAACGCCCACGGCAGATAGGGACCGAACTGTCTCACGACGTTCTAAACCCAGCTCGCGTACCACTTTAAATGGCGAACAGCCATACCCTTGGGACCGACTTCAGCCCCAGGATGTGATGAGCCGACATCGAGGTGCCAAACACCGCCGTCGATATGAACTCTTGGGCGGTATCAGCCTGTTATCCCGGAGTACCTTTTATCCGTTGAGCGATGGCCCTTCCATTCAGAACCACCGGATCACTATGACCTGCTTTCGCACCTGCTCGAACCGTCATTCTCGCAGTTAAGCGGGCTTATGCCATTGCACTAACCTCACGATGTCCAACCGTGATTAGCCCACCTTCGTGCTCCTCCGTTACTCTTTGGGAGGAGACCGCCCCAGTCAAACTACCCACCAGGCACTGTCCGCGACCCCGATAAGGGGCCAACGTTAGAACATCAAACATACAAGGGTGGTATTTCAAGGACGGCTCCAACGCAACTGGCGTCACGTTTTCAAAGCCTCCCACCTATCCTACACATGTAGGGTCAATGTTCAGTGCCAAGCTGTAGTAAAGGTTCACGGGGTTCTTTCCGTCTAGCCGCGGGTACACTGCATCTTCACAGCGATTTCAATTTCACTGAGTCTCGGGTGGAGACAGCGTGGCCATCATTACGCCATTCGTGCAGGTCGGAACTTACCCGACAAGGAATTTCGCTACCTTAGGACCGTTATAGTTACGGCCGCCGTTTACCGGGCTTCGATCAAGAGCTTCGACCGAAGTCTAACCCCATCAATTAACCTTCCGCACCGGGCAGGCGTCACACCGTATACGTCATCTTGCGATTTTGCACAGTGCTGTGTTTTTAATAAACAGTTGCAGCCACCTGGTATCTGCGACTCTCGTCAGCTCCATCCGCGAGGGACTTCACCATCAAGAGCGTACCTTCTCCCGAAGTTACGGTACCATTTTGCCTAGTTCCTTCACCCGAGTTCTCTCAAGCGCCTTGGTATTCTCTACCCGACCACCTGTGTCGGTTTGGGGTACGATTGCTTATAATCTGAAGCTTAGAGGCTTTTCCTGGAAGCAGGGCATCAATGACTTCACTGCCGTAGCAGCTCGACGTCGTGTCTCAGCCTTAAGAGTATCCGGTTTACCTAAACACTCAGCCTACGCACTTGAACCAGGACAACCGTCGCCTGGCCCACCTAGCCTTCTCCGTCCCCCATCGCAATTATAAGCAGTACGGGAATATTAACCCGTTTCCCATCGACTACGCCTTTCGGCCTCGCCTTAGGGGTCGACTTACCCTGCCCCGATTAACGTTGGACAGGAACCCTTGGTCTTCCGGCGGGGAGGTTTTTCACCCCCTTGTCGTTACTCATGTCAGCATTCGCACTTCTGATACCTCCAGCATGCTTTACAACACACCTTCAACGGCTTACAGAACGCTCCCCTACCCAATGTGCTAAAGCACATTGCCGCAGCTTCGGTTTACAGCTTAGCCCCGTTACATCTTCCGCGCAGGCCGACTCGACTAGTGAGCTATTACGCTTTCTTTAAATGATGGCTGCTTCTAAGCCAACATCCTAGCTGTCTAAGCCTTCCCACATCGTTTCCCACTTAGCTGTAATTTGGGACCTTAGCTGGCGGTCTGGGTTGTTTCCCTCTCCACGACGGACGTTAGCACCCGCCGTGTGTCTCCCGGATAGTACTTACTGGTATTCGGAGTTTGCAAAGGGTTGGTAAGTCGGGATGACCCCTAGCCTTAACAGTGCTCTACCCCAGTAGTATTCGTCCGAGGCGCTACCTAAATAGCTTTCGGGGAGAACCAGCTATCTCCGAGTTTGATTGGCCTTTCACCCCTAGCCACAAGTCATCCGCTAATTTTTCAACATTAGTCGGTTCGGTCCTCCAGTTGATGTTACTCAACCTTCAACCTGCCCATGGCTAGATCACTCGGTTTCGGGTCTAATGCTAGCAACTATACGCCCAGTTAAGACTCGGTTTCCCTACGGCTCCCCTATGCGGTTAACCTTGCTACTAACATTAAGTCGCTGACCCATTATACAAAGGTACGCAGTCACACCACGAAGGTGCTCCTACTGCTTGTACGTACACGGTTTCAGGTTCTATTTCACTCCCCTCACAGGGGTTCTTTTCGCCTTTCCCTCACGGTACTGGTTCACTATCGGTCAGTCAGGAGTATTTAGCCTTGGAGGATGGTCCCCCCATATTCAGACAGGATAACACGTGTCCCGCCCTACTCGATTTCACTGAACATGCGCCTATGACTACGGGACTATCACCCGGTATCGTTGGCCTTTCCAGACCATTCGTCTAACGCATGTAAAGCTTAAGGGCTAATCCAATTTCGCTCGCCGCTACTTTCGGAATCTCGGTTGATTTCTTTTCCTCGGGGTACTTAGATGTTTCAGTTCTCCCGGTTCGCTTCGCTGCACTATGTATTCATGCAGCGATACTGGCTTATGCCAGTGGGTTTCCCCATTCGGAAATCGGTGACTCAAGTGGCTGTTACTGCCTCATCACCGCTTATCGCAAGTTACTACGTCCTTCATCGCCTCTGACTGCCAAGGCATCCACCGTGTACGCTTAGTCACTTAACCATACAACCCGAAAGGGTCTTTGCGTTAAACAACCAAGGTTCGCTATCTCATTATTTGAATGAGCGAGATAGCATTGATTTGCCGGACTCAATTTTGAATCGTCACTCAAAGTGACGTTCCCAAGAACACTTGAATGTGTTTGTTGGTGTTTGTCATAAAGACAAACATTGAGAACTTTACAAGCAATCTATCAATAAAGATAAATTACTTTGTCAGCTTTCCAAATTGTTAAAGAGCAGTGTTATTTCCCGATGAGGAATCCACTTTTTAAAGACTTTCATCGTCGAAAAAACCACCATCCACATTAAGAGGAGGCTTCATTTGGTGACACAAAAACATTTAAAGAGTGGTGGGCGATACCGGGTTCGAACCAGTGACCCCCTGCTTGTAAGGCAGGTGCTCTCCCAACTGAGCTAATCGCCCATTTATTCAAGAATGGTGGAGCTAAGCAGGATCGAACTGCTGACCTCCTGCGTGCAAGGCAGGCGCTCTCCCAGCTGAGCTATAGCCCCATTTCTTGATTTTAATTCCCAATGGAAGGAATGGTGGGTCGTGCAGGATTCGAACCTGCGACCAATTGATTAAAAGTCAACTGCTCTACCGACTGAGCTAACGACCCGTGGTATCCCGTAGGGGAGTCGAACCCCTGTTACCGCCGTGAAAGGGCGGTGTCCTAGGCCTCTAGACGAACGGGACAATGGTGGAGCTAACCGGGATCGAACCGGTGACCTCTTGCATGCCATGCAAGCGCTCTCCCAGCTGAGCTATAGCCCCACTAAATGCTCTAATCTAAACCGTATCAATCTGTGTGAACACTCATCGCGACTTATTTATCTTCACTTTAAAAAGTAAAAACAAACTATCCGTATCGTATAAGGAGGTGATCCAGCGCCAGGTTCCCCTAGCGCTACCTTGTTACGACTTCACCCCAGTCATGAACCACAAAGTGGTGAGCGTCCTCCCGAAGGTTAAACTACCCACTTCTTTTGCAGCCCACTCCCATGGTGTGACGGGCGGTGTGTACAAGGCCCGAACGTATTCACCGTGGCATTCTGATCCACGATTACTAGCGATTCCGACTTCATGGAGTCGAGTTGCAGACTCCAATCCGGACTACGACGCACTTTTTGGGATTCGCTCACTTTCGCAAGTTGGCCGCCCTCTGTATGCGCCATTGTAGCACGTGTAGCCCTACTCGTAAGGGCCATGATGACTTGACGTCGTCCCCACCTTCCTCCGGTTTATCACCGGCAGTCTCCTGGAGTTCCCACCATTACGTGCTGGCAAACAAGGATAAGGGTTGCGCTCGTTGCGGGACTTAACCCAACATTTCACAACACGAGCTGACGACAGCCATGCAGCACCTGTCTTACAGTTCCCGAAGGCACTCCCGCGTCTCCGCAGGATTCTGTAGATGTCAAGAGTAGGTAAGGTTCTTCGCGTTGCATCGAATTAAACCACATGCTCCACCGCTTGTGCGGGCCCCCGTCAATTCATTTGAGTTTTAATCTTGCGACCGTACTCCCAGGCGGTCTACTTAACGCGTTAGCTCCGAAAGCCACGGCTCAAGGCCCAACCTCCAAGTAGACATCGTTTACGGCGTGGACTACCAGGGTATCTAATCTGTTTGCTCCCACGCTTTCGCATCTGAGTGTCAGTATCTGTCCAGGGGCCGCCTTCGCCACCGGTATTCCTTCAGATCTCTACGCATTTCACCGCTACACCTGAAATTCTACCCCCTCTACAGTACTCTAGTTTGCCAGTTTCAAATGCAATTCCCAGGTTGAGCCCGGGCTTTCACATCTGACTTAACAAACCACCTGCATGCGCTTTACGCCCAGTAATTCCGATTAACGCTCGCACCCTCCGTATTACCGCGGCTGCTGGCACGGAGTTAGCCGGTGCTTCTTCTGTAGGTAACGTCAAATGACAGTGCTATTAACACTACCACCTTCCTCCCTACTGAAAGTGCTTTACAACCCGAAGGCCTTCTTCACACACGCGGCATGGCTGCATCAGGCTTGCGCCCATTGTGCAATATTCCCCACTGCTGCCTCCCGTAGGAGTCTGGACCGTGTCTCAGTTCCAGTGTGGCTGATCATCCTCTCAGACCAGCTAGGGATCGTCGCCTTGGTGAGCCCTTACCTCACCAACTAGCTAATCCCACCTGGGCATATCCTGACGCGAGAGGCCCGAAGGTCCCCCTCTTTGGCCCCTGTTCATTATAAACAAGGGCATCATGCGGTATTAGCCATCGTTTCCAATGGTTATCCCCCACATCAGGGCAATTTCCCAGGCATTACTCACCCGTCCGCCGCTCGCCACCCAAGGAACAAGTTCCTCTGTGCTGCCGCTCGACTTGCATGTGTTAGGCCTGCCGCCAGCGTTCAATCTGAGCCATGATCAAACTCTTCAATTAAAAGTTTTTTGAAGCTTGCGCTTCGGCTCAATGAATACTGATAAGTTTCTAGTCCCTAGAAGCTAGTTCCTAGAAAACTTGAATTGACTGTGCTCGATACCGAAGTATCAAATTGGTCACTCAGTTCATTGATAAATCTTTTGGATTATCATCAACGAGTGCCCACACAGATTGATAGGTTTATATTGTTAAAGAGCTTTGCTTTCAGCACCTTAGCACTTAGGCAGGACGCGTATGATACGCTATTGACTCTGTAAGTCAACATAAAACTCTAAGCTTTTTGCTTAAAACTTTATGGTGACTTATCTACTTAAAGACAAGTCGAACCTTTTGTCTTCACTTTTTGAAAAAGTGAAAATAAATAGGAGCCTGGCGATGTTCTACTCTCACATGGGGAGACCCCACACTACCATCGACGCTGTTTCGTTTCACTTCTGAGTTCGGGATGGAGTCAGGTGGGTCCAAAACGCTATGGTCGCCAAGCAAATTCTTTCTCTCTATTTCTAGAGAATAATTCGGAAAGCTGTTTAAGTTCTTTTCAACACATTCAATTCGTTCTTGTATCGAGTCCACCAAAACCCTTTGGGTGTTGTATGGTTAAGCCTCACGGGCAATTAGTACAGGTTAGCTCAACGCCTCACAGCGCTTACACACCCTGCCTATCAACGTTCTAGTCTCGAACAACTTTAGGATACTTAAAGTATCAGGAAGACTCATCTCAGGGCTCGCTTCCCGCTTAGATGCTTTCAGCGGTTATCGATTCCGAACTTAGCTACCGGGCAATGCGTCTGGCGACACAACCCGAACACCAGAGGTTCGTCCACTCCGGTCCTCTCGTACTAGGAGCAGCCCCTTCAATCTTCCAACGCCCACGGCAGATAGGGACCGAACTGTCTCACGACGTTCTAAACCCAGCTCGCGTACCACTTTAAATGGCGAACAGCCATACCCTTGGGACCGACTTCAGCCCCAGGATGTGATGAGCCGACATCGAGGTGCCAAACACCGCCGTCGATATGAACTCTTGGGCGGTATCAGCCTGTTATCCCCGAGTACCTTTTATCCGTTGAGCGATGGCCCTTCCATTCAGAACCACCGGATCACTATGACCTGCTTTCGCACCTGCTCGAACCGTCATTCTCGCAGTTAAGCGGGCTTATGCCATTGCACTAACCTCACGATGTCCAACCGTGATTAGCCCACCTTCGTGCTCCTCCGTTACTCTTTGGGAGGAGACCGCCCCAGTCAAACTACCCACCAGGCACTGTCCGCGACCCCGATGAGGGGCCAACGTTAGAACATCAAACATACAAGGGTGGTATTTCAAGGACGGCTCCAACGCAACTGGCGTCACGTTTTCAAAGCCTCCCACCTATCCTACACATGTAGGGTCAATGTTCAGTGCCAAGCTGTAGTAAAGGTTCACGGGGTCTTTCCGTCTAGCCGCGGGTACACTGCATCTTCACAGCGATTTCAATTTCACTGAGTCTCGGGTGGAGACAGCGTGGCCATCATTACGCCATTCGTGCAGGTCGGAACTTACCCGACAAGGAATTTCGCTACCTTAGGACCGTTATAGTTACGGCCGCCGTTTACCGGGCTTCGATCAAGAGCTTCGACCGAAGTCTAACCCCATCAATTAACCTTCCGCACCGGGCAGGCGTCACACCGTATACGTCATCTTGCGATTTTGCACAGTGCTGTGTTTTTAATAAACAGTTGCAGCCACCTGGTATCTGCGACTCTCGTCAGCTCCATCCGCGAGGGACTTCACCATCAAGAGCGTACCTTCTCCCGAAGTTACGGTACCATTTTGCCTAGTTCCTTCACCCGAGTTCTCTCAAGCGCCTTGGTATTCTCTACCCGACCACCTGTGTCGGTTTGGGGTACGATTGCTTATAATCTGAAGCTTAGAGGCTTTTCCTGGAAGCAGGGCATCAATGACTTCACTGCCGTAGCAGCTCGACGTCGTGTCTCAGCCTTAAGAGTATCCGGATTTACCTAAACACTCAGCCTACGCACTTGAACCAGGACAACCGTCGCCTGGCCCACCTAGCCTTCTCCGTCCCCCATCGCAATTATAAGCAGTACGGGAATATTAACCCGTTTCCCATCGACTACGCCTTTCGGCCTCGCCTTAGGGTCGACTTACCCTGCCCCGATTAACGTTGGACAGGAACCCTTGGTCTTCCGGCGGGGAGGTTTTTCACCCCCTTGTCGTTACTCATGTCAGCATTCGCACTTCTGATACCTCCAGCATGCTTTACAACACACCTTCAACGGCTTACAGAACGCTCCCCTACCCAATGTGCTAAAGCACATTGCCGCAGCTTCGGTTTACAGCTTAGCCCCGTTACATCTTCCGCGCAGGCCGACTCGACTAGTGAGCTATTACGCTTTCTTTAAATGATGGCTGCTTCTAAGCCAACATCCTAGCTGTCTAAGCCTTCCCACATCGTTTCCCACTTAGCTGTAATTTGGGACCTTAGCTGGCGGTCTGGGTTGTTTCCCTCTCCACGACGGACGTTAGCACCCGCCGTGTGTCTCCCGGATAGTACTTACTGGTATTCGGAGTTTGCAAAGGGTTGGTAAGTCGGGATGACCCCTAGCCTTAACAGTGCTCTACCCCCAGTAGTATTCGTCCGAGGCGCTACCTAAATAGCTTTCGGGGAGAACCAGCTATCTCCGAGTTTGATTGGCCTTTCACCCCTAGCCACAAGTCATCCGCTAATTTTTCAACATTAGTCGGTTCGGTCCTCCAGTTGATGTTACTCAACCTTCAACCTGCCCATGGCTAGATCACTCGGTTTCGGGTCTAATGCTAGCAACTATACGCCCAGTTAAGACTCGGTTTCCTACGGCTCCCCTATGCGGTTAACCTTGCTACTAACATTAAGTCGCTGACCCATTATACAAAGGTACGCAGTCACACCACGAAGGTGCTCCTACTGCTTGTACGTACACGGTTTCAGGTTCTATTTCACCCCCTCACAGGGTTCTTTTCGCCTTTCCCTCACGGTACTGGTTCACTATCGGTCAGTCAGGAGTATTTAGCCTTGGAGGATGGTCCCCCATATTCAGACAGGATAACACGTGTCCCGCCCTACTCGATTTCACTGAACATGCGCCTATGACTACGGGACTATCACCCGTATCGTTGGCCTTTCCAGACCATTCGTCTAACGCATGTAAAGCTTAAGGGCTAATCCAATTTCGCTCGCCGCTACTTTCGGAATCTCGGTTGATTTCTTTTCCTCGGGGTACTTAGATGTTTCAGTTCTCCCGGTTCGCTTCGCTGCACTATGTATTCATGCAGCGATACTGGCTTATGCCAGTGGGTTTCCCCATTCGGAAATCGGTGACTCAAGTGGCTGTTACTGCCTCATCACCGCTTATCGCAAGTTACTACGTCCTTCATCGCCTCTGACTGCCAAGGCATCCACCGTGTACGCTTAGTCACTTAACCATACAACCCGAAAGGGTCTTTGCGTTAAACAACCAAGGTTCGCTATCTCATTATTTGAATGAGCGAGATAGCATTGATTTGCCGGACTCAATTTTGAATCGTCACTATACAGTGACATTCCCAAGAACACTTGAATGTGTTTGTTGGTGTTTGTCTTAAAGACAAACATTGAGAACTTTACAAACAAACGCTTATCGATTAAAGACAAGGTTTGTTTTGTCAGCTTTCCAAATTGTTAAAGAGCAATAACAGCTCGAAGCTTGCGCTTCAAAACCATCAATCTGTGTGAACACTCATCGCGACTTATTTGTTTCCGCTTTAAAAAAAGCAGAAGCAAACTATCCGTATCGTATAAGGAGGTGATCCAGCGCCAGGTTCCCCTAGCGCTACCTTGTTACGACTTCACCCCAGTCATGAACCACAAAGTGGTGAGCGTCCTCCCGAAGGTTAAACTACCCACTTCTTTTGCAGCCCACTCCCATGGTGTGACGGGCGGTGTGTACAAGGCCCGGGAACGTATTCACCGTGGCATTCTGATCCACGATTACTAGCGATTCCGACTTCATGGAGTCGAGTTGCAGACTCCAATCCGGACTACGACGCACTTTTTGGGATTCGCTCACTTTCGCAAGTTGGCCGCCCTCTGTATGCGCCATTGTAGCACGTGTGTAGCCCTACTCGTAAGGGCCATGATGACTTGACGTCGTCCCCACCTTCCTCCGGTTTATCACCGGCAGTCTCCCTGGAGTTCCCGACATTACTCGCTGGCAAACAAGGATAAGGGTTGCGCTCGTTGCGGGACTTAACCCAACATTTCACAACACGAGCTGACGACAGCCATGCAGCACCTGTCTCAGAGCTCCCGAAGGCACTCGAGCGTCTCCGCCAGATTCTCTGGATGTCAAGAGTAGGTAAGGTTCTTCGCGTTGCATCGAATTAAACCACATGCTCCACCGCTTGTGCGGGCCCCCGTCAATTCATTTGAGTTTTAATCTTGCGACCGTACTCCCCAGGCGGTCTACTTAACGCGTTAGCTCCGAAAGCCACGGCTCAAGGCCACAACCTCCAAGTAGACATCGTTTACGGCGTGGACTACCAGGGTATCTAATCCTGTTTGCTCCCCACGCTTTCGCATCTGAGTGTCAGTATCTGTCCAGGGGGCCGCCTTCGCCACCGGTATTCCTTCAGATCTCTACGCATTTCACCGCTACACCTGAAATTCTACCCCCCTCTACAGTACTCTAGTTTGCCAGTTTCAAATGCAATTCCCAGGTTGAGCCCGGGGCTTTCACATCTGACTTAACAAACCACCTGCATGCGCTTTACGCCCAGTAATTCCGATTAACGCTCGCACCCTCCGTATTACCGCGGCTGCTGGCACGGAGTTAGCCGGTGCTTCTTCTGTAGGTAACGTCAAATGACAGTGCTATTAACACTACCACCTTCCTCCCTACTGAAAGTGCTTTACAACCCGAAGGCCTTCTTCACACACGCGGCATGGCTGCATCAGGCTTGCGCCCATTGTGCAATATTCCCCACTGCTGCCTCCCGTAGGAGTCTGGACCGTGTCTCAGTTCCAGTGTGGCTGATCATCCTCTCAGACCAGCTAGGGATCGTCGCCTTGGTGAGCCCTTACCTCACCAACTAGCTAATCCCACCTGGGCATATCCTGACGCGAGAGGCCCGAAGGTCCCCTCTTTGGCCCCTGTTCATTATAAACAAGGGCATCATGCGGTATTAGCCATCGTTTCCAATGGTTATCCCCCACATCAGGGCAATTTCCCAGGCATTACTCACCCGTCCGCCGCTCGCCACCCGAGAAACAAGTTTCTCTGTGCTGCCGCTCGACTTGCATGTGTTAGGCCTGCCGCCAGCGTTCAATCTGAGCCATGATCAAACTCTTCAATTAAAAGTTTTTTGAAGCTTACGCTTCGGCTCAATGAATACTGATAAGTTTCTAGTCCCTAGAAGCTAGTTCCTAGAAAACTTGAATTGACTGTGCTCGATACCGAAGTATCAAATTGGTCACTCAGTTCATTGATAAATCTTTTGGATTATCATCAACGAGTGCCCACACAGATTGATAGGTTTATATTGTTAAAGAGCTTTCTTCCTGCTTCAGTGACTGAGTCACCGTGGAAGAGGCGGCCATTTTAGCGAGTTAAGTTTTTGTGTCAACCACTTTTTTCAAAACTTTTTTCAGGTTTATCACCTGGCTAAAATGCCTTGCTGATTTGCCTTGGTTCCTTATGGAGCCTTGCCGTGTCAGCGAAGTGGCATTATAGAGATTGCGATCACATTGGCAAGCGCTTTTTATTAAAAAATACAAAAATAACGCTTAAGTGGCGAATTGGCGCTCAAATCCTTATTTATCCAACTTTACCCCAAGGATGCGTACAACTTATCCACAGAGTTATTCTTTTTAGCCCTTCGATCGCGGTGAGTCGCCCTTTTATATATAGAAAAAGCCGCTGACGCGGCTTTTTCTATATTAGTCACATTAGATACCTGAACCGTCTTGCTCAGGAGATTCTTCATGCAGCCCACATTCTCGCTTTAAACCAAAGAATCGAGTTTCTTCTTCACTCATTCCCGGTTCCCACTTACGGGTGGTATGGGTATCACCGACTGACAGGTAACCCTGATCCCAAAGCGGGTGATAAGGAAGATCGTTGTCTTTTAGGTAATAGTGCACATCTTTGTTGCTCCAGTCGATCACCGGAAGGAATTTGAAGACGCCATTTTGTACCGCAAGAATCGGTAAGGTCGCACGCGACTTAGATTGCTCACGACGCAAACCCGAGAACCAGGTGCCGACTTCAAGCTCCTGCAGCGCGCGGCGCATCGGTTCGACTTTATTAAGGCGATTATATTGCTCAATCCCCGTCACACCCTGTTCCCACAATTTACCAAAACGCGCTTCCTGCCACGCTGACGATATTTCTGCAGTGTAGATTTTCAGATTCAGATCCAAACGCTCCGTCAGTTGGTCAATAAACTGGTAGGTTTCTGGAAACAGATAGCCCGTGTCGGTCAGGACCACTGGGACGTCTTTGTCGACTGACGTCACCAAATGCAGCATCACCGCAGCCTGAATGCCAAAGCTGGAAGAGACCGCATGAGTACCCGGCAGGTTTTCCAGCGCCCAAACGACACGCTCTTGCGCCGTTAGCGTTTCCAGATAAGCGTTAACTTCTGCCAAGCCGAGCGTTTGCTCCACCTTAGTCAATGTTAGCAACTCCGCCAAATTCGGAGCTGAGACGATCTCAGGCATAAAAGTCCCTCTTAGACACGATCACTTCTTGGATGATGCCGGTACGAATAGTGAAATCACCAAACCCTTCACCCGCCTCACGCTCTTTCGCCCAACGGCCCACCAGCGTATCAATTTCTTCCAGGATCTGTTTATCGGTGATGTTCTCTTTATACATCTTCGGCACACGCGTTCCCGCTCGGTTGCCGCCTAAGTGCAGGTTGTAGCGGCCAGGCGCTTTGCCCACGAGACCGATTTCAGCCAGCATCGCGCGGCCACAACCGTTCGGACAACCGGTGACACGCAAAATGATGTTCTCTTCTTTTGGCAGCGCGTGTTTTTCCAGAATACCTTCGACCTGAGTGACAAACTCCGGCAAGAAGCGTTCGGCTTCAGCCATTGCCAACGGACAGGTTGGGAACGCCACACACGCCATCGAATTCTTACGCTGCTCGCTGACACTGCTATCCATCAAACCATGCGAGACTGCCAATGCTTCAATCGCGGCTTTTTGATCGGCTGGCACACCGGCAATGATCAAGTTCTGGTTTGCCGTCATACGGAAATCGCCTTGGTGAATCTTGGCAATTTCCGCCACGCCAGTTTTAAGCGGCTTGCCTGGGAAATCCAACAGACGGCCGTTTTCAATGAACAACGTCAGGTGATGCTTACCATCAATGCCTTCTACCCAGCCGATGCGATCCCCGCGTTCGATGAACTCGTATGGACGGCTTTCAGCAAAAGTGACGCCTGCGCGTTTTTCCACTTCCGCTTTAAAGACATCAACGCCAACACGATCCAGCGTGTATTTGGTTTTCGCGTTCTTACGGTTTGAACGGTTACCCCAATCGCGTTGTGTTGTCACCACGGCAGCAGCCACGTCTAACGTTTTATCCAGTGGGATAAAACCGAAGTCATCCGCGCGACGCGGATAAGTCGAGGTGTCACCATGCGTCATCGCCAGACCACCACCCACCAGCACGTTAAAACCAACCAGCTTGCCGTTGTCCGCAATCGCCACGAAGTTAAGATCGTTGGCATGCACGTCCACGTCATTTTGTGGCGGGATCACCACGGTCGTTTTGAATTTACGTGGTAAATAGTTGCTGCCCAGAATCGGTTCTTCATCGGTGGCTTCAACTTTCTCACCATCCAGCCAGATTTCGGCATAAGCGCGCGTTTTTGGCAGCAGATGCTCACTGATTTTTTTTGCCC
The DNA here is from genome assembly GCF_015767675.1 of Vibrio navarrensis. Lineage (NCBI taxonomy): Bacteria > Pseudomonadati > Pseudomonadota > Gammaproteobacteria > Vibrionales > Vibrionaceae > Vibrio > Vibrio navarrensis. The sequence goes on along the minus strand of NZ_CP065217.1, from coordinate 347,012 downwards.
ACTCGTACGCTTCTTGGTGCAGCTCAGATTCCACCGGGTTTGAGGTACATAGTACGTTACGGTTTACGTCACCCGCGGTCGCAATCGAATCGATACCGATGCTGTTGAGTGTCTGGTGCATCAGTTTAATGTTCGGTTTCAGAACACCATGGAACTGAAAAGTTTGTCGCGTGGTCAGACGGATACTGCCATACAGCGAGTGTTCGGTCGCAAACTTATCGATCGCCAGCCACTGTTTTGGCTGGATGATGCCGCCTGGCATACGAGCACGCAGCATCACATTGTGCAGCGGCTCCAGTTTTTGTTTGGTACGTTCATTGCGAATGTCGCGGTCATCCTGCTGATACATGCCATGGAAGCGGATCAGTTGGAAGTTATCGGCGGTAAATCCGCCCGTAATGCGATCTTGCAGATCTTGTTCGATCGTACCGCGTAGAAAATTACTTTCGCGCTTGAGACGTTCATTATCAGAAAGCGAGCCGAGCACTTCGCCAAGGACTTCCTGTACGTTGTTTTCAATCTTGCTGCTCATTAGTACACATCCCTCTGGTAACGTTTCGCTTTACGAAGCTCATTGAAATATTCTTCTGCTTTTTCACGTGATAGGCCGCCTTGTTGCTGCGCGACGACGAGAAGCGCTTCATGGACATCTTTCGCCATGCGCGTTGCATCACCACAGATGTAAACGTAGGCACCATCTTGCAGCCACTGCCAAACCTGCTCGGCCTGTTCCAACACTCGGTGTTGCACGTAGACTTTTTCGTGCTGGTCACGGCTGAAGGCCACATCCAAACGCGTCAAAATCCCTGATTTGAGGTATTTCTGCCATTCCACTTGGTAGAGGAAATCTTGCGTGAAGGTGCGATCGCCAAAAAACAACCAGTTCTTACCGTCGGCGCCGCGATTGTCACGCTCTTGAATAAAGCTGCGGAACGGCGCAATGCCGGTACCCGGACCAATCATGATCACTGGCGTGGAATCGTCTTGAGGCAGTTTGAAATTGTTGTTGTGCTCGATGAACACTTTCACCGTCTCGCCTTCTTCTAGGCGTTGACCTAAATAGCTGGATGCCCCACCTTGACGCACTTCACCATCCACATCGTATTCCACGATGCCAACCGTCAAGTGTACTTCTTCATCCACTTCCGATTGGCTGGATGCGATAGAGTACAGACGTGGCGTGAGTCGACGCAGCAGAGAAATCAACTGCTCCGCCGAGAGCTTGGTTTTCTTTTCTTTTAACACATCGACAATTTGCGTGTTCGCCGCGTATTCGCGTAGCTTGTCTTTGTCTTCCACCAGCTTTTGCAGTTTCTTGCTGCCAGAGAGCTCGGCAAACTTAGTGACGAACTGCGGATTCGCCCCGGTAATTTCGTATTTGCTCACCAGTGCGCTGTGCAGCGATAAACTCTCACCGTCAACTTCGACGCTTTCAACACCAGACAGCCCTACCGCCGCTGCGACCACATTCGCTAACTGCGCGCTGTTTTCATACCATACGCCCAGCGCATCGCCCGGTTGATATGTCAGGCCCGAGTCCGCCAAATCGATTTCGATGTGACGCACGTCTTTACCCGAATCGCGCCCCGTGATTTTCTGGCTGGTTAGCAATGTCGCCGTGTAAGGATTTTGTTTGTTGTATTGAGAGTGAGAAGTCGCAGCGTGACCAACAGGAAGCTGAACCACTTGCGCTTGACTGCTCACCAAGGCTTCTTTGACGCTTTCTAATGCTTTAGCGCGCCACTCGGCAGCAGGCGCATCGTAGTCCACATCACAATCTACGCGTTCGATAAAGCGTTTCGCACCCAGTTTTTCAAGGAAAGCATCGAAATCTTTACCAGTTTGACAGAAGAACTCATAGCTCGAGTCACCCAAGCCAATTACACCGTATTGCAGGTTGGGCAGTTTCGGCGCTTTTTTCGATTGCAGGAATTCATGCAGCTCCAGCGCGTTGTCCGGCGCTTCGCCTTCACCATTGGTTGAAGCGACAAAGATCACGTGCGTTTCTTTCGCCAGATCTTTGCCTTTGTAATCACTGGCATCAAACAGTTGTACCGCGATGCCAGCAGCCTGCGCTTCATGCTCCAAAGCTTCCGCCACGCCTTTAGCGTTACCAGTTTGCGAAGCAAAGATAATGGTCAGTTTACCTGCAGGTTTTGCCGCGGTCAGTGCAGTTGCCTGAGTCAACGGCGCTGAAGCGCCTAGCGTCTGAGACTGACTAAGCCCCCAGAAATAACCGCTCACCCAAGCCATTTGCTGAGGTGAGAGTTGTGAAATCGTTTGTTGCAGCTGGTTTAGCTGCGAGTCGTTGATTGGGCTTGCAAGCCCAGCGAGCTCTTTTGGTTTGGTGTTTCCTGAAGACATTGTCACGACTTCCTTATTCATTGCGTGACGATAGATTAACCACTCCTCTTAATAACAAGAAAGAATAGATGAGCATGTTTTATAACTTTTTGGAAGTAAGGCAAAAAGAGGCTAGCGGCCTTCGACTCTGACTTGCTGAAAGCCAACTGCGAGAGCGGATTTGGAAGCCTCATCCAAATCATCATAAAGACATTCACCGCCATGACTATCGGTGAGCAACACAAAACCGCCACGTGCATGGCGAAACTCCACTACCCAACTTCCTTCCTGAATCGATGGCTCAATAATCGCCTCAACCAATTGCTTCTCTCTGAATAAATTCCGTAGCTCAGTAATGGTCATCTTTGCCCCTGTCTGACTATGAATTAGTTTCTCAATAAGCATGGATGAGATTGGCCGTTATGCGAGAAAAAACACTAGAGATATAAAAAACAGATATAAAAAAAGGCCACTTATAATTAAGTGACCTCATCTGTCATCCATTCATTCACTTAAAGGGCATTAAAAGTGGTACTGCGCACCAAGAAACCAGCCGTTGGCAAAAATGAACGATTTACCTAAGGAAGAAGCAAACGTGTCCGATTCCAAATCAATCACTCGATACCCTGCACGTAGAGTCAACTGAGATTGCTCAAGCGGCATTTTGTACTGCATACCCGCCATTAAGTCGGTGCTCTTTATTCCTTTGCTGTCGCCGAAGTTCATCTCACCGATCACATCAAACTGAGTCTCTGGCACTGTAATTTCCGCATAGCCATACCAAGCCCAAATCAGTTCATCAAACGATTTTGCCTGAGCCCCGGGCGTGGCTAAGTCTAGGTATTTACTGTTGCTCAAATCGCTCACCGTGATGCCGGCATCAAAATGCAATAACTCGTGATCCAGCACTTGGTAGTAAAACGTCGCATCCAACTTATCAAAGGCCATGTAGTCGGCGTCCACCGAAGAGAAGCGCAAACGCGCATTCGGCAAGTACTTGATTGGGTGCTCTAACGAAGTATACACAGTGCCTGTTGCCACCGCATCGCGCTTCACTTCGTTTACCTTGGTGCTAACGTTCCAAAACTCAGCGCCGGCGGTAAAATCAAGATCCGAGTCCGCAAGCAAAGGAAAGCTGAGAGACAAGGTGCAGGCTGCGGCCGATATTGCCAAGGTTCTAAGCATGAAACTGATACTCCGGTATAGCTAGATAAATGAGAGATTACGCAGAGGGCAGATCCTATCACACTCTCAGCGCACACTCTGCATAAAATCACCGGACCTTACGATTTACACTTTGGGGAGGCAACCACATGCTTAAAGAACCAAATACCGACCGCTATCACAATCAACCAAGGTAATAGTTTCAAGACAAATCCGAGCATGCCCAACAGTAGCATCACCACCAGTGCTATCGCGGTAGCGGCAAAGACAGTCATCATTGTAATGCCTGTCACCAATAAGGTTGCAGCAAAGACCAGAATAAAAATCAACTCGAACATAGCCATTCTCCTTTGTTTTTATTCGTTAGAGCAGGTTCCGTACCAAGTTTTCAAAAAAAATTTAACTTAATGATATAAAAGAAAAAGCCAACCTGAAGATTGAAAAAGTCGGCTGGCTTTTTGAGTAGAGATGGTAATTTTTACCTGCTAGTGGTCAATTTTACACATCTAATTCCTGAGGGATCTTCGCCAGCGCTTGCTGAAGGACTTCAATGCCTGAACCTGGTTTATGCGCATTTTCACTAATGTGACGACGCCATTGACGTGCGCCCGGCATATTTTGGAACAGCCCCAGCATGTGACGGGTCATGTGCCCCAAGTAAGCACCTTGAGCTAATTGCTGCTCAATGTAAGGATACATCTCTTGCACGATCTGACGACGTTTCTTGATCGGCGCGTTAGAACCAAACAGCGCTTGATCAACCGAGGCTAACAAATAAGGGCTTTGGTATGCTTCACGCCCAATCATCACGCCATCCAAATGCTGCAAATGCTCTCTCGCCTCTTCCAGCGACTTGACGCCACCGTTGATGGCAATGGTCAAGTGCGGGAAATCTCGCTTTAGCTGATACGCGCGAGGGTAATCCAATGGCGGGATCTCACGGTTCTCTTTCGGGCTCAACCCACTCAACCACGCTTTGCGTGCATGAATGGTGAACTGCTCACAACCGCCTTTTTCAGCAACTGTTGCAACAAAATCGGTGAGGAACTGATAAGAGTCTTGATCGTCAATACCAATACGGGTTTTGACCGTCACCGGAATATCCACAACCTCTTTTATCGCTGCAACGCAATCTGCCACCAATTGTGGCTCAGCCATTAAGCAGGCACCAAAACGGCCGTTTTGCACCCGATCAGATGGGCATCCAACGTTAAGATTCACCTCATCATAGCCACGCTCTTGCGCCAACTTGGCACAAGTCGCGAGATCTTGTGGGTTTGAGCCGCCCAACTGCAATGCAACCGGGTGCTCTTCCTCGTTATATGCTAAAAAATCGCCTTTACCATGAATGATCGCGCCCGTCGTCACCATTTCGGTGTAGAGCAGAGTCTCTTTGGTCATCAAACGGTGAAAGTAACGACAATGACGATCGGTCCAATCGAGCATAGGAGCGACAGAAAGGCGACAGGAGTGGGTCATGAGAGTTAATCCTACTAGTTCACAACAGCTGGCCAATCAGAATAAGTAACAGCGCACCATCGGAGTGGTTGCACGGTTACGTATACCGATTGACTGAATATCAAATTTTGGGCCGATATTGTACTGGTTCACCGCAGCTTGTGCCACACTCGCTTTACCTGACGCGCTTTTCCATTTATCGTTGCGCAGGTAGACACTGCGAAAGCGATTTGTGAGATTGACTAAGCGTTATTAGCAATTTTATTGGTTTCTCAACGATCTTCGTATAGAAATAGTTTATTATTAAGAAAGTCCAATTAATATGGTGAAAGATTTGGACCACACACTACTTGAGCAAATAGAAGGCCTGTGTTCGGCAAGAGGAGTCCGCCTGACTCCGCAACGTAAAAGAGTCTTTGAGCTGATCTGTTCAAATTCGAAAGCGTCCAGCGCCTATGATCTGCTGGAGCAATTAAAAGAGAGTGAACCTCAAGCCAAACCTCCAACCGTCTATCGCGCTTTAGATTTTTTAATGGAGCAGGGTTTTATTCATAGGGTTGAGTCAACCAACAGTTTTATCTCCTGCTGCTCATGCAACGCAAAACAACATTTTTTTCAGCTACTAATTTGTGATAAATGTGGTGACGTCGTTGAACTTCAGGATGAGACACTGATATCCTTGTTGGCCAATAATGCTGAAAAGTATGGTTTTAAGCTGACCAATCAAGTGATTGAAACTCATGGTATCTGTAAAGCCTGTGCCTCACAGTGAAAGAAAAAGATTATAGAAGAACGTTATGCGCGCTGAATTTGTAAACCCGTTTTTAGCTTCTTTAATGAATGTTCTAAAAACGATGGCTTCACTGGAATTGAAGCCTCAGAAACCACGTATCAAAAAAGACGAAATCGCCCGTGGCGATGTTTCTGGCCTTATCGGAATGGTTGGCCAACAAACTCGCGGCTCAATGTCGATTACGTTTGATGAATCTCTCGCGTTAGAGATCATGCAAAACATGCTGGGTGAGCGCCCCAACGGATTGAATGAAGAAGTGACCGACATGGTAGGCGAGATTACCAACATGGTGACTGGTGGCGCAAAACGTATTCTGGCAGAAAGCGGCTTTGACTTTGAGATGGCAACACCGATAGTGGTCTCTGGCAAAGGGCATACCATTCGTCACAAATGCGAAGGGTCGATCATCATCATGCCATTTGTATCCCAATGGGGTAATGCCTTTATCGAAATCTGCTTTGAGTAAACGCAGATGATAAAAATGAAAGGTTGATGTTTTTGACATCAACCTTTTTTGTGCACTTTATTTTTGCTCAATCGCACAGAGGAAGGCCGCTACCGACCTTCCCTTTTGCATCATGCTTAGGCTTTAAACGCTTTAAACGCGTTGATCAAACCGTTGGTCGAACTGTCGTGAGAGCTGATCGCCGCACTGTCCGCCAGTTCAGGCAGAATTTGGTTGGCCAGTTGTTTACCTAGCTCCACACCCCACTGATCGAAGCTGAAGATGTTCCAGATAACACCTTGGACAAAGATCTTGTGCTCGTACATCGCAATCAAGTTACCCAGTGTGCGCGCGGTGATTTTCTTGACCAGAATCGAGTTGGTTGGACGGTTACCTTCAAACACTTTGAATGGCGCAATCGCCGCCACTTCTTCAGCACTCTTGCCCGCTTTCACCAACTCTTCTTTTACGGTCTCTTCGCTCTTACCAAACGCAAGTGCTTCTGTTTGTGCAAAGAAGTTCGACATCAGTTTTTGGTGGTGATCACCAGCAGGATTATGGCTGATGGCTGGCGCAATGAAGTCACACGGAATCAGCTTAGTACCTTGGTGAATTAACTGGTAGAACGCGTGCTGACCGTTTGTGCCCGGCTCACCCCAAATGATTGGGCCAGTTTGGTAAGTCACAGCATTGCCTTCACGGTCAACGTATTTACCGTTCGATTCCATGTTACCTTGCTGGAAGTAAGCCGCGAAACGGTGCATGTATTGATCGTAAGGTAAGATAGCTTCTGATTCCGCACCGTGGAAGTTGTTGTACCAAATACCAATCAGCGCCAGGATCACAGGGATGTTGCTTTCTAAGTCTGTTGATACGAAGTGCTTATCCATCTCGTGCGCGCCATCTAGCAGCTCAACGAAGTTGTCGTAACCTACCGCTAGCGCAATGGATAGGCCGATTGCAGACCATAGTGAGTAACGACCACCCACCCAGTCCCAGAATTCGAACATGTTCGCGGTATCGATACCGAACTCAGACACAGCGGTTGCGTTGGTGGAAAGCGCAGCAAAGTGCTTAGCCACGTGTGCTTGATCGCCTGCAGACGCTAGGAACCAATCACGTGCGGTGTGCGCGTTGGTCATGGTTTCTTGCGTGGTGAACGTCTTAGATGCGATCAAAAATAGCGTCGTTTCTGGATTCACTTTCTTCAGCGTTTCAACGATGTGCGTGCCATCCACGTTAGAGACGAAGTGAAGGTTTAGATGATTTTTGAATGGCGCGAGCGCTTCCGTCACCATGTAAGGACCAAGGTCAGAGCCACCAATACCAATATTGACGATATCGGTAATCGCTTTGCCTGTGTAACCTAGCCACTCACCGCCAATCACACGCTCAGTAAAGGCTTTGATTTTTTCCAGGACTGCATTCACTGCTGGCATAACGTCTTCGCCATCGACCATCACAGGTGTGTTGGCGCGGTTACGCAGTGCAGTGTGAAGAACAGCACGACCTTCGGTTTGGTTGATCGCTTCACCACTGAACATCGCGTCAATGGCCGATTTCAATTCCGTCTCTTGCGCCAAAGCGAACAAGTGCTTTAGCGTCTCTTCATTGATAAGGTTCTTTGAGTAATCGACGAGGATGTCGGAGCCGAAACGTGCAGAGTATTTGTCAAAACGCGCCGCGTCTTGAGCAAACAGCGCTTTCAGATCCATATCTTGTGCAGATTCGAAATGCGCGGTAAGCGCTTTCCAAGCTTGTGTTTGCGTTGGATTGATATTTTTCAACATGGTCTCTATCCCGATGTTACAGTAGGTTCTATTCCTGACAGTCTAGCGAAAACTGAGGAATCCCCGATTTAGCAAAAAAGTTTTAGTGATTGTCCACAGCACTGGGCAGCATGACAATCTTGAATTGTAATTTTATTTCAGCATGCAATTATGACTGACTCAGCGTGCACTCACCTTGAGTTAAGTCACGTAAAGCGATATCAACCTGACGACGCCGAGGATTGACCGGCAACGGCGTGCTCTTGTGGTTTGCTTTTGCCAACAAAGATAGCCTTGAAAGCTCTAATTGCCAAATAGAATATAAAGGATGCACTATGTGGTTACAGAAAAGCATAACAATCAACGCGAAAAAGCGCGGCTTCCATCTGATTACTGATGAAATTGAACAACAAATGCCGCAGATATCGTCCGTATCCGTTGGTTTGTTACATGTTTTTATTCAGCACACGTCGGCCAGTCTGACCATCAATGAAAACGCCGATCCAACGGTAAGAATGGACATGGAAAGCCATTTTAATCAGTTTATCCCTGAACGAGCTCCCTACTATCACCACGACTACGAAGGGGACGACGACATGCCAGCACACATCAAAGCTTCCGTATTGGGGAGCAGCGTGACGATTCCGATCCAACATGGCAGGCTCGCTTTGGGCACTTGGCAAGGGATCTATCTGGGAGAACATCGCGATCATGGTGGAGCGCGAAAACTGATTGTCACTTTGCACGGCGAAGAGAAGTAAGCTGCTGGACATGTGCGTTTAAAAAGGTTGATTCACCATCAGACGCAGCTGGCTTCCCTCACCGCCCCAAGCCATCTCAGCTCGAACGACCAAGCCTTCGAGCTGCATGCGCACGCCGCCACCAGCGCTCCATTTTAGGCTGTTGTGCAGTTCAAACAGATCCAGCTCGTCACTCACTCGACCAAGATCGACAAACGCTACCCATTGCCACCATGGAATACTGTAGCTATTGAGGAGCGACACCTCGCTCAGCGGTTGCCAGTTGGGCAAAACACGATACTCCGCGCTGTAATGGATCGCCGAGCGGCCATGAAAACGCCCGTCAGGAAAACTTCTCAGCCGCTGCAAACCGCCTAAACTGACCTGATCCAACTCGGGTGGGCGCTCACAGACAAACCGCTCATTACACTCGAACCACGTCGGCGTATCAGCAAAATAGACATCGACCGCCACTACCTGCTTTTCAAACGTCTCCTCCCACGAGCCCAGATCCCAAAACGCGTTGGCTTGATACTCATACTTCAGCCAGCGATTGTCGTTACCCCAATTTTCGTCGGCATAGCTGACCGCCACATTGGTGCGATAGCCATCAGAAGGATCACGCACATCGTTGCGATTATCCCACTCCAATTGCACTTTGAGCCCGCTAGAATCGCTGTCACGGCTTGGCATGTTTTGCACCGAGCGCGAGGTTTGAAACGGCTGAAAATCGAGGGAGGTAATGCCACTGCGGGCGGGAGAATGGCCTTTGATTTGGCGATTGGTCTCAAAAGCCGCACGAGCACCGCGAAAAGCGGCGTGTCCCCACGGCACGATATAGCGAATCGACAAACGATTGTTCGACTCTTCACCGGTTGCCATCGCTCGCTCATCACGGCGGGAATCATTGTTGCCAGCGCGGCGAAAGTAATATTCGTTGTCGACGTATTTGCCTTGATACAACTCTGCACCGAGTAGCCAGTAATCACCAAATTTATAGTTGCTCGCCGCCAGATAAGTGAAGTAGCTGCCTCTGTCTGAGTAGGCTAAGGCGCCAAACAGTGAAGCGTTCGACTGACCGAAATGTTTGACAGCACCTGCAACACCGAGCGCATTTCCCATCCCTTCACTGGTGTAATAAAAAGGCGCAGCCGAAGTATTCGGCAACCAACTTGGCCAGCCGTCAGCCCAACTCACATTGGATATGGGCAGCACAAGAGGGAGCAAAAGCAAAGAATTCCGTTTCAGAGTTGTCATCATGATTATTCGCTGTAAGACATCTCCACACGAGACGTCAGTTTAGTCACCAGTTCATAGGCGATGGTGCCGATGTGTTGTGCCACCGCTTCTGAGGGCAAATCGGCGCCCCAAAGAATGGCTTCATCGCCCACTTCGTCAGCCGCATCAGGCCCTAAATCAACGGTCAACATGTCCATAGAGACTCGACCGGCGATCGGCACCTGGCGACCATTGACCAACACGGGCGTACCGTTAGGTGCGGTGCGCGGATAGCCATCACCATAGCCAATCGCAATCACGCCGACTTTGGTGTCGCGCGCGCTGGTCCACGTCGCCCCATACCCCACGGACTCGCCCGCTTTCACTTCTCGCACCGCAATCAAATGCGACTTGAGAGTCATTACTGGTTTAAAGCCTAGCTCAGCGGCCGATTTATCGCCAAACGGCGACACTCCGTACATGATGATCCCGGGGCGCACCCACTCAAGCTGGCTCTCTTGCCAAGCCAGCAGCCCGGCGGAAGCGGCCAATGAGCGCTCACCGTGACAACCTTGGGTTAACGCCATAAACAGTTCAATTTGATTGCGCGTAGTCGCATTGTCCAACTCATCGGCGCAGCCAAAATGGCTCATGTAACGCAACGGTTTTGCCACATTCGGGCATTGATGCAAACGGGTGACAAAATCCTGATACTGCTCGGGGCGCACGCCAAGGCGATGCATGCCGCTGTCGATTTTTAGCCACACCACCACGGGTGTTTCCAGCTCAGCCGTTTCTAAGTCGCGCAGCTGCTCTTCACAGTGCACCACGGTTTGAATGTTATTGGTGACTAACACAGGCAAATCGCCAGACGAGTAGAACCCTTCCAACAGCAAGATCGGCTTCACCACTCCACACGCGCGCAGTTGCAACGCTTCTTCAATGCGCGCCACACCAAAGGCATCGGCACCAATGGCGTGCTTAGCCACATGGCGCAAACCGTGTCCATAGCCATTGGCCTTGACTACCGCCATCACTTTACTGTGAGGGGCAAGCTGTTTGATGCGTTGCAGATTGTGCTGTAGTGCGCTCAAATCGATGCACGCGGTGGCGGCTTTCATGTAATTCATGGCATTACTCTTCATCAAAAGCAGGACCTGCGTAGTTATCAAAGCGCGACCACTGCCCTTGGAAGGTCAAACGCACTGAACCGATTGGGCCGTTACGCTGTTTACCGATAATGATTTCTGCGGTGCCTTTGAGCGCACTGTCTGGGTGGTACACTTCGTCACGGTAGATAAACATGATCAAGTCAGCATCCTGCTCGATAGAGCCGGATTCACGCAGATCCGAGTTGACTGGGCGTTTGTCGGCACGTTGTTCTAGCGAGCGGTTAAGCTGCGACAGCGCGACAACGGGGACGTTGAGCTCTTTGGCCAACGCTTTGAGTGAGCGGGAAATCTCGGCGATTTCCAAGGTACGATTATCCGACAGTGCTGGCACGCGCATCAACTGAAGGTAGTCGACCATGATCATCGATAAACCGCCGTGTTCGCGCGCCACCCGACGTGCACGCGAGCGCACTTCGGTTGGCGTCAGACCTGAGCTGTCATCGATGTACATGTTTTTCTTCTCCATCAGAATGCCCATGGTCGAAGAAATGCGAGCCCAATCTTCATCATCCAGTTGCCCGGTACGAATTTTGGTTTGGTCGACGCGAGAGAGTGACGCCAGCATACGCATCATGATCTGCTCTGCAGGCATCTCCAGCGAGAAGATCAGCACCGGCTTCTCTTGCTTCATCGCGGCGTTTTCACACAAGTTCATCGCGAAAGTGGTTTTACCCATCGATGGACGCGCCGCGACAATGATCAGATCCGAACCTTGCAGACCCGCGGTTTTCTTATTGAGATCGGTAAAACCAGTATCAACCCCAGTGACGCCATCCTGCGGCGTTTTGTACAACAGCTCAATACGTTCAAGCGTCTTTTCTAGGATGGAATCAACGTTCTGCGGCCCTTCGTTTTCGTTGGTACGCTCTTCAGCAATCGCGAATACTTTACTTTCGGCGAGATCGAGCAGATCTTCCGAACTGCGACCTTGCGGATCATAACCCGCGTCGGCAATCTCATTCGCCACGCCGATCAAATTACGGATTAACGCACGTTCTGCGACAATGTCGGCATAGGCATTGATGTTCGCCGCACTTGGGGTGTTTTTGGCCAGATCGGCTAAATAGGCGAAGCCGCCCACGTCGTCGAGCTGTTCGCGACGCTCCAAATATTCAGACAGCGTAATCAAATCGAGCGGTTTGCTCTCTTCTAAAATGCTTTTTATCGCATCAAAGATCAGCCGGTGTGGTCGGCTGTAAAAATCTTTACTCACGACACGCTCGGCCACCGTATCCCAGCGTTCATTATCCAGCAGCAAGCCACCCAGTACCGATTGTTCGGCTTCCAATGAGTGAGGAGGAACTTTTATTGCATCAACTTGGCTATCTACGACTTTACGAGTTCGATTCTCCGCCATGACTACACTCAACAACTTATATTTACCGCCATTATACTCAAAATGATCTGAGATGCTCGTCTATCGAGATAGAGTTTACCGTTCAAACAACAAGTTTTAACTGGAATCTGACGCAGCTTTGTTGCCATCTTCGTACTATCCAACCGCCTGTTTTTCTGCTCATGAGGTCTTTGTGTCCACACGCTGGTTTTATTGCCTAAGCTTGCTCGCAAGCCTGTCAGCCTACGCTGAAGAAAATCCGGATAAGGACATCGACATTCCCTCTCCTCTCAAAACTGAAGTGGAGTTTGGTTATCAAGCGCACTCGGGTAATACTGACTCGCAGGCGCTCAACGCCCGTTTAAGTGGTGAATACACCGAAGGACGACATCGTTCCAACGGCGAATGGAAGTTTTATAACCTATATAAAGATGGGGAAGAGGACAAACGCACGTCAACCTACAGCGCGCAGACCGACTATAAGCTCGGCCCTAAAACCTACCTGTATGGCAGCTTCAAAGGGGTCGATTCACGCTATAGCGCCTATTTTAAGGATTACACCCTCTCTGGTGGTTTGGGCTATCAATTTGCCAGCACCGACACGTTTGTTTTGGAAATGGAGATTGGCCCCGGCTTTCGCTATCAGGAACCCAATTTAGATGAGATTGACGATGACGACATTATCCTGCCTCACATCGTCGAAGAAGGCATTTTTCGTGGCAACATGAAGACCAGTTGGCAAGCGCTAGACAATCTTCGTCTCGCTGCCGATATCACCGTGGTCACAGGCCGCAGCAACACCCGCACCGACAGTGAACTGAGTTTGACCAACAACATCACCGAAGAGATCGCACTTAAGATTGCGCACTCGCGGCAATATCACGATAAAGTGCCGGAAGGGCTCAATAAAGCCGACAGCGTGTTGTCGATTAATTTGTTGTTTGTATTTTAATGGTATTGAACCCATGCAGGGTTCCATACCTCTTCAGCCAAAACCGACGCATAAAAAAAGCACCTGCGAGCAGGTGCTTTTAACATCGTCTTGATACTGAAATTAGTCAGCAGCAACAACTTGTAGTTTAACGGTCGCGAACACTTCAGAGTGAAGTTGAACGCTGATCTCGAACTCACCAGTTGTACGTAGTGCACCTTCAGGAAGGCGAACTTCGCTCTTAGCAACTTCAACGCCAGCTGCAGTGATTGCATCAGCGATGTCACGAGTACCGATAGAACCGAACAGTTTGCCTTCGTCACCCGCTTTAGATGCGATAACAACCGCTTCTAGAGCTTCAACTTTCTCAGCGCGTGCTTGCGCAGCAGTCAGTTGCTCAGCAACTTTCGCTTCAAGTTCAGCACGACGTGCTTCGAACATCTCAACGTTGCCTTTAGTCGCCATAACTGCTTTACCCTGTGGGATAAGGAAGTTACGAGCGTAACCAGACTTAACGTTTACTGTGTCGCCCAGGCTGCCTAGGTTACCGATTTTATCAAGTAGAATAACTTGCATTGCTTAATCCTCTTTCTTAATAAACGGTACCGATTACTGATGTTTGTCAGTGTACGGTAGCAGAGCCAGGTAACGAGAACGCTTGATCGCGCGAGCTAGTTGACGCTGATACTTAGCGCTAGTACCAGTGATACGGCTTGGTACGATTTTACCAGCTTCAGTGATGTAGTTTTTAAGAGTTGCTACGTCTTTGTAATCAATCTCTTGTACGCCTTCTGCAGTGAAACGGCAGAATTTACGACGACGGAAGAAACGAGCCATGGGCTATCTCCTGATCTTAAATATGAATGATGTCATCGGCATGTAACACTAATTTTCTGACGCCATGTTGGCCAGTTTGATAAGCGACGAAGCCACTTACCTTAATGTTACTGCCTAAAACGAGTTGTTGAGTTTTCTCATGAGACCTTTCGCCACTGCCAGCCACTAGTATTCGACAATAAATTGCCTTACTCAGCTTGCTTTCCCTACGATGGAGCAATGCTCTGTGCAGAGGTGGCTTCGAACGAATCTTTAGCGACAATGCCGCGCGGCTTCATTCGATGGGTCAGACAATCAATTACTCAGCAGCTGCTTCTCTCGCTTCAGCGTCGCGACGAGGAGCACGCTCTTCTTTCTGCTTAAGCATGATTGAAGGCTCAGTGATAGCCGCTTTAGTACGCATGATCATGTTGCGTAGTACTGCATCATTGAAACGGAAAGCAGTTTCCAGTTCATCGATAACAGTTTGGTCAGCTTCCACGTTCATTAGAACGTAGTGAGCTTTGTGAAGCTTGTTGATTGGGTAAGCCAGTTGACGACGGCCCCAGTCTTCTAGACGGTGAACTTTACCGCCAGCTTCAGTGATTGAACCAGTGTAACGCTCGATCATGCCTGCAACTTGCTCGCTTTGATCAGGGTGCACCATGAATACGATTTCGTAATGACGCATTTATTGCTCCTTACGGATTATTAGCTTCCACGTTTGGCCCGGTCGTCCAGAGGAAGCAAGGAACTAAGGGTTATTGACCGAGTTTTAAGGATGGCAGATGGTACAGAAAGAGCACAAATTACGCAAGGGGTATTTTTCAACCGCAGCTAAGGAGGAGGCGAGGAGCTAGGGAGCTAGGAAGCTAGGAAGCTAGGAAGCTAGGAAGCTAGGAAGCTAGAAAACTAGAAAACTAGAAAACTAGCTACCTCACCTCTCGCATTTACACTTTGGCTAATTCAGCACGCATCTCATTGATCACCGCTTGATAATCTAGCTGACCGAAAATCGCTGAACCGGCAACAAACATATCTGCGCCCGCCTCGGCGATTTCACGAATATTCTCGACTTTCACCCCGCCGTCGATTTCCAGACGGATGTTGCGTCCAGACTCGTTGATACGCTGGCGTACGGCACGCAGTTTATCTAAGGTGTGCGGGATAAACGACTGACCGCCAAAGCCCGGGTTGACGGACATCAGCAAGATCAAATCCACTTTATCCATGATGTAATCGAGGCAAGACAGAGGCGTCGCTGGGTTGAGTACCACACCGGCCTGACAGCCGTGCTCTTTGATCAACTGCAAGGTGCGATCGACATGCTCAGACGCTTCTACGTGAAAGGTGATCATCGTAGCGCCCGCTTTGGCGAAATCAGGAATGATGCGATCGACCGGTTTTACCATCAGATGCACATCGATCGGCGCGGTAATGCCGTAGTCACGCAACGCTTTACAGATGGGCGCGCCAAACGTCAGGTTAGGCACGTAGTGGTTGTCCATCACATCGAAATGCACCACATCGGCGCCTGCCGCCAGCACTTTTTCAACATCTTCCCCTAAACGGGCAAAATCAGCAGACAAAATCGATGGAGCAATAAGAAAATCTTTCATACCTGACCTCAGTAGTAGCGAGCAAACCAAATTGCGCGCAATTTTACCGAAGCCAGAGCACAGATCCACTGTTAGAGTGCAATAGTGTGAGTGTTATGGATTGCGACGGGCAGTTAGTCGTTTTGCTCGGCGTGAAACAGCGCCAGCAGCTCATCAACTTTGCTGCGACCGCCGCCGTTACGGCTAATGGTGCGTTTGACTTTGACCACGCTCAGTTCAGCGCCGTGATACAAGCGCCGTGTCAAGGTGGTGTCGTGGTTGGAAATCAGTACCGGAATACCGCGCTCTTTGGCCGCTTTCTCCGCCACATCGGCCAGAGCCGCTTGATCGTCCAAGGTAAATCCGTTGCACGCGTAGGAGGTAAAATTGGCGGTGTTGGATAACGGTGCATACGGTGGATCGCAGTAAATCACACAGCCTTTGCGCGCACGGCGAAACGTCTCTTGGTAACCCTCACACACAAACGTCGCTTTTTGCGCTTTTTCAGCGAAAAACTCCAACTCGGCTTCTGGGAAATAGGGCTTTTTGTAAGAGCCAAACGGCACATTGAAGCCGCCTTTTTTGTTGTAACGGCATAAGCCATTAAAACCAAAACGGTTCATATAAAGAAAGGCCAGCGAGCGGTACATCACTTCGTCTGATTTGTTAAATTCAGAGCGAATATGCAGATACGCCTCTTTGCGATTGTTTTCCGCAACAAACCAGCGTTTTGCCTCGCTGATGTACGTCTGCGGCTGCTCTTTGAGCAGATTGTAGAGATTGATCAGATCGGGGTTGATATCAGCGAGCAAATAGTGCTCGTAATCCGTATTGAGGAACACCGAACCTGCACCGACGAAGGGCTCAACCAGTTTACGAGCCTCAGGCAAATGTTTCTGGATATCGTCTACCAGGCCATATTTGCCTCCGGCCCATTTTAAAAAGGCACGCTGCTTTTTCATCGACTGCTCTTTAACCGCTCTATCTATCAACCCGCATCAAGGCTGCGGAATGTAACATATTTTGCTGTGAAGCTCAGGATTATTTCACCCGATCAATCTCACGCTGCACCTGACTTAACGATTTTGCCCAAGGACCGAGCGATTGCAGTGACGCAGGCAAGCTTTCTACCGCATCGCGAGCCATCTGAATGGTCGGGTAATCCTGATAGGTCACAATGTACCACTCGGTATCATTACGCAGTGTCGGATAAATGCGTACCGCATTGTGCAACTGGTGCTTATCCAAAAATGCCTGCACATCGGGCATGGACGTCATCGCGGCAAGCTGCAAGGTGTAACTGCGAGGCGAGAGCGCTTTCAGCTCTTCGCGGGCGAATGAGAAAGAGACGGTTGGTGGCACTTGCTCGGCAACGGGCGCCGTCACGGCTTCTGCATCCACTTCACTTAGCGTCTCGACAGGCACTTCAACCATGGAATCGGTCACCACAGCGTCAATCTTGCTGGTATCCGCCTGCTCGGGTTTATTTTCCAGCAGCGCATCGACCACGTCTGATTCAATGATGACCCGTTGCTGATTTTGATCGCTGATACCGACGCTGGCGGCGCTGGTCATCACCGGCGGAGGAAGGGACGCCGAGTCATCCGTTGCATCTTTAAACTGCTCACTCTCCATGCTGTCTTTAGCGGTTTCAGCCACGGAGTCTGTTGCTTGGCTGGCGTCTGGTGTGTCTGTGCTTGGCTCTAAGGTCGGAATCGCCGTCTGTTCCATAGTGCGAGTGATAAGCTCAGCTTGCTCATCGGCAGAAGGCTGACTAAACACCCACCAATACCCGGCAGCGGCGAGCAGCAGTAAAATCAACGCGGTTAACGCCATATTGATTGGCGAGGCGACAATAGAACGAATCACAACCCTTTTTTCCACCTTAATCTCTCCTAATGCCATGATCGCCCCCGGTGTCGGGCTGGTTTTCTTAAAGGCGGCGCGCACTTTTTTCTCCGCATCGTCAGCCACATATCGCACCACCATGTTTTCAAAAAAGCGCAGCGCTTCGGTTTCGCTCAGCATCTCGATGTCGAGATCAATCGGTTTATGCTCTTGTCCATAGCCCAGTCGGGTCAGCAGCGGCTCCATGGTGCCGGCTTCACTAAACAGCAACACGTTGACCGACCAATGCGGATTCGACTGCGCTTCCAGCACCAACATCCACAGCTCAGAGACTACGGTTTCGCTAAGCAAGTGGGCATCGTCAATCACGATGGCGACATTGCATCCCTGCCCTTCCAGCAAACGTTCCAAGCTTTCAAGCAAGGAATCATGCTGATTAAACATCGGCTCGCTCACCAGTTGACTTAAGATCAACGTCCGGTGCTGGCCGTCATTTTGGTTAGGATGACAAAGCAATAAACACTGATTTTTCTCTTGCGCGTACTGTTCAAGGTAGCGCTGAGCCAGCCACGACTTACCATGGCCTTTGGCACCGTGAATGGTCACCAAATTGGAGCCAAAATTGGTCAGCAACTCGAGGCGTTCGAGCAGTTCTGTTTGCGAATCTAATTCAAGTACATGAGGCTGTGCGAAACTCATGGGCATTTTCCCTAATAAAATAGCTCCAATCGGAGCTACTCAAAGGCCAGTTTAATCACTTATGCGGCACTCTTCGATGGCCTGACGGATCACTTCCTGAGGTACATCGGCCACCACATCGGCGGTGCCGATCCCGTTGGGGAGAACTAGGCGTAGTTTTCCGGACAATACTTTTTTATCACGCATCATGTGCGTCATAAAGTCTTCAAATGACATGCTTTCTGGCGTGTGCACCGGCAACTTAGCTCGTTTAAGTATAGAGAGTATTTGCTCAAACTGCGCCGCAGTAATCATGCCTTGCAGCTGCGCCGTGCGCGCCGCCATCACCGTACCAGCCGCGACGGCTTCGCCATGCAGCCAGTTGCCATAGCCCATTTGCGCTTCGATAGCGTGACCAAAGGTGTGACCAAGATTGAGCAAGGCACGAATGCCCGACTCTTTTTCGTCCTGCGCCACCACTTCGGCTTTGATCTCGCAGCAGCGAGCAATCGCGTAGGTAAGCGCTTGCTCGTCGAGCG
Source organism: Vibrio navarrensis (assembly GCF_015767675.1). Lineage (NCBI taxonomy): Bacteria > Pseudomonadati > Pseudomonadota > Gammaproteobacteria > Vibrionales > Vibrionaceae > Vibrio > Vibrio navarrensis. The sequence continues at coordinate 328,164 of NZ_CP065217.1, read as the reverse complement.
CGTAGAGTTTGTCGAGGTTTTCATCCAGCCAAGTGAAGAAAGCCGCATCGTAAATAATGCCGTATTTGATCACTTCCGCCATGCCTGCCGCAAATTCGCGTGCCGGGAGCGAGCTAAGACAATCGGTGTCGATAATCACCGATTTGGGCTGGTAAAAAGCGCCGATCATATTTTTACCCAGCGGATGGTTGACGGCGGTTTTGCCCCCTACCGAGGAGTCCACTTGGGAAAGTAAGGTGGTAGGGATCTGGATGAAGTCAACGCCGCGCTGGTAACACGCCGAAGCGAAACCGACCAAATCGCCAATTACGCCGCCCCCCAATGCCACAACAACCACATCACGGCTGAAGTTGCCTTGCAGCAAAAAGCTCATCACTTGGTTGAACGTTTCTAGCGTTTTGTACTGTTCACCGTCGGGTAATTCGAGCAGTGAGGCTTGGCAGCCGAGTTGATCTAATAAGGAGAGGATTTTGTCCGCATAGAGAGGTGCTACGGTGACGTTGGTGATCACCACCACTTTCTGACCAGAGGATAAGAAAGAAAGGTACGCCGGGTCTGAAAATAACCCGGCGCCGATAGAGATTGGGTAGCTACGCTCAGCAAGGTTGACCGTAATCCGTTCCATGGTTGCACTCCACTTAAAAAGAAATAGTTGATTTATCTCTCTTCTAGCATTTTTACGATCTGGTTGGCTACCACTTTTGCGCTTTGATCATCAGTGCGCACTGTGTAATCTGCGATTTCCTCATAAAGAGGGTTGCGCTCCTCGGCAAGTGCTTCCAGCACTTCACGTGGATTGTCCGTCTGCAGTAGAGGACGTTTTTTGTCGCGGTTGGTACGAGCGAGTTGTTTCTCTATCGTTGTTTCTAGGTAAACAACAATACCGCGAGCAGAAAGATGATTGCGGTTTTCTTTGCTCTTTACCGAGCCACCGCCTGTTGCCAGTACGATACCTTGTTCCAGTGTCAGGTCGTTAAGAACCGTTTCTTCACGTTTGCGAAAACCTTCTTCGCCCTCAACATCAAATACCCAAGCGATATCAGCACCAGTACGTTCTTCGATAACCGTATCGGAATCTAGAAATTCCATATGGAGTTGTTGAGCCAGGTAGCGACCAATTGTGCTTTTGCCAGCGCCCATCGGGCCAACAAGGAAAATATTACGTTTCTCAGCCATGTTTAGCAGTAATTTACAACGTTAATTCAATGACATCGCCACAAGAATGGTTCAGCGTAATGCTGATATTTCAAGGCTTGTGGCACCAATTCCTCACAGACATTCGTGATAAGACCCGAAATTATCAAGGTATGGTGACACTATTGCAACTTTATTTTTGATCTAATTACGCTCCCCTGACCCTATCTGCGGTCAGGGGAGAGAGACAACTATTGAATAACCACCTTTGGCGTCACAAAGATCAACAGTTCCCGTTTACCGATATTTTCATAGCTACGGCGAAACAGCGCGCCGAGCAACGGTAGGTCGCCCAGCAAAGGCACTTTGTCGACCGTACTGGTGATGCTGTGTTGGAAAATGCCGCCGAGAACCACGGTTTCACCATTGTTAACCAACACCTGAGTGCCGATACGTTGGGTGTCAATCGCTACCGCTTCACCCGTGCCCGTTTTCACCACTTCACCCGGCCTGTCTTGCGTGACGCTAAGATCGAGCACCAAACGGTTATCTGGGGTGATCTGTGGTGTGACTTTCAAACTCAGCACCGCCTTTTTAAACGAGACGGTGGTCGCGCCACTGGAGGACGATTCCAGATAGGGAATTTCGGTCCCTTGTTCGATGTAGGCGGGCTTTTTATTGGTGGTGATCAAACGTGGGCTGGAAATGATCTCCGCTTTTGACTCTCGCTGCAGCGCCGACAGTTCCAAATCAAGCAGCAGATCCGAACCCAGCTTGGCGACCTGGAAAGCGATGCTCGATGCATTGCCGGAGGTTGCACCGAGGTTGACGTTGAGAAAATCGTCGATACTGCTAGAGCCGCCACCGCTATCGCCTCCTGAGCCAGAACCGCCACCGGCCGCATTGTACAAACCGATGCTCGCCAAGTTGTTCTCGATCGAACCGCCCACCGTGTGGCTACCGTTGATCGAGGTGAAGCCCCAGCGTACGCCCAGTTCATCCAAATTACCTTCATTGACGGTGACAATACGCGCCTCAATTTGCACCTGCTTGACCGGAATATCGAGCGAATTGACAATCTCACGAATCACTGCAATGTTTTCCGGCAGTTCTCGTAGTAGCAAGGAGTTCGTGCGTTCATCAATCGCAATGCTGCCGCGCTCGGACAGCATGCTGACCGATTCCGTGCCGCTGATCATCTCGGCAATGTCCGACGCTTTGGCAAAATTCACCTTGATGATTTCCGATTTAAGCGTGCCTAGCTCTTCCGCCAAACGCTGCTTTTCCAGATGCTGCTTTTCACGCAAATCCAACTCTTCTTTTGGCGCGATCAGCACCACATTGCCTTCCACCCGCTTGTCGAGCCCTTTGACTTGCAAAATGATGTCGAGTACTTGCTGCCACGGCACGCCATCCAAACGCAGCGTCAGATTGCCCGTGACCGAATCGGAGACCACTAGATTAAAACCGTTGTAGTCCGCTATCAGTTGCAAGACGTTCCTCACCGGAATGTCTTGGAAGTTGATCGAGATAAGCTTGCCCTCTTTTTCAAGGATGCTTTTCTCCTCAACTTGCTGCGGAGTTTCTATGCGACTGACCGTCACTTCCAAATAGCGCCCAGTCAAACGATACTCATGGTGAAACTCCCCCGAGACAGACGCCAACAACCGCGTCGCTGACACATCGCGGAACACTTCAACACTTTCAACCGGCGTCGAGAAGTCCTTTACGTCTAATAGATAGAGCTGTTCGTCGCTGACGCGGGTGTTGAGCAGCTCAATGCTGAGCCCCTCCTGCACAGGTTTAAGATCCACCACCGCGGCAGGCGAAGCCAACTCGACAATAATTACTGCCGCTTTATTCTGGTTGGTTCTGAAATCAATGCCTTTCAGCGCATTCTCACTCGCTGACTGGCCGTTATTCTCTGACTGCGCGTTTGCAAACGTGGCAAAGAGGCAGACAGCAAACAGGCACATTAATTGGCGTAGCGGAGCCTGTAATCGAATCATTCCTTTCTTCATGGTCATTTCTCAAATCACTTCTAGTGGTATCTTTGCCTATCTCAATGCCAGCTTGACTTTACGCTGCTGCCAACAACCTAGCCCATCGGGTAAGGTTTCATTGATCATTAAATACGAGGGGGTAATCAGCGTCACTTTGCCGTTGTTCTGCCCAATGTATTGCCCCGCAAGCACACGTTCGACCGTTCCTTGCGGAGTTTGCACTAAGCCGGAAACGGAGTTACCGCTGCCCATGATGCCTTTTAAACGCAGTTGGCTGAGCGGGTAGCGTTCTAAGCGTCCGGATCGCGTGCGATCAGCGGGTTGCCAGCACTCTTTTTTCACCACCGGCTGGGTGGCTATCACCGCTTCTTTGGGCAGTTCAAATGGCAAGCGCAGCGCCGCCGAAGCGTACGATGTCGCGACGTATTCCTCTTCAGGTTTGAGCTTGGCGACCTCTTGGCGAGCCTGTGATTCCACCTGACGCAAAAAGTCATCTAAAGAGTCACTGTTGGCGCGACAGCCTGCCAACAGCAACACAACCAAGAACATCCACCCGCTACTTTTCATGGGTCACCTCCGGCTTAAACTGGTACGTGTTGGCTTTAACGCGAAAATGCAGTGTGCTGCTTTCCAAACTGACCCGCTGCCAAGTGACGTCGCTAAAGCTAATGATGCGCGGCAGCTCGGCGATCGCTTGGGAAAACTGGCCGATGTCGTTGTAATTCCCGGTCAGTTCAATGTTGAGAGGGAGCTGATATAGGAAGTCCTTGCTCAGTTTTTCCCCCCAATCGATGCGGGTAAAAGTGAGATCGTTTTCAAGCCCGAGTTCATTGACCGACGCGAGCAAGGTCGCTAGCTCCTTTTGCGCGGGCAGTTGCTGGAGCAAATAGTCGTAGCGTTTTGACAACTCATCCAACTGAGACTGAAGCTGTGGCAAGGCGGCCGCTTTGTTGGCTTTGATGCGCAGCGCGACTTTGAGGTTTTGCTCCTCTTCCACCGCCCGTTGCAACGCCTCTTGCTCGGGTTGCAAATAGAACCAGTAGCCAAAGCCCTGAATGATCATCATCAGTAGTAGCACCACCAAGCTTTGTGGCAACAATGGCCACTCCGCAATTTCGTCGATATCGAGATCCTGCCAATCAACCATGATTTGCCTCCGCCAGTACCGGTACGGGTTGTGGTTTCACGCCAAACATAAAAGAGACGGTGAAGGTCTGAAACGCTTTGCCAAAACGCTCTTTGCCATGCACGATGGAGTGCATCTCAACGTCGTAAATCGCCTCCGATCGCTCTAGATTGTCCAACATGGTGGCAAGGCGCGCCGTGCTGTCGCTAATGCCCGCCATTTCCACTTGCTGGTCGCTCATTTTGATCTTGTCGACGTAAACCCCTTCAGGGATGACATTTGGCATCAGGTTCATCAATTCAGTGGTGTTGTTACGCTGCGCTTGCAGTGATTCCACCACCTTCAGACGCGCTAAGATCTGGCCGTGTTCTTCTTTAGCGATCTTCATCGCTTGGATACGCTGATCCAATTGGGCGATGTAGTGGTTTAGGTAGTTGAGGCGATCTTGCTGCAAGCGCTGCTGATAATTCACGTATTGGCCGATCCCCCACTGAATCGCCACCGCGATCAGCACACCTAAAATCAGCACCCCAACAAAACGGCGTCGATGCTCTTCTCGCTGATATTCGCGCCACGGCAGAAGGTTAATGGTGTGCTTCATGTTTGTTCTCCAACCATTGAATCCCACCGATGGCTAGCCCAGCGGCGACCGAAAAGTGGTGCCAGTCAACACTGCGACGTTTTTTGCGTGCCACTTTCATCTCAAACAGACCGAGCGGATTGAGCAGTTCGCACTCCAACGACAAACGACGAGAGAGCGCCTCGAGCAACAGAGGCGTCGCCGCTCCCTCGCCACACAACCAAAGCCCTTGTGGCTTGTCTTGGCTATTGATGGACTGAAAGAGCTGCAACTGACGCGCGACGCGATCCACCATCTCCACTATAAAGCGCTCGGTTTTCTCTTGCGCATCATGGGCACTGAACTCATCGCCAATCGCAGCGTTCAGGTGCTCAACGCCGTATGCAAACTCTTTGATGAAGTGCGTTTTCTCGCGCTGATGAATAATCAGCGAGGTGGATTGCGCACCGACATCCAACAAACAAAAAGCACTTTTGTCTGGGTATCGCTGCGCCGCCAGATCTCGCAGGTTAAACAAGCAGTGGGCGTGCATATCCACCAACACCGGTTTCAACCTCACCGCTCGCGCAGCGCGCACCCGACTCTCGACCACCTCTTTTTTGGTGGCAAAGATCTGCACGCTCTGGCTGGCGCTTTTACTCTGCGCGGGTTCATGCAAGCGCACATAATCAATATTCAGCTCATCGACCGGAAATGGCGATTGATGGGAAAAAGCCTGCAAAATGGCGATTTCACACTCTTTCTCATCTTCTATCGGTTCAATTTGCAATTGCTTGCTGATCACGGCACTATCCGGCACGGCCAGCGCCACCTGACGACGGAAACGCGGCAACTCTTTGTTCAGGACTTTAAGCGTATTGACAATTTCCTGATGATTCAGAGTGTGGTTTTCGGCGACAATAGCGCGCTCAAATACAATTTCTTTATATCCCAGCAAGGCATAGCTATTTCCTGCGGGTTTCAGAATGACAGCCTTGAGGCTACGATGACCAATATCAATCCCGGTAACTAAGGGTTTACCCATCTCCAACTGCTCCCATTTTCTTAGCTCAAAAGGTTGTTATTAGCCGTCAAATGAGAGTTAATAACGCAAGAGCTAAATTTTTAGCCTAGAGTACAAGGGTTTGCCGTCATACAGCCTCAACTAAACAGGGATTCTCCGGTGAAGTTCATAAAGCGTTTACTTATCTTTGCATTGGTTTGCATAATTCTTGGAGTCACTACAATATTTGGGTTTTATCAATACGTTAAACCCGACCTACCAGATGTGGCGGCATTAAAAAATGTGGAATTGCAGACCCCGATGCAGGTCTTCAGCCAAGATGGCAAGTTGATCGCACAATTTGGTGAGAAACGCCGAATTCCGGTCACCTACGAACAAATTCCTCGTCAGTTGATTAACGCGCTGATCGCCACGGAAGACAGCCGTTTTTATGACCACTACGGCATCGACCCGATTGGTATCACCCGAGCGGCGCTGGTCGTGGCCATGTCAGGCTCCGCCAAGCAAGGGGCGAGTACCATTACCCAACAGTTGGCACGTAACTTCTTCCTCTCCAATGAGAAGAAGTTGATGCGCAAAGTGAAAGAGATCTTTATTGCTATCCACATTGAGCAACTGCTGAGCAAGCAGGAGATCATGGAGCTGTACGTCAACAAAATCTTCCTTGGTTACCGCTCGTATGGCTTTGGCGCGGCGGCACGCGTCTACTTTGGTAAAGATCTGCACGATTTGACGCTGGGTGAAATCGCCACGCTGGCGGGTATGCCGAAAGCCCCTTCGACCCTCAACCCACTCTACTCACTTGAACGCGCGACCAATCGCCGCAATGTGGTGTTGATGCGCATGCTGGATGAGAAGTACATCAGCCAAGAAGAGTATGACGCGGCACGTTCAGAACCTTTGATCGCGCAATATCACGGTGCAGAGATTGAACTCAATGCCCCGTATGTAGCTGAGCTAGCGCGCGCGTGGATGGTGCAGCAGTACGGCGAAGAGAAAGCTTACACCTCGGGCATGAATGTCTACATGACGGTCGATTCCAAGCTGCAAGAAGCCGCCAATAACGCGGCGATCAACAACCTGCTGGCCTACGATGAGCGTCATGGCTATCGCGGCGCAGAAAGCGTGCTGTGGAAAGCAGACCAGACCCCTTGGGACAGCGAGAAGATGGACAGCCATCTCAATGACCAGCCGACCTATGGTGAACTGGTCCCCGCGATTGTGACCAAAGTGAGCGGTAAGCAAGCCACGGTTTGGGTCAAACGTCAGCAGCAACAAACCATTGCTTGGGAAGGCATGAGCTGGGCGCGACGCTTCCTGACCGATGAGCGTCAGGGCGATGATCCGAAAACCGCCAGCGATATTTTGGCCCCAGGGGAACAAATATGGGTGCGTCAAATCACCCAGCACAATGAGCAAGGGGAAACCAGCACCAGTTGGCACCTAAGCCAAGTACCGAATGCCAACACCGCCTTTGTTGCGATGAACCCGGAAAACGGCGCGGTGCTTTCTCTGGTCGGCGGTTTTAACTTTGTGCACAACAAGTTTAACCGCGCCACTATGTCGGTTCGTCAGGTTGGTTCGAGCATCAAACCTTTCATCTATTCCGCGGCGATCGACAAAGGGATGACCTTAGCGACCTTAATCAACGATGCACCCATCAACAAGTGGGATGAGAGCCAAGGCACCGCATGGCGTCCTAAAAATTCTCCGCCGACCTATTCAGGTCCAACGCGAGTGCGAATTGGTCTTGCCACATCGAAAAACGTCATGGCGGTTAGAACGCTGCGTGAAGTCGGTTTGGATGAAGCGCGCCAGTATTTGACCCGTTTTGGCTTTGAACTGGATCAGCTTCCTCGCTCCGAGACCATTGCTCTTGGTGCAGGCAGTTTGACGCCGATGAAAATGGCGCAAGGTTTCTCGGTATTCGCCAACGGCGGATACTACGTCGAGCCTTTTTACATCAGCCGTATTGACGACGCCTATGGCAATACCGTCATTGAAGCGCAACCCAAAACCATCTGTCGCGACGCATGCCAAACGCCAAACCGCGATCCGCAGGCCGAGCAGTTTAACGAGCAGGATGAAGATAACTTGCACGCGCCGCAGGTGATCAGTGAACAGAACGCCTTTATTCTGCGCGAAATGATGTACAGCAACATTTGGGGCGGCGGTAACTGGCGTGAAGGTACGGGGTGGAATGGCACAGGCTGGCGCGCCCAAACCCTCAACCGCCGCGATATTGGCGGTAAAACCGGGACAACCAACGATTCAAAAGACGCGTGGTACAACGGTTATGGCCCTGGTTTAGTGGCGATTGCTTGGGTCGGTTTTGATGACCACAGTCGCGCACTGGGCAAAACCACCTTGAACCGTAACCTCAGCAAGGAGGTTATTTCAGGCGCTGAATCGGGTGCAAAAACCGCGCAACCAGCGTGGATCGACTTCATGCAGCAAGCGCTTGATAGCCTGCCCCAGCAAGAGAAAGTCGTTCCAGCTGACATCGTACGAGTGCGCATTGATCGCGACACGGGCCTCTTGACCCACAAAGTGGATGAGAGCTCGATGTTCGAGTACTTCATCAAAGGTACGGAGCCAACGCAGTACGTCTCTGAGCACAGTGAAGAGAGCATCTATTCCAGTTCTGGCGATGGCAGTGATAACGGGCTGTTCTAAGCCCACTTACCAGAACAATAAAGTAAAAAGGTTGCTTGGCGAAGCAACCTTTTGTTTATCTGACATGCAACCGCGCCGTTACGCTCGCTGAGTGAGAATATCGCTGATGGTTTTCGCCAACTGTTCAAAACGCCCACGCAGTGGCGAACCTGGGCGATAAGCCAAGACAATTTTGCGTGACGGCACCGGATTCACCGCTTTGAGATAGCAGACGCCATCTTTCTCTTTCTCTTTCGGCAAGGAGAGCTCCGGCAGCAAAGTAATCCCAGCGCCAGCGGCCACCATGTTACGCAGCGTTTCTAAACTGGTGGCCTTAAAACGCTCGTCATCGCGTGCGCCCGCCGCAAAACAAAAACCAAGGGCCTGATCGCGCAGGCAGTGGCCATCCCCCAGCGCCAACACCGTTTTGCCATTCAGCTCTAACATGTCCAACTGATCTTGTTTGGCCCACTCATGATTTAAGGGCACGGCGATACTGAGCGGCTCATGATAAATGTCGATCTCTTTGAACGGCTCGGTTTCCGCGACCGACGCCAAGATGAGGCAGTCTAACTTGCCCGCTTCCAGTTGGCTGATCAATTGCTGCGTTTGTGCTTCATGCAGAAACAGCTCCAGCTCAGGGTAACGTTCTTTCAACTGCGGAATAATACGTGGCAATAAATAGGGTCCCAAGGTAGGAATAAAACCGATGTGCATCGGACCACTCATTTCACCATTTTGCCCACTGGCCATCTCTTTGAAGGTTTTTACTTCACGCAGGATCACTTTCGCCTGATCGACCAGTTGCAAACCCGCATCGGTAAACAGCACTCGGCGGCTACTACGCTCCAACAGAATGGTGCCAATTTCTTCTTCTAACTTACGGATCTGCCCACTCAGTGTCGGCTGGCTGACAAAACAGGCCTCCGCCGCTTTACGAAAATGTTTGTGCTCCGCCAGTGACACCAGATATTCCAAGTCTCGGATATTCATCGCAACCTCAATCGAATTTGACTATTGAAACCATAGCATTAAACGATTAGAGCTATCAAAACTTTTTTACCATACTGGAGAGCTACGCTTATAATCAAGCCATACTTGGCCAAGATTCGGTTCTCTGCCTTTTATGTTTATACTGGCATCCGTGGCGTGGGAGGAAAGCAATGGGCTGTAAAACATGTAGTGAACATTGGTTCTGGCAAAAGATTGGGCGATGCAAGCGCTGTATGGATCAGCTTACCGTTTTGTCGGTGCTGTGCTGGATTGTCTGGTGGTTGGCGTTTCGAGAGCAACCGAATTCTATTGAGTCGATCGCGCTGATTGTGGCGGGGTTTGCGTTTAACGCTCTGCTCTTCCTGCATTTATGGATGAAGTATGTGATTTTGCCTTGGCGAGCGAGACAAAACGATGCGCGCAAATAAAAAAAGCCCCAAAACCAATTCCGGTTTCGGGGCCTTCTTAGATTCGTTCTAAGAAAAAGCAGTGGTACTAAGTAGACCGCACTGCTTTATATTGGTTCCGCAAAAATTCGCTTTTTTTAACTTTTTTATAAGAAACTTAAAATAGTCAATAAAAACAGAGCTATGCAACATGCGCCCGTGCAATCACTTGCTCAAAAAGGTTCACTTCCAACGCCACTTCATCACACGCATGCTGACGCGGACACTGGTCACAATCTTTTAGCACCTTCTCTGGCAGCAATGATTTTGAGGTGGGAATAAAGCTCTGCTTCATAAAAAATTCCGGCGTACGGGTGAGCACAAACACTTTTTTGATCGCCATTTGCCGCGCTTTCGCCAGCAAATAGTGCACTATCGCTGTTCCTTGCCCTTGCCCTTGCCAGCCCGCCTCAATGCCTAGCGAACGAATTTCTGCCAAGCCCGAATCGTACACATACAGAGAGGCACACCCAGTCACTTCGCCTTGATGCTCTGCCACGGCAAACGAGCCAATGTCGCGCACTAGTTCATTGCGTGAACGCGGCAAGTTTTCCCCCATATTGGCCCAGTAAGCGACCATGCTTTCGAGCGCTTCAATGTCGGTCAAACGTGCCGGACGCACTTTGACCGCTGAGGCATCACGCTGCGCTAAGCGCTTGTCGGCTTGCTCCACAGCGTAAGCCACTTGCTTGGGTGATACGCCGCCAAGGGCACTGCGTTTTTCCAAACACGATTCGATAGTGAGGATCTGATAGACATCTTGCTCAATCACTGGCGAGAAGGCTTTCAGCTCATCAAGTGAGAGCTCTTCCAGCGCGCAGCCTTTGGCAATTGCGCCGACCACCGCCACCCCGACAATATGGTGCGCTTCACGGAACGGAATGCCTTTGGCGACCAGATAATCCGCCAGTTCGGTTGAGTTGGCATAGCCCTGCTTAGCCGCTTCCAGCGTGCGTTCACTGTTTACTTTGATGCCATCAAAACAGAGCGCGGCCATCTCCATACAATCGTTCCAGGTATCGAGCGCGTCAAACAGCCCTTCTTTGTCTTCCTGCATGTCTTTGTTGTACGCCAGTGGCAGAGCTTTGACCGTCATCATCATGCCCGCCAATGCGCCATAAACCCGACCTGTTTTGCCACGAATCAACTCCAGCGCATCCGGGTTTTTCTTCTGCGGCATCAAGGAAGAGCCAGAAGTAACGGTATCGGCTAACTCAATAAAACCGGACTCACCAGAGTTATAGAAGATCATGTCTTCCGCGAGGCGAGAGAGGTGCAACATCGAGATCGACGCCACCGACATCAGCTCCATCACGTGGTCGCGATCCGACACCGAATCGAGCGAGTTGCGCGTTGCGCGGCGAAAACCGAGATTGTGCGCCAACTGCTCGCGATCAATCGGATAAGCAGTCCCTGCCAGCGCGCCCGAGCCAAGCGGGCAAGTGTCCAAACGCTGCAGAGCATCACTCAGGCGTGAATAGTCGCGCTCAAACATCTCAACGTATGCCAAGCACCAGTGAGCGAACGTTACAGGCTGAGCACGTTGCAGGTGGGTGTAGCCGGGTAATACTGTGGCTTGATGCTGTTTCGCCACGCCAACCATCTGGGCTTGCAGCCGATCGAGCGCCAGCAACAATTGTTGACCTTGCTGACGGCACCACAGTTTCAGATCGGTTGCCACTTGGTCATTGCGCGAACGGCCAGTGTGCAGCTTTTTACCCAGATCGCCCACTTTGCCGATCAACTGCTGCTCGACCCAAGAGTGAATGTCTTCTGCATCCGAGCGCAAAATTTGGTGCGGATCTTCCATCACTTCGAGCTTAAGCTCGTTGAGCGCCAGTTCCAGCTTTTGCTGCTCTTCTTGGCTAAGCACATTGACTGAAAGCAATGCCTTCGACCAGGCAATCGAGCCCACAATGTCTTGCTCGGCCAATCGGTAATCAAAGCGCAATGAATCGTTAAACTCTTTGAACCTAGTATCTGCCGCCTGGGTAAATCTTCCGCCCCATAATGCCATTGTGTCTCTCCTGATGACTATTGCTTACTGTGGTGTTGTTAACAAGTGTTAGCCAAAATGCAGGCAATTTGCTCACTTTTTCTTATGTGCCAACGTTACGGCAATTCCACCAAAAAATAAAGTATTAATTCATTATTTCTACATATTTATTCATGAAATTTGAAATGATTTACTTGCTGTTTGTCGTGAGTGCCGCAGAGAACGAAAAAGCCTGTCGATCACTCGACAGGCCTTGGATATTGTTACCTTAACTGAAGAATCTTTTTCTTCAGAGGGCTTATTTTTTCAGAGAGCTTATTTTTTCAGATTGTTCAACGCACGGATACGGCTTGAAAGCGAGTAAAGACGAATAAAACCGCCTGCGTGGCTGTGATCATACACCTCGTCGGCACCAAAGGTGGCAAACTCTTCTGAGTAGAGGCTGTTCTCTGAACGTTTTTGCGTCACCGTTGCTTGACCTTTATACAGCTTCACAACCACTTCGCCGTTGACATCTTGCGCCAGCTCATCCGCCGCCGCCATGATGGATTTACGCAGCGGCGTGAACCAACGGCCATCGTATACCAGGTGCGAAGCTTTCACGCCCAGCTCTTCACGGAATTCAAACGAGGTTTTATCCAGTACCAACTGCTCTACCGCACGCAGAGCTTCCATCATGATGGTGCCCCCTGGGGTTTCGTAGCAGCCACGTGATTTCATGCCAACCAGACGGTTTTCCACGATATCGATACGACCCACACCATGTTTCGCGCCTTTCTCGTTGAGGTAAACCAGCGCGTTGTATGGCGTCATCGGTTCGCCATCGACACCCACCACTTCGCCTTTTTCCACTTGCACGGTAACGTACTCTGGCTCATTCGGCGCTTGCTCAGGATCGACGGTCCACACCCAGCAATCTTCATTGGGCGCATTCCAAGTGCTTTCTAGCACGCCACCTTCGGTCGAGATGTGCCATGCGTTGGCATCACGCGAATAAATTTTGGTGAGTGACGCGGCACACGGAATATTGCGCTCAGCCAAATAATCCAGACACTGCTCACGGCTGACCAAATCCCATTCACGCCAAGGCGCAATCACTTTGAGATCTGGTGCAAGCGCTGCAAACGCCCCTTCAAAACGCACTTGGTCGTTGCCCTTACCTGTACAGCCGTGGCACAACGCATCTGCGCCCACTTTACGTGCGATTTCTACTTGCGCTTTGGCAATCACCGGGCGCGCCATTGAGGTACCCAGTAGGTATTTGCCTTCGTAGTAAGCACCGGTTTTCAGCGTTGGGTAGATGTAATCGGCCACCAACTCCTCTTTCAGATCGACCACGTAGCACTCAGAAGCGCCCGACGCTTTGGCTTTCTCTTCAATGCCAACCAGCTCTTCTTCGCCTTGGCCGACATCGGCCACAAACGCCACCACTTCGCAGTCGTAGTTCTCTTTTAGCCAAGGGATGATGACTGAGGTATCCAATCCGCCTGAGTACGCGACGACCACTTTATTTACATTTAACTTGCTCATTTTAATTCTCCGTTGGTGTGGCGCTGCACTCGGCGGTCAGTGCCATACTCATTCATTCTGTGTCTGATAAGGCTTACAAAAATTTCCGCTTAAGCGGGGACAAACTGTGTACCGATGCTTTGACCGGCAAACAGCCTTTCCAATTTATCTGGGTAGCGCCAGGTCGCGACTTCAATCGCCCGGCCCAAATCGTTGGCCGCTTCCAAGGCGGCTTTCACTTTGACGATCATGCCGTCGGTGATCACTTTGCCAGCGATCAGCGCATCGGCTTCGGCTTCGGTCAAACTCTTGATTAAGTGACCTTTGCCATCCAGCACGCCGCTAACGTCAGAGAGCAGAACCAACTCCGCGTCCAGCGCCCCGGCAACCGCCACCGCCGCTTGGTCGGCGTTAACATTCATCAGTTGACCACTCGGCGTTAAGCCGATTGAGCTGATGATCGGCAGCGCGCCCGTGGCTAAAATCGCGCCTAGCAAGGTAGCATCACCCGGTGTGGCTTTACCCACCGCGCCAAGCTCGGCGTCAAGCTCTTCCACTTGACACAGACCGCCGTCGGCTAAGCTCAAGCCAACCGCGTTCAGACCATCGGCAATGGCTTGACCTTGCAACAGTTTGTTCGCCGTGCCAGCCAGTGCGCCAGCAATGATCGGCATCTGATCGTAAGGCGTCACGCGTAGGCCGTTTTTCTTCACCGTCGGCAACTGAAGTTTTTCCATCAGTTCATCCACCAGATAACCGCCACCATGGACGATGACGATCTGTCGCTGCGCTTTTTGCTGATAGGCTGCAATCGCTCCAAAGAGCTGACTTAATGTCTTTGTGCAGGAAAGCGCTGCACCGCCTAATTTGATCACAAGTGGATTGAGAGACTGAGTCATGGTTCTTTCCTTACTCCGGCTACTACAGCAAGGCTGTCAGTGGTGAAAAACCGTAATGAATATTCAGGCATTGCATCGCCTGACTGGATGCGCCTTTCAGCAGATTGTCGATCGCTGAAATGACAATGATATGTTCGCCTTGCACCTTCCATCCGAGGTCGCAAAACGGCGTCATTTCCACCTCTTGTAAGCGAGGCAGCACGTCGCCTTTTAAACGCACCGCAGGTTTGCCAGCATAAGCCGCTTCAAACGCGGCGTTGACTTGCTCTAAGGTGACACCCGCTTTGAGTTTCATGGTCACCGTCGCGAGGATGCCACGTTTGAAATTGCCAAGATGCGGGGTAAAGATCACCTCACAACCAAGATGGTTGGCGATTTCAGGCTGATGTCTGTGGTTGAATACGCCGTAAGCTTGCAAGCTCACTTCGCAAAAACTGTTGGTCATGGAGGCTTTGCGCCCCGCACCAGAAACGCCACTGGTGGCGTTAATCACCGGCCACTGCGCGGTATCGAGCAACTCTTTCGCCAGCAGCGGTTTGATCGCAAGTTGCGATGCGGTTGGGTAACACCCAGCGACCGCAATCAGCTGACTTTGCACAATCGCGCTCTCGTTCCACTCCGCTAAGCCATACGCCGCTTTGTCGAGCCAACTGACGTGCTGGTGCTCAAACCCATAGTAGGTGGGGTAAAAATCGTCGCCTTTGACGCGAAACGCGCCAGAAAGATCAAAAACCTGACAGCCTTGTTCGAGAAAGATCGGCGCTAAGTCGTGGCTGACTTCGTGCGCGGTGGCAAGAAACACCACATCACACTGCTCGGCCACGGCTTGAGGATCGCTTAACGGTAGAACGTCCATCTCTACCACGCCCGCCAATTTTCCGTGCAATTGAGAGATACACTTACCGGCGTCCGCGCTATTGGCGGAGACATACAAACCTGCTAGCGTGAGCTCAGGATGTTTTTGCACCATCAGAGCCAATTCCGCACCGGTGTAGCCGCTGGCGCCTATAATTGTTGTCTTTAACATCTCAATATATCCGTAAAGCAAAAGGGAAACAAAAGTGACTATTCATATTTAATTTTTGCTTTATATTGATTTTTTATTCATTAAATATGAGTTAATATGTGTTTTACCTTTTTGTTACCCAACTGTCAACAGGGGAAGTGAAGAATCTATGCAATTACCAAGTTTTCTTGAGGTTTACCGCGGCTTGATCGCGACACCATCCATCAGTTCCAGCGACCCAAGTTGGGATCAAGGCAACCGTGAGGTGATCGCCAAACTGGCCGATTGGTTTAGCGCGTTGGGTTTTGCGGTCGAGGTTGTCGAAGTGGAACCTGGCAAATTCAATATGCTGGCCAAAAAGGGCCAAGGAGAAGGCGGCCTGCTACTGGCCGGACACAGTGATACTGTCCCCTTTGATCAAGGGCGCTGGAGTTTCGACCCACATCAACTCACCGAGAAAGACAACAAGTTTTACGGCCTCGGCACCGCCGATATGAAAGGCTTTTTCGCCTTTATTTATGAAGCCGCCAAGCGCATGGACTGGACAGGGCAGAGTAAGCCGCTGTACGTGCTCGCGACCTGCGATGAAGAGACCACTATGCTTGGCGCACGTCATTTCAGCGCCCACACCCCTTACAAACCAGATTACTGCATCATCGGTGAGCCAACCAGCTTAGTGCCCGTACGCGGACATAAAGGCCATGTGGCCAACGTGGTACGTGTGACGGGCAAATCGGGCCACTCGTCAGATCCCTCGCTCGGCGTCAATGCCATCGAAATCATGCATGAAGTGCTGTTTGCGCTGATGCAACTGCGCGATCGCCTCATTAAGGAATACCACAACCCAGGGTTCGCCATTCCCGGACCGACACTCAACCTCGGCCACATCCACGGCGGCGACAGTGCCAACCGCATTTGTGGCTGCTGTGAACTGCATTACGATGTGCGCCCACTGCCCGGCATCAGCCTTGATGGCCTCAATAATCTGCTGCGCGGCGCGCTCAAAGAGGTCGAAGCCAAATGGCCGGGGCGGATTGACATCGTGCCACTGCATGATCCCATCCCGGGCTATGAATGCCAGCACGACCATCCGTTTATTCACGGAGTCGAAAAGCTGTGCGGCAGCGAGTCACAAACCGTCAACTACTGCACCGAAGCGCCGTTTTTGCAGCAATTGTGTCCAACCTTAGTGCTTGGCCCGGGCTCGATTGATCAAGCGCATCAGCCCGATGAGTTTCTCTCTTTTGACTTTATCGAGCCGACTACCGACATTTTGCGCAAAGCGATGCGTCAGTACTGTTTTTGAGCAGAAGGGGATGACAACAGCCGTGGCTTTGCGCCAATCCGCCACGGCTAGATTGTAATTAACTTTCAGTATCGTTTATTCATTAAGGCATAATTTGCGTTAAATCAGCACTGCGAAGGAATATTTGCAAACTAAGTCTGCTTTATTTGACTAGTTACAACAAATTTCGCTAGATTGTGACCTTAACAAGGAACATTGGATGTAATTTTTTTACGAGGCAGGACGACAATGAACGAGAAATACGCCGCTCTCAGGAGTAATGTCAGCATGTTGGGGCACTTGTTGGGCAACACCATACAAGAAGCACACGGTGACGAAATCTTAGAGAAGGTGGAGACGATTCGTAAACTCTCCAAATCTGCCCGCGCTGGCAATCAGGCGGATCGCGACAACCTGATTGAAGAAATTAAAAATCTGCCAGACGAGCAACTAACGCCGGTGGCCCGTGCGTTCAACCAATTTCTGAACCTGACCAATATCGCCGAGCAATACCACACCATTTCACGCCATTGCGATTCGCACGTCTGCGAACCGGATGCGTTCAACACCTTGTTTGCCAAGCTAAGCCAAAACGGCGTCAGCAAACTTGATACCGCGCAAGCGCTGCGTGAACTGAATATTGAACTGGTTCTGACCGCGCACCCGACGGAAATCACCCGTCGCACCATGATCAACAAACTGGTCAAGATCAACGAGTGTTTGTCGAAGCTGGAACTTGGCGATCTCTCCTCCAAAGAGCGTCACAAAACCGAACAACGCCTAGAACAGTTGATTGCTCAAGGTTGGCACTCAGATGTGATCCGCAAGCAGCGCCCAACACCGCTGGATGAAGCCAAGTGGGGCTTTGCCGTGGTGGAAAACTCACTGTGGGAAGCGGTACCCGATTTTCTGCGTGAACTGGATGAGCGCCTGAAAGAGTATCTGGGTGAAGGGCTGCCGATTGATGCCCGCCCGGTACATTTCTCCTCTTGGATGGGTGGCGATCGCGATGGTAACCCGTTTGTCACCCACAGCGTGACGCGCGAAGTGCTGCTGCTGTCGCGCTGGAAAGCCGCCGACCTCTATCTTCAAGACATCAATGAGTTGATCAGCGAACTGTCAATGACCAAGTGTAACGACACCGTGCGTCAACTCGCCGGCGAAGAAGAGCACGAACCGTATCGCGCAGTGCTCAAGCAGCTACGCACTCTGCTGTCTGAAACCAAAGAGATTTTGGACGCCAAGATCAACGGCCAAAAACTGGCGGTCAAAGCCCCGCTGCAACACATCGACCAACTTTGGCAGCCCTTGCTGGCCTGTTACCAGTCACTACGCGAGTGCGGCATGAGCATGATTGCAGACGGCTCGCTGCTCGATGCACTGCGCCGCGTCAAAGCCTTTGGCGTGCATCTGGTGCGCCTTGACGTGCGCCAAGAGAGCACCCGTCATGCCGATGTGCTGTCGGAGCTGACTCGCTATCTCGGCATTGGCGATTACAATCACTGGAGCGAGCAAGATAAGCTGGCTTTCTTAACCAACGAACTGGCGTCCAAACGCCCGCTCCTGCCACGTGATTGGCAACCAAGTGAACCGGTTAAAGAAGTGCTGGACACCTGTAAAATCATTGCTGCACAACCGCGTGAAGCGTTTGGCGCCTATGTGATCTCCATGGCACGTACCGCGTCGGACGTGTTAGCCGTTCACCTGCTGCTGCAAGAATCTGGCTGTCCGTATCGCATGGACGTCTGCCCGTTGTTTGAAACCCTCGACGACCTCAACAACGCCGAAGCGGTGATCAAGCAGCTGATGAGCATCGATCTCTACCGTGGCTTTATCCAAAATCATCAGATGGTGATGATCGGTTATTCCGACTCGGCCAAAGACGCCGGTGTGATGGCGGCGGGCTGGGCGCAATACCACGCGATGGAATCGCTGGTGAAAGTCGCCGAGCAAGAAGGCATTGAGCTGACTCTGTTCCACGGCCGCGGCGGTACGATTGGCCGTGGCGGTGCACCGGCGCACGCCGCACTGCTTTCTCAGCCACCGAAGAGCCTAAAAGGTGGCCTACGCGTGACCGAGCAAGGCGAGATGATCCGCTTTAAACTTGGCTTGCCTGAAGTGGCGGTCAACAGCTTTAACATGTACGCCAGCGCGATTCTCGAGGCAAACCTGCTGCCACCACCAGAGCCAAAGCAAGAGTGGCGCGATTTGATGACCGTGCTCTCTGAAGTGAGCTGCGAAGCCTATCGCAGCGTGGTGCGCGGTGAGCCGGATTTCGTCCCTTATTTCCGCCAAGCCACCCCGGAGCTGGAACTTGGCAAACTGCCACTCGGTTCTCGCCCGGCGAAACGCAACCCCAATGGCGGTGTGGAAAGCTTGCGGGCGATTCCGTGGATCTTCTCTTGGAGCCAAAACCGCTTGCTGCTGCCAGCGTGGCTCGGTGCGGGTGAAGCGATTCAATACTCGATCGACAAAGGGCATCAAGCGCTTCTGGAAGAGATGTGTCGCGAATGGCCATTCTTCTCCACTCGTCTTGGCATGCTGGAGATGGTGTACTCGAAGTGCAACATCGAGATCTCGCGTTACTACGATGAGCGCCTGGCAGATGAATCCCTGCTGCCGCTTGGCGATAAACTGCGGGCACAGTTGCAACGTGACATCAAAACCGTGCTGAACGTGGAAAACAACGAGAACTTGATGCAAAGCGATCCGTGGGGACAGGAGTCGATCCGTTTGCGCAATATCTACATCGAACCACTCAACATGCTGCAAGCTGAACTTTTGTATCGCACACGTCAAACGCAAGAAGCGGCGGAAGAGTTGGAAGAAGCCTTGATGGTAACCATCGCTGGCATTGCGGCAGGAATGCGCAATACTGGTTAAGTCACACCACTGGTGAATCTGATTAATCTCAAGGCTGCATGAAAATGCAGCCTTTTTGTTGTCGCTGCCATCTTTTCTGGTTTTATCCTCTCTTGCGCCCATCGCCCATCGTTCATCGCCACTTCCCACCTTATGGACGCACTATCACTCAGAAGATTCGTCAGATAAAAACAACAAAACGTGATATAGGTCACTTTAACAACTGCAAACCAAGCAACAAGCCAGCAGTATTTTAAACTACAAAAAGAACATTTATTAAACAGTCATTGCAGAGCATGGCCTTGAAGTGCAGCCCATTTAGTATTTTATTAGTTTTTTAAGCAAAACCACTCATGTATTCTACTTTATGCTTATATTTAGATATACTACGCGTCCGCTGTGAATTAATTATCAAATCATCATTTTCACAGCTCGATGGAAAGTTCCATCCACCCTAGGTGATAAACGGCTTTTAAGGTGACAGGACCAACTCAGTGTTGGTGCTGACTGTACATAAAACAAATTGCATCAAATAAGAGTGCAAACGCAGTACAGCCAGCTTGTTAACAGTTTATTGACCATTTGGATGAAGACATGTCATTACCACACGTTATTCTGACCGTTTTAAGCACACGTGATGCTACCGGTTACGACATCACGAAAGAATTCTCAGCCAGTATCGGCTACTTCTGGAAAGCGAGCCACCAACAGGTTTACCGCGAGCTCAACAAAATGGCTGAGCAGGAACTGGTGACTTGTGTGCTTGAACCACAGGAAGGCAAACCGGATCGTAAAGTTTACTCCATTACCGACGCAGGACGTGCGGCGCTTGGTGATTGGTTTGATCAACCGACAGCACACCCAACGGTGCGTGACGAATTTTCTGCCAAGCTGATGGCTTGTTCGGTTCAACCGTCTGCGCCATACCACCATCAATTGGCGCAATTGGTCGAAGAGTCTCGCAAGCTAGTCGCTCACTACAAAGAGATTGAAGCGGCTTACTACGCCACGCCATCGACCCTCGACAAACAAGGTCGCCTAGAGCGTTTGACGCTGCGTCGCAACCTGATGCTACGTGAAACGTGGATCAACTGGGCAGATGAAGTGTTGGCTGAATTGGAAGCTCTCGGCTAACTCTTCACGCACATCACGCTCGTTGATTGACGAGAGAAACAAATAAGGCTGGTTTGATACCAGCCTTTTTATTTGCCTCTATTTGCTCAAAGCAAAAGAGTGCGCCCAATAAAAAGCGGCACTCTTTGCGCCGCTTTTACTCTTCAAACTATCTTCAAACCGTTAAGCTTGCTTGGGACGTACGCCAAGCGTATGACACAATGCGTAAGTCATCTCGGCGCGGTTTAGCGTGTAGAAGTGGAAATCTTTCACCCCTTCTCGGCTTAAAATACGCACCATATCAATCGCTTGGCTTGCACCCACTAGCTGACGAGTCACTGGGTCATCATCCAGCCCTTCAAACTGTTTCGCCATCCAACCGGGCACTTTAACGTTGTTCTGCGCTGCAAAACGCGACGCCTGCTTAAAGTTCGATACGGGCAAAATACCTGGGACGATCTCCACATCGATCCCAGCCGCTACGCAGCGGTCACGAAAGCGCAAGTAGCTCTCCACATCGAAAAAGAACTGCGTGATAGCACGGTTCGCACCCGCATCCACTTTTCGTTTGAGGTTGAGCAGATCCGCTTGAGCACTTTTCGCTTCAGGGTGAACTTCAGGAAACGCCGCCACCGAAATATCAAAATCGTGCAGCGATTTCAGCAGAGTCACCAGATCAGAGGCGTACATCTCTGGCGCGCCGCCGCTCGGAGGAATATCACCGCGCAACGCGACAATATTTTTGATGCCATTCGCCCAGTAGTCGTTGGCAATGTTGATAAGCTCGTCACGGTTGGCATCAATACAGGTGAGGTGCGGGGCAGCGACAAGGCCAGTTTGTGCTTTGATCTCTTTGATGATCGAATGGGTACGGTCACGTTCACCAGAGTTGGCCCCGTAAGTCACCGAGACAAACTTGGGTTGCAGGGTTTTTAGGCGCTGTACTGAGCTCCACAGCGTCTCTTCCATTTGCGGCGTGCTGGGCGGAAAAAACTCAAACGACACATTGATGTTGTCTGAAAGCTCAGCGATATTCTGGTTTAAAGCGCCAATATGACTTGCGTGTGTATAGCCCATGTTCCTCTCCCTGTGACCACCTGCCACAAACGTGCAAACTGTTGCGAACTGACGTTTAGACGTCTATATGGCTACAGAATGGATTGAATACGATTTAATGTCAACAGTGCGATTATGAATATTTCTCAAGTTCATAATGAGCATAGTTCAAGTAGAAATAACAAGGGGCCGATTGGCCCCTTGGGTAAGATGTGTACCGATAGCGACAAGCGCTTTAACGCCTGTTCATCGCTTTAAAACAGGCCTGCCAGACGATTGAGATCCGATTGAATCGCCCCCGCCGTCACTTCTCGCCCCGCGCCCGGCCCACGAATCACCAACGGGTTGTCTCGATACCACTTACTTTCGATGGCAAAAATGTTGTCACACGGCAGCAAGTTGGCTAACGCATGCTCACGCGACAGCGCCTCAACACTCACCCGTGCTTTGCCGTTTTTCTCCAAACGCGCCACGTATCTCAACACCTGATCTTGGCGCTGCGCTTTGGCCAGACGCTCCTGCAAACGCTCGCTGAGCAGATGCGCTTTATCAAAAAACTCATCCAGCGTGAGAGCGCTCAACTCTGCTGGTACCAAGGATTCCACCTTGACGTTCTCCGGTTCAATCTCCAGCCCAGATTCACGCGCTAAAATCACCAGCTTGCGCATCACATCCGAGCCATCGAGATCGCTGCGCGGATCGGGCTCGGTCAGTCCTTGCTGCCAAGCGAGATCGACTAGTTCAGCAAACGGAACGCTGCCGTCAAACTGCTGGAACAACCAAGAAAGCGTGCCGGAGAAGATCCCCGAGAGCGCAACGATTTCGTCACCGCTCTCACGCAAATCGCGCACGGTATGGTTGATCGGCAGCCCTGCGCCCACCGTGGCGTTGTACAGCCAATGGCGGCCAATTTTGGCAAACGCATCTTGCACTTGATAGTAGTAGTCACTGCTGGCCGAACCGGCGATCTTGTTGGCCGAAATCAGGTGCAGCCCTTGGTTGGCGATCTCGAGATATTTCGCCGCCAACTCAGCACTGGCAGTCACATCCAACACCACCGCTTCGTCATAACCTTGCAGAGCGCCCAAACGCAGCAGCCAGCTATCACCATTATGCGCGATCGAGTCGTCATCAAAATGGGCGTGCACGCTTGCCGCATCTAAGCCTTGCTCATTAAACAGGTACGTTTGGCTATCCACCACCGCCACCAGCTCAAAGTTCATGCCGTGGCGTTTTTCCAGTTCGCTTTTTTGCTGGGCAAACAGCGCTAGCCAGCTCGAACCGATATTACCTTTGCCACACAGGGCAATAGCCACCCGCTTTTGCGCTTGGAAAAGCTGGCTATGAATACCGTTGACCAGCACAGGCAAATTAACCCGTCGCAGTACGGCCACCAGACTGAGGCCGGAATCCGCCTCGGAGACGAACTCCACTGGCGAGTGTTTCAATTGCTGGTAGAAGCCAAAGCAGTGGCTGGCGTTTTTCGACACGCCCGCGCCCACCGCCGCCACCAGTGAAAAGCCCTCTTTGAGTTTGATTTCCGCTTCCACCGCCAACTCTTGTAGGTAGGCCAAAGCACCACTGGCGATTTCTGCGGTATAGGCCAAACGCAGGCGATGTTGATCTTTTTGCCACTCAAAGGCCAGCGGTTCCAGTTGCGCCCGCTTCAAAGCACGCAGCACCTCTTGCTGCACGCGGTCGTCGTCATGGCCTCGGGCAAAGGTGAGCTGCACCAGTAGCACCTCATCAAGCGAAGTGATGATTTTCGCCCCGCGCCCGGATGCGAGCACGCGTTCAATGCGCGTCGAGCCCGATTCCGCATCGTAGCTGCAACGCAAATCGAGTTCAGTGGCACTTTGCGCCACCGGTTGAAGGGTGCGGCTATGCAGCACCGGCGCGGCAAGACGAGCCAGCTCGCTCGCTTCATCCAAACGCAGCAGCGGCAACAGACACGCGTCCGACACGATACGTGGGTCGGCGCTGTACACGCCCGCCACATCACTCCAAATCGTCACGCGTGACACTTCCGCCAACGCGCCAATGATGGTTGCCGAGTAGTCGGAACCATTGCGACCCAGCAACACCGTGTCGCCTGCGCCATTTTGCGCCATAAAACCGGTGATGATCACTCGGCGCTTGGCGTGCTGCGCCAGCACCTCTTTCAGCAGCGGATAAGAACGCGCGCGATCCACCTCCGGCTGAGTGCCGCTTTCGGCGCGCAAAAAAGCACGCGCATCTTGTGCCACCGCCGCTAGATTGGACTGGTTAAGCAGCGCAGCCAGCAAACGCGCTGACCACACTTCACCGTGGCCCAGTACCGCCGCTCTCTGCGTTTGAGTGAGCGGCGCCGCCAACTCCGCCAAGGTACTGAACTCATCATTCAGTTGGGCGAGTAATTGGCCTTGCGCCTCGCCACTGAGCAGCGATTCAACCAAACCAAGCTGGTAGTGACGTAACGATTGCAGCGCGTCATGCGCCAAACGGCCATCACGCTCCAACCCATCAAGAAACTCAATCAAGCGGTTAGTGGTTTTGCCTGCCGCAGAGACAACCACCAAGTCATTCTCGCTGGAGTACTCTTTGAGGATATTAGCGACGCGGCGATAACATTCTGGGTCGGCAAGGCTGCTGCCACCAAACTTGTGCAACTGACGTACAACAGACATTTATTGCGCTCCCTTCACTTGTTCAAAGGCTTGCTTGAGATCGGCGATCAAATCGTGCGCATCTTCCAGTCCAACCGACAGACGCAGCAATTGCTGGGAGACACCCGCTTCAGCCAGCGCCGCTTCGCCCATCGCTCGGTGCGTCATCGACGCAGGATGGCAGATCAAACTTTCCACCCCACCGAGCGACTCGGCCAAAGAGAACAGCTCCAGCGCTTGCACAAACTGCTTCAACTGCTCAAACGAGCCGGCAAATTCAAAACTGAGCATCGAGCCAAAACCCGATTGCTGCTTTTTGGCAATCTCATGCCCCGGATGTTGCGGCAGGCTCGGATGGTAAATCGTCCCCACCAGCGATTCGCTTTGCAAAAAGGCTAAAATTTGCTGTGAGCTCTCTTCGTGCACGCGCATGCGCGCCCCCAACGTGCGGATGCCGCGCAGTGTCATGTAGCTGTCAAACGGCGTGCCGGTTGCGCCCAAACAGTTGCCCCACCACGCCAGCTCCTCGGCATGTTGCGCGGTTTTGGTCACCACCACACCGCCAATCACATCAGAATGGCCATTAATGTATTTGGTGGTGGAGTGAATCACGAAATCCGCGCCCAGCTCCAACGGCTTTTGATAGACCGGAGTGAGAAAGGTGTTGTCGACCGCCACCAGCGCGCCAACGCGATGTGCTTTTTCACACACTGCCGCAATATCGACCACGCGCACCAACGGGTTGGAGGGGGTTTCAATCAACAGCAGTTTGGGCTTGAGCGCCAAGGCCGCCTCCAGCGCCGCTGGGTCGGATTGATCAACAAAGCGCACCTTGAAATCGCCTTTGTTGGCGCGGGTATTGAACAAGCGATAAGTACCGCCGTAGCAGTCGTGCGGAGCGACAATCAGATCGTTTGGCGATAAGAAAGCAGAGACCCACAAGTTAAGCGCCGACGTACCACAGTTGGTCACCACCGCCCCTTGGCCCGATTCTAGCTCATACAGCGCCTGCTCCAGCAAGCCACGGTTGGGGTTGCCCGAGCGGGTATAGTCGTACTTAGGCACTTCGCCAAAGGCTGGAAAGCCGTAGTTGGTCGAAAGGTAAATGGGGGGAACGACAGCACGGAACTGACTGTCTGACTCAATACCAGTTCGAACGGCGATGGTAGCGGGCTTGCGAGTGCTCATAGTGTTTCCTTTCTCCAAAGATGCATTCTGAATGGGAATAGGCTACTGTTGTTTCAGCGTCATCCATTCCTTTTATCCGCCACTTTAACCAGCAAAATTTAAGACGTCAACACTTCTAGACGTCCATATGTCTTTGCTTATGGCGGTAAATCCAGCTACAATCTGCGCCTATTATTTTATTAACCAACGATAACGACTAAAGGTGCGCAATGGCCGACTGGAATGGCGACTACATAAGTCCATACGCAGAGCATGGGAAAAAGAGCGAGCAGGTGAAAAAGATCACTGTATCTATCCCATTGAAAGTGCTGAAAGTGCTGACCGATGAACGAACTCGTCGTCAAATTAATAACCTGCGCCATGCAACCAATAGTGAGCTGCTGTGCGAAGCCTTCCTGCACGCCTACACAGGCCAGCCCTTGCCGACCGATGAAGATCTGCGTAAAGATCGCCCAGATGACATTCCAACTGAAGCGAAAGCGCTGATGACGGCGATGGGCATTGAGTTCGAAGCTTACGACGACTAAGGATTGGCTGGTCAGTTCGGGGGAAGCGGCTGACTACCAAGCCAACAATAGAAATAAAAACGGGACGCCTTGGCGTCCCGTTTTGCTAACTGGTCTACATCATCGTTGGGCTTATTGCGCCATCATGTAGTTCTCTGGCATCGCGATGCGCGCCACACCGGAATCGACCGCCGCTTGCGCGACCGCTTTCGCCACGCGCGGTAGCAGACGTGGGTCCATCGGTTTTGGAATGATGTAGTGCGGACCAAACTCTAGGCTGTCGACGCCCGCTGCTTTCAACACTTCCGCAGGAACCGGTTCTTTCGCCAGTTGACGAATCGCATCCACCGCCGCCAGTTTCATCTCATCGTTGATTTCGCTGGCGCGAACATCCAATGCGCCGCGGAAAATAAACGGGAAGCACAACACGTTGTTCACTTGGTTTGGATAGTCACTGCGGCCCGTTCCCATGATCAAATCGTCACGCACTTCATGTGCCAGCTCAGGCTTGATCTCGGGATCTGGGTTTGAACAGGCAAACACCACCGGTTTATCGGCCATCAGTTTCAGCGCTTCTGCGGGCATCAGGTTTGGACCTGACACGCCCAAGAAGAGATCCGCGCCGGAAATCACATCTTCCAGCGTGCGTTTGTCGGTGTTATTGGCAAACAGCTGCTTATATTCGTTGAGGTCATCACGACGCGTATGGATCACGCCTTTGCGATCGAGCATGTAGATCTTCTCACGCATCGCGCCGCATTTGATCAACAGTTCCATACACGCCACCGCCGCCGCGCCCGCGCCCAAACACACAATCACACATTCGTTGAGTTTTTTGCCTTGCAGCTCGATCGCATTGAGCATGCCCGCCGCCGTCACAATCGCCGTGCCGTGCTGGTCATCGTGGAAAACTGGCACATCACAACGCTCAATCAGGCGTTTCTCGATCTCAAAACAGTCCGGCGCTTTGATGTCTTCAAGGTTGATGCCACCAAAGGTGTCGGCGATGTTGGCAACGGTATCGACAAACTCATCGATGGTGCGGTGTTTTACTTCGATATCGATCGAGTCTAATCCTGCAAAACGTTTGAACAGTAACGCTTTCCCTTCCATGACTGGCTTAGACGCCAGCGGACCTAAATTGCCCAGACCAAGAATTGCGGTGCCGTTAGAGATCACTGCCACCATGTTCCCCTTGGCCGTGTACTTGTAGACGTTCTCCGGGTTTTGTGCGATTTCACGTACTGGCTCAGCCACACCTGGGCTGTAAGCGAGCGCAAGATCTTTGGCGGTTTCGGCTGGTTTTGTCAGCGCAATGGCGATTTTTCCCGCCGTTGGGTAGGCATGGTAATCCAGCGCTTGCTGGCGGCGATCTTCTTCAGGGGTCAATGCCTGGCGATTGTCATCGGACATAGGTCGTTATTCTCTTTATATGTTTTGTGGGATAGGGGGAATGTTGCAAAATGACCTAAAACTCTGCGTTTTTAGATAATTTGGAGATAAATTCTAATTGATATAAGTCAATCTTCCTAGCCAAGAATGCGAAGCATATCTACAAAATGACCAAGAAAGGCGAAGGTAAGACCAGCAAAGGGCGAGAGAAAAGCGCCCCTGAACAACAACAAGGAAAATAACGAGGAAAATAATAGAAAGGCAAAAAGCAAAAAGGCCGCCGAAGCGACCTTTTCTCAAACAGTCATCACAAATGTGATTAGTTCTTACCGCTTGATAGAGCACCGAAACGCTTGTTGAAGCGATCAACACGGCCGCCTGTATCAACGATACGTTGCTTACCAGTGTAGAATGGGTGGCACTTGTCGCATACGTCTAGGTGGATAGATTCTTTAGCTAGAGTAGAGCTAAAAACGAAAGAGTTGCCGCAAGAACAAGTTGCGTTTACTGCTTTGTATTCTGGGTGGATACCAGCTTTCATGGGATAACCTCAAATAGTAGGCCGTGTCGCTATACGAGCCTTTGCCGCACACCACACGTAGTTAAAAATGAACTCTTAGATACCGCGCTCGCTGGTGCGAAGCCATATCTTAAGGCGCGATATAGTAATGAATCGACTCAAATGGATCAACCTATTTGCGCCATTTTGCGCTAGTTTTTTAATCAGCCATCGCTTCTCGAATTTGCCCGCCGCTTCCTTTAGACTGTCAGTCATTATTTTTCTGTTTACTCACGCTACCTTATGCGCCCATCGATTGCCCGAGTTGCCCTACCCGTCCCTCTTGATAAACAGTTTGATTATCTGGTGCCCAGTCATCTGTTTCCCATTATCGGCGGTCGGGTGAGCGTACCGTTTGGCCGGCAGACGCTGGTCGGCATTGTCACGGCGCTGGTGCAGGAATCGGACTTTCCGCGTGAGCAACTCAAATCGGTCAAAGCAGTGCTGGATAGCCAGCCGCTGTGGCCCGCGCCAGTGTATAGCCTGCTGCAATGGTGCAGCCAATATTATCAGCATCCACTGGGAGAAACGCTGCACAACGCCCTACCCGCGGCGCTGCGCAAAGGTAAAGCGGCCGATTTTGCCACTTTGCAGGAGTGGCAGTTAACCGAGCAAGGCAAAAGCCAGTTGATGCAGTATTTTGGCCGCGCGGTCAAACAGGCGCGAGTGATGAAAATGCTCGCCGATGGCCCAGTTAGCCATCAGCGCTTTCTCGATGAAGAGATTTCTTCTACGGTGCTCAAAGCCCTCGAAGAGAAAGGTTGGATCGAAAGCCAAGACAAAACGCCGCAAGTCCAAGCTTGGGGCGAGGCGATTGAAAATGAGAACGACAAGCCGAAACTCAATCAAGAGCAAGCGATCGCCATTGCCACCGTACAGTGCCAGACGAGCTTTGCCAGCTTCTTGCTTGAGGGGGTGACGGGGTCGGGTAAAACCGAAGTGTACTTAAACCTGATCAAACCGATCTTAGCCCAAGGTCGCCAAGCGCTGGTGCTGGTGCCGGAAATCGGCTTAACCCCGCAAACCATTAACCGTTTTCGCCGCCGCTTTAATGTCCCCGTGGCGGTGATTCACTCGGGTCTGAACGACACTGAACGCCTCAACGCTTGGCTGAGCGCGCGCGACAAAGTGGCTGGCATTGTGATTGGCACTCGCTCGGCCTTGTTCACGCCGTTTGCCGACTTGGGCATGATCATCGTCGATGAAGAGCACGATACGTCCTATAAACAGCAAGATAGCCTGCGTTACCACGCGCGCGATGTGGCGGTGATGCGCGCCGCCAAAGAAGATATTCCGATCATCCTCGGCTCGGCGACGCCAGCTCTGGAGTCGCTGCACAATGCACTCAGCGGCAAATACCACCATCTGACTTTAACCCAGCGGGCCGGCGTTGCCGTACCAACACGCAACCAAGTGCTGGATGTCAAAGGGCTCTATTTGGAAAGTGGCTTGTCTGCGCCCTTGATTGTCGAAATGCGCCGCCATCTCCAAGCGGGTAATCAGGTGATGCTGTTTCTCAATCGGCGCGGTTTCTCCCCAGCACTGATGTGCCACCAATGCGGCTGGATTGCGGAATGTAAACGCTGCGATGCCTACTACACCTACCATCAATACAGCAACGAGATCCGCTGCCACCATTGCGGCTCGCAGCAGCCGGTGATTCATCAGTGCCAAGGATGCGGTTCCACTCAGTTGGTCACCGTTGGCGTCGGCACCGAGCAGCTAGAGAACCAGTTGGAAAACCTCTTTCCCGAGTACAAAGCGATCCGTATTGACCGAGACAGCACGCGGCGCAAAGGCAGCTTGGAAGATGCATTGCAAGCGATCCGACGCGGCGAGTATCAAATCTTGATCGGCACGCAGATGCTGGCCAAAGGGCACCATTTTCCTGATGTGACGCTGGTTGCTTTGCTTGATGTGGATGGCTCGCTCTACAGCAGTGATTTTCGCGCTTCCGAGCGATTGGCCCAGTTGTTTATCCAGGTGGCCGGACGCGCTGGGCGCGCCAGCAAACCCGGTGAAGTGCTGCTGCAAACCCATCATCCGGAACACCCGCTGCTGCAAGCCTTGCTGACCAAGGACTATCGCTCGTTTGCCCTAAGCGCGTTAGAAGAACGACGCATCGCCCAACTGCCGCCCTACAGCTTTTTAACCCTGTTTCGCGCCGAGGCCAATCACAGCGAGCTTTGCGAGGTGTTCTTGCGCCAAGTTCGTCTCACCCTCGAGTCCCATCCCTTGTTTGATGACACCTGTTTAGTGCTTGGGCCGACCCCGTCGCCGCTGGCCAAACGCGCGGGCAAATATCGCTGGCAACTGCTGCTGCAAACGCAAAGCCGCGTCTTGATGCAAAAATTGTTAATCAGCGCGAAACCGGCGATTGAAATGTTACCGAATGCAAAGAAAGTACGATGGATCGTAGACATTGAGCCACAGGATTTGAGCTAGCAAACGATAAAATCTTCAAACAATCTTCGATACTTGCAAGGTATTACCTTTTTACGTGATGACAATCACATGAAGAATGTAAATTCTGTTAATTCCGCCGTAACTTTCGCTGAAGAAATGAATAGACTATCCGGGTTATCTCATATTTTGCATCAGAACAATAATTGAACGTCAATCATGGCGAAAAAGAGGGTTTAATTTATGGCGACAATGAAGGATGTTGCCCAGCTTGCTGGTGTCTCGACCGCCACGGTCTCAAGAGCACTAATGAATCCCGAAAAAGTGTCGGCCACCACCAGAAAACGGGTGGAAGACGCGGTTTTAGAGGCTGGATATTCACCAAACTCGCTTGCAAGAAATTTACGTCGGAACGAATCAAAAACCATAGTAACGATTGTCCCAGACATCTGTGACCCTTACTTTACCGAGATTATTCGCGGTATCGAAGACGCAGCGATGGAGCAAGGCTACTTGGTTCTACTGGGCGACAGTGGTCAGCAAAAGCGTCGCGAAAGCTCGTTCGTCAACCTTGTCTTCACCAAACAAGCCGATGGTATGTTGCTGCTTGGCACCGATCTGCCGTTTGATGTCAGCAAGCCGGAGCAGAAAAACCTGCCGCCGATGGTGATGGCGTGTGAGTTCGCCCCCGAGCTCGAACTGCCCACCGTGCACATCGACAACCTAACCTCGGCGTTTGAAGCCGTGAACTACTTAACCCAGTTGGGTCACAAACGCATCGCGCAAATCTCAGGTCCATCGTCTGCGGTGCTGTGTCAGTTCCGTCAGCAAGGCTATCAACAAGCGCTACGACGCGCTGGCATCACCATGAACCCGGATTACTGCGCGGAAGCCGAATTCTCGTTCGCCGGCGGTACAGAGGCCATTCG
This sequence comes from Vibrio navarrensis, assembly GCF_015767675.1. Lineage (NCBI taxonomy): Bacteria > Pseudomonadati > Pseudomonadota > Gammaproteobacteria > Vibrionales > Vibrionaceae > Vibrio > Vibrio navarrensis. Next base: position 296,876 of record NZ_CP065217.1, on the reverse strand, counting down.
CCAGTTGTTAGAGTTACCTGAACCGCCGACAGCCGTATTCTGCCACTGCGACACCATGGCGATTGGCGCGATTCAAGAAGCGAAAAAACTGGGCCTGCGCGTTCCACAAGATCTCTCCGTGGTCGGTTTTGACGACATTCAATTTGCCCAGTACTGCGATCCCCCTTTAACCACCATCTCTCAGCCGCGCTATGAGATTGGCCGTCAAGCGATGTTGATGATGCTTGAAGTGCTCAAAGGGCATGAGATCCACAGCGGCTCTCGCCTGCTCGAAACGCAACTGGTGATCCGTGGCAGCGCCGCGCCACCGAGATTGCGTTAAGCGCTCAAACCAAGTCAAAGCGGCGCATTGTGTTGCGTCGCTTCCTTTTATTACGCCGTGCCCTGTTCTGTTCTGTCATTCTGGATTACCATGTCTGGCTGAATAAATCATAGTTAGTAATTATCGTGGCTAAAGATTATGTAAGGCGTGGTCGTAGCCCCAAAAAACCGGCTACTAAAAAGACCGCCACAGCGAAAAGAAAACCTTGGCGCGCAGGCCTACTGGCAATTTTGCTGGTTGGCGCGTTTGGCTATGGCCTGTATATCCTTAATAACGACCCGGAGCCCCCCGTGCCGGTCGTGCAACAAAGCAAACCAACTCCCAAGCCCGCAGCGAAAAAAGAGCTGCCTCCTCCGCCAGAAGAAAAATGGCAATACGTGGAGTCTCTGCCTAAACGCGAAATCGAAGTGGTGGCCAAAGAGCAGGAAATCTCAGCCATTCCTTACATCATGCAGTGCGGTGCTTACAAAACGCTAGATCAAGCTGAAGCGCGCAAGCTAGACATCGCCTTTCAAGGCATCACCAGTAAGATCCGCAAAAAAGAGGGCAGCGACTGGTATCGCGTGGTGCTAGGGCCGTACACCACCAAAAGGGACGCCGAGCGCGATCGGCATAAGCTGCAACGCGCCAAAATTGAGCCTTGCGCGATCTGGAAAGAAGCGCAGTAAAATAGCAAACTCGAAAAGGCGCAAGTGCATCACTTGTGCCTTTTTATTTGCCTCGGCTGGCCCCCTTTCTCCGCCCTCGATTCGCTCTTGAATTCTCTTTTACCACCCCCATATATCAAACAACTCCATCGTGAAAAGTATCAAGAGGTCTGCTCGTGACTACCATAGTATCTGTACGTCGTAACAACACAGTCGTCATCGCCGGAGACGGACAAGTGTCTTTGGGCAACACCGTCATGAAAGGCAATGCGCGCAAAGTTCGCCGTCTTTACAACAACAAAGTGCTGGCTGGCTTTGCAGGTGGCACAGCCGACGCCTTTACCCTATTTGAACGCTTCGAAAGCAAATTGCAGATGCACCAAGGCCATCTGACCAAAGCCGCGGTTGAACTGGCCAAAGATTGGCGCAGCGATCGCGCTCTGCGCAAACTCGAAGCGCTGCTCGCCGTGGCCGACGAAACGGCGTCGCTCATCATCACTGGTAACGGTGACGTGGTGCAGCCAGAAAACGACCTGATTGCGATTGGCTCAGGCGGCGCTTACGCTCAAGCCGCTGCCACTGCGCTGTTGGAAAACACCGACCTAGACGCACGCGAGATCGCCGTCAAAGCGCTCAATATCGCCGGTGACATTTGTGTGTTTACCAACCACAATCACACCATTGAAGAGCTCACGGCCACGCCAGAGTTGCCAAGCGCAACCCAAGCGTAACTTATACAGAATTTGAGGAAGCAAGATGTCTGAAATGACTCCCCGCGAAATTGTGCACGAACTGAACCGTCACATCATTGGTCAGGAAAAAGCAAAACGCTCGGTGGCGATTGCCCTACGTAACCGCTGGCGCCGCATGCAGCTTGAAGAAGGGCTGCGCGCCGAAGTCACCCCAAAAAATATCCTGATGATCGGCCCAACTGGGGTAGGTAAAACCGAAATTGCTCGCCGTTTGGCTAAACTGGCCAACGCACCGTTTATCAAAGTCGAAGCGACCAAGTTCACCGAAGTCGGTTATGTGGGTAAAGAGGTGGAAACCATTATCCGCGATCTGACCGACGTGGCGGTGAAAATGACCCACCAGCAAGCGATGGAAAAAGTGCAGTTCCGCGCTGAAGAGCTAGCGGAAGAGCGCGTGCTTGATGCCTTGCTGCCGCCAGCACGCGATGCATGGGGGCAAAGTGAGCAGAGCGACGACAACTCCAATACGCGACAAATTTTCCGCAAGAAATTGCGTGAAGGTAAGCTCGACGACAAAGAGATTGAAGTCAATGTCGCTGCACCGCAAATGGGCGTGGAGATCATGGCGCCTCCGGGCATGGAAGAGATGACCAACCAGCTGCAGGGAATGTTCCAAAGCCTTGCGGGCAACACCAGCAAAAAACGCAAACTGAAAATCAAAGATGCAATGAAAGCGCTGATCGAAGAGGAAGCGGCGAAGCTGGTCAACCAAGAAGAGCTGAAAGATCAGGCGATTTACAACGTTGAGAACAACGGCATCGTGTTTATCGATGAGATCGACAAAATCTGTAAGCGCGGCGAAAGCTCAGGCCCAGATGTCTCTCGTGAAGGGGTGCAGCGCGACCTACTACCGCTGATTGAGGGCAGCACCGTATCGACCAAACACGGCATGGTGCGAACTGACCACATTCTGTTCATCACCTCCGGCGCATTCCAAGTGTCCAAACCGTCTGATTTGATCCCCGAGCTGCAAGGCCGCCTGCCGATCCGCGTCGAGCTCGAAGCGCTGACCAGCCACGATTTCAAACGCATCCTGACCGAACCTAAAGCCTCTCTGACCGAGCAATACATCGCCCTGATGAAAACCGAGCAGGTTGATATCGAGTTCACTGAAGATGGCATCAGCCAAATAGCCGAAGCCGCATGGACCGTCAACGAAACCACGGAAAACATCGGCGCACGCCGTCTGCACACCGTGATGGAACGTTTGATGGATGAAATCTCCTTCGACGCCACAGAAAAATCTGGCGCCAAGTTTGTCATCGACGCGCAATACGTCAAGCAGCGCCTCGGTGAGTTTGTCGCAGACGAAGATCTGAGCCGCTTTATTCTTTAAGGGAAAACAAGGTTCTAGGTTCTAGGGAAGAGCAGGTACTAGGAAAGGCAAGAGCGTAAGAGAAGGTCCTGGGGTCCTGGGCCCTTGGAAAAGCGGAAAAAAAGGTCCTATGGTCCTGGGGAAGAGCAAGAGCGGAAAAAGAAGGGGCGAGTTTTCTAGGGTCTAGATTGCTAGGAAGAGAAAAAGCGGAAGAGAAGGACCGCTCTTCCTGCTCTTCCTGCTCTTCCTAGAACCTAGCGACCTAGGAACCAGGGCCGCTCTTGCCCTTCCCAGGCCCGCTCTTATCCGCTCTTCCTAGAAACCTAGAACCTAGAACCTTCTTTTCCTAGCACCTAGAACCTTCTTTTCCTAGTCCCTAGCGACCTTCTCTTCTCCCTTTCTTCCTTACGTGTTTCTTCGTATACTGACCGTCGGTTTTACTCGCACGAAACACACATGAATCAATCTCTGAGAATCTGGCTTGATGCCGCGCGCCCTAAAACATTGCCTCTGGCTTTGGTCTCCATTTTAACTGGCAGTGTGCTGGCTTACTCTTCGGGGCAATTCTCATTGGTGGTCGCTCTGCTGGCGTTTATCACCGCCACTTTGCTGCAAATCTTGTCTAACTTAGCCAACGACTATGGCGATGCCGTCAAAGGCACCGACAACGACAAGCGCCTTGGCCCATTGCGAGCAATGCAATCTGGCGCGGTCAGCGCTAAAGAGATGCAACGTGCCATCGTATTTAATATTTTGCTTACCATCGTCTCGGGTTTAGCACTGGTGTTTTATGCCTTAAGCAGTTTACAAAGCATCCTCGCGTTTATCGCTTTGGGTATTTTAGCCATCCTCGCCGCCATTGCTTACACCATGGGCAATAAGCCTTATGGCTATGTGGGTCTGGGCGATCTCTCGGTATTCATATTCTTCGGTTTGCTCGGTGTTTCCGGCACCTATTTCCTTCATACCGGCGTGTTGGATTCAGCGCTGTTTTTGCCTGCCTTGGGCTGCGGCTTGTTAGCGGTCGCGGTACTGAATATCAACAACATGCGCGATATCGAAAACGACGCCGCGTGCGGGAAACGCACTGTTGCAGTTCGCCTCGGTCAGCGCAAAGCCAAGCAATACCACTTCGTATTACTCGGTGGCGCGGTGCTGGCGTTTGCCATTTACTTGCTGTTGCAAGGCAAACCACTGTGGTTCAGCTTTCCTTTTATTTTCAGCCTGTTACTGGTTATTAATCATGGCAAAGCGGTGTGGTTAACCCATCAACCCGCTCAAATTGCGCCGATGATGCCCGTGGTGGTGAAGTGCTCATTGGTCACCAATATTTTGTTTGCAACAGTTGTGATAGCTCAAACTCTTGTTAGTTAATCACTAATTGTCATTGCATTGACTTAATGCGCAGATATACTCAAGAGAAAATTCATTTACCGAAAAAGGTATGCTATGGAATACAACACCTCTGCCCTATGTGATATCTATCTGGATCAAGTGGATGTGGTCGAGCCGATGTTCAGCAACTTCGGTGGGCGTGCCTCATTTGCCGGGCAAATCACCACTGTAAAATGCTTCGAAGATAACTCGCTGATTCGTGAGACGCTGGAACAAGATGGTGTTGGACGCGTGCTGCTGGTCGATGGCGGAGGCTCATTGCGCCGCGCACTGGTCGATGCAGAAATTGCCACCCTAGCAGAAGAAAACGAATGGGAAGGCATTGTTGTCTATGGCAGCGTGCGTGAAATTGACGAGCTGGAAGATATGAACCTCGGCATTCAAGCGCTCGCCTCGATTCCGGTCGGCGCGTCAGCGCAAGGCATTGGCGAAGTCGATATTCCCGTCAATTTCGGTGGTGTGACCTTCTTACCGGAAGATTACCTCTACGCCGACAGCACTGGCATCATCCTTTCGCAAGAGCCACTTAGCGCCGACTTTGAAGAGCCTGAGCTCTAATTACGGCACTCAAGGCGAGAGAAAAGCGCGAGAAAGCACGTTTCACGCGGTTAAAAAGTGAGAAAAAATCAGCGCATTGCCTCAATGCGCTGTTTTTTTAGGCAAATGATGCAATTTTTCCAACATAGCAGGTGTTTCTATGCCTTGTGCTGAGTAGAATGAGGCTAATAGAGAGAGCCGCAGCATGGGCTGCGCTCATTGAACCGAATAAGAATAGGTAGGCCAAAATGTCTTTTGAAGTATTAGAAAAACTGGAAGCAAAAATTCAGACCGCAGTGGATACCATCGCACTACTGCAAATGGAAGTCGAAGAGCTGAAAGAAGATAAGGCGAAGCTGGCTAGCGAAGCCGACCAACTGCGCGCCCAACACGCAGAGCTCGAGCAAAAATCTCAACAAGCTCAACAAGAACACGCTCAGTGGCAAGAACGCATCCGCACCCTACTGGGTAAGATGGAAGATGTAGAGTAAAACCAGAGCGGGACTAAGAAGAGCAGCTGCTAGGGTCTAGGAAAGGCAAGAGCGGAAGAGAAGGTCCTGGGGTCCTGGTCCCTTGGTCCTGGGGAAGAGCAAGAGCAACCGCTCTTCCTAGAACCTAGAAACCTAGTACCTAGAAACCTTCTTTTCCCCGCCCTTCCTCGCCCTTCCTAGAACCTAGAAACCTAGCAACTAGAACCTTCTTTTCCAGCTCTTCCTCGCTCTTCCTAGAACCTAGTACCTAGAACCTTCTTTTCCTAGCACCTAGCAACCTTCTCTTCCAGCTCTTTCCTTGCAAACTAGAATCTCGCAACCTCGTAGCTTTCCCTCTTTTTTGATCCCCGCAAACGTTTTCCCTGTTTTTTATGCTAGAATCGCCGCCAATTTTTCTCTTCCTTCGATTTTGACTTTTGGAGACAACATGAAACGCGATTTAGCAATGGCATTTTCCCGCGTGACAGAAGGCGCCGCTCTGGCGGGGTATAAATGGCTTGGCCGTGGCGACAAAAATGCCGCCGATGGCGCCGCAGTTGAAGTGATGCGCACTTTGCTAAACAAAACCGAAATCAGTGGCGAAATCGTGATTGGCGAAGGCGAAATCGACGACGCACCGATGCTCTACATTGGCGAAAACGTTGGCTTAGGCGGCGATGAAGTCGATATTGCGGTCGACCCTATCGAAGGCACACGCATGACCGCCATGGGGCAATCGAACGCTTTGGCGGTGTTAGCCGCAGGTGAGAAAGGCAGTTTCCTCAAAGCGCCCGACATGTATATGGAAAAACTGGTGGTCGGCCCTGGCGCTAAAGGCGTGATCGACCTCAACAAGCCAGTAAAAGAGAACTTAGAAAACATCGCTAAGGCGCTAGGCAAAACCCTCGACACCTTAGTGGTCATCACCCTTGCCAAACCACGCCACGATGCCGTTATCGCTGAAATGCAGCAAATGGGCGTGCGCGTGTTTGCCGTGCCCGATGGCGATGTCGCCGCGTCTATCTTAACCTGCATGCCAGACAGCGAAGTCGATGTGATGTACTGCATTGGCGGCGCGCCAGAGGGCGTCGTGTCTGCTGCGGTGATTCGCGCGCTGGATGGCGATATGCAGGGCCGCCTATTGGCACGAAATATCGTAAAAGGCGATACTGAAGAAAACCGCCGTTTTGCCGCTTTCGAACTGGAGCGCTGCAGCGAAATGGGTGTGGAAGCGAATAAGGTGCTGAAGCTGGATGAGATGGCGCGCAGCGACAACGTCATTTTCTCCGCCACGGGCATCACCAAAGGCGACCTACTTGAAGGCATCAGCCGTAAAGGCAATATCGCCACCACGGAAACCTTATTGATTCGTGGCCACTGCCGCACTATACGTCGGATCAAATCGACCCATTACTTAGAGCGCAAAGACGAAGAGATCAAGCAGATTATTCTTTAAAGGAAGAGCAGGGGCTAGGGACTAGGGACTAGGAAGAGCAGGTCCTAGGCCCTAGGAAGAGCAAGAGCAAGAGCAAGAGCAAGAGCAAGAATCTAGAGCCTAGAAACCTAGAAACCTCGTAACCTGCCTTTCCTAGAACCTAGAAACCTTCTTTCTTGCCCAGGAACCAGGGCCGCTCTTGCCCTTTCCAGGACCACAGGACCGCTCTTGCTCTTACCCACTGTTCTTTATCAACCCTTTTATTTACTAAACCTATGACGCATAATATTTGTACTTAAGCACCATTCAGGATACGGGCGTCTGTAAGCCAAGATGAAAACGATAGACAGGATACTCCAGTCGATTAAGCGAGATGGCTCGGTGACCGCCAAGCAACTGGCAGAAGAGTTTGGCATGACCACCATGGGGGCCAGACAACATCTGCAAGGGTTGGAAGAGGCGGGCATCGTCAGCTTTCACGATGTCAAAGTCAAAGTAGGCCGCCCGACTCGGCACTGGTCTCTCACGCTCAAAGGACACGAGCAGTTTGCCGATCGCCACAGCGAACTCACCATTCAGATGATCGACGTGGTCGAGAGCTTGTTTGGCTCAGATGGTTTAGCCAAAGTCGCCGCTGAGCGAGAGCATCGCACTTTTATCCAGTATCAAAAAGCCTTGGCCGCTTGCGGCGATCTGCACAGCAAGCTGCAAAAGCTCACGGAAATACGCGAAGAAGAAGGCTATATGGCCGAGCTTGAGCAGACCAACGAAGGCTTTCTTTTGAGCGAAAATCATTGCCCCATCTGCCGAGCCGCCACCCGCTGCCCCGCTCTATGCCAATCTGAACTCAACGTTTTTCAAAAGCTGCTTGGTGAACACTGCCATATTGAGCGCACGGAACACATTATCGAAGGCCAGCGCCGCTGCGCGTATCGGATAGTAAGCAGGGACTAGGAAGAGCAGGTCCTAGGCTCTAGAAAGAGCAGGGACTAGCTCCTAGGAAAAGCAAGAACCTAGCACCTAGAAACCTTCTCTTTCCTAGAAACCTAGAACCTAGAACCTAGAACCTAGAACCTAGCAACCTAGAACCTAGCAACCTTCTCTTAACCGCTTCCTTCTCGTCTCACTTCTAAGACATTGCCACATCCCTGCGCCACTTTCTCATTTCTGATTTATGCTTATTTTATGGCTACTGTTTAAATTATCATCAATCGTTACAGGGAGAGTCGCCATGGGATATCCACAACTGGACCAGAGATTACCGTCATTCGATGAGATGATGACTCTTGCCGCCGAAAACCCGGCCGCTTTCAATCAGTTTAAGCAGGAAATGTGCAAAGAGATGATTCTGTCCGCGTCTGAAGCGATGCGCGAGCGCTTGGAGGCGCAGCAAAGCCATATTGATCGCGTGATCAGCCGCTGCAAAAACCCCGTTCACACCAACGTGGTGTTAATGAATGAACTGACAAAACAGATGGTGAAATTTCGTGCTGCACTGGAAAGTGACGGTAAAGAACCACCGCACAGTGAAGCGCAAATTATTCCCTTCACAACGAAAAACTTCTATTAATCTTAGGCCCTGAAACGCAAACAGGGCCTTTTACTTTTTATAAGACTCGAAACTGATATCGCTTGCAGGCTGTTCTCAGTCGCGGTCAGTCGCGGTCGGTCGCGGTCGGTCGCGGCGGCAGCTTAGTTTACCACTTTCTGAAAGCACGCTTTGTCCATATCTCGGATATTGACCGTTAAGCTGCGCACATGGCTGGCTTGCTCTTGCAACACCGCCATGAGTTGGCGGGAAAGCTCGCGTTTTTGCTCTTCACTGCGCCCAGAAAGCAGATCAAAACTGACATGAATAAAATCCACGCTATCGCCCTCTTCCCCCACCAGCCAATGATGGCTGCGCAGCGTACGCGATTTCACCGAAGGTTTGTCAAACAAGCCGCAATCCAGCGCGATTTGGTGCAGATCTTCCAGCAATCCGGGCACATTGATGCGCTCTTCCACCGAATTGGAATATTCTAAAACTAAATGAGGCATGACCTTTCCTTTTATCCTTGAGGCATGGTTGGCATTTGCCCCCCATAAATAGCAATCTGAAAGGAAAATGCCGAGTGATTGACTATCATTATGCCAGACAGATCACCAATCGATTGCTTTTAACCATATTATCAGTGGATAAAGCAGCGCCGACCAAGCGAGAGAAAGCCATAACTAATGACACGAGTCATGATCTGGCCACATAATTCTGTTATATTCCTACGTAGATTTTTTACATAAATGCGCTTCACCTCGGCTTAGAGGTGAAACCTTGAACCAATAAAAGATATGGAGATATTCCTATGCGTCGTCCTGTAGTGATGGGTAACTGGAAACTTAACGGCAGCAAAGCAATGGTAACTGAGCTGCTAACTGGTCTTAACGCTGAGCTAGAAGGCGTTGAAGGTGTTGACGTTGCGGTTGCTCCACCAGCACTTTACTTGGATATGGCTGAGCGTCTGATCGCGCAAGGCGGCAACAAGATCATTCTTGGTGCACAGAACACTGACATCCACAACAGCGGCGCATACACTGGCGACATGTCTCCAGCGATGCTGAAAGATTTCGGTGCAACGCACATCATCATCGGCCACTCTGAGCGTCGTGAATACCACAACGAATCAGACGAATTCGTCGCGCAGAAATTTGCTTTCCTGAAAGAGAACGGCCTGAAGCCTGTGTTCTGTATCGGTGAAACTGAAGCGCAAAACGAAGCGGGCGAAACCGAAACGGTTTGTGCACGTCAAATCAACGCGGTGATCGACGCGTACGGCGTTGAAGCTCTGAACGGCGCGATCATCGCTTACGAACCAATCTGGGCTATCGGCACAGGTAAAGCAGCAACTGCTGATGACGCACAGCGCATCCACGCTTCTATCCGCGCCCTGATCGCAGAGAAAGACGCGGCAGTCGCTGAGCAAGTGATCATCCAGTACGGCGGCTCTGTAAAACCAGAAAACGCAGAAGCGTACTTTGCACAGCCAGACATCGATGGCGCGCTAGTGGGCGGTGCTTCTCTGGATGCGAAGAGCTTTGCTGCCATCGCGAAAGCGGCGGCAAAAATGAAAGCGTAATGTCCAACGCGCTCACTTCAATCCTAGATTGAACACGCAGATGAAAAACCGACGTCACGCACGTCGGTTTTTTTTGTTGCTTCTAGAAGAGAGCACTGAGGCTAATCCTGGCCAAACAGATCGCGCGTATAGACTTTATGCGCCACATCGCTGAGCTCTTCCACCATCCGATTGGTGACGATCACCTCCGCCTTCGCTTTGAACTGCGCTAAATCACGCATTACGGGCGAGTTAAAAAAGCGCTCTTCTTCCAGCACGGGCTCATACACCACCACCTCAATGCCGCGCGCTTTGAGCCGCTTCATGATCCCCTGCACCGAAGAAAAACGGAAATTGTCGGAGTTGGCTTTCATGATTAAGCGGTAGATGCCCACCACTTGCGGATGACGCTTTAAAATTGACTCAGCGATAAAGTCTTTACGGGTGCGATTGGCCGAAACAATCGCTTTGATCAGGCAGTTGGGGACATCACGATAGTTGGCCAACAATTGCTTAGTATCCTTGGGGAGACAATAGCCGCCATAGCCAAAGGAAGGGTTGTTGTAGTGGTCACCAATGCGCGGGTCGAGCCCCACACCTTGAATGATTTGTCGACTATCCAAACCATGCACTTCGGCGTAAGAATCCAGCTCATTGAAATAGGCCACCCGCATGGCCAGATAGGTGTTGGAAAAGAGCTTGACCGCCTCGGCTTCGGTGGCGTTTATCAGCAGCACTGGAACATCGTTTTTTTCCGCCGCTTGCGCAAACAGATCCGCGACCCATCTTGCTCTCTCACTTTGCTCGCCAACAATGATGCGCGATGGGTAAAGGCTGTCGTACAACGCGCGCCCTTCTCGTAAAAACTCCGGGGCAAACAGCACGTTTTTGCCCGATTCACCACGGCGAACACGCTCGGTAAACCCGACCGGCACGGTTGAGCGCACCACCACCAGCGCTTGTGGCCGATAGCGATGCACCTCGTCAATCACCGACTCTACCGAAGAGGTGTCAAAGCCATTGTTGCGCGGATCATAATCGGTCGGCGTGGCGACAATCACCAGCTCGGCGTTTTGATAGGCACTTGGTGCATCCACCGTCGCGGTGAGGTTGAGTAAGCCAGAAGCCATAAAGCGTTGAATATCTTGATCGATGATCGGGCACTGCCGCGCGTTAATTTGCGCTACCCGCTGCGGGTTTAAGTCCAGCACTGTGACATGGTGGTACTGCGCTAGCAGCGCGGCATTGGCCAGCCCGACATAGCCAGCCCCAACAACGGTGATCTGCATACGACACTCCGCTTTGTCTGAATGAGGTTTTGCCCAAGCTCGTTTTTACTCAAGCTTGGCTTATCTCAACAAGCGAATGTGACACAGGGAAGACGAAGGCATGATCGATTCAAGACGGCTTCGCCAGCGGTAGGGAGATCGCTTTTTGTGGCGAGTTTGCGTAAACTAACGCCGTCAATTTGGCTAAAAATTTTGCAAAAAATACTTCAGATTTTGCAAACAATACTTCAGAGGAACAGCATGAATATTCTTGTCACCGGAGGCAGTGGCTATATCGGCAGCCACACCTGTATTCAGATGATCGAAGCAGGCATGACGCCAATTATTCTCGACAATTTGTACAACAGTAAACTTTTGGTGCTGGATCGTATTCAGCAAGTCACGGGCGTGCGGCCGACCTTTTATCAAGGCGATATCCGCGATAGCGCTATTCTACAAACCATCTTTACTGAACATCACATTGATGGCGTGATCCACTTTGCTGGCCTGAAAGCGGTGGGCGAGTCGGTGGAAAAACCGCTGATGTATTATGATAACAACGTCTCTGGCACCTTGAATCTGGTGCGCGAAATGGACAAAGCTGGAGTCAAAAGTCTCATCTTTAGTTCGTCGGCCACGGTGTACGGTGACCCTGCCTCGGTGCCTATTCGCGAAGATTTCCCGACCTCGGCCACCAACCCTTACGGGCGCAGTAAGCTGATGGTGGAAGAGTGCTTGCGCGACTTTCACCACGCCAACCCACAGTGGAGCATCACCTTGCTGCGCTACTTTAACCCTGTAGGCGCACATCAATCTGGCCTGCTTGGCGAAGATCCGCAAGGCATTCCCAACAACCTGTTGCCTTTTGTTGCCCAAGTGGCAGTGGGCCGACGTGACAAACTGGGCGTGTTTGGCAACGACTACCCAACACCCGATGGCACTGGCGTGCGCGATTACATTCACGTGGTTGACTTAGCCGATGGCCACCTTGCGGCGCTGAATAAAGTGGGCCAACAAGCGGGCTTGCACATTTTTAACTTAGGCACAGGCCAAGGCAACAGCGTATTGGAAATGGTCGCCGCCTTTGAAAAAGCCGCCGAGCGCCCAATCGCCTATGAAATCAAACCGCGCCGCGCTGGCGACATCGCAGAATGTTGGGCTGACCCATCCTACGCCGCCGAAGCACTCGGCTGGAAAGCAACGCGCTCGCTGGAGACCATGGTCGCCGATACGTGGCGCTGGCAGTCCAACAACCCGAATGGGTATGAGTGAGGAAGGGCGGAAAAACAAGAGCTGAAGAGAAGGTTCTGGGTTCTGGGCCCTTGGTCCTAGGAAAAGAAAAAGCAGGAAACGAGTTTTCTAGAAGCTAGGTTACGAGGAAAAGCAAAAGCGGAAGAGAAGGACCGCTCTTTCCTGCTTTTCCCTAGAACCTAGAAACCTAGAACCTAGCAACCTGCTCTTTCTCGCCTAGGAACCAGGACCGCTCTTGCCCTTCCCAGGACCGCTCTTCCCCACTTTTCCTGCTCTTAATGCTGAGCTATCAAGGAGTAATTCATGATCCAATTTGATAAATTTGAACGCTCACTGCATCTGCTACAAGAGCAAAATGAGCGGCTAAATCAACTGCAGATAGAGGAAACCGAGCCATGGATTATTGAAGCCGTCAAGGAGTCAATAATTCAACGCTTTGAAACCTGTTGGGATAGCCTTTGGAAAATCACCAAACGTTATCTTTCGGAAAACATCGGTTTGCCTGAAGTGCCAAATGGGCCCAATCCGGTTTTACGCCTTGCTCATGAAAACATGTTGCTACCCAGTAGCATCGAACGGTGGATGCACTATGCCAAAGCCCGAGTGGCTACGTCGCATGATTACAGCGGGGAAAAAGCCGATGAAGCCTTGGCATTAATGAATGATTTTGTTACCGAGGCCATTTTGTTGTACCAAACGTTAAGCGGTCAAGCATGGAAAAAGTAACGCAACCTAAACTTGCTATCACGGAAGATCAAGCGAAGGAAGTCGCTCAACTGTTAGCGCTGTACTTACCGGAAACCTTGGTATGGGCATTTGGCTCAAGAGCGAAAGGCACGGCCAATACGCGCTCAGATTTAGATTTGGTGGCTTTTGCCGACAAACCACAAGATTTAGCGGTCTATCAATTGCAACAAGCCTTTGAAGAAAGCAGCCTGCCCTTTCGAGTCGATTTGCTGGTCTGGGATAATCTCACGCCAGTTATGCAGAACACTATCCGAGAGCACTATGTGGTTGTGCAGGGGAAAAGGGGCTAGGAAAGCAGAGCGAGTTTGCTAGGGACTAGATTGCTAGGAAGAGCAAAGGCGGAAAAACAAGAGCTGAAGAGAAGGTTCTGGGTTCTGGGCCCTTGGTCCTGGGAAAGGCAAAGGCGGATAAAGAAGGGACGAGTTTTCTAGGGACGAGATTACTAGGAAGAGCAAGGGCGGAAAAATGGTTCTGGGTTCTGGGCCCTTGGTCCTAGGAAAAGCAAAAGCGGAAGAGAAGGACCGCTCTTAACCGCTTTTCCTAGAACCTAGAAACCTAGAACCTAGCAACCTGCTCTTTCTCGCCCAGGAACCAGGGCCGCTCTTGCCCTTCCCAGGACCGCTCTTCCCTGCTCTTCCCTAGTACCTAGAACCTAGAAACCTAGCAACCTTCTCTTCCCTTCCCTGCTTTTAAGATGACAAAAACGCCAACAGCTGCAATGATACTGATTTTCTAGCCAGATACTTAGAGAAGATAGGAAAACTAGGTGCAGCACTTTGTTTCAACGCCAAATCAATTAAAAGAGGGGCAAGTCGACTTTCTTGCCGCCATCATTGTCAGTGTCAGTCGCAAGGCGGATGATGCGTATTTATCCTACGTTAACTACGTCGGCGAAAAACACACTGGGCAATTCGCCGCGCTGCAAGAAGAGTGCCTACAATCCGGTTGGATCCGCGCTAGCACGCATCAAGACAAAACGTTTATTTACCTGACCGCCGACGGATGGTGCGTTGCGCTATTTGCATGTCAGATGACCTCACAAAAACAATTAAGTCAAGGCTTGCGCACCGCCATACGCGCACCGGGCGCTCATTATGCACGCCTGTACGCCTCTTGGTTCGCACCGCACTATCTTTGGTCGGTGGATGCCGAACTGATCGAACAAAGTATCAATGATGGTTTTCACCTGCTAACGCAAAGCGACCAACTCTGGTACTTGGTCAAGACCATTCCATTTGCGCAAGGTGCGGGAGATTATTTTCTCGCGACCTACCCGCGCATGTTACTCACCGCCACCTCACCAGCCACCTATGACACTTTGCATGCTAAGGTGTCTGGTCTCGTGAAAAGAACCTTACCCATTCAACTGAGCCAAGATGTGGGCCTGTTTTCATCGAATCCAAGCAAGGCCAAACACTTTCTGGAGCCGCTTGACGAACACTATCTGGTCCAGCGTGAGAGTCTTTTTGCGCTCAATCCTCGCACACGTCTCAGCCTCTCGCTGTTAATCGATCTGTTTATCATTCAATGCCTGCGCCCTGAGTTAGTCGCAGAGCGGATTGAGCAACTTGAAGGGCTGGATGCGGCAAGCCAGAATCCGCTGGGCTTTTTCCATTGGCAAAAACTCTTTGACTATTTGCAGATGAGTGACGATACGCTGGTCACACTGTTTTACGATGCGCCGATGTGGCTTGAGTCAGTGCAGACCCCACAAGGTATTGCTTGGGGGCAATTAGTGCTGGACTTACTGCAAATGTGCCGAGTCAAAACACGTCCTGAACTGCGAGCTTTTTTCACCACCTTGGCCAATCACCCGCTGGCTGAGCCACTGGATAGCAGCAAGGCACCAGCTCAGTTTAACCTCGCGCATATGGCGCAACGTCTCTTTGCCTATTTGACCGACGAAGAAACGGATCAAGGCCGCTTTATTGATAAACCCGACGCATGGCAAATGTGGATCAGTGAAGTGACCACCACCTTGCGCGATCCGAAAGAGCAGCAAGATGAGCGCTTAGCCTGGGTGATCAGCGAGCAAGAGACCTTGATGGTCAAGTTACAGAAACGGGGAAAAAAAGGCTGGAGCATAGGGAGAAAAATCGCCCCACACACGCTGCTTTACGACAACCACCTCTCGTTGACCAGCATTGATCTGGCGATTGCCGAACACCTGCAAAGCCGCCATGATTATTGGAGCGACACCTTTAAGCTCAACCCAACATTACTCATGCTGCTGTCACAAAGTAACAGCGTGTTTAACTCAGTTGGGGAGCCGATCAGTTTGGTCGCAGAACCGGCCTTGGTGGTGCTAGAGGAAGAAAAAGGACAGCTCGCATTGCAATGCCATCCCAAGGTAACCAAGCAGTCGCAAGCTTGCCTAAAGCCACGCACGGAAGGGATCTACTCTTTCTATTCGATTCCCGAACACGTCGAACGCTTTTTTACGCTCGCCGGACAAATGCCCGCGGTAGCGATTGAACAGGCCGATGCGTTGATCGAACGCTTGGGCGATAATGTCAACTGGTACTTTATCAGTGAAGCGCGCGGCAACATTACCCTAGGAGAATGGGACACCACGCCACACTTGTGGCTCAAGCTTGGTGAAGGGAAATTGGAACTGGCGATTGAACACCAATCACTGGACCAATGCACCCGTATTGGCTCGGGACAAGGCACACTCTGGCTCTATCAGCAAGGGAAGATCTGGTATCGCCGCGATCTTGCTCAGGAGCGGCAGCAAGCCAAAGCGATTGCCAAAACACTCGGTTTAAAGGCGTGTAAAAGCCACCGCTACAGCGTGCCTAGCCAACAACTGCCGCAACTACTCGACGCTCTAGAACAGCTTGAAGAGGTCACCATCCACTGGCATCAAGCGAGCAAACGAGTCAAACAACTGCGCTCACAAGATGTGGGCCTAGCAATACGCCAACAGGAAAATTGGTTTCAAGTGTCAGGGGATGTGCATTTTGATGGCGCGCAAGTGTTGGATCTCAAACGTCTGCTTGAAGCGCGACGCACAGGATTTATTACCTTAGAACAGCAGAACCTCACCCTGTTAGTCAGCGATGCGCTGCGTAAACAGTTGCATTTCTTAGACAGCGTGTTAGATGACAATCTCTCGGTAAACCGCCAACTCGCCTACCCGCTACAAAAGCTAATCGAAACCATGTCGGTGCAAAGCGATCACGGTTGGCAAGCGCTACAACAGGCATGGTCACAACCCATCACGTTAGATGAAGCGCTGCTTGAACCACTGCGCGATTATCAACGCAGCGGCGTCCTTTGGGCGGCGCATTTGCTGCACAATGGGTTTGGTGTCTGTTTGGCCGACGATATGGGCCTTGGCAAAACACTGCAAGCCTTAACCCTGCTGAGCCATTTTCAAGCGCAAGGCCCAAGCTTAGTGGTCTGCCCCAAATCGGTCTTACTCAACTGGCGTCAAGAGAGCCAGCGCTTCACGCCCCAGTTAACCGTGATTGATTTAGAGAGCTGCGCCGATCGCCAGCAAACCTTAGCCAACGCTCGCGCCGGTGAAGTGATCGTACTCAGCTACGGGTTAGTGACTCGCCTAGCCGATGCCTTGCAAGCCACCGAGTGGCAAACCGTCGTCTTGGACGAAGCGCAGCAGATCAAAAACCCCAATGCCGAACGCGCTAAAGTGTTGTTTGAGATAAACGCGCAGCGGCGCATAACCCTCTCAGGCACCCCAGTGGAAAACCATTTGGTGGAGCTTTGGAGCCAGTTCGCCTTTTTAAACCCGGGCTTGCTCGGCTCTTTAAAACAGTTCAAAAGCAAATACGCGCAAGCCAGCAAAAATGAAGACGACCTGCTGCGACTGCGCGCTTTAGTCAGCCCCTTTATTTTGCGTCGTCTCAAACAAGAGGTGCTCACTGAACTACCGGAAAAAACAGAGCTCGTCCATCATGTTGAGCTGACCAGTAAAGAGCGCAATGCCTATGAAGCAGTGCGTAAAGAAGCGTTAGAAACCCTGAGTGACGGCAGCACTCATTCCACCATTTCGCTGTTCGCCAGCTTAACGCGTTTGCGCCAAGTGTGTTGCGACCCAGGCTTAGTGTTTGAGCACCTCACCGACACCAGCAGCAAACAGAAAGAGGCGTTGCAACTGGTCGAAGATGCCCTTGAGGGCGGACACAAGATCCTGGTGTTTAGCCAATTTGTTCAGTTGCTCAAACGCTTCGGCCAGCAGTTAAACCAACACGGGGTCGATTTTTCTTACCTGGATGGGCAATCCACCAGCAAGAAACGACAAAGTGCGATCAACGCGTTTAAATCTGGCGAACACAACTTGTTTTTGATCAGCCTGAAAGCGGGCGGTTCAGGGCTCAACCTCACCGAAGCGGATACCGTGATCCACCTTGACCCATGGTGGAACCCAGCGGTAGAAGATCAAGCGAGTGATCGGGCTTATCGTATGGGACAAACCAAACCCGTCACCGTCTATCGCTTGGTCACCGTCAACACGGTAGAAGAAAAAATCATCCAACTGCACAGTGAAAAACGCGACTTGGCTGACAAGGTTTTGTCCGGCCAATCCACCGCCGAGCAACTCAACCCCGAATTGCTCATGCAGTTAATGACGGAGTAGGGGCGGAAGAGCGGAAGAGCGGAAGAGCGGAAGAGCGGAAGAGAAGGGGCTAGGTCCTTGGGAAAAGCAAGGGCGGAAGAGAAGGTTCTGGGTCCTGGGCCCTTGGTCCTGGGGAAAGACAAAGGCGGAAAAGCAAGGGCGGATAAAGCAGGGACGAGATTGATAGGGAATAGATTGCTAGGAAGAGCAAGGGCGGAAAAAATGGTCTCGCTTTTCCTGCTCTTACCTAGTCCCTAGAAACCTAGAAACCTAGCGACCTTCTTTCCCTAGCGACCTTCTTTCCCTAGCAACCTTCTTTTCCTAGTCCCTAGAAACCTTCTCTTCCCCGCTTTTAACGACGCAAAAATTCGATGGCTTTATCGCAAAATGCAGCTAAAACGTGGTAGCGCCCTTGCGCAACGATTGAACGGACAATATTGATATCGATATTTAAATAATCGTGCACCAAACCATTACGCATGCCAATAACCTGCCGCCACTGCACCAGCTCATCGGCGGTTATCAGCCCATGCAGGTGAAGTTGCGCAAAGGTTTGATAAGCGTCTGCTGCCGCTTGCTGCTGACATTTTTTTAAACAGTGCTTGGCTAGCCCAATGGATAATTCGGTCAATATCTGCAACAAACGTTCAATCGCTAAATAATCACGCCGACGCAGTTCACCTTGCGCTAACTCTGCACGCAACTCATCAAGCTGCTGACAATAGTCCTGCTTGTGTTTTGTCGCTTCGGTTAAATAGAGCTGCAATCCTGCTGTTTCATGATATTTCATCGCTTCGCCTCGCGCTGTTGGTATTCAAATAGGCTATTGATGCGTGTTATCTCTTGCCATGCTCGTGCACTGCCATCGCTATATATGAGTTGCCCTGTTTCTATAATTTGATAGGCCAGATAAATAGGGATTTGATTGATATCTACCAAAGAGACTTGTTGCTCGGGCAACTGCAATGCCGCAGCCCAATCGAGCGCCAAACTGTGAGGACGCGCATACCGCGCGAGAGGATCAAGCGAAAAATCATGAAAGGCAATCGCCAGATCATAATCACTATCTCGCCGGGCTCTATCTTGCGCTCGCGAACCGTACAACCAAATAGCCGCAATATCGGTATTTTTTTGCGCCAGTTGTTCTATGTTGTCCAGCAGATCATTCGCAGGCATCGTCGGTGTTCACATGTTGGGTATTTAAGCGATAGATTATCATCCATAAAGAGGACGGGCTACAAAGAGCAAGAGCGGAAGAAATGGTCATAGGTTCTGGGCCCTTGGTCTTGGGAAAAGAAAAAGGCGGAAAAGCAAGAGCTGAAGAGAAGGTTCTGGGTTCTGGGCCCTTGGTCCTAGGAAAAGCAAAAGCGGAAAAGCAAGAGCTGAAGAGAAGGTTCTGGGTTCTGGGCCCTTGGTCCTAGGAAAAGCAAAAGCGGAATAGAAGGACCGCTCTTTCCTAGTACCTAGAAACCTAGCGCCCTGCTCTTCAGGACCATAGGGCCGCTCTTAACCGCTCTTCCTGCTCTTGCTCTTCCTAGAACCTAGAAATCTAGAAACCTAGCAACCTTCTTTTCCTAGTCCCTAGAAACCTGCTCTTCCCTGCTCTTCCCCGCCCTTCCCCGCTTTTCGCCCTTTCTCGCCTAGGAACCAGGGCCGCTCTTGCCCTTTCCAGGACCGCTCTTCCTAGCCCCTAGCCCCTTCTCTTCCTACTCAAACCTCAACAACTCATTAACCTCATTTTTATCAAAAGCTTTAGCGTCCCAGCCCTCTTCCATGCCGTACCACTCCAGTTGCTCTTGTTCTTCTTGAGTGCGCTCAGTTTTGGCTGCTGCCTCTAATAATGCGTTGTAGCCCCACATACCGCCGCAATCTTCTGGTGGGCATTCGCCGCTCCCGGCGGTGACTTTGGGTTGCCAGCAGTCGCGCTTGTTGATTTTTTCTAAGACAACGAAGTGTTGCCAATGATCACCAAAATCATAGACATAGCCCATGCTATCCCCCTCATTGCGCAGCACGGCCATCAACGGAATCTCATCGGCAGGCAACGGACTTTCTGGCGAATCATCAATGTGGCCAAGTTTGGTGGCAAAGGTGTACGCATGGTAGTTATCCCAACCCATCACATCTTGCAGCAGGTTGTGCAGCGAGTGCATGTCGATGCTGCTCGAGACCGTAAAACGACGCCACACTTTCGGTTTGCTATCCATCAACTGTACTTTGAGTACATAGCCAGTAGGCTCCGCAAGTTCACAGAAGATCTTATCCAGTTGCTGATCTTGCTGGCTCTCATGCAAGCTCGCTTCCGCCAGCCAATCAAACAGCGGGAAGGTTTTTCGACCTAATCCGCCCTCTTGGAGCAAAAACGCACAGGCGAGATAGCTGTTAGCCGGAGCTATCAAAAAATTTGGCGGCAGCAGAGAAAAATGCGCCAGTAAAGCGGCATGAGAGAGCGCTTCGATATAGCGCTGTGGCTGGGCCAAATAGCAGTGGTCACGCACTTGGCGCGCTTTAGTCAACATTGGGTCAATGTCGTGCACCAGCCAAGTTTTGAACATCGGTGTATTGAGCAACATTTTGCTCACTTTGCGTTCATTATCTCGCCAATCCGGCTTTTGTGTTTCAAAGTGACAGATTTCAGCGAGGTGCTCGATGTTAAACGCCTGCGGCTCACTCCACGCGTTGGGCAGCAAAGCCAGAATCTGTAGGGTATCGACCGACATACGCTCCGGGCTAGCTTGCTGCTCGTGCAACGCCCAAGGGAGTAGATGACGCAGCAAGAGCGGGTCACACGGGATAGCGCCCACTTCACCTTTTATTGTTTCGACCATGTGTTGAAATTGGTGACGATCAATATGGGGGATAAAGTAGCTATCGACCAAGCCGTAGCCAAGCCGAAATACCCCGCCTACTTGGTGCAAACTTTTGCCATCGGCATCTTGCACCAGCGCAAGAAACAGCGTGGAGTGCTGGCCATCAGCAAAGGAAACATACAGCTCCACCACTTGGCTCGGCTGGCTTTGTTTGGCATGTTGCATCGCAAGGCGGTTCCACTTAGGTAAATGAGCCTTGACCTTTTCATCGGCAAAACGCTGCACCAACAACAGGTAGTTGCGATTGGTTAAAAACTTCCACTGCTTATCGGCGACGTCATTCAACCGTTCTGCTGCAACGTTGGCAATCTCTGACTCTTTGTGCAAAGTGAGCAGCAACAGCGCGTCCACAATCCACTTTTGCTTGAGAAAACAGGCAAGTAAGACTTTCACCCCATCAATGGGATACACCGCCAGCTCATCGCTGATCATTTGGCAAAACGTAAAGCCACTGTCAATCCCTTGCTGAGTAATCTGCTCGGCCATCTGGTCCAACATTTTCTGAGGGTCTACAGGTAGGCTTGGCACATTGTTTGGCTGCTCTTGCTCTTGCTTTTGCATTTGCAGCTCGGCAAGTGTGTCAATCACTGCGGGCTCAATCGACAATTGGTGTGACTTAAGCACTTTGACCATGCTGTAAGCCATCTGCAGATTAATCTCCCCGCCTTCAAGCAGATCAAGCAAACAGCTGTTGAGAATGGGCAGCATCTCCAGCGCGTCGCCATTACGCAGTTGGATGCGCAATTCGTTGGCCATAAAGTCGAAGTAAGGCAGAAAGGTATCGCTATACGCTTCGGCCGCTTCATCCGGCATAGTCATGCCAAACGGCAAAGCAAACAACAGCGTGGTAGGCTCTGCAAGGTAAGCCAGTTCATCGCGTGTCAGTTGCTCAAAGGTTTTTTGCTCAGTCACCATGCCTAAGAGTTTTTGAAGCGGCTGAGGGAAGTGATTTTTCATGTAAAGTCTGATGTGAAAACGTGATGGCAAACAGTGTATGCAGTTTCGCCCCTCACGGCCATCCCCAAAGGAAAAAATGGGAGGAAGGGCAAGGAAGAGCGGAAGAGAAGGTCCTAGGAAAAACAGGTCCTAGTTCCTAGGGAAGAGCAGGTACTAGGAAGAGCAAGGGCGGAAGAGAGGGGCCTAGGTTCTGGGTCCTTGGTCCTGGGAAGAGCAAGAGCGGGAAAGGCAGGAGCGAGATTGATAGGGACTAGATTGCTAGGAAGAGCAGAAGCGGAAGAGAAGGACCGCTTTTCCCTAGAACCTAGCAACCTGCTCTTTCTCGCCCAGGAACTAGGGCCGCTCTTGCCCTTCCCAGGACCGCTTTTCGAGGGCCACAGGTCCGCTCTTCCTGCTCTTCCTGCTCTTCCTACTCTTCCCTAGAACCTAGTCCCTAGCGACCTTCTTTCCCTAGCCCCCTGTAGTGGTACGCTCCTTGGCCAGCTCAATCACTGCGTGCCCTAATTGAACCAATGTGCCAAAGTTTGGCGTCGTTTCTGGCTTCAAGGAGCGATACGCACTGGTACGGCTCTTTATTCCTGCTTTTTCAATAACTTGGCTATGACCAAACTGTTCTACATAAGAGCGAATAGCCGCTTGTAGAATATCTGGACGCCCTTCCATCATGGATTCCCATGAGGCTTGCTTGATGACAGCTTCCATTTCTTGGACATTAAAACCGAACTCAACGGGTTTCTGCGACCCTTTGGTAATATCACGAAGTGTCGCCGCAGATAGCTCGATACCGCTCCAGTTCAAAGAACCATCACCTGTCAAAGAAAAGCGCTTAAAGTCCTTCACTTCTGAAAACGGCTTTTTAGAAAAGTACACCGACAAATCGGCGTGGCCTTGGTAGCCATCATTGAATGTCAGCGCTAAGGTATGCTCTGAGATATAATCGACATCGATAACTTTCAACATAAATCACCTAACTTACCAGGGTTTTCCCCATTCACCGCTTTATGCCACATAATCATCAATTGCTCTCGATGTTCGAAAATGTGGTTCTCAGCACGTTTACGTTGTTTGTTGGGTAAATAACCTTCTAAACACTCCCCCGTTTCAATAGCAATAATTAACTCGTAACTACCGTATTTCACGTGGATATGCGGTAATTTATGCTGTTTGTTATCAAAGAAGTACAAGCAAAATGAAAGGCCCAATAGGGCGTCAATTTCTGGCATTCCCGCCTCGAACTCAACGTGGTCAAGGAACTATAGCAGCGTATCTTTAAAGAGACAAGAAGGCAGGGAAGAGACGAGGAAGAGCAAGGGCGGAAGAGAAGGTTCTGGGTCCTGGGGAAAGAAAAAGCGGAAGAGAGGGTACTAGGTTCTGGGCCCTTGGTCCTGGGAAGAGCAAGAGCGGAAAAAGAAGGGACGAGATTGATAGGGACTAGATTGCTAGGAAGAGCAAGAGCGAATAAAGCAGGAACGAGTTTGCTAGGGCCTAGATTACTAGGAAGAGCAAAACCTAGAAAACTAGTGCCTGCTCTTCAGGGCCATAGGTCCGCTCTTAACCGCTCTTCCTAGTCCCTAGAAACCTAGAACCTAGCAACCTGCTGTTCCTAGAACCTAGCGACCTAGGAACCAGGGCCGCTTTTCCCCGCTTTTGCCCTTTCTCGCCCAGGAACCAGGGCCGCTCTTGCCCTTCCCAGAACCGCTTTTCAGGGCCACAGGACCGCTCTTAACCGCTCTTCCTAGTCCCTAGAAAACTAGCCCCTAGCAACCTGCTCTTCCCTATCAACCTTCCCTTCCTACAACCTCACAACCCCCGCGTAACCCGTGGCATTCAGTGCTTGAGCAAAGGCTTGCTTGCTGCTTGGTTCACCGTGGATGAGATGAATTTCTTGCGGAGCTTGGCCAATGCCATGGATAAAAGCCAGCAACTCAGATTGATCCGCATGGGCAGAGTAGCCCGACATCACGTGGATACTGGCGTTTACTTCGACCTCCTCGCCATCAATGCAGAGGTTTTTTTCACCTTGAGCGATGCTACGCCCGAGCGTTCCCTCGGCCTGATAGCCTGCAAAAATCACATCGGTGCGTTCATCGCTCAGCAGCGCTTTCAAATAGTCGACAATCCGCCCGCCCTGACACATTCCCGAAGCGGCCACCACAATCGCCGCGTCCCCGGTTGACGCCAAACGGTTGACTAACGCTTGATGAGTGCGGTAATCGCTAATCTGAATACATTGATCAAACGCTAGCGGATGGCGATGCATCTCCAGACGTTGCTTTGCTTCCTCACCCCATAAGGTTTTAAAGTGCCGATAAGATTGCGTCACTTGCTGGGCCATCGGTGAGTCTAGGATGACGGGCAAATCGGCGGCAATTTTATGCTCATAAATCAGGCGCTCAAGGTCAAACAGCAGCTCTTGGGTACGGCCAACACTAAAAGCCGGGATTAAAATGGTGCCGCCATCGGCTAAAGAGCGTTGAATGATTTTGCGCAGCGTTTCCGCTCGGCCTGCAACATCATCATGATTGCGGTTGCCATAGGTGCTCTCTATCACCAGATAATCGGCCCGCTCTGGCGGTTGCGGATCGGGCAAGAGCGGCGTATTACTCGGGCCTAAGTCACCAGAAAACACCACCACTTCTCCACAGGCTAAGCGAATTTCAACGTAGGCCGAACCTAAAATATGCCCAGCGGGTTGAAAGCGCAGCTCGAGTGAGGCCTCTGTGTTTCTCTGCGCAGAGAGTGTGAGCCATTCACCATAGCCCAATGGACGCAAACGCTGTTTAACGGCGTGTAAAATTTGCTGAATTTGTTGGCTATTAAGGCCCAGCTGTAACTTGAGGCCATCTTCTAACATCAGTGGGATCAGCTCTGCACTGGCCCGAGTAGCGTAAATTGGCCCGCGAAAGCCAGCGGCAAGCAGCCAAGGAATACGACCGATGTGATCGATATGCGCGTGAGTGACAATCAGCGCATCAATATGCTCAACGGAGAAATCTAATTCTGCCTGCGCCGACTCTTTGCCCTGAAACAGGCCACAATCGATTAATAGCGCCATGCCATCTGCGCGCAGCTCATGACAAGAGCCTGTAACGGTATCTTTACCGCCATGATGAAGTATTTGCATTTCCTTTGCCTTAGTCGCCAATTAAGATAGGAAAACGCTAGCATATTCGCTTTTACTTGAGCGCAAATTGTTGGAAATTTTCGAGGAAGGGCAGAAAAGCAGGCCCTAGGAAAGGCAGGGACTAGGAAAAAGCAGGCCCTAGGTCCTAGGAAAGAGCAGGGACTAGGAAGGGCAGAAAAGCAGGAGCGAGATTGCTAGGAAGAGCAAGGGCGGAAGATAAGGTCCTGGGTTCCGGGCCCTTGGTCCTGGGGAAGGCAAAGGCGGAAAGGCAGGAGCGAGATTGATAGGGACTAGATTGCTAGGAAGAGCAAGAGCGGATAAAGAAGGGACGAGTTTTCTAGGGGCTAGATTACTAGGAAAAGAAAAAGCGGAAAAGCAGGACCGCTCTTATCCGCTCTTTCCTAGAACCCAGCAACCTAGGAACCAGGACCGCCCTTCCCGCTCTTATCCGCTCTTCCTAGTACCTAGCAACCTAGGAACCAGGACCGCTTTTCCCGCTCTTCCCCGCTCTTCAGGTCCACAGGACCGCTCTTAACCGCTCTTCGCCCTTCCCCGCTCTTCCTAGTACCTAGCCCCTAGCAACCTTCTTTTCGTCCTACGCCGTTACCTTCATTTCAACGACTTTTGCTTGGGATGCTTTGAGTTTCTTCTTCGCGTTCCAGACGAGATCGCCAATGCCATCGGTTGGGTTAAAGCCTGTTGGCGTTTCCAGCAGGATTTGGCGAATCGCCTCATGGTCGAAGTGGTGGCATGCTAAATCAAGATCTTCGAGAATGTGATTAAACTGCTCTAGCGGCAAGAACTGCTCGTTGGCCGTCATAATGCGTTCATGCTCTGTGCCTTCAACGTTATCGCCAATCAATAACTCTTCATAGAGCTTTTCGCCTGGGCGAAGGCCGGTGAATTTAATCTCAATATCGCCGTTCGGGTTAGAAGGCGATTTAACTTCAAGCCCAGAGAGGCGGATTAAGTTTTTCGCCAGATCAACGATTTTTACTGGTTGGCCCATATCCAAGACAAAGACATCGCCACCTTTACCCATTGCGCCTGCCTGAATCACCAACTGAGCTGCCTCTGGTATGGTCATAAAGTAGCGAATAATATCTGGATGTGTCACGGTGATCGCTTTGCCCTCTTCAATCTGACGTTTGAAGAGAGGAATCACAGAGCCGGATGAACCAAGCACATTGCCAAAACGCACCATGCAAAAACGCGTACCATTGGGTTTGCTGTTCTCTTGCTGCGCTAGGGCTTGCAAGCCCAACTCAGCCATTCGTTTTGAGGTACCCATCACATTGGTTGGGCGTACTGCTTTGTCGGTTGAGATAAGCACAAAGGACTCTACCCCTGCCTCAATCGCCGCTTTGGCAGTGTAATAGGTGCCAAATACGTTGTTACGCACCCCTTCGACCACATTGTATTCCACTAGTGGCACGTGTTTATACGCGGCCGCGTGGTACACCGTTTGTACCCCAAAGGCACGCATGGTGGTGCTGACACGGTTAATGCGTTGCACTGAACCCAACAGTGGGATGATCTCGACGTTAAGCTTTTCTGTTTCAACCAGATTGGAAAGCTCTTTATCAATTTGATAAAGGCCAAATTCAGACAGCTCAAAAAGAACCAGTGATTTAGGTTTTTGCCTGACGATTTGCCGACAAAGCTCTGAGCCGATAGACCCCCCCGCGCCAGTCACCATTACCACTTTACCTTGGATGTTGGCTTTCATCAGATCTGGGTTGGGTGCGACCGGATCGCGGCCAAGCAGATCTTCAATCGCGACATCTTTCAGCTCATCGACTGTGGCATTGCCGTTGACGATATCGTTGAAATCAGGCACGGTGAGCACTTCTACTGGAAGGTGCAACAAAGAATCGATGATGGTTTTACGTTCCGAGCGAGAAGCACGCGGCGTAGCAAGCAAAATCTTTTCTATGCCTTGCCTTTCGACCAGTTGATCAACACTGCTTGGCGAGTAAACGTTAATCCCTTGAATGATGGTATTTGCTAATGATGGATCATTATCAATAAAGCCTTGTACTTGATACGATTCCGCATTTCTTAACGCGATGGCGAGCTGCCGCCCTGTGCTGCCCGCGCCAAAAATCAATACCCGTTCAGAGCCTTTACGGCTAGCCTGCACAATGAGTGAGCGCACCAACATGCGCGCCCCGCCACAGAGAATAGCGAGGAATGTCATATAGATGACAGGCACCGTACGCGGCACCGCGGCATCAAAATAGTAGGCAAAGCTGGTGATAGAAAGTGCGGAGATCACCGCACCAATCACAACGACCGTTAACGCATGGAAAGTTAGGTAACGCAATACCGCGCGATACAACCCCAGTTTGGTAAAGGCGATTAGCGTTACGGTTAAGGTGCCAAGCAGCGTTAACCAAGTTGGCCCTGAAACCGAAAAAGAGACCTCTCCCGTTCGCGCCGCCAAGGCGAGAAAGAAAGAGAAGGTGATCAATAAAGTATCAATAGCCAAACTGATCAGACGCTTATGCATCCGAGGCAGAGACCAAATATAAGCCAACTTGTCCATAATTATCTCTCTAAATACATAAATTACATAGTAATTATGTTCTCTTGATTATTTTCTTTATTGTAGAAAATATAATAAAAATATCATCTAAGATAGTATGATTATCGACATATTGTAAATAATATGTCTGCTTCACTGGCAAAATCACATCAATGTAGGCTTTTTTGGGATCACTATACTGACCTAAAATATCACTCTCATCGACCATCTCGATTGATGCCCGATCAGTAATACCCGGCTTTACCGATAAAACTTTATCCTTAACATCCGTTGGATAACAATCAATAAATTCTTGCACTTCTGGACGAGGGCCAACTAGGCTCATATTACCTAGGAACACATCGATGAGTTGCGGTAGCTCGTCGATTTTGCTCTTCCTCAAAAATTGTCCAGATCGAGTGATCCTGCTATCGTTACCTATCGTTAATCGGCCTTCGCTCTCTGCCTGCACTTTCATTGTTCGAAATTTATGAATTCGAAATGGATTCCCCTTGTAACCAACTCTTGTTTGTCTAAAAAAAACCGGACCAGGTGAGTCCAGCTTAATCCAACAAGCCACAGAAATAAAAACTGGCAATAGACAAAAAATCCCGATGAAGGATAGAAATAGATCAAAAAGTCGTTTAGCCATCTGCGAGAACCTGTTTAACTGCATTGACAACTCTTAACAAATCGTCATCGTTCATTTTTGTATATAATGGTAAAGAAACTTCGGCTTCAAAAATAGATTGAGCAATAGGATACATTTCTGGTATCAGTTCGTATGTATCACGCCAATATGGGTGCAAATGCAAAGGAATAAAATGTACAGAACAGCCAATGCCTAATTCAGACATTTTAAAAATAAAATCATCTCGAGATATCCCAGCATCATCCTTTAGCTTAATCGGATATAAATGCCATGCATGTGAACTCACCTCATTAGGTAATGCAGGAAGAACAATAGGCAGTTCTTTGAGTTGCTGATTATAATACTCAGCCATACGTTGACGTTTAATTTGGAAGTCTGGTAACTTAACTAACTGATGCAAGCCAATAGCTGCCGAGATATCTGGCATATTATATTTGTAACCCGGTGCAACAATTTCATAGGACCAGGCTGGCTTCGTTGATGTATAGCGATCAAAGGCATCACGGCTTATTCCATGTAGTCGCATAATTTTGCAACGTTTTGCAATGTCTTGATTACGCGTAACAACCATGCCCCCCTCACCAGTTGTCATCGTCTTATTCGCGTAAAAGCTAAACACGGTGACATCAGTGTCCAAAGTTCCAATTAGTTTACCATTGTAAACTGTTGGTAATGCATGTGCTGCATCTTCAATAATGCGGATATCGTGCTTTCTTGCGATAGAAATAATTTCATCCATATCACATGCAAGACCAGCAAAATGAACAGGAATGACTGCTTTTGTTTTCTCTGAAATCGCCGCTTCAAAAGCAGTTGGTGTCATATTAAATGTTGATTCCTCAACATCAACCATAATAGGTGTAGCACCTAGATATCGAACAATTTCAGCTGTTGCAGTAAATGTATATGTAGGAACAATAACTTCATCTCCAGGTCCTACGCCGATAGCTTCTAACGCCAAATGAAGACCTGACGTGGCTGAGTTCACGGCAATTGACTCTAACTTTTCATCACCTAAAAAAGCGGAGAACTGTTCTTCAAAACGTTTTGCCTTAGGTCCTGTAGTTACCCAACCAGAACGTAATGAATCAACAACTTCTGCAATTTCTTCTTCGCCAATTTCAGGTAGAGCAAATGGTAAAAAATCTGTACTCATATCTTCAAACGTCCTTTATTGATTTTACTAACCTTAACATTTCTCTTTGTCCAGATTGCTTAAACTCTGACTCGATAGAGAATCCACATTTACTATAAAAGCTCAATACAGAGCTATTTTCATTCTTATCCGTTATAAGATAAATAATCTGACACTCTTTTTTTTCAGATAATAACTCGTCCAAATCTTTGAGCAGATGCTTACCGATACCTTTACCTTCCACACAAGGATCAACAGCTAAGCTACTTAACAAAAAGCTATTATTCAGTCGTTCAACGGAGTCACCTTTATAGAAGATAGCACTATATAATTTCTTTATAACCAAAGATGGCTTCTTTATTAAACCTGGTGCGGCTGCAAAAAAAAATGACAGCCACTTTTCTCTTCTTAAATTGGAAAAAAAGACTTCTGGTTTATCTGTACCTGCAGAAAAACCAACAATATTAGAATCAACAACTGCTACGCGCAGTAAGCCTTTATCAATAAATCCTGCATAGAGAAGGTGTAAAAAATTAGGCCCCAAAAATGTCAAAAAGAAGCCCTCAAACGCACTAATATGAATCTCTATAATACGTTCGACATCAGTATAATTCGCATTTCTAATTTCCATATGATACTGCCTTCTTCAAAACTGAATCCAGTGCGCGATAGCCACTCTCTAAAGAAAACTTATCTAAATAAGTCTTTCTTGAGTTATTCCCTAGCAACGCCCAATTGTCTCGATCACTTGACAACTCTCTTATCGCATCAGCAATAGACTCTGGGTTACTCGGTATTGGGTAATAACCACATTGGCCACCTCTAATGATATCTTGAGTCTCTCCAGATACAGCCATAATAATAGGTTTCGCTAATGCAGTGTAAGACTGAGTTTTCGAAGGTATTGTAATTTTGAATAAAGGTTCGTCTCTCAAATGAACAAGCAATGCATCATAGTTAACCAGCTCCGAGAATAAATTCTTGGGAGGAACATACCCTAAAATCTCTACATTCTTAAGCTTTAGATCCTTCACTTCTTGTTCAAGAACTTCCCTTTCAACCCCTCCTCCAATTAGAGACAAGTGAACATCAATATCATCAAGCATGCCCATGGCTTGAATCACAGACTTCAAGTCCTGCGCTGTACCCAAGTTACCAGCATATGCAAGTTTAACCGTTGAGTTTGAAGAAACCGTGTAAGTCGACTGCTCTAATGCTAAAGAGATCAACTTTTCTTCAGGACACCAATTATACACCACATTGATCTTATCTCCGCTAACTCCACGCTCAATGAGCGTTGTCTTAAACCCTTCGGATAAAACAACGACTTGACTAGAGCATTTATAAACTAAACGGCACCAACCACCAATCAAGGAAGTCACGAGCTTATTGCTACCAAGTCCGGTTGCCGCCAGTGAGTCAGGCCAAAGATCTTGTACATCAGTAATGTATGGGACGCGTTTTAGTAACGTCATCAACATACCAATCAACCCCGTCGTAGATTGAGGATGATAGGTATAAACCACCGAAACGTTTTTAGACTTTAGCGCAAATAGTAATGCCATCAACGTAAAACTAATGTAGCTCCATGCCCTAGATAACTTTGATTTGGAGTGGGAGATATGAGACCAAACCCGTGTAATTTTGACTTGGTCTTTGTAGCTCGAATCAACTAGCTGTACTTTATATCCGTCATAAACTTTTCCTACTGGATAATTAGGAAAAGTGGTTATGACTTCGACTTCATGGCCTTGGTCAACCCAGTGCTTCATTAAAGCGTGACCTTTAATTGAGTACTCTGGATCGTACAATTGACTAATGAATAGAATTTTCATTGGATTAGTATTCTTTCCAAACTACACGTTTCACATAGTCTGTATAAGAGTGAATTATACGTACAACTTTGTCCGAGACGTTTGGCATACTGTAATCAGCCACTTGACGTAATAGGCGCTCATCACCCGAAGGTTGTGATTCAAGAATTTGCAAAGCCTGCATTACGCGCTCAACACCTAAGCCAACCATCATCACTGAAGCTTCTTCCATCCCCTCAGGGCGTTCATGTGCTTCTCGCATATTTAGTGCTGGAAAGTTCATAATGGACGATTCTTCATTAATCGTACCGCTATCTGAAAGTACGACTTTGGCATTTTTCTGCAAATGATTGTAATCATGGAACCCTAGTGGCTTGAGTAACTGAATATTCGGGTGGAACTCCAATCCCTGCGCTTCAATACGGTTACGTGTACGTGGATGCGTTGACACAATCACAGGCAGATTATAATGCTGCGCAACGGTATTAAGCGTTTCAGCTAATTTGGCCAACTGTTTAGGGGAATCGACATTCTCTTCACGATGCGCACTAACAACAAAAAATTGCCCTTTTTGCAAACCCAAACGAGAAAGCACATCTGAGCTATCGATTTGCGGCATATAATGGTGGAGCACCTCAAACATCGGGCTACCTGTTTTGATCACACGATCAGCAGGTAAACCTTCAGCTAGGAGGTAATCACGAGCAATTGTGCTGTAAGTCAGGTTGATATCCGCAGTATGGTCCACAATTCGACGGTTTGTTTCTTCAGGAACGCGCTGATCAAAACAGCGATTACCCGCTTCCATGTGGAAAATAGGCACTTTGCGACGCTTGGCTGGAATAGCCGAAATACAAGAGTTAGTGTCCCCCAGTACCAGCATCGCTTCAGGTTGAATCTCTTCTAATACTTGATCAACTTTGATGATCACTTGCCCAATAGTTTCAGCAGCATTTTTCCCCGCAGCACTGAGAAAATAGTCGGGCTTGCGCACACCTAAGTCATTAAAAAATACTTCATTCAGTTCAAAGTCGTAATTTTGCCCCGTGTGAACCAAAATATGCTCACAGTGCTCATCAAGTTTTGCTAAAACGCGAGACAAACGGATAATTTCTGGGCGAGTGCCCACAACTGACATTACTTTAAGTTTCTTCACTTTAATTTCTCTTGAATCAAGACAATGGACGGGCAAACGTATCGGGTGCTTCACGGTCGAAAATCTCATTAGCCCATAGCATTACGATCATTTCTTCATCACCGATATTGGTGATGTCATGAGACCAGCCAGGAACCGTTTCAACAATTTGCGGTGAACTGCCATCGGTATAAAGTTCATAACGCTCACCAGTAGCGATATGCTCAAATTTAAATAATGCCTTGCCTTTCAGCACCAAAAATTTTTCATTTTTACTATGGTGATAATGGCCACCACGAGTGATACCAGGATGAGCAGTAAAGAAGGAAAATTGACCCGCTTGCTTGGTTTTCAACATTTCGCTAAAGACACCGCGCTCATCACCATAACTGGGAATGGAATAGCTAAATTGTGCTGGTGTCATGTAGCTAAGGTAAGTCGAGTAGAGAGCTCGAGTTAAACCAGTACCAACATTTTCAGTGACAAGATTGTCTCTGCTTGCTTTAAAAGCACGCAACAGTTCAGCGACCTGACCGACTGTGGTCGGATATTCTGGTGTTACGCTCTTATAACCGCTCTCTGCGCAACCTTCTAGCAATGAAATTAAATGGGCACAAACATCATCAATGTAAACCAAGGTTACTGGCGCACTCGGATCGTTTATCGTGATTTCAAGATCGTTTAGTGTGTTGTAACAAAAGGTGGCGACAAAGGAGTTGTAATTAGGGCGACACCATTTACCAAAAACGTTAGGA
Source organism: Vibrio navarrensis (assembly GCF_015767675.1). NCBI lineage: Bacteria > Pseudomonadati > Pseudomonadota > Gammaproteobacteria > Vibrionales > Vibrionaceae > Vibrio > Vibrio navarrensis. Next base: position 264,094 of record NZ_CP065217.1, on the reverse strand, counting down.
AAGCGGTAAATGAAGTACGGTGCTTGTGTTTGCTGACCATACTGCTCAACCGCTTGCTCGGCCAAACGCTTACTTTGTCCGTAGGCATTGTCTCGCTCTGCCTGTGTAGAAGAGCTCACCACCAGAGGGACTTTTTTTCCGTTCAGCGTAAGCTGCTCAACAATAAAACTCGTTAAATCTGCATTACCTTGCTGAAACTCTACTTCATCTTTTGGACGGTTGATACCAGCCAAGTGATAGACGAATTCAGCCGTCGAAAGAACTTGAGATAATTGCTCACGCGATGTTTCGCGATCCACTTCGACGACATCTTGATAGCCATGCTCACGAAGCATAATACAGAGGTTTTTGCCAATAAAACCTTTGGCACCAGTGACGACAATTTTCATTACACACCTTCAGGAACGTTAAGGCTGCCCGCCTCAATATCAGCGATAAAATCTAGCTTGTGAAGCAGTTTCACCATGCCTTGCACATCTAAACGATCGGTATTATGGGAGTTATAATCTTCAATCACAGAAAGATCTTTCTCGCCTTCTTCGTTGTATTTCGAGTAGTTTAAATCACGGTTATCCGAAGGAATACGATAGTAGCCGCCTTGATCTTCGGCGACAAACATCTCTTCACGGCTACACAATGCTTCATAGAGTTTTTCGCCATGGCGAGTACCAATCACATTCACTGGGTGATTCGGCTTATCGGCAATTTGCAATAGTGCTTTTACCAACACATCGATGGTTGCAGCAGGCGCTTTTTGCACAAAAATGTCACCATTTGTGCCATGTTCAAAGGCGTGTAAAACCAGATCAACCGCGTCATTCAGCGTCATCATAAAACGGGTCATGTTCGGGTCGGTAACCGTTAGAGGTTGCCCATTGATAATTTGACGCAAGAAAAGAGGGATGACCGAACCGCGAGACGCCATTACGTTACCATAGCGAGTTGCTGATATTACGGTTTTCTCTGGGTCAACATTGCGAGATTTCGCAACAATCACCTTTTCCATCATCGCCTTAGAGATTCCCATTGCATTGATTGGATAAACCGCTTTATCTGTACTTAAGCAAACCACGCGCTTGACTTCGTTTTGAATCGCCGCTTCAAGTACATTTTCAGTACCCAACACATTGGTTTTCACCGCTTCCATTGGGTGAAATTCGCAAGATGGCACTTGCTTAAGTGCTGCTGCATGATAAATATAATCAACACCACGAGTTGCATTTAGAATACTTTGATAATCGCGAACATCACCGATGTAGAATTTTAGTTTATTGCTGTTGTATTTTTTCCGCATATCGTCTTGTTTTTTTTCATCACGAGAAAAAATACGGATTTCTTTAATTTCGGTTTCTAAAAAACGATCTAGTACAGCATTACCAAATGAGCCTGTGCCACCAGTAATTAATAAAACTTTTTGAGAAAACATAAATCGCCCTATACTTTTTTACTTTTCAAAACGTGGTTTTCTATCAATTCGATTTCTTTATTAGATCTAACATCCCAGTCACTTGTAAGCTCCTTTGAAAGAGATATAATATTTTCACGGCAACTGTTATATTTTTCAGGATTATTTAAAATGTCTTTTAGTACTATAACGACATCCTCGTCATTATCAACTAACACGCCATTTTCCCGATTTTTTATGTAGCACCTAACATCATAGTCATTTTTGACGATCATAAGCGCACCGGAAGCCATCATTTCATGGAAAACACTCGTTATATTACATACGTCATACAAGCTCAATGATGCCAATGCAAGCTTGTTATACATAAATATTTCCTTTTTACTGATAGAACCCAAAAAGTGGCATTGTTCAATCACACCTAGAGTGTTTGCAAGTTCAATGACTTCTTTATAATATCTGTCACCTAAAGTATCAAACGGGCCAGCGAAGTACGCATGTAGAATTATCCCCTCATCTTTTAACCTATTTAAAACACTTACTATTCGATCCTGCCTCTTCCAATCATCAAAACGCGCACAGTAAAAAATAAAAGGTTTATTTCTAGCTACCATTCCCGAAAAAGAACTGAGATCTCTATCAGTTAAAGAAGGCCTAGACACACCGTTTTTCCAATAATGAAAATCGTACGGTAACCTATTCTTTGGGAAAATCTTTCTGACGACCTTATCAGCACCGGAGCCATCATTAGTAGCAAGTAAAAAAGACTTTTCTTTTGTAAAACTTAGGTATTCAACGAGATGCTTTACTGCCACCCGAAAATGCCCAAATTTTTCTATCTTACTCCAGAGAAACGTGCCATATAGACGCTGACCAAAAGGAATACCCTTTTTAACAACTATGCTTCTAGCAACCGCAGGGGAAGAACCATGTGCATATACAAAGTCATAGTTGCCGGAATCCAATATCTCTCCGACAAGACGTCTATACTGATAAATACTCTTTACTTTTTTAAACAAAGAAAGTTCATACTTAAAAAACGCTACGATATTTATTTTTGAAACCCATTCAGCTTCTATATTGAGTGGCCGCAACTCATCAGTATAAATAACGATCATATCAACCTCATGCCCTTTTTCAACAAGAGCCTTAAGAGGATATGAGAATGAAGGTAAGCCTGTAATTTCTCTCTGCCCATCATATAACATTTCTTCAAAGCCAAACCAAGCTGGTGTCAAGTAAAGCACTTTCATTTTACTAATCCTTTATTTAAAACTCTAAACCTATTCAAATTTTGGCCATATAAAAAAGAAGAAAAGCACACAAAAAATATAGAATGCGGCAGGTCCGAGAACAAAAAATGAGCTAACACAAAAAGCAAAGCAACCCTGCCGAAGTTATCTGCCTTTCGCAACAAATAGCCATAAATAAAAATAACGATTGCAAATCCGATCATTCCTGAACCTACTAGGAATACACCTAATGAATTTGTCCAAGCGAAACCTAATTCAGCTTCATAAGCATTCTCTATGCCTTGATAAAAAACATAGCTTGAATAATTTCCATAGCCAATACCGAAAATCATATCGATATAATCTAAACTACTGAAAACAACTAAAGGCCTAATCATGCGAACATATAGCGAAGATGCATCAGAAAAGTCTAAAACCCTTTGAACACCTAGATAGAAAATATCAGTTGAAAACAGTAACAGAACTAAAGCTGAAATAAATAAGACAAATACTGATATACCTATGAAAAATTTATTAAAGCTTACGGATTCGAATAAAATCTTATAAAGCAGTAGCGCGACTATAAAAACGATGACAAAAAAACCTGTGCCGGAAGCACTTAACAGTAAAGATAAAGTGAATAAAAGCGATAAGAATACTTTGGAATTTTTATTAAAAAAACGCCCTCCATCATAGAAAAGCACAACCAAAAAAGCAAAACCGATAAACTGACTAAAGTGCGCAGGTTCAGAAAATAAACCAGAAAATCTAAACCCAAATTTCTCAAAGATATAGTCTTGCTCCGTAATGAGTCTCTGACCATGTTGCACAGTAAGAAATGGGAGCGACCAAGGCAGTGAAATCTTAAAAAACTTATATGTGAAAAATTGAAGTAAACCATATAATGAATTTGAAGCAGCTACAAAAACAAGAATTTTCGCAGCAAAATCTCTCACAAAGTAGCTCTTTGAAAGAACAGCCAAAATAACAAAATAAAAAAACAACCTAAATGAAGTTGTTAGGCTCAATGTTAACAACATATAGCTTTCTGCATTGTACTTAATGAGACTTAAAACTAACAAATAGAAAACAAGCACTACAACTAAAAACAGCAATGGTAAATCTACATTAGTTCTCCGCAATGTAGCAGCCAGTAGCGCCAAAATTAAAAAAAATTCTGGGAATAACAAAATAGGCACGAAAAGCGAGTATTGAAGGAACATAGGAGATAGGGCAATCACAACCGTAACGAAATTAAAAAATTGGCTGTGCTTATATAATCTAATTGAACGACCCATACTTTAAGAACACCCAACAAACTTAAGAATAGATTTTCTAAAACATGCATTTTCATCCAAAACCAACTTAAAAAATTCATACCTCCCTTTTTCGTATAAAGATAAGTCGAATGAGGAAATACGGCTGAAAAAGTCATCAAAAAAATCATCCAAACTACAAAATACCATGCCCAAATTATACTTAAGAACTATATCAGACAAATAACTGCCTTCTAAAACTAGTAAAGGGACCCCGTATAAAACACTATTGTATAAGCGATTAGACATGCACGTATTATTATTAATAGAATCAGGACTCATAAACATGTTTATAAAATCAGATTTCAAATATAGTTCGCGTTCCTCGCTTGGATAATATCGCCCCGTAACGTTTATATTTAAATTAGGATGTTTCACAGCTAAATTTGTTAGCTCATCATTAATAACACCATCACCATGAAAATTAAACCGCAAATAAGAGAGGGATTTCTTAGCTGCCTGAGTCAATAGTTCTCTATTAATAGCTATATCTTTTAATGAACCAATACATGATATCGAAATAGTATTTCTATTGAAAATTGGGTCACTCTTTACTCTTAATGGAGGTAGTTCAGTCTTACTTGTGTTGTGATTTATAATATAGCTTATATTATTTGGCAACCATTTTAAAAAACCACCGGACGATATAACACTCAAAGCTGAATTACTGAGGAGATTACCAAAATTATAAAAAATGCAGAGCAACCTATGATGATCCCTTATATCGATAACAAACATGTCTCTATAATTTTTAACTAAAAACCTAGAAAGAAAAAACGCCAAAGGTATACCAAAAACAATGAGCTTCGTAAACCCATGTTTTTTTATTAACCGCCTAACATATATCGAGTAATTAAAATAGTCGTAAAATCCTCTTTGATGACCAATCTTTCCATCTTTGTACACTAATGGGCCTTCACGCTCTTCACTTAATCTATCCCAGCATAGAACGTCATATTGAATACCATTAGATATTAGTACTTCTATATAGTTTTTCAAATATGGCATCTGTGAAGTATTAGCTGGACATACTAATAATAACTTAGTCACTCCGTGCCTCTTATAGAATCTTGAACACTCAGCCGACATGGTAGAATAGACCACAAGCTTAGGTATTCAAATTTTTAATAACTTTAGCTGGTGTACCGCCCAGAATAACACTTCCTTCTGGATAACTCTTTGTCACTACTGAACCCGCAGCAACAACTGAATTAGGTCCTAGTACTACACCAGGTAAAATAACCGAGTTCATTCCTACCCAACATTTTTCGCCTAAGACAATATCTTCCCCATCAACATGATTATCCAAATCGCCAAATAAATGATTCGCAGTAATAATACCAACATTGGGAGCTATGTATGATCCTTTACCAATATAAATTTTTGCCTTAAAGTTCTGATAATACGTACCTGGAACCTGAAATATGTGCAAGTCGTCAGGGTGAAAAATGATATTATCTGGGTTTGATACTATACAACCTGAGTGAACTGGTAATTTTGACGGTTTAGCCAACCTCAATATATTTCTATACCAAATAGTTTTGATTGCCCACCCATATCCAATATAACTTTCTTCAAAATATCGGCCAGCTATATATTTCCTATCAATAAAAAAACAAATAAAACGTAGAACAAATGGAGCGCACATTCTACGAAAAAGATTTTTAAACATAATTAAAAGACCGCTAAGATGTGATTAATAAATAACGCTCCAAATAACCAAGCGAAAGGAATGTAGACTACTTTCATAAACGACTTTATTATATTGCCCATTGAGTTACCACCAACCTGAGAAAAAATATAAAAGCAAACCATATAAAAAAGTGTGTTAGCAAATACAAATGACTCAATCACATACAGACCTTTTATCGCAGCTACTGTGATACAAAAAATCTTTAAAGAAAAACCAAATATAGTGAGTCGCATAAATAAGTTTTGTTTTCCAGTTACATACATCACAGGTGAAATCGGTGAAGCTAGAAACTGAAATAAAAACCAAGGTGACATCGTTGTAATATAAACACCCACCACTTCCCAATCCTGACCTAGAGCCTTTCCAACAATATTCTGAGCAACAACGGCAATAAATATAATTGGGCCGACACCAATTTTAAAAGTAGACTCACTGACTTTCAAGGTCAAACTAGATAGGGTGCCTTCCTTATAGTTTTCAGAAGCTTGAGAGTAGAACACTTGGGATATAGAGTTTCCTAGCAAAGCCATGGGAGCTTGAATTATACGCATGGCTAGGAATAAAAAAGCTGTCTCAGCCACTCCAATACTTGAGGCTATAATAAGAACTGGAATTTGAATACCAGCAGTATTTGCAAATGACTCAACAACTGAGTATTTTGGAAATCTAATGTTTTGGTAAAATATTTCTTTTGATTTTTCAAATTTCACAAAACTTTTAAAATCCAGATCTTCCAAAAGCCTTTTTTTTAAGTAAAAAGCACCGGCTCCTAGATTAAAAATATATCCGAGCAACAACATAATTGCACCAAACCCAAATAGACCACCAAAGATTTGTATAAAGGCACAACTTATTGACTGCCGGAGCCTAGACTTCGAAATTAACGAGAATTCCTTTTCTCTTACAGCATAATTATTAATCGCTAAATAGACTCCACCGAGTAATATTCCGACAGGAATAAGAAAAACTAATTTTCCTAATCCACCAAGCAGCTCTGGAAATATGAAATAAATAGCAAAACAAAATATCAAACAAATAATAACGTTAAAAGTAACCAGCTGAATACAAAGAACTAAAACGCTTCTAGCTTCCACCTCAAACTTTTGAATAGGTATCGCCATTTCCATTCGTAAACAAGAAACTGTTAGCAAAATAGAAGTGGTTGCTGTAAATATCGCTAACATCCCTAGTTCTTCTGGAGAATATATCCGCGTAAGAATAGGTAATATTGATAAGGTTATTGCTTGGGCTGCTGCAGTACCACTTAATAGTACTGCAACTGATTTGTAGAAATTACTTGTTTTCAAAAGTTTTACCTAATACAAACAAGCCCTTTAGTATCCACAATTACTGGACACATCTTAAATTGGTTGCGGCGCTCTTTGAAATCATCATGATCAACTAAAACAACCGCGATATCTACACTTGCGAAAGACTGCTCTAGCTCAACTAATTTTGAATTTTTACTATTTACAGTGCTTGGTAGTGCACTAATATTAGGCTCTACTAAAAGCACCGGCCCAGCATGCAACGCAATAACCTTTTCTGCGATGTTCAGCGCGGGGCTCTCTCGTAAATCATCAATATTGGGCTTGAATGCTAGTCCATAGCAAGCAATCGTAGTATCTTTTGTGGTTTTACTTGGATTAGCTTGTAAAAAGTCAGCAATAGCTAGCTTAACTTTATTAATTACCCATTCAGGTTTTGAATCATTCACTTTACGAGCAGTGTGGATGATTTGTGCTTCTTCTGGTGTTTTTGACACAATAAACCAAGGGTCTACCGCAATACAGTGGCCGCCCACACCAGGGCCAGGCTGGAGAATGTTTACTCGTGGGTGACGATTTGCTAGTGCGATTAGCTCCCATACGTTGATGTCTAGCTTGTCACAGATGATAGATAGCTCGTTGGCAAAGGCGATTTGTACATCACGGGAGCTGTTCTCGGTCAGTTTAGCCATTTCCGCGGTACGCGCATTGGTAATTACGCATTCACCTTGAACAAAAGTTTTATAGAGTTCCACTGCACGCGTTGAACACTTAGCTGTTAAGCCACCAATTACTCGGTCGTTTTCAACTAGCTCACGCACCACATGGCCAGGTAAAACGCGCTCTGGGCAGTGTGCAATATTTACATCCGCTTCTTCAGCGTGTGTTTGCGGGAAGGTAATATCAGAGCGCGCTTCAGCAAGCCATGCGGCCATTTGCTCGGTTGCACCAACAGGAGAGGTCGATTCTAAAATCACCAAGTCGCCTTTTTTCAGTACAGGAGCAATCGCTTTACTCGCGGCTTCAATGTAAGAGAGATCCGGTGCTGGAATATCGCCCTCTACACAAGGTAAGAATGGCGTTGGCACGGCAATCAAAAAGGCATCGGCCGCTTCTGGTGTGGTAGTTGCTTTTAAATAGCCGCCGCTGACTGCTGCATGCACCATCATATCGAGATCTGGCTCTACAATATGAATCTTGCCTTGATTAATGGTATCAACAGCATGTTGGTTAACATCCACACCAATCACTTTCTTTTTACGTGATGCAAACATCGCCGCAGTAGGTAAACCGATATAGCCTAAGCCGATTACTGAAATGGTTTCAAAAGACATTTTTACGAGTCCTAAAAATATATATAAATTTAGTTCTAGGTTTTAGCTCTTCCTAGAACCTGCTCTTCCTAGAACCTAGGGCCTGCTCTTCCTGGTTCTAGGAGATATTTAAAAGTTACTTGCACAAGGAATCTAGAATTCTCTGGCACGCTTTACCATCACCGTATGGGTTATGAGCAAAGCTCATCGCTTGATAGGCTTCAGTATCGGTCAGCAAGGTGTTTAGGTTGGAGACGATTTTTTCTACATCTGTTCCCACTAATTTAACTGTTCCTGCAGCCACCGCTTCTGGCCGTTCGGTGGTATCACGCATCACCAACACGGGTTTGCCAAGGGATGGAGCCTCTTCTTGAATACCGCCGGAATCGGTGAGAATAATGTGCGCTCGGTCCATTAAGTAGATAAAGGGTAAGTACTGTTGCGGCTCAATCAGCAGCACATTTTCCACACTACCTAGAATACGATTAACGGGTTCACGCACGTTAGGGTTTAGGTGCATAGGGTAGAGAATTTGCACCTCGGGGTGCTGTTTCGCTGTTTTTGCTAGAGCTTCACAGATACGCTCAAAACCACCGCCAAAGCTTTCGCGTCGATGACCTGTCACTAAAATGAGTTTTTTGCTTTCATCTAAGTAAGGGAACTGTGCTGCTAAGGTTGCTTTTAGATCGGCATCTTGTTCTATTTTTTCTTTCACCATCAGCAGCGCATCAATCACCGTATTACCCGTGATGAAAATATTCTCTGGCGCGTAATTCTCTTGCAGCAAATTTTGCTTGGAAGTTTCCGTTGGTGCAAAATGATATGTGGTTAACGCCCCCGTGAGCTTACGGTTGGCTTCCTCTGGCCATGGCGAGTAGATGTTTCCGGTGCGCAGCCCCGCCTCAACATGACCAACAGCAATTTGCTCATAATAGGCGGCAAGGCTGGCTGCAAACGTTGTTGCTGTGTCTCCGTGAACGAGCACGACATCGGGTTTAAATTCCTGTAAAACAGGCTTTAACTCTAACAGAATTCGCGCAGTCACTTCATTGAGCGTTTGACCTGCTTTCATCAGGTTTAGATCGTAGTCCGGCGTAATTTCGAACAGCTCTAATACTTGGTCGAGCATTTCACGATGCTGAGCAGTTACACAGACTTTAGCTTCAAAACGCTCATCTGCCGCCAAAGCGTGGACTAACGGCGCCATTTTAATCGCTTCTGGACGGGTGCCAAAAACGGTAAGAACTTTTTTCTTTGACATACTACTAACCAACAAAAAATTTAAGTATTTGGTTTCATTAAATAGGAAGGACTGAAGCTATTTATTGGCCCTCCCTGTGATTTAGGCTTTCTTACTCTCACCATAGCTGTAGTTGTAATAACCATAGCCGTAGTAACTTGATGCACGTTTCTCGGTGGCATTCAGAATTACGCCTTTCACCTCAATGCCCGCTTGCTCAAAGCGGTTACGTGCCACTTCAATCTCTTTCACTGTATTTTGCCCAAAGCGTGCCACCATCAGCGTGGTGCCTGCGAGTGAGCCAACAATACTTGGGTCGGTCACCGCCAGTACTGGCGGGGTATCGATAATCACTAAGTCATAGTTTTCACTCGCCCACTCCACCAACTGTTTAAAGCGCGGGTGCATTAAAAGCTCTGATGGGTTAGGTGGCACTTGGCCGCGGGTGATAATATCGAGGTTATCCACTTTGACGTGTTGCACGGCAGTCGCGGTATCGATCTTGCCCGCTAGGTAATCCGAGAGGCCATTTTCCCACTTAAGGCCAAAACATTGCTGCAAATAGCCTTTGCGCATATCGGCATCTACCAATAGTACTTTTTGCCCCGTTTTCGCCGCCACGGCGGCAAAGTTAGTGGAGATAAAGGATTTACCAATGCCCGGTGCGGGGCCAGAGATCATCAGCACGTTGTTTTTCGCTTCCAGCATGGCAAAGTGTAAGCTGGTGCGCAGGCCGCGCAGCGCTTCGATGGAAAGGTCCGCCGGGTTACTCTCTGAAAGCAGCGCCAAGTCTTTGTTGTGTTTGCCTTTGCGCTTGAGTTTTTCGGCTAAAGCTAATTGCAGGGTTGATTTTGGCACACTGGCGTACACAGAAAGGCCAATCTGCTCGATTTGATCGGGTGTTTCAACTCCGCGGTGCAATGCGGCTTTAACTAGCACAAACGCCACACTGAGCATGCCGCCCAGCAAGGTGGCTAGCACCGCAATCTGTGGTTTTTTCGGTTTGATTGGTTTGATAAAGGTTTGCGCTTCATCCAAAATGCGCACATTGCCCACCGTGCCTGCTTTGATGATGCTCAGCTCTTGCACTTTATTGAGTAGCTGAATGTAGATCTGCTGGTTCACTTCCACATCACGTGTCATACGCAGCACTTCACGCTGGGTTTTCGGCAGCTTTTGTACTTGCTGGTTTAAACGCTCGCGCTCTTTAAGTAGCGTTTCACGTTTATCGAGTAGCGAAATATAAGCCGGGTGATCTTTGGTAAAGCGCTGGCTAATTTCACTCTCTTTAAAAGTCAGTTCGTTGAGCTGCGCTTCAAGCTTCACCATCACATCCAAGGTCGACTTGGCTTCTAGGCCGAGATCGATAGAGTCGTTCTCTTGGCGAAAACGGTTTAAGCTGTCTTCGGCGGCGGTGAGGCTGTCTTTAATATCCGGTAGGTGGCCTTTTAAAAAGGTCAGGCTTTTTTCCGCTTCCGCAGAATTGCGCTCAACGTTTTGTAAAAAGTAGGTTTGGCTAATGTGGTTGAGGATCTCACTAATTTGCTTGCGGTTTTCGCCTTCAAAGCTCAGTTGTAAAATCCCGGTCTGCTTGCCGCGCTCAGAAATGGAGAGATTTTGTTTTAACCATTCAATCGCCTCTAAACGGTTGCGCTGGCCAATGGCAAACTCTTGCCCAGTGTGAGAACGCAGCTCGGTAACAAACAGTTCATAACCGTCGTTTTTCGCCAGCTCGCCCGCTTTACCTTGCAGTACTACAGTGTCATCTTCACGCACAAGCTGGTAGCTTTGCTGCGCTTCATCGGTCACCACTAGGGTATGACTCATCCCCTGCGCGTAATCGGGCACTTGGTAGCGGCTCACCTCAATCTGGTTTACCTTACCAGCCATACGCGCGAGGCCCTTGCCGACTAGCGGGAAGTACTTCGCCTCTATAACGGTGGTGAGGTTAAATTTATCCACCGTGTCGCCCAAAATCATGCGCGATTTGATAATTTCAATTTCAGTGGTGGCGGAAGATTCCTGCGAGAACAGTTCGCCCATATCGCCCACCAAAGAGCTAATGCCACCGGAGCTTTTTTGCTCAATTTGCAGCAAGGCATCGGCTTTGTAGATCGGCGTAGAAAGCAGCGCCACCGCCACCCCACCGACCGCGAAGATAAAGGTAATGGCGAAGATGAACCATTTGGCATCCAATAAAATACCAAGCAGCTTGCCTAAATCGATTTCGTCAGAAGCGTTATCAACAGAAGGTCGAGTTTGTGGTGTTGTCATTGTCTCGTAAATTTCCGGGTTGGTGGATTTTTGAATAAGGTTCTAGGTTCTAGGTTCTGGGTTCTAGGTTCTGGGTCCTAGGTTCTGGGTTCTAGATTTTGCTCTTCCTAGGAACTAGGGCCGCTTTTCCCCTAGGACCCGCTCTTAACCGCTCTTCTACAACTTCTTCGCCCAGGCTTGGGCAGCTTCGTCAATTAACTTGTAAGCGTAGTCAAAGGCTTCTTTACTTTGTCTGTATGGGTCGGGGATCTCTTTTTGCCCGATCCATTGGCCGAATAACATGGTTTTGCCGCGTGCTTCTGGTGCCATTTGCGTCAGCGCTTCCATATGGCTTTTTTCCATCACTAAGATGAGATCATACTGGCTGCATAGCTGCGGGGTTAACTGTTGAGAGTGATGGTTTTCCACATCCACCCCGTGCTCGGCCGCGACTTCGATCGCCATGGGATCGGCTGGCTTACCGACTAAACGGCTTTTTTCCGCAGCAATGCCCGCAGAAGCAATGGTTTTATGCGGCAGTAACTTTTGCAACACACGCTCCCCAGTAGGAGAACGGCAGATGTTACCGACACAAACGACTAGAATTTTGTTAAACATGTTTCCTCAGGTTGCTAGGTAAGAGCAGTTTTCTAGATTGCTAGGGAAGAGAAGGTTGCTAGGAAGAGAAGGTTGCTAGGTTACTAGGTAAGAGCAGTTTGCTAGGCTTTTGCTCTTTCTCTTTTCCTAGTCCCTAGAAAACTCGCTCCTGCTTTTCCGCCCTTCCTAGAAATATTCGGCGCTATCTTCTTTCACATGCTGAGAAAGAAATTTAATGTAGCCGCCAATCATTCGACCTACTTCTAATATTTCTGACTCTAGTTCCAACCCATTTTCCGAGTGGATGTAACCCAAATCAGTTGCTAGAGAAATCTGTGTTGCCAACTCAGCGCAAGAACCTTTAGCAATATAAAGAAAACGAATGTTGTCTTTATAACTACCTCTTTCAGAGCCTTCTGCAATATTTGATGGAACAGAAACTGCAGCACGCGAAATTTGATCTTTTAAGCCATAATCTCGGCAACTTTTAAGTAAGCTGTAAACTTGCAAAACAACTTGATAGCTACGTCTCCAAATTTCCAGCTCTTTATAACGCATGATTTTCCTTTTTTCCTAGGTTGCTAGGAAGAGAAGGTTGCTAGATTACTAGGTAAGAGCAGTTTGCTAGGCTTTTGCTCTTTCTCTTTTCCTAGTCCCTAGAAAACTCGCTCCTGCTCTTTCTTCCTCGTCCCTGCTCTTCCCTCGTCCCTTTAAAATGCTTCGCATTTTCTTACGGCCAAGTTTTCACCCTTAACGCGCCTTCGGTTAGGTTGTTAAAGCCAGTGATGGTTGGCAGTAGCTGGCCGATCAAACGGTTCCAGCGGGTGATTGGCGCGGCGGTGACGTACACAATGTCATACGGTTTGAGGTCAAACTCAGTGCCGATGACTAAAGCAGAGGCGTCTTTGATATTGAGTTGGTAGATGTCGGCCATGCGCTCGGATTTGTTGTCTGAAGTGCGGATAACAAACACGCCAGTTGCGTCGGCAGAGAGCTCGTTAATACCGCCGACACTGCTGAGGGCTTCGGTCAGGCTCATGCCGGAGCGATCCATCTTCAGCAGTTTGGGATCTTTTACTTCGCCCATCACAAACACTTTTTGTCCGTCGTTGCGCGGCACGTGGACGATGTCGCCCGGTTGCAATAAGCGGTTTTGTGTGAGATCGCCACGCTGCATCAGCGCATAAAGGGAGATTTGTTGCTCTTCACCGTTGCGCGTTAGGGTCACATTGCGCCAATCGGCGTCTTGCGCTAGGCCGCCAGCGCGGTTAACCGCATCCAGCAGGGTGAGCGGGATATTGGTGATCGGCTGTTGGCCTGGGCTGGAAACTTCCCCTGTGATGTAGGCTTTTTTCGAGCGAAACGCGGCAACGTTAACATCCACCTGAGGGCTTTCGATAAATTTCGCTAAGCGCTTGGCGATATCGGCACGTACTTCACGCACGGTTTTACCCGCCACCTCGACAGTACCAATATAAGGATAGAAAATGGTGCCATCAGCATGAACCCAGTTACCTGCCTCTTCGGCGCTACGGTAAGAGCCGGCAGGAATGGTCAGTTCGGGGTGGTCCCAAATGGTCACGTTGAGAATGTCACCGGGGCCAATTTGGTATTCGTAACGCGCAAGCTGGCTATCAAGCTCAGGGTTAGCACGAGAAACCGAAGGCGGCGTGGTGAGGTAGGTCGAGATGGTTTGCGTTGTCAGCGGGTAGAGATTCACCATTTGCGAGAGATCGTTTTCTTCGCTCTGATTGGTTTCAACGCGCGTTTTGTTGTCGATGGGGAGGTGAGAGCCGGGTACGGTACATCCAGCAAGCAAGACAGGTAGCAAGGTTGCTAACAGAAGTTTTCTTTTTAGTTCCATGTAAGCCAAATCATCATAATGCCAGAGTGATTAACCGCACTCTTGGGTGAACACAAAGTGGTTTTGATTTCCGGAGTAGCTAGCCTTTGCTAGGCTCAGGTATTCAATATAGTTAAACACGCTTCCATGATCGCACTTAACTATATTTCATAGTCTGATTTTATAGTCTGTTTACACAGCCCCGGTTTTAAAACCCGATATTCCGTTATTTTTCATTCTGTTATTTACGCTGTCTAATGCCTAATCAGGGATTGAAAACAGCGTCAGTTGTTTGTACACACCAAGACAAGTTCATTGTTAACGCTTTGAAATTAAACATCTATTTAATCAGAGCATCACAGTTTAGGCACGCTACCGCCCGTTGGTGTATACGCACAACCACACAGCGCATGATGAATTTGCCGCCGGATAAGAAACCAAACGACAAATTACTGACGTTTCATGACAGTTGTTAGGATTCTGTCATGATTAATAATATTTATGGCGGCTTATTATCCATATTGTGGCGTACAGCACAAATTGTTTTTTTGGGGAAGGGGGGAGAGCAGGGACTAGGGACTAGGGACTAGGGACTAGGGACTAGAGCACCGATCAGTTTAAAAAACATACAGTGACTTTAGCCCCAAAACATGATCAAATACACAGTATTGTTAACTCATGAACTGATTGATTATGTCTAATTCTAGAAACTGGGCACCACCTACTGCTCTTTCAAAAAAAGAGCAGTTTATTTGCCAAAAGTTAAAGCAGACTGGCAAGCTATTTGTGTTCTTGCGAACCAATCGTCATCTCATTATTAATGATGAGATTAATCAGAAGCTTATGTCAATGTATGCTGACCACCCAAGAGGAAAGCCTGCTGTTCCGGCCGCTCTTTTAGCTATGGCAACGATTCTCCAAGCATACGAGCAAAAGTCGGATGCCGGAGCGACGTTAGAAGCCATGTTTGACCAACGTTGGCAAATGGTACTGGACTGTCTAGGTAGCGAGGAATCGCCATTTTCACAAGGAACCTTATGTGATTTTCGTCATCGTTTAATTGCGAACGATATGGACGTGGTTTTACTTGAACATACCGTAAATGTCGCTCGTGAAGTGGGAGGCTTCAGCCATGTTCAGCTTAGAGTGGCCCTAGACTCAGCGCCATTACAGGGCGCAGGTCGAGTTGAAGATACATTCAACTTAGTCGGTCATGCTCTTGAATTAGTCGTCAATTGTGCTGCACAAATCAAGATGATCTCAGAAGAAGAACTTATCGAAGAATGTGGTCTACAACTGGTAGGAAAAAGCAGTGTCAAAGCGGCGTTAGACATTGATTGGTCAGATAAAAACGAGAAGCATCAAGCCGTTGAAACCTTGCAAAATGATGTTGACGCTCTGAAGCATTGGTTAGAAAAACAACCCTCCGCCTTTATTAAACATAAAGGGCTGGAAGAGAGCCTCACTTTACTTGAAAAGGTTTTGGAGCAGAATATTGACCCCGACCCGGACGGAAATGGACCTAAAGTAAAAGAGGGTTCGGTGCCGGATAGGCAAATCTCTATCTCAGACTCAACAATGCGCCATGGGCGAAAATCAAGCTCAAGGACGATTAGCGGGTTTAAGCAACATATTGCTGTCGACTTAGACAACAAGCTAATATTAGCGACCTGTGTCCGTCCTGCCAACGAACCGGAGCACAAGGCGTCGGAGTACTTAAAACCCAAAGTCAATGTTTACGGTGAAGTTAAACAAATTCAAATAGATAGGGGTTATTTAGCTGCTCACTGGACAACGGAGCTGTACGAAGCTGGGAAAGAGGTCGTTGCAAAACCATGGACACCGCCGTCCAAAAAAGTACTGACTAAAAACGCCTTCCAAATAGACTTGGTTGAAGGTTGTGTCACATGTCCTGCAGGGAAAGTGGCCATGATAAAGTCTGGAAAAGTAACGCAAGCCCGTTTTAAATCAACGGAATGCAAAGCTTGTCCGAAGAAATCAGATTGTACGACATCAGAGAAAGGTCGAAAAATTAAAATACACGAGCAGGAAGTGATGCTGCAAAAACTTCAGAAGTACGTAAGTACTTCTCAAGGTCGGGCTGATGCTAGAGAGCGGGTCAAAGTAGAGCACTCTCTAGCATCAATCTGCAACCGCAAAGGTCCTAGAGCAAGGTACCGAGGCTTGCGGCTAAATGAATATGATTTAAACAGAACGGCAGTCATTACCAACTTGCATATAGCGATGGGTTTAGCTGCTTAAAATTTAAACTATATGGTGCTCTAGGGACTAGGGACTAGGGACTAGGGACTAGGGACTAGGGACTAGGGACTAGGGACTAGAGCACCGATCAGTTTAAAAATCACACAGTGACTTTAGACCCAAAACATGATCAAATACACAGTATTATTAACTTATCAACTGATGGATTATGTCTAATTCTAGAAACTGGGAACCACCTACTGCTCTTTCCAAAAAAGAGCAGTTTATTTGCAAAAAGTTAAAACAGACCGGAAAACTGTTTGTGTTCTTACGCACCAATCGTCATCTCATCATTAATGAAGAGATTAATCATAAGCTTATGGCGATGTATGCTGACCACCCACGAGGAAAGCCTGCTGTTCCGGCCGCTCTTTTAGCTATGGCAACGATTCTCCAAGCATACGAGCAAAAATCGGATGCGGGAGCGACATTAGAAGCGATGTTTGACCAACGTTGGCAAATGGTATTGGACTGCCTAGGCAGCGAGGAATCGCCATTTTCACAAGGTACCTTATGTGATTTTCGTCATCGTTTAATTGCGAACGATATGGATGTAGTTTTACTTGAACATACCGTAAATGTCGCTCGTGAAGTGGGAGGTTTTAGTCATGTTCAGCTCAGAGTGGCCCTAGACTCAGCCCCACTACAGGGCGCTGGGCGAGTTGAAGACACGTTCAATTTAGTGGGACATGCTCTTGAATTAGTCGTCAATTGTGCTGCACAAATCAAGATGATCTCAGAAGAAGAACTTATCGAAGAATGTGGTCTACAACTGGTAGGAAAAAGCAGTGTCAAAGCGGCGTTAGACATTGATTGGTCAGATAAAAACGAGAAGCATCAAGCCGTTGAAACCTTGCAAAATGATGTTGACGCTCTGAAGCATTGGTTAGAAAAACAACCCTCCGCCTTTATTAAACATAAAGGGCTGGAAGAGAGCCTCACTTTACTTGAAAAGGTTTTGGAGCAGAATATTGACCCCGACCCGGACGGAAATGGACCTAAAGTAAAAGAGGGTTCGGTGCCGGATAGGCAAATCTCTATCTCAGACTCAACAATGCGCCATGGGCGAAAATCAAGCTCAAGGACGATTAGCGGGTTTAAGCAACATATTGCTGTCGACTTAGACAACAAGCTAATATTAGCGACCTGTGTCCGTCCTGCCAACGAACCGGAGCACAAGGCGTCGGAGTACTTAAAACCCAAAGTCAATGCTTACGGTGAAGTTAAACAAATTCAAATAGATAGGGGTTATTTAGCTGCTCACTGGACAACGGAGCTGTACGAAGCTGGGAAAGAGGTCGTTGCAAAACCATGGACACCGCCGTCCAAGAGAGCACTGAGTAAAAACGCCTTCCAAATTGACTTGGTTGAAGGTTGTGTCATGTGCCCGGCAGGCAGGGAAAGTTGCCATGATAAAGTCTGGAAAAGTAGCGCAAGCCCGTTTTAAATCAACGGAATGCAACGCTTGTCCGAAGAAAGCAGATTGTACGACATCAGAGAAAGGTCGAAAAATTAAAATACACGAGCAGGAAGCGATGCTGCAAAAACTTCAGAAGTACGTAAGTACGTCTCAAGGTCGGGCTGATGCTAGAGAGCGGGTCAAAGTAGAGCACTCTCTAGCATCAATCTGCAACCGCAAAGGTCCTAGAGCAAGGTACCGAGGCTTGCGGCTAAATGAATATGATTTAAACAGAACGGCAGCCATTACCAACTTGCATATAGCGATGGGTTTAGCTGCTTAAAATTCAAACTATATGGTGCTCTAGGGACTAGGGACTAGGAAGAGCAAGGGCGGAAGAGAAGGTCCTGGGAAAGCAATAGCGGAAGAGAGGGAAAAGAAGGTTCTAGGTTCTGGGCCCTGGGTCCTGGGAAAGCAAGAGCGGAAGAGAGGGAAAAGAAGGTCCTGGGTTCTGGGCACTGGGTTCTGGGAAGAGCAAAAGCAGGTAAAGCAGGAAACGAGTTTTCTAGAAGCTAGGTTACGAGGGCAAGCAAAAGCGGAAAAGCAGGACCGCTCTTCCTGCTCTTCCCTGCTCTTCCCTGCTCTTCCTAGTTCCTAGCAACCTTCTTTTCCCCGCTTTTCTCCCAGGAACCAGGGCCGCCCTCGCCCTTCCCAGGACCGCTCTTACCCGCTTTTCTCGCTCTTCCCTGCTCTTCCCTGCTCTTCCTAGTTCCTAGCAACCTTCTTTTCCCCGCTTTTCTCCCAGGAACCAGGGCCGCCCTCGCCCTTCCCAGGACCGCTCTTACCCGCTTTTCTCGCTCTTCCCCGCTCTTCCTAGCACCTAGTACCTTTCCTTTCCCTTTCCTCCCCCCCCTTTTCTATGAATTTTTCTTGACGTAGAATTTGCTCAGTATTTACACATTGTTAATATAACGCTATGCTTGAGGTTGCGTTTGGATCCAATTAAAACAACCGGAGCTTAATTTTGAAAACTAAACTACTAACAGCGTGTGTGGCTGCAGCTTTGCTTGCAGGTTGCGGCAGTGATGGCAAAGATCCTGTTAAGCAAGTACAGGCTTACGATGGTGCTATCTGGGGGATTCCAGGCACTTACTCTTGTGCAGATGGTACTTCTGGCCCAATTCCACGTACAAACTACGATGGCTTTGCCAATATTCCAGGTGCCGTTGATTCCCAAGTGATCAGCGACCCAGCTCAATGTACTTTCTCTTTCGGCTTAACTGACGCGCAGAAAGCAGACCCTAGTTTCGTTGTAACAGACACCTCCAACGGTAAAAACATGAAAAATGTTTCTTACTCGGTACCACGTGGTTTTGCGACTGCAGGCACTAAAGTGACTGCTTCTCCGCTCACAACCTTTATTGCTCTAGAACTGGGCAACGAACCTTACACTCCAGAGAAAGCAAAAGCGTCACTAGCAAAACTAGGCATCGATACTGATGCTCTAACAAATGACACTGGTGTCACCCTAGAGCAGCTTCTTTCAGATACTTCTACTGCTATCGAAACATTGAAAGCAAACCCAACGGTTGCTGACACGTACTCTAAAATTGTGGCAACAACTCACGTACTTTCTGACACTCTAGTGGCAAAAGAGTCTGCAACTAAAGAAATTACTGCCGACTCTCTAGCGGCTTCAGTAAGCAAGACTGTGACAGCGGTAACTACTGAGTTCCCTGACTATCCAAAGTCTAAAGATGGCACTAAAGAAGTTGTTATTAACCTCGTTAATGACATCAAAACCAGCATTGACAGTACTGGCGATGACGGCGTTGTTCCTGACGTAACTGTCGATGAAACCAAAGTGGATGATGCAGTTGTGCCACCAAAACCAGTTGACCCAACCCAGCCACCAACAGGTACTGGTACTGGTACTGGCGGTAACGGCGGTAGCACTGGCGATTAATTTCGGCTGAAACACGCTAGCTGCTAGCTAAAGGCACTCTTTGTGAGTGCCTTTTTGTTATCAAATGGACTCTTTTTTCTTAGGATACCCGATGAAGCTTAATCCTATTCGCTTGGCGATGCTGCTGGGTGGTTTACCTTTAAGCAGCGCCGCTCTTTGTGCGCCTTTATCTGTCACCTCAGCCAATCAGGCCTTTTCTGGCCTTGTTCTAACCCCCAACGCGCAAGTGATGCAAAGCGGCGATTTTAGTTACACCTTCGCCCAAGGCGTACCCTTTCGCGGCGAGATCGCTGAGCTGGATGTGCTGAAATTCTCCTTGGGCTTATTCCAAGGGCTAGAAGCCCATGGGCGGATTGTAACGAAAACCTACGATACCAATTTGTATGAGAACCCTAAAACGGGTGGGATTCGCGACCTCTCCGCTTCGTTTAAATATCAGATCCCCAACTTCTACCACCATGACAATCTCAAGCTGGCCTTTGGTATGCAAGATTGGGGCGGTGCGGCCAACAATTTTGAAACCAAATATGTGGTTGCCGACTACACCTTTGATGCGCTGCCTGTGCGTGCCAGCCTTGGCTATGGTTCTTCCACCTTAAACCCGCAAGTGATGAACGGCGCGTTTGGTGGCATTGAGTATCAACCTTTCGATTTCGTTCAGTTGCTCGGCGAATACGACAGCGTGGCCTACAATGCGATGGTCAAAGTGATGACGCCCGAGGATTTCCTCCCTTACGGCGTGAAAGCCTCGCTCGGTTATCAGCTTTACACCAGCCATGAAAAGAGTGAACAGCCACTATGGCAAACCCAAGTGAGTGTGCCGCTGGCGAGCAAATTTATCACCGAACCCACCAAAATCAGTGACCGCCTCACCCTGCAAGACAAACTGACCATCGCGCAACAACATGCGCAAAGCGCTTCGCTACAAGCACTAAAACAAGCGCTGCTGGACGAGGGCTTTTTGAATGTGCGCCTTGGCCGCCACGATGGGCAGTTGATTGTCACACTGGAAAACCGCCGTTATAACCAGAACCAAGTTGATGGCCTTGGTGTGGCATTGGGGATAGTGTCTAGCTACTACGGGCAAAGCGCGGCGGCAGAGCTCGAACTCACCAGCGACAAGTTCCAAGTGATCGCCCTGACCAATGGTATTGCGACCAGCAAAGTGAGTAGCTCGGCGCAGTGTTATCGCGATTTTCTGCGCGACAACATCGCCTGTCGCGATCTCGCCTTTGACACCAGCAACCCAGGTGAAGTGCTCGACGCCGCCGATTGGCAGGGCGAGCAACAAGCGTCCGGTTTTGGCCGCGTGCAACTGAGTTTGTCGCCAACACTGCGCTATGGCGTGGCGACCGAGTACGGGGTGTGGGATTACAGCTTAGCTTTAGCCAGCAATATTTACGCTCCCTTATGGAAAGGCGCCGCACTGGATATTCGCCATGTGACACCCGTGGCCAACAGTGATGACTACGAAGAAGGTGGCTACTGGCAAAATTCGGCCTTTGAGCGCGGGGTGGATCGCGTGGTGGCGCACCAAGCCTTCTCCCTACCTTATGGCTTTGCTTATCAATTGTCTCTTGGCCGCATTCGTACTGATTATGAAGGTTATACCCATGATCTCGCTTGGCACTCTCCGCAAGGTCACCATTCGCTTTCTTACCAGTACAGTGATTATGAGCATCGCGATATCAAAGGTCAGGAAAAGTCAGTCAGCTTGGCGGGTTACCACTACTCACGCCCCGAGTGGGATTGGCAATTGGATATTGTCGGCGGTGAGTTTTGGAACAGCGACAAAGGCTATGAGATCACCACCAATCATTGGTTTGGCGATTTCAACGTTTTCGCTCGTTACCTTAATAGCCAGTTCGAAGGCAAAGACAAAGAGCAGTTCTTAACGCTTGGTGTCGCCTTCCCGATTGATGTTTGGCGCGGCATGAAACCGGGTTACTTGCAAGTTCGCGGCATCGACCAGTTTGATTTCTCACTGCAAACCCGCATTCATGAGAAGCACAACTACATCAATAACGGCCTTGGCGGCGCAGTCAACTTCCAACACAGCTTGGAACGTCAATACCACAACCGTGGTCGCTATGGCGCTGGCTACCTCGAAAACCAACAAGTGCGTTTAAGAAATGCGTATTTGAGGTATTTGGATAGGGATTAAGAGCGGAAAAGAGGGTTCTGGGCCCTTGGTTCTAGGAAAGCGAAAGCGGAAGAGCAAGAGCGGAAAAATGGTCCTGGGTTCTGGGCCCTTGGTTCTAGGAAAGCGAAAGCGGAAGAGCAAGAGCGGAAAAATGGTCCTGGGTTCTGGGCCCTTGGTTCTAGGAAAGCGAAAGCGGAAGAGCAAGAGCGGAAAAATGGTCCTGGGTTCTGGGCCCTTGGTTCTAGGAAAGCAAGAGCGGAAGAAAAAGCGAGATTACTAGGGACTAGATTACTAGGGAAAGCAACAGAGGAAGAGAGGGTTCTAGGTTCTGGGTCCTGGGTCCTGGGAAATGCAAAAGCGGAAGAAAAAGCGCTCTTCCCCGCTCTTCCTAGAACCTAGCAACCTAGGAACCAGGACCGCTTTTCCCGCTTTTCCTAGCAACCTTCTTTCCCCGCTTTTCGCCTTTTACCCCAACACCCACCGCATTACGGCTTTAAACCAAGGGTGCTCTTCTGCCCAGACGACGAGGCGTGGGGACCAGTGATAATACTGCGCCACCAGCCAGTCGCCGCCGGGGAGATTAAGTAATACCTCGTCGCGAAAGTGGCGGTAATAGGCCAGCGTTTGTGGTTGGTCGGCAAACAGAGACGTGGCGAGAAAGCAGCGACTGTCGCTGCGTTTCTCTCCAGCGACCGCAAGAGGGCTGACACTCATTTCGAGCAGAATTTGAAAAGTATCGCTTTGCTCTGCGGCGCTTTGCGCATTGGCGATGGCACCCGTGCTGATGGCGAGACTTTGCCCACGGTTAGTTAACATAACCGCTCTCTCTCCGCTGCTACCGATCACTTTGGCTTGGGTAAACTGATAGTTTGCTTGCTCAGGGCGGATCAAAATGCCGCCTTGCGCAGCGAGCCATTGGCCTGAGAGCAGTATGCGTCCATCGGCAATTTGCTGCGCGCCAGAAAGTTGTGCAGAGGTCAAATCCAGCCGTAGCGACTGCCCTGATAGCGAAACGCCCCAGTTTTCTGCTTCCGCTATGGTAATCAAAGCCATTTGCCGCGCTTCGGTGAGGCGGTTTTTTACCGTGATTTGCCCGGTTTGCGCCACATCGGTTGCAAGGCGAACTCGGTTGCCCACCACCTCGTGCACTAAATTTTGCGTGTCTTCGATGATGGCTAAGTCCACGTTCGTTTCGTCAACAAAAAAGCTCACCCACGCCTCTTGCTGCATCGGCACCGGGCCCACTTGGATGACCTCGCCGACGGAATCTGATGAGCTTTCACTCAGCGGAGAAGTTAGTTCAAACTCACGGCCGCCCACCTCGATGCGATACACCAAGCGCACCTGATAGCTAGCGTCACTGCTGCCTTCGCTATCGAGATACTGATTGGTTATGCCACTCACGCTAGCAATCTTCTGTTTGTAGCTCTTGTTACTGGTACGGTAAATTTGGTACTCGCTGGCATAATCGCTGCCCTGCCAAGTCAGCAGCTGACCACGCTCCATGCTTTGTTGATAGAGATTGATGGGCGCAGGAACATCAGGCAGATACTCAAGTTGCTTCCACTCTCCGCCCGCGCTTTGCCACTCCAGCCAGCCAGCTGGCATATCCCAATCACTAAAAGAGACCAAGCTCTCACTGGATTGCAACGGTGTGAGTGATCGCTCACGTTCTGCCAAAGTACTGTTTTGCGCAGCGCTGCGATAGCGCCAAGCGCTGACTTCGTCTAAGCGATGCCCGGCGAGACGAAACTGACCAGAGCTTCGCTCAATCGACAGCACTTGCGGGTCAGTTGCCGTGATATCGGCAAAATTGGCCACACTGAGCATGCGTCCTTGCCTCACCCGGCTAACCAGTGACGCGCTAGTTTGGCTCTGCTGCACTAAGGCGCTGACGACCTCTCCCGCCGACCAATTGGGGTTTTGTTGCCAAAGCATGGCGCTGGCCGCCGTGACAAATGGCGCCGCCATCGACGTGCCGCTTTCTGTTTTAGTGGCGTTATTCGGCGCTAAGCTGAGAATATGGGTGCCAGGCGCGGCTAAGTCGGCCTTGGCCCAGTTGAAATTGCTGGTGCTGTTGAGCCGTTGGTTTGCGTTGTCCCAGTTAGCGACCGCTAACATCGCGGGCAGTTTGGCGGCAAACTCGGCTGGATAGACATCAAAGTCGTCGCGTTCTAGATCGAGACCCGAGTTACCTGCGGCGACAATTTGAATGATGCCGAGTTGGTCGGCTTCCTTCATTACATCCCACAGCGCTTGCGAGTATTGGGTCACCGTCCAAGAGTGGTTGATGATGTTGGCTTGGTGGTCTATCGCCCAGCGAATGCCCGTCACTGCATCGGCGATTTTCCCGCCGCCTGTGTCGCCTAAAAAGCGGATTGGCATCACTTGTGCGCTGCTGCATGCCCCTTGAGCGCTGCTGTTTTCGCTTGGTTTAGCCGCTAGAATCCCCGTTACATGCGTGCCGTGACCAAACGGATCGCTCATGCTGGCGCTTGGGTTGATCACATCAAAAGGCGCAGAGAAAAGCACATGGCTGAGCGCTGCATGGCTGATATCAACACCGGAATCCAGCACCGCGACACGCATGGCATCGCACTGTCGCTCGCTTGCGCTGAGCTGCGAGAAGCCCGCAATCGCTAAGCCATCTTGCACTTCAGTGGCGGCCTGAGCGGCGCGCAAAAAACCGCTCTTTTGCTGCAAATCGCTTAATGGCTGTGGTTCATCTGGTTGCAACGGCTCCTCAAGTTGCACTGGGTCTTCTAATTGCATTGGTTCTTGCAATTTCAAGAGCGCATCAGGCTCGATATAACGCACTTGGCTATCGGCGAAAAAAGGCAGGAGGTCGGCTTGTTTGACACTGAGCAGGCGGTCTCGATCAGTAAAAGTATACAGCGGCGTTAGGTGCGAAAAACGTTCGCTATACCCGGTGTCACTGATGCGAATTAACCAGCTCTGCGCTAACGCAGGATGGCTAGCCAGTAACGCTGAGCCAAGCAGAGTGAAAACCATAAGAAAACGGCGAAGAAAGTACGGCATCCGTGCAATTCCTGTAGTGAAGATATCCTTTCTATTGATACTCAATTTTTATCTGCTTGATGGATAAAAGCCAAGCGGTATCACGCAAACAGTTCAATAAAAGCCAATGTGAACCAGCGTATTTATCTGCGCTATAAAAAACATCACACCATGCTACGTCGCAGCATGGTGTGATGAAAGCGATGACACGATTAACTCGATATTGGCCTTATTCGACGATCACGCCACCATCGGTGCCGTAATCAATCGCCAGTTCAGAGGCGCTGAGCGTAAACGGTTGCACGCACATGGTTGCCGTGGTGGTGGTGGTGTAAGCCATCACTTCGGTCACAGCTTCCGATACCCCTTCACAGTTTAGTGAGTAGGTATTGATCTGCTGCTCTGAATCCCACTGCGTATCGATGTTGCAGTAACCCGATGAATAGCCCTCTGCGTAGAACACACCATCTTCAAACAGCTCTGGCGTACCATCCCCATTGAGATCAACATTTGCATTAAACTCGGCTTCCAGAGTATTGAGATCGTCAATGGCCGCAAGCTCTAAAGTGTTTCTGTTTTGCCAATTGGTAATTGAATCTCTCATCCATTGAACATCCGCCTCGCTAGCACCATTGGCCAAAGCGGTGTCAATTTCAGCCTGATAATTACTGATATTCAGATTGTTGGTATCAATCTGGCTTTGATGCCCACTACGATAGCTATTGAAGGTTGGGTAGAGATTACTGTAAGCGTTTCGCAACAGCTCGTTGGTTGTCCCTGCGACCCAGCGGCTATTTTCTTCATCCCAACGGTACTGGTTACTGAAGCTCACCTCCTGATTTGTTAGCTCATGACAGCTTTCGCTGGCTTTAACCAACAAGCCCGCTTGCACAGCCACCTCATTGAGTGAGGCATCGAGGTACTGAGCCGGTATTTCGGCACCATCTGATTCCGTTCCCTTTTCAACCACTTCGATGAAGAAGCCATTAATGGTATTGCCACCAACAAACGCGTTCGCGCTGCCTTGCAAGACATCCAAGAAGGTTTTTTCGTAGTTGTTTTGCTCCTGCCAGGTGTGAACATTTAACACCTTGATGCCGGAATCGACATTCTGATTGCGGCTTGGATCCCAATAGGTGATGTTGCCCATATTCCAGCCACTACGTTCCACATCGTCTTCGTCATCACCACTGACATGCGCAACACCCATTAATACAGAGGCGCTCCAGAAGGTGTTCGTCGGCTTATCCTGCTCTTTATCAGTCCAGTCGAAAGAGGAGATTGATATCTCTTTGCTGCCGAGTTCAATGAACGCATTGTTTTCCCCCGCCGCGTACTGCTGGTAGAGCCCAGCAATCGTATCGTGGCGAGACATCCACTCCACCATTTCTTCTGGCTCAACCATATCACCCGTGTCATGGCCATCTTGGTTAGATTGGGGGTGTAGATCGGCCTCACCGGTGCCATCTTGAATTCGCCATACGGGAGCTAACAGCGCCGCAGAGGCTTTGCCGTTGGTCATATTGCCCGTTAACACTTCCACTTCACCATCTTCCAATTTCAACTTGTTACCCAAGTTACCCGAGTAACCATACAAGCTTGGCAAATGCAAACCCAGGATGTTCCCCGTTAGCCCCAGTGCTTCGGCTGGCGTTTGCACGCCTTCGGTTTCTGGATCCCAATCTTTCTCATGGGCTTTATTGAGCAACGAGAGCGCGATAGGCGTTTGTGCAGTCCAAGTGGCAGAGACCCCTTTGAGCGCGACTTGATGCTCACCCTCAGTGAAGGTGACATAGCTGACACTGGTTTCACGTAAAGTACCTTGCGCATCGTAGAAGTGGGCTTCTACGCGGTATTTGCCAGGCATGAGATTCACTGATGCTGTCGGTGATGTGGAGGTGAGTGAGGCCGCCACCGCAAAGCGCTCTTTCATGCCGTTGTTTGGCAACTCATAACATTCCATCTCTTCGTCGCCAACCATCACCGCCTGATTCTGGTTGGTCGGCTTTTCTGAGTCTTGTTGGCAAAAACGGTAAGCTTCGAGTATCTCTTCTGCTTCCGAGAGGCTGCCCACATACTGGTTACGATAAAAATCGATTTCAATTTCACTCGCGCTACCAATCCAGGAAGCACCCGCTTCGGGCGCGGGGAACTTGGCCGCCAGTTTTACCGAAGCGCTTTTCTGATCTTGAGTGGCATCGGGGGACGACGCCACTTGGCTCTCGCCGTTACAGCCAACCAAGCCGATTGCAGCAGCGACAACCACTGCCAATGGTTTAAGTGTGAATAGAGTTTTCATAGTTCTGTCCCTGCCAATTATTCGACAATAATTCCGATGTTTCCTGAAAATTCGAGTACCGAGAAGGCGAGGTTTTGCGTTGTCGCCTGACCTTGGTTATCCGTGACTGTGACGCTGGCTTGATATTCGCCAACCGCTAAGCTTTCGGCTGCAATGCTGGCACTGTTGCCATTGACCGTGGCCGATACGCCCGAGCTAAACGTCCACGCCACTGTTGGAGCGTCGTCGTTATCGTCACTCACGCTGACACTGAAGTTAATTGCATCCGGGTTGGTGCCCGACTCATTCGCTTGCTGAATTCTTGGCGTTGCTGTCAACGAAAGAATTTGCGGCGCTTTGTCTTCGACCACACTCACAGTCAGCTGAGATTCACTGCTCAAACCAACCGCATCGGTCGCTTTTAGCGTGATCACATAGTTGCCTGCGCTCAAACTGTTCGCCGCGATGGTGGCTTGCCGCTTGTCAGCGGACAACGCCAGTGCACTGCTCATGTCTTGACCGCCTTTCGCCATGGTCCAATCCAACGTTAGGCCTGAGTTACCATCGTCATCCGACACTGTCGCCGTGACAATCACCGCTTCACTGTTCGTCTGCCCTTGCAAAACCGTGATGTTGGTGACGCTACTGCTGAGCGCCACTGACGGTGGTTGATTCACCAGCACAGTAAACGCCACCGATTTGCTGCTCACGTTTGGCGTGGCTGCCGTATCGGTCACGCTTAACGTCGCCTGATAACTGCCAACGGGGATGGTGTTGGCCGCTAAGCGAATGGTTTGCCCAGACGCCTCGCCCAGCAAAGAGGTGACATCTTGCTCGTCGCTGTTGACTAGGCGCCAGCTCAGTTGCAGTTGATCACGCGCGGTAAAGTCATCACTCACTAACGCCGCCAGCGTAATCAGTGTCACGTTGTTCTGCCCGTTACTGCCGACAGAGCTTGGGTTAGCACTGAGCACCTCAATCACTGGCGCTTGATCCGCCACCACGTTGAACTTGATGTTGGCCGAGCTAGAGAGCGGCGTGTTGTGATCGTCAGTGATGGTCAGTGTGGCGGTATGTTCGCCAACTTCGACCGCCGCGAGATCGCACTTATCCGTGGTGCCACTGCATTTCCCACTCCATTGATAGCTGAGCGTGTCGCCGTTGCCATCACGGGCAATGGCGGTGACTATGCCCTGGTTACCTTGCTGGACTTTAATCGTTTCTCCAGCAGAGTAGCGGGTGTTGCCGTAATCAAAACCGATGATTTGCGGCGCGATGTTGTCGCTGTCACGCACGGTAATCGGGAAGCGGCGTACTGGATTAGCACTGCCATCGGCCCGGGTTTGTCCATCATCCGCACTGATCACCAGCGTTTTCTCGCCAATCGAACTGAACGTGATGGTCGCTCGCGTGCCACTGCGCTCAATGGTGCAGTTGTCATCGCCTTCGCACTCGATATTGACCGTCACAGCATCCCCATCTGGGTCAGAAACCGACCAACGCAGATCGGCGCTTTCATCGATCTTCATTTGCGATGGCGTGCGCAGCAACGCCCCAAGTAGCGGCGGTTGGTTGGTTTTGGTGAAATCCAACGTCGCTTTTTCTTCGACGCTCGTCACCGTCGCGGGTTTGTTCTGCCCAAGGGCGCTGACCGCCAGCTCACTGTCACACAACACGCTTTGGCTGTAATAACCGTTGGCATCGGTGAAGGCGTAATCTTGGCCACGCGCGTGGCTGATGCGTACGTATTGACTCGCCACTGGCGTGCTGCCATTCGACTCAAAGGTGTGTCCTTCTAACGTACACGCATAAGGGTTGACCAACACCAGTTCGGGCAAATCATTACACCCACCGACGGTGAGAGTGGCTGGCATCTGCACATATTCTGTCTGCCAAGTTTTTTGGTTGTAGACTGGCAGGGACCACAAGGCTCCATTGGTCGGTTCGGCTGAAGTGCCTGATACCAGTGTGTTAATTTTGTATGCGCCATCTTCGATATAGTGCCATTCGGTTCCTCCATCAGGCAGGCGAACGCTGATCTGCCCGTAGAATTTTTCACCGTTTTGGTAACTGACTTTACCTTGCAGACAGATATTGGTATTAACGCCCGCTTTGATCGGCCAGTCCAAGTTGATCCACTGAATCCACTGGTTGGCTTGGCTGATCTCCACCTTAACGTACAGTTGCAACGCTTCTTGGCCCGTTAGGCTAATGACGCCCTGATCGTCAATCGGAATGTCCGTCGTGCTCGTGGCCTGCTCGCCAGCAGAATCATTGGTCAATATGCCGTTACCGACATATTGCCAACCTTGTCCACTGCGATAGACGTAAATCGGGATCTGAATAGAGTCTGTGGTTAAATCAAAATCGCGCTGAATAGTTGGGTAAGAGCCTTTCGGCACCATCATCACAATGGATGGGCTTTCACCGGCCGATGGCTGAACATTGGTCAGTGGTAATGGCTGCTGATTTTCATCAGTTAAACGAATTTGGCTGAAGGTGCTGGAGATCAGGCGATAGCTTTCATCGCTGTTTTGGTTATCAAAATTGACCCCTTGCCCTTGATTATCCGTTTCCCCCTGCCCTTCAAACTCGCCTGGGAAGCTTTGGATATCATTAGCATTACTCGAATCGAAGTAAGCCACTTCACTGTTGATTACATCAACATTCGGGTCGATATTGGCCACTGGAAGATTAAGCGCAAGCTGCACATCTTCATCGGCGGCAGGGGAAACCTCTCCGACCACAACCCGCTGCTGTCCTTGGCTATTTTTCACCAGAGAAAAGCGCAAGCTCGGCACGCCATTGGCCGGTACCACGACAGAACCGAGATCGGAACGTTTGACCGTGTTGACCAGAGCGGTAGCCAAGAGCACATTGACCGAGATTCGATTGGATTGATCGTTAACGTCGATGCTTTTTTCGTTTTCAACAAACCCTGATTTCGCCACTGAAACGACCAAGCGGCTGGCTTTGTGAGCATCAGCTTTGATTTCAGGAACGGAGATTGAATAGAAACCACTGTCATCACTTTCGGTACTCAGTTCAACCAATGACTGACCATCACTGCTTTGGAACTGAAGCGCAACGCTCGATTTGGCGACGGGTTGTCCACTGCTTGATGTCACTTGACCGGAGACGATTTGAGTACTGATGGCACGCACTTGGGTAACTGGGTCGACTGGGTCTGGGCTACTGCCGCCGCCATCCCCGCCGCCACAGGCTGAAAGTGCCGCCGCGATAAGAGTGCTTATTACGGTGCGACTAAAGATTGTCATATTAATCCTACCAATGACTGTATTGATGAATTTGCAACTAGAATGAATGTAGACGATATATTTGCTGAATGGATTAATTATTAGACAGAAAGACTATTTCATGAATATTGCGTAAAAAAATGTGAGGTTGGGATAACTTTGCTGCGACTATCAAAAGTAACGCTCAGTTCACCTGTGTGGCTGCCCTATTTCATCACGGATTTGCCCTGTTTCCTCGTCTGCGCTTTTTCTGCTAAACTCGGAACGCATTTTTAACCTATGGCGGAAGATTTATGATCATCGTAACTGGTGGTGCTGGCATGATTGGCAGCAATATTGTTAAGGCTCTCAACGAGATTGGCATCAATGATATTTTGGTGGTAGACAATCTAAAAAATGGTAGAAAGTTCAAAAACCTGGTTGACCTCGACATCACCGATTACATGGACAGAGATGACTTTCTGACCCAAATTATGGCGGGCGACAATTTCGGCCCGATCGAAGCGGTGTTCCACCAAGGTGCTTGTTCGGCGACGACCGAGTGGGACGGCAAGTACATGATGCTCAACAACTACGAGTATTCAAAAGAGTTGTTGCACTACTGTTTGGATCGCGAGATCCCATTTCTATACGCCTCTTCTGCGGCGACCTACGGCGAAACCTCGGTATTTAAAGAGGAGCAGGAATACGAAGGCGCACTGAATGTCTACGGTTACTCAAAACAGCAGTTTGATAACTACGTGCGTCGTCTGTGGCAAGATGCCGAAGAACACGGTGAAAAACTGTCGCAGATCACGGGCTTCCGTTACTTTAATGTTTACGGCCCGCGTGAGCAGCATAAAGGCAGCATGGCCTCGGTGGCGTTCCACCTCAATAATCAAATTCTTGCCGGTGAAAATCCCAAGCTGTTTGCAGGTAGCGAGCAGTTCAAGCGCGATTTCATCTACGTTGGCGATGTGTGTAAGGTGAACTTGTGGTTTATGCAAAACGGTGTCTCTGGCATCTTTAACTGCGGCACGGGCAATGCAGAGTCCTTCGAAGAAGTGGCCAAGGCGGTGATCAAACATCATGGCAAAGGCGAGATCGAAACTATCCCGTTCCCTGAGCATCTAAAAGGCGCTTACCAAGAATTTACCCAAGCCGACCTAACCAAACTGCGCGCTGCTGGCTGTGATGTCGAGTTTAAGACTGTCGCCGAAGGGGTAGCGGAGTATATGGCGGCTTTAAGGGGCTAGGGGCTAGGTTGCGAGGGACTAGGTTAATAGGTTCTAGGTTTCTAGGGACTAGGTTCTAGGGACTGGGTTCTGGGTACTAGGTTGATAGGTACTAGGTTCTAGGTACTGGGTACTGGGTACTGGGTTCTAGGTTCTGGGTTTTGCTCTTCCTAGGGCCTAGGACCTGCTCTTCCTAGAACCTGCTCTTCCTAGAACCTGCTCTTCCTAGAAACCTGCTTTTCCTATCACCTGCTCTAAAAAATTAGTATGACAACTGAACGAAACGACTTTGACCCTAAAGCGCACAACCCCACCTTTCAGTGGGGTTTTCTTGCGCCTAAATATTGGGGAATATGGCTTGGCCTGATTGTGGGGTTGCCGATTGCTTTGCTGCCCATCCGTTTACAATATTGGATTGCCAGTAAAATCGCTAAAAAGCTTGCCAGTAACCCACCGCGTACTGTGCACAACATCTGGGCCAACTTAACCTTATGCTTTCCGGACAAAAGCGATAATGAGAAAGAAACCATCTTGTTGGAGTGCCTAACCACCGCAGGGGTCTTTCTACTCAACTTTCCGCTCATCACCCTCTTTGGCAAACGCTATTTAGAAAAGAGCTGTTCAATAAACGGTCTAGAGCATTTACAAACGGTCCGAGAACAGGGCCACAACGTCATTTTACTCACGCCACATACTTGGGCGATTGATGTTTTGCCAGTACTGCTCGCCTCAAAAGGCAGCCCCGTGGTGGCTATGGTCAAAGAGCAAAAAAACCCGGTTGGTGATTGGCTGATGCACAGGCAACGGATGCAATTTGGTGGACGCATTTACGAGCGCAGCGCCGGAATAAAACCTTACATGAAATCGGTGCGCGAGGGGTATATCGGCTATTATCTTCCTGACCAAGATCATGGCCGTGAACAGAGCCTGTTCGTCGACTTTTTTGCTACGCAAAAAGCCACCTTACCGGGTTTAGGCAAACTGGCTAAAGTGAGTAAAGCCAAGGTACTGGCTGCCTTTACTCGCCTCAATACCGAAACTGGCAAATATGAAATCACGATTTCTCCCGAGTGGGAGGGCTTCCCAAGTGGCGATGAACACGCAGATGCCAGAGCCATGAACGTCTTTATCGAACAGCAAGTCTCTCGTTATCCAGAACAGTACATGTGGACGTTCCAACTTCTGCGTACGCGGCCCGATCCCAACGAGCCAAGCCCTTACTACAATGAAGATTTAAAGAAACCAGATTGTTTTCACAAATGAATCTCTAGAATTTGTGCAAATACCTTGTATAACATAATCAAATTTACACCTTTTTTATTTTTATAAGCTATTAATTTTCAAAGAGGTGTTAACTAAAATTGGAACAACTAGTGAAAGTATTCGTTGTAAGCCTCACTCGCTCAATTGAGCGTAGAGAAAGAGTTCAAAGGTTACTTGATCAAGAAGGCGTCGATTTTGAGTTTTTTGATGCAGTCGATGGCTCTTTACCTAATTTTACTCACTCAGAAAAAAGCAGAGAGAGGATCACTCGAGCTCGCAAAGGTTATCAGATGCATGAAAACGAACTAGCTTGTTTTGCTAGTCATTATGAAGTTTGGCAACACTGCATCAAACTCAATGAAGCCATTATTGTTCTTGAGGATAACGTTGACCCTGTAGGGCCAATAAAAGAAGTTCTTACATCCGCATTTGCTCAGATAAATTACTATGGTTATATAAAACTTTCTGCCACAATAAAACAGACCTTCCATAAGATAATTTCTTTGGTCAATGGTTATGATCTCGGAGGCTATTCATCTGGAACTTGTGGTACCACTGCCTATATAATATCTCCCTCTACCGCAGAGCTCTTCGTGAAAAACGCCCAAACTTTTCTTGAACCCGTAGATGATTACATGGAAAAACCATGGAGACACGGCGTGCAAGTCTATAGCGTTTATCCTGATCTCTTTTCTCGAGCGAAAGTGATGTCAACTATAGGTAGTAAAAGAAAGGATAAATCCCAAATGACATTGTTCAATAAAATCTATGCGGAGTTTTTTAGAACTTACGAATCGATTTTGCGGTTCATATCCTGGAAAAACAAATCATGAAGATCTTAGTTATTGGCCCTTCATGGGTGGGCGATATGGTGATGTCGCAGTCACTTTACACGACACTTAAGCAGCAACACCCTGATGCGCTGATTGATGTGATGGCGCCAGGCTGGTGTAAACCTATCTTAGAACGCATGCCCGAAGTGAACCGAGCAATTGAAATGCCGCTTGGCCACGGGGAGTTTAACTTGCTGGGCCGTCGTGAAATCGGTAAGTCGCTACGCGAGTTTAAGTACGATCACGCCTACGTTTTGCCTAACTCGGCCAAATCGGCGCTCATTCCTTGGTTTGCCAATATTCCTCTGCGCACGGGCTGGCGCGGTGAGCTGCGTTATGGCCTGCTCAATGATTTACGCCCTAATAAAAAAGCCTTCCAGTATATGGTCGAGCGCTACGTGGCGCTGGCTCATCCGCGAGCGCAAATGGTCGATTCCGCCTCGCTCGGCGGCCTGGAAACGCTGCCTCGTCCTAAGCTGTCCATCGATGTCGATGCGCAGCAACAAACGCTGGCGAAGTTTGCGCTTTCGACCCAAAGCAAAGTAATTGGCCTGTGTCCTGGGGCGGAGTTTGGCCCGGCCAAAAAATGGCCAGAAAACCATTATGCTGAAGTCGCTCATGTCATGTGCCAGCAAGGCCATCAAGTATGGCTGTTTGGCTCGCAAAAAGATCTCGACACATGTAAAAGCATTAAACAGCGTGTGCCGAGCGAGTATCATGCTCAAATCCAAGTGTTAGCCGGGCAAACCAGCCTTATCGAAGCGGTGGATCTGCTGGCGGCTTGTCACACGGTAGTGAGTAACGATTCAGGCCTGATGCACGTCGCCGCGGCGGTTGGTTGTAATGTCGTGGCGGTGTATGGCTCGACCTCGCCGAAATACACTCCACCGCTGGCCGAAAAGGTCGAGATTGTGCATACCGACATTGAATGTCGCCCCTGCTTTAAACGTGAGTGCCAGTATCAGCATCTCAAATGTTTGTCGGAACTGACACCCAAGCAAGTGTTAGACAGCATTCGTAAATTGGATGCCATTGCGGTGAGCGAATGTTAGTGCGGCTGCTCTATACGCTGATTCTGGCTCTAGCCGCACCTTTGCTACTGTTCGGCTTGTATCGCAGCAAAGCGAATAAACCAAAGTTTGGGGCGCGCTGGAAAGAGCATTTCGGTATCACGCCTAAACTTGATGGGCAAACGAGACCACTGTGGATCCATGCCGTCTCTGTCGGTGAAAGCCTCGCGGCGATTCCGCTCATCAAAGCCATCAAAGCGCAAACCCCAGAGCAACGGATTGTCGTGACCACCACAACCAGTACCGGCGCAGAACAAATCGCAAAACTGGGTGATTTGGTCGAACATCGCTATATGCCGATCGATTTTGCCTTTGCAGTGCGCGGTTTTCTTAAAGCGGTCAATCCCGCCAAGATGCTGATCATCGAAACCGAGCTGTGGCCCAACACCTTAGCCACCGTGCATAAAGCCAATATTCCGATTATCGTGGTCAATGCTCGTTTATCAGAAAAATCTCAGCGAAATTACGCCAAAGTGCAGCCGCTATTTAACCTGCTCCATCCATGTTTGAGTAAAGTCCTTTGCCAATCCCAAGCAGACGCGGATCGTTTCGCCAAGCTTGGGGTCGCGACAGAGAAGCTCAGCGTCACGGGTTCGATAAAATTCGATATCCATATCTCTGATGAGATCAAACGTAAAGGCGCTGAATTGCGCGCTCAGCTTGGCCAAGACAGACCTATCTGGATAGCCGCGAGCACCCATAAAGGTGAAGATGAACAAGTGCTAGATGCTCATAGACAAGTGTTAGAAACGCATCCCAATGCACTCTTGATATTAGTTCCCCGCCACCCTGAGCGTTTCGATTCGGTGTTCGAATTGTGCCAAGCACAAGGGTTTGAAACGATAAGGCGCACGCAACAGCAAAACGTTACCGACTCGACTCAAGTTTACCTAGGCGACACCATGGGAGAGATGTTGGTCTTGCTAGGCGCAGCTGACGTCTGTTTTATGGGCGGAAGCCTAGTTGGCAACAAAGTCGGCGGGCATAATGTGTTAGAGCCAGCAGCGTTGGGAGTGCCAGTCATTACCGGGCCGAGTTTCTTTAATTTTAAGGAAGTAACCGAAAGCTTAATGAAAATTGAGGCTATAGAAAAGATTGGAAATCAGAACGAGCTTGGAAAAGCAATTCTTATTACAATTAGAAACACCAATGTGAAAGCTGAAATAGCTAATCGAGTTAAAATATTCATGATGAAAAATTATGGAGCAATAGTTCGTACTCTACACGAATTATAAAATGGTAGACCTATATTTCCTTAGAGCTATGCCTACCATTTAATTTAATTTAATTTAATTTATAGACATGGAAATAATTTTTCTTTTCAACTGGCTCGTAGTGATTAATTACATAATCACTCACCGTTGAATAAAACTTGCTTCCTGGCTCACCTATTGGATTACCGATAGATCGAGTTTCAATAAAAACATACTGCACTCGACTTTTAAGCTCTTCAATCATTTCAATAGGTGGCATAGTTGATTCAACATCCATTGCCCAGTCAATAATATATGGATTCTTAGCATCGACAAGGTAATGAGATAAAGGCATTGATGGTAAAACTGTTAACTGACTCACATCATATACTTTAAGTAATGATACATATTCTTTATGTTTCTCATATGTTTCAAAATCCGTTTTAATATACTGTGCCTTTGGGTAAATATCACCCATATTATAATTAAGCTTAGAAACAAAAGAGTCTCTATATGGTGACAACATTTGTAGCATAAAAATAAAAGCACTAATCTGGATTGCGGCAATTAAATGTTTATTAAATTTCCCACTCTTTG
Organism: Vibrio navarrensis; assembly: GCF_015767675.1. Taxonomy (NCBI): domain Bacteria; kingdom Pseudomonadati; phylum Pseudomonadota; class Gammaproteobacteria; order Vibrionales; family Vibrionaceae; genus Vibrio; species Vibrio navarrensis. Next base: position 227,441 of record NZ_CP065217.1, on the reverse strand, counting down.
TGCTATAAAAGTACACTAGGGAGACCAAAATAGGAGTAAAATAAAGTGTAGGTGTATTAGCACCCCAACTTACACTAGAAGACCATGAAAGAGAAAAAAATAATATAAGCAATGCATTATCTTTTAATTTCTTTCTTAAAAAAGAATCGTAAATTATGTAAAGAAATGCATAAAATGGAATAATCCAATCTAATTTCGTACTGCGAAAATTTATACTTTGGCTAAACGAAAGATCTTTATACAGCTCTAAAAGCATAAACACAGGAACAATAAAGAATGAAATATAAAAAATTCTTAGGCCAAACTTCTTATCTACAAAAAAAAGCAACAATGACAATGATATAAAAATAATCGCATTATCCGATGACGCTGACTTTATATATGGGTAAATACTTGATGAATATATGTCGGAAATGCTTGTCTTTGACGAAATAGCATCGAAGTAAACATCACCGAAACCTAGAAATTTTATAAACAAAAAGGCAGAAGAAATGATGAACAGATTTAATCCAATGTATTTTGCTGTAGTTTTTAGACCATGAACAATAAAAACAAATAAGAATGAAAGAAAAAAAGTTGCCAAGAAGTTTTGTTTACATAAAACTCCGAGGAAAAGGAAGAAAGATGCAAAAAATAAAGAGCAAATTTCTTGATTACTACGTATTTGAGAAATGAAATACAAACCAATCGATTGATAGAAAATTCCATCTATCGTATGCCAAATCATATAATAACTTAAAGATGACGTTGCAATTATATATCCGGCTATAGCCACTCTATATTTAAGTATATCAGTAACATTTAAAAGATATTTTTTCTCTAAGGCAAGAAGAGTTAACCAAACAGAAAAAAATAATTGTAGTAAAGGTACTATTTTCAACGTAAACAACTGAGAAAAATCTGGAAAAACTTTCACTATCAAAGCGGCATGCACAATCGACATAAATGGCCGAACATATGAAAAATCGACATAGGGTATTTCACCATTCGCAAAACGCCAGCCTAAGCCCATTAAGAAACCGGTATCCGCATCTTCAAAACCATATCGGCCAAAACTAATCAAAAGAAAAATTGGTAAAAAGTAGAAAAAATACTTAGTTAAGTTCTTATGTATCATAATTTAATCTTATTAAAAATACTCTGTGGGATGACTTTAATAACAAACATAATTAGTTGCCAAAAACCAGGAACATAGTTTCGTCTAGAACGACAATCTATACGTTTGACGATAGTTTTAGCAACTTGACTTGGTTTGGACCACAATATACCTTTTACGAATAATTCCGTCATAGGCGTATCAACAAAACCAGGTTTAATATCAAGTATATGTACATCATTTTTACTCAAACGCTGAGCCAACCCCTGAAGAAATGTAGATACCATTCCTTTTGCAGCACCATACACATAATTCGATTGACGCCCCCTGTCACCTGCAACACTAGATATCACGACAATACTTCCGGAACCTTGCTTTTCAAACCTATTCGCTAAAAGCGTTAGCAACGAAATGACACTCGTTCCATTAATTGCAATTTCCTTTAAAGTTATTTCAACATCATTTTGACAAGCTTCTTGGCTAGGTAGACTACCATGTGCGATCACACAAACATCTATTTTATCAGCCATGCTAAATACTTCATTTACCAATTCAATATGTTGAGTGTATTCTAATGCAGAGAAATATAATGTACTAACCGCATTTGCTCCTCTAACCTTAAGATCATTGGCTATCATTTCAAGCTTATCTTCATTTCTCGCGAGCAATATAATATGTTCTGCTTTTGAGACATAACACTTTGCAATTTCTTCTGCAATAGCAGATGTCGCACCAAAAATGACTACATTCATTATTTATAACCCAATTCTTATTGATTGAAGTGAAATATAATTATTTTTACAATTATATTTTTCTCTGACTGATTGAAACTCTTCCCAACGAGGATAACTAGACTTAAACATCTCTTCGCTCATGCGAACATCTTTTGAAAGATACAATCTACCTCCAAACTCTCGTACAATAATATCAAACTCATCGAGTATGGAGAAAATGTTATCATCTATTTTAAAATCTAAGGCTAGAGTGTATCCTTTCATTGGAAATGAAAGTGGGTTTTTATTTCCATCACCAAAAACTTTCAACACAGCTAGGAAGGATCCTTGTTTCGATTCTGCTATTTTTTTTAAAATACTAGTTAGACCTTCTAAACCTGCACTATATGGGATAACAAATTGGTATTGCGTAAAGCCTCTTTTTCCATACATCCGATTCCAATTATTAATACCATCTAAGGGATAGAAAAATGGATCATAGTGAATAGTATTTTCCACTTCATTTTTAAGAAGCCTATGGTAATAAACGAAATTAAACGCTTGAATAGAATACTTATTGAGCGAAAAAGATGGAAAATTAAATGGTATTGTTAATGGACTCTGAGAATGAACAGACAAGTTCCCTTTTGAAGCATGTTCACCGAGCATAAGTATCGAGCGGCCTAATGATTTCCCCGTTGCTAAACAATCTATCCAAGCAACTGAATATGTTGCATCTTGATGTTCTTCGAACAAACTCAATATAGTGCGTAGATTCTCCGCTCTAATTATTTTTTGTTCAATATATGCACTTTCTATTTTTTTAAGCTTAAATGATGCTTCAATAATAATTCCAGTTAAACCCATCCCACCGCAGGTGGCGTGAAAAAGGTCTGCATGTGAGTATTTATCACAATAAATCAATTCATCGCCTATAGATAATAATATTGACTCGACATGATCAGAAAAACTTCCCTCAGTGTGGTGATTTTTTCCATGAACATCACTTGCTATTGCACCACCGACTGTAACAAATTTAGTTCCGGGAGTAACCGGCAGGAACCAGCCTTTGGGCACGAAAACTTCTAGTATCTCAGCTAATGTTACACCTGCATCACATGTCAAAATCCCATCATCGGAAAATGAAGAAAATCTGTTTAGCCTTTCAGTAAGTACTACGTTATCGCCTAAAGCACTATCGCCATAACTACGCCCCAAACCTCTTGCTATAAGAGGAGATGCATCCACACATGTTTGGAGTCTTTCAATGTAATGACTGCAAGCATTAATCTTTGGGTAATTACCCCAACTAGTTAGTTGTTTCATTTTGATACCTTACAAAAACGAATTTTTTGTCTAAGTAATATTTAGTCATGTATCCAATGGACAAGCCGAGAACAGCCCCTAAGTAGCGCATCTCTTTGGTTTCAAACCAATGATAAAATGCCCATTCAGCTAGCCAAAAAATCAACGTTGTCAAAACACCCATCGTACTGTATAACATGAACATTTTTGCGTCTTGAGCATGACTATCAACTTTAAAATTGAATATGTACTTTTTATCAAGAGCATATTTAATGACTAATCCTACTAGCGTACCCCAGAACATACTGTGTGCAAGCCGATAAATTCCATGATACAGCTGATATGATATTTCTTGTGCTAAAAGGTTGGCAAATGTCGCCAAGCAGGCAAAAATAATATAAAGTACAAGAATCTTCATTCACACGTATTCCCAATAAATTTTACAGTCACTGATCATAGCTAAAATGAAACCAAAAATCTCTATCCTCGCTATCATTAGATTGATGCGTCCTAAACAGTGGGTGAAGAACACATTCGTTCTTGCTCCTCTTGTTTTCTCAGGAACTTTCAATTCCATTACATCAGTGGTAGATGCCTTACTTGCGTTTACTTTTTTTTCTCTTGCTTCATCAGCGACTTATGTCTTAAACGATTACAACGATATTGAAAGCGATCGACGCCATCCGGTCAAGCGTTTCCAGCGACCATTGGCTTGTGGTGAAGTGACTAAGACGCAAGCACTTATTTTGATGGTACTATTGTACACCTCTGTATTTATGTCTGGATTTGTCAATTTTCAATTATTGACAATCATTTTTGCTTACTTACTACTCAATATCGCTTATACGTTTTATCTGAAACATCAACCTGTGTTAGATATTTTTACTATTGCTTTGGGGTTTGTATTTCGCGTTTATGCAGGCGCTATCGCTATTGATGTACCTCTTTCTTCATGGATGTTTATTACGACTTTGTCGCTCGCACTTTATCTAGCGGCAATAAAAAGAAGACAAGAACTAGTTAAAAGCGGTGATAGTGCTAGAAATGTATTGAAACAGTACTCTCTTGCTCTTATAGATAAATACGCCGAGATGTCAGCGACTTGTGCTCTGCTTTTCTATAGCCTTTATATATTATCCGATAAACCCCAACTTGTTTTCACTATCCCCTTTGTCATCTTTGGCATCTATCGTTACTGGTTTGTGGTTGAGTCAAAAGACGAAGGTGAATCTCCTACCGATGCCTTATTTTCAGATAATCAATTACAGCTTACAATATGTGGTTGGATTATCGCCTGTGCGTATACAATGATTTAGTTTGAGAGTAATTAACTATGGATCTAAGCTATCTTATTACACCGTTTTGGGCATGGCTTCTCGCTGGTTGTACAAAATTTGTCATAAATTCAGCTAAAGAAAAGCGTTTAGCATTCGATTTAATAGGCTATGGTGGTCTACCGAGTAATCATACCAGTATTGTCACCAGCGCTGCAGCTATTATCGCATTTAAAGAAGGTTTTCATAACCCTGCATTAGTTGTTGCTATAGCCCTTGCCTTTATTGTCACTCTAGATGCAAATAGCTTGAGACAGAAAGTAGGGCTGCATGCTCAAGCGATCAACAAATTAAATCAAGACAACCACGCACACATACGATTAAGAGAAAAAATGGGACATACACGAATTGAGATCTTTTCTGGTATTTTAGTCGGAATTTTCTCAGCTTGGTCCATAACACTCCTTTGGACATGATTTTTATGTTTCCAAAATCTTATGCCGCTCACATCAAGAGAATCTATTTATTACTGGCTATTGTATTTGTTATTTATGGTTTTAATACCGTTCTTGAGGACTCTGCGTCATTTTCAATCGAGAATATTTTTTTTACGTCTTACCTTGAATTTTTCTTGGCAGTAGCACTTTCACTTTCAAGTTATTTACTTAGAACGATACGATGGCTATATTTTATTTTACGGTATAAACAGGAATATCAATCAAAATACTTCCACTCTTTAGTTTATTTATCTGGCTTTGCGTTTACAATAACTCCAGGTAAAACCGGAGAACTAGTCAGAGGTATTTATTTAAAACCTCTAGGCATACCATTGACATATACTACAGCCTGCTTTATTTCAGAAAGAACCTGTGATTTATTTGTAGTCGGATTATTAGCTAGCTTAGTATTATTCAGTTTAGATATGCAAGCTCTCCCCTTATTTTTTATTATCATACTATCTTTTTTTTATATTAGTATCTATAATGTGGAAAGAATTCCATTCTTTAAATCAAAAAACAATCTACGGGTTTTATTTCAGAACATAAAGGATAACTTAAAAGTAAAAAAACTATTCACTCCTTTATATTTAACAGCAACGGCATGGATATTTCAGGGATTGGTGTTGGTTGTTTTTGCAAATTATTTAGAGGTAGATATATCTAGTACAATGCTGATAAGTATTTATTGCTCTGGCTTAATCATTGGTGCTTTATCTTTAATGCCATCAGGTATTGGTGCAACTGAGCTTGGTATCTTGTTTCTTTTAACACAGTTAGGCGTTTCAGAAAAGGACGCTATCTTGCTATCGATTGGTAGTAGAGCTTTTACGCTTTTACCAGCTTTAATTTTAGGATTACTTTGCTCATTAATCCTTTCTATAAAAAAGCGCACTAGACAACTTCACTCTTTTAAATAACCCTACCCTTACTCTATTAATGAAAGGCACTTATCGAGAATGTCGATATCGATAATATAGTCACTATGTATATCAGAGCAAGTGACAGACTTAATAGGAATTAATTCTAGGGTATTGCCAGCGAATCTGGCTAATGTAGAGAATGTTGGAAAATTCTCAAATCCGAAAGGCAGCCAAGATATCAATTTTGTACCCGGACGACAGAAAATCACATTCGTCCATGCTGCTCCAGAAGCGCCTAGTATCACTAGAGCACTATTGAATAACTCAGCCTGCTTATATATAGTTAAATTCTCAGGATAAACGACTTCAAATCCGTATTTTTCAACCAAATTTATTACTTCTTTTTGGTTATACTTTCTTACTCTAGATTCGGATCTTGCCAAGAATATTTTACGACGATTGCTTTGGCGATTTTTATCAACCGATAGAATAGAATTCACTAGTCTTTCTATAGTGTTGTTCCTTATATAGCAGTCAGATGTATCCATCACTCCTTTCTTTCTATTATATAGTGTGCAGTTAATGTTTGAAATTGAGTACAGTTTAGATACTTTAATTCTTTCATTACTTTCAACAGGAATGAGATTTAAACTATGCTTTCTGCTAATTGAGAGTAGTAACTCTCTTATTGATGATGAATCGAAACAGCATCTACTTATTATTATATTATTTGTTAAATATCTTTGATTATCTATAAACTCATATAACTTGGGTAAGACTTCTATAATAAAATGATAATAATTAAAGTCTCCATTTGATAAGAGACTTAATGCAATATCAATTTCTTTTGTCTTTTGGGTTTTCTTGATTATAGCAAGACTTTGACTGTGGGCTTTGATCAATCCTGTAGTGTAATCTTCATAATCCTGCGCCAAATTCGAGAATTTTTGTATATAAACCATTCCATTTTCAATTATTGCATTACTTGATGCAAAGATCTCAACATTTCTCCACTCTGAAAGAGTAACAGCCGGAGCCTCAACAGTAAGCGGAACTTGCATTCCAGGAGAATAGACACTCACTTTTTTTCTATTAGCGATCTGTATGTTTTTTCTAACATTTGAATCGATTTCATAAAATAGATTTATCTTGTAAAGATCATACTTATAAATACCAAATATGTATTTTTTATATATGCTTAAAAAATCTATAATTTCCATCAAGCTTATTTTTTTCAAAAGGCACCAAATAATATTAATTTTACTTTTCCAGAAATATACTAAAGTTCACTTTAGACGTCTAAGTACTTTTAATGCCACTTTGTAGTTACCCGTCTTTACTAAATAGCCGAATATCGATAAATACAATTTAGAATGCGTAAAAGGAACATTAGCCATAAATTCAGCAGCTAATATTCTTTTTTTAATAGCCGCTACAACATCATTAGCATTTTTTCTTTGAGCATCGAGTAGGTTCATGCTCAGGTCTTGTCGTTCACGCTGCGCATTAATCACGGTGTTTTGATATTTTTGCTCTCGCGTTTCGGTCGCAAAAGTTGAAATACCACCAAGCCGATATTGGATCCACTTTTTATGTTCGTAATGGATGCCATTGAGTAAAAAAGCGCGCAGTACATTAATCCTGTCTTCATTGATTATGTCTTTACGATAAGGCTCAAATTCATCAATGACATCTGACGTGAAAGCAGCACAACACCCATCAACAATACATTTTCTATTGATGATATTCTTTAATGTGTAAGGTTTTCTATTAGGATTAATCAACTCAAAGGGAGTGACAATTTCACCCTGTTCTGAAATGACATCATAACTTCCTATGATCAAACTCGGTTTGCCATTTTTAATCCAAGCTTCATAGGTTTCTTCAATCCGGTATGGCAAGGCAATATCATCTCCCGCCTGTACAATGAGCAACTTACTCTTGTATCGACCACGTAATGAATTGATTTGACTGACTAAACCAATATTTTTTTCATTATGACGGTAGTCAATTTTTAACCCCTTGGGGGCAGATTCTAAGATGCCTAAAATCTTCTCGTGGCTATCATCTGGCGAGCAGTCATCCAAAATCAATAACTGACTTGGCCATACCGTTTGGTTCAACGCGGAGGGTAATGTTTGATCTAAATAAATTGATTGTTTGTAGCAAAAGAAGACGTAAACGACGTCTTCTAATACTTTAACATTATTTTGCATTATTCTTAGACCTTAAAAGAGTTGACGGCATTGACGACATGTGCGCGTTCATTCTCATTTAAATACGGAGACATTGGCAATGACAAGACTTCATTCTGCAGCTGTTCCGTGAGAGGCAAACTGAGGTGGTTAAACTCGCTGTACGCTTGCTGCTTATGGGGCGCTATCGGATAATGAACTTGAGTCTGAATACCTTGGTCAGAGAGGTGCTTAGCCAGCGCGTCTCGGTGCTTACAACGAACGACAAACAGATGCCAAACATGAGCTTCTTTGTTAGCAACACAAGGCAGTCCGATTAATGGATTGGAGATCTCTCTCAAGTAGTAATCGGCCAATTCTTGACGCGCCTTTGTTTGCTCCGGTAAATAGCGCAATTTGACGGAGAGCAGCGCCGATTGCATTTCATCAAGTCGACTATTTAAACCTTGGTATAAGTTTTGGTATTTAACATGTGAACCGTAATTACGTAATGCACGCAGCGTTACGGCTAACTCGTCATCATTCGTGGTAATTGCACCACCGTCACCTAAAGCTCCTAAGTTTTTACCTGGGTAGAAGCTAAAACCAGAGGCATCTCCCCAAGCCCCTGACTTTTTGCCGGCTAAGATCGCACCATGTGATTGAGCGCTATCCTCAAGCACAAGTAAATCGTATCTAGCGGCCAGATCCATAACTGCTGGCATATCAGTGAGCTGACCATACAAATGCACGGGCAAAATAACTTTGGTTTTTTCAGTAATGGCCGCTTCAATGGCTTTTGGACAAAGGTTATAAGTCTGTGCATCGGGTTCGACAAATACTGGCGTTAGTTCTGCCTCAGTAATCGCTAACACCGAAGCAATGTAAGTGTTCCCCGGAACAATGACTTCATCGCCCTTGCAGACTTTACCTAGCTCTCGCCATGCTTTTAAAGTGAGTGTTAGTGCATCTAGGCCGTTAGCAACACCAATACAATGCTTCACACCACAATAGTCCGCAAATTCCTGTTCAAATTGTGCGGTTTCTTTGCCGAGAATATACCAACCCGACTCAATAACTCGCACGCATGCCTGCTTTAATTGCTCTTCGTACTGAGCGTTTAAGCGTCTTAGCTCTAAAAAATTAATCATTCTTTTTCTCTATGTAACGAACTATTTTTGCCGGACTGCCCATAACCACTGCACGATCGGGAACGGAGTGAGTCACGATACTGCCCGCTCCGATCATGGCATATTTGCCAATCGTAAGACCTGGTAGGATTGTCGCATTCGCTCCAATTGAAGCGCCTGACATTATTTTTGTTTTAGGGTATTCACTAACCCATTCTTTTGAGCGAGGAAATTTGTCATTAGTGAATACGGCAGAGGGACCAATAAATACATCATTTTCTATTTCAATCCCATCCCAAAGATAAACTCCGCATTTCACTGTAACTCGATCGCCCAGTACTACGTCATTTTCGATAAACGTGTGCGCACAAATATTACAGTCTCGACCAATTTTTGCACCAGCTAGCACGACCGCGAATTGCCATATGGACGTCCCCTCTCCTATATTAGAAGAGGCAACATCACTGAGAGGATGAATTAGCACGATTCGCCTCCTGCTTAAACATTTCATAATCACGGATATAATCCGCTTCATCGTAAAGCTCACTCGCTATAACCATCAGCACACAATCTTCTGAAAAATTATGCATTTCACGCCATATCAGACCTTTCATATGCAGACCTTCATCTGGTGAAGATAAGGTTTTCGTCTCTTGTTTAACACCATTGTCGAGTCGAAATGTCACGCTACCTTTAAGGCAAATTACCATCTGTTCAAGGTTGTAATGCGCATGGTAACCACGAGAAACGCCTAGTTTAGTACCAAAAATATAGTAAATACGCTTGATATCAAAAGGAACATCTACCCCTTGCTCTAAAGCAATCAAGGAACCTCTTTCATCACCTTTGATAGGAAAATTAAGCACTGATATATTTTTCATTTTAATGTTTATCCATTACTCTGTTCATTACCGCTAAGTCATAAAATGCCAACGGAAACCACAGGCAAACTCAATCTATCAACCATATAAAGATAATTAATTATTCAAACCATCGTAAGGCTAGATTGATAACAATATCGCTTGGGGAAAAAAGCTAGCAGAGGCATCTTTACCAGACAATACTGGCTCTCCTGCGTGTTCTAATGGCCAATCGATGCCGATATCCGGATCATTCCATGAGATGCACTGTTCTGCCTGAGGATTGTAGTAGTCGGTGCATTTATACACAAATTCAGCTTCATCGCTGGTTACATAAAAACCGTGGGCAAAGCCCTCTGGGATCCAAAGTTGACGTTTGTTTTCTGCAGAGAGGTAAGTTCCTACCCACTGACCAAATGTTGGTGAGTTTATCCGAATATCCACCGCTACATCAAACACTTCACCAGAAACCACACGCACTAGTTTGCCCTGGGTGTTTTGCGTCTGATAATGCAGACCTCGCAGAATGCCTTTTTTTGACTTTGAGTGATTATCTTGTACAAATCGGGTGTTTTTTCCTGTTACAAGCTCTTCAAATTGCTTCTGATTCCACGTTTCCATGAAAAAACCACGCTCATCACCAAAAACAGAAGGCTCAATAATTTTCACTTCAGGGATCTTAGTATCAACCACTTTCATATTATTGTTCCATATAGATATCGAGTTGTTTTAAAACACTTTTCCAACTTTTAGGCCCTAATTTCAAATGCGTCTCGATTTTTCGGTTACTCAGCCTAGAATTGTTCGGCCTTTTCGCTGCAGTTGGGTATTCAAACGTGCTTAATGGTTTTAATAGTACCTCTTTCTTTATCACCCCTTGTTTATAAGCGAGTGAAAATATCTCTTGAGCAAACTCAAACCAGCTTACATAAGGCTCACCAGAAAAGTGGTAGATGCCATAATCCAAAACGTCATTGCGCTCCAAATGTTCTATAAGTTGTGAGATCACTAAGGAGATATCACCAGCATAGGTTGGCCCTCCAAATTGATCTGCCACAACTCCTAACTGCTCTCGCTCTCTTCCAAGCTTCAACATCGTTTTAACAAAATTACTTCCAAACTCTGAAAATACCCATGATGTACGGAGGATGTAGTATTGAGAACAACAACTTTGTACTGCTTTTTCACCCGCTAACTTGCTCATTCCATATACATTGCATGGGTCAGGGCGATCCTGCTCAACGTAGGAGGTTTGTTTATTGCCATTAAAAACATAATCGGTTGATATATGTATCAAGGTGCTACCATATTTATGACAGGCTTTGGCTAGCAGCTTCGGCCCTTGTTCATTGGCCAAATATGCAACTTTTGGATCACTTTCTGCTTTATCCACGGCAGTGTAGGCTGCCGTATTGATAACAATATCAGGCTTGAGTGAGGAAAAGATCTCTTCAACACTTCGTCCATCACAAATATCAAGCTGTTCGCGATTGAGTGGGAAAACCTCAGTCCTCCCATTGAGCTGCCTAACCAAGCATTGACCTAGTTGCCCATCAGATCCAGTAATCACGACTCTCATACTGAGGCTCTCTCTTTAATAAGCGCGAGAAGATACTGACCATAATCGTTTTTTAGCATCACTTTAGCTAAAGCAACCAACTCTTTGTCACTCAGCCAACCTCTTCGCCAGGCAATCTCTTCTAAACAAGCGACCTTCAGACCCTGAACATTTTCTATCGTTTCAACAAAAGAAGAAGCTTCGTGCAAACTGGCATGCGTGCCTGTATCAAGCCAAGCAAAACCTCGCCCTAGCAGCTCGACATTTAAGTTCTTTTGCTCAAGATACATCTGATTCAAGGTCGTGATTTCTAGTTCTCCACGCGCAGAGGGTTTCACCTGCTTGGCCATTTCAATTACTTGGTTGTCATAGAAATAGAGTCCAGTCACTGCGTAGTTTGATTTGGGCTCTTTGGGCTTTTCTTCTATTGAAATCGCCTGCATATTAGCATCAAACGCCACCACGCCGAAACGCTCTGGATCTTTGACCTGATAACCAAACACCGTCGCACCTTGGCCATTTTCCGCTCTTTCTACCGCATGCTTGAGTTTAGGCGTAAAACCTTGTCCGTAGAAAATATTGTCTCCTAGCACTAAACACACAGAATCTGAGCCGATAAACTCTTCACCAATGATAAAGGCTTGCGCTAAACCATCGGGAGAAGGTTGTACCGCATAGTGCAGTGTGATGCCAAAATCAGAGCCATCGCCAAGCAGGCGCTGAAAACTCGCTTGATCTTCGGGAGTGGTGATGACAAGGATCTCGCGAATACCCGCTAGCATCAGCACCGACAACGGGTAGTAAATCATTGGTTTATCGTAAACGGGTAACAACTGCTTAGAGACGCCGCGCGTAATCGGGTACAAACGAGTACCAGAGCCACCAGCAAGAATAATACCTTTCATTGAAAATAGGTCCTAGATTTCTAGGTCCTAGGCCCTAGACAAGAGCAAGGGCATAGAACCTGCAATTTAAATATCCAAGTTAGTTTGTGCCAAGACGTTCACGAGAATAGGAACTGTCTAATACTCGAGACCACCATGCTTGATTGTTTAGATACCATTCAACGGTTTTACGAATACCGGATTCAAAGGTCTCTGCTGGTTTCCAACCAAGTTCACGTTCAATTTTACTTGCGTCAATCGCGTAGCGCACATCATGACCTGGGCGATCTTTAACGTAAGTGATAAGAGAGTCGTAAGACGTAACGCCAGCAGGTTTCTCGGGGCGGTACCCTTCAAGTAACGCGCAAATGGTTTTCACCACTTCGATATTTGCTTTTTCGTTGTGACCGCCGATATTGTACGTCTCACCTACATCGCCTTCAGTCACCACTTTGTAAAGTGCGCGTGCATGATCCTCAACAAACAGCCAGTCGCGAATTTGCATACCATCCCCGTAAACAGGTAATGGTTTGCCATCGAGCGCATTCAAAATCATTAGCGGGATGAGTTTCTCTGGGAAGTGGTACGGGCCATAGTTGTTGGAGCAGTTGGTCACTATCGTGGGTAAACCATAGGTGCGTTGCCAAGCTCTTACTAAGTGATCACTAGAAGCTTTCGACGCAGAATAAGGGCTACTCGGCGTATAAGCGGTGGTTTCAGTGAACAGATCATCAGTGCCTTCCAGATCGCCGTACACTTCATCGGTTGAGATATGATGGAAACGAAAGCGCGCTTTAGCGCTTTCTTCTAAAGTCAGCCAATACGCACGTGCTGCTTCCAAAAGATTGTAGGTACCCACAATATTGGTTTGGATAAAAGCCGCGGGGCCATCAATTGAGCGGTCAACGTGCGATTCCGCCGCCAGATGCATCACGGCATCAGGCGCGTGATGAGCGAAGACGCGTTCCAGCTCCGCACCGTCACAAATATCCACCTTTTCAAAGGTATAACGTGGATTGTCAACTACGTCGGCGAGCGATTCAAGATTGCCCGCATAGGTCAGTTTGTCTAAATTAATTACGCTATCTTGCGTGTGATTAATAATATGCCTAACGACCGCAGAGCCGATAAAACCTGCGCCACCTGTGACTAATATTTTCATTGATGTTCCTTTAACGTATCAATACCTTGCTCAGCCCATGAGCGTTTATGCTCCATGGTATCGAGGAATAACTCATAATTTGGCGATGTACGGCTGAGCCAAGGGTGATAAATGTGCAGCTGAATGGCCAGCCCTTTCAATACTCTTGTGCTGATACCGACCAAGCCTAATCGGTAATCAAGATCGGTATCCTCGCCAACGGCTGGTGCTTCATAACGCATATCAAAGCCATTGACTTTGATTAAATCGTTTTTATACAGCGAAAAGTTACAACCTAAAATGCCCGCTGGCTTGAAACCGCCAATCAACTTCTGTTGCCAAGCATAGGGTAACCGGATCCCTTTCTCAACATGACGCCCTCTATTGCTACGCCCTTTTGTGGCAGCATCAGGTGAGGTAAACAAGTACTGACGGAATATTTGCCATTTATACTGGCTGAAAAACGTTTCTGGGCTTGCACTGCCCTGCATTAAGGGGGTAAACGGCTCCGGCAGTTCGACCCGGCGACCACTAAGGACACGGCCTCGCTGTGCATGATTGACATGATCTTCAATGAAGTGCTTTTGCGGAATGCAGTCACCATCAATAAAGATTAAGTACTCAGACTCCGCCGCGAGCACCGCGTGATTTAATATGCGGTTTTTCCGAAAGCCTTTATCTTCGTGCCAGACTGTTTTAAGCGGGAAAGGAAGTTGGCTCTTTTTTTCTTCAATCCAATCAACGGCATCCTGTTTGGATCCATCATCGGCAATCACCACCTCAAAATCCATACACGATTGAGCCGAGAGTGCCTTCAAGATCAAACCAAGCGCCTGAGTGTTATTATAAAAGGCGATTATTAGCGAGGCTTTAATGGTCATAACTTATCTTTTACTTACTAAACCGACTAATCTGCTCTAGCGCTTGCTGCAGATAAGTAAAGTTAGGTTGTTGATCTTTCAATTGGCGGTTGGTTTTGTCCATAAATTGGTATTGGCCACCGCCACCCACTTCGAGAATGTTGTCATTGGTAATGATGGCATAGCCACTGTAGTTAGAGGAAATGATCCAATCACGTTTTACCGCTTTGCCCAACAAATCTTCGCCGACTGAGTAATCTTTAACGTCGTTGGTAACGCCGAGATAGTGCTTCATCAAGGTAGGCACTACATCTTGGTGACTGGTTAGCGCCTCGGAGCTCCACTGCATGTTTTCAGCATCAACACCGGGGCCAAATATCGCAAACGGCACGTTGACCTGTGCATCGGTGAAGTTACTGTTGTGGCCCCAGAAGTTGAGCTTGTTGTCGTTCATCTCTTGTCCGTGGTCACCAGTAATGATCACGAGCGTATTGTCCAGATCGCCACTCTCTTTGAGTTTATCGAGCACTTTGGCCGCCATTGAATCGACATAACGAACGCTGGTTTTATAACGATTGAAGAAAGGTGCAGGATCCGTGTCGTTATTTAGCTTGAGGTAGTTAACCTCTTTCAGCATCGGCTCATATTTCGGTTCGAAATTGGGCGGGAAATCATAGCCATGTGGCGCATCGTAAAACAGGAAAGAGAACGTTGGCTTAGATTTATCACGTTGATCATACCAAGCTAACCAATCTTGGGTTAAGTCGGCATCTAACTCGGATGGACGGTTGCCTTTTGAGCCAATACGCAGGTTTTCCACTTTGGTAAAAACCGTTTGATTGAACTCTGGTGTACGCAGCTGCGCGGCAGTAAAGATACCAAGCTGATAATCCATCGCTTGCAGACGGTCAATTAGAACCGGACTTTGCTGGTTGGCTAAAAAGCCATGCCAGTACGTTCCCGGCACTCCGTAAAATAGCCCAAAAATCCCCGTACGGGTCGCATTCCCCGTGGAGATATGGTTATTGAACACCACACCCGCTTGAGCATATTTCCACATATTAGGGGTGTTTTCCGCGTTAAAGGTGTCTGCACGCCATGAATCGACCACCAGCAGCATGATGTTAACTGGCTTTTCGACTGGCTGAGTTTGCAGCGGTGCTAAAGGATAGTTGAGATCATTTTTACGCTTAAAAGCCAATGCCTTCTGCCTTTCCAACGCTTCTTCATCCACCCAGCCACGTTTACGCATAAATTTATCCGCCGTGGCAGGATAGAACAGCGGCAGGTAGCGTTTGACTGTCGTCACAGGCTGGTAGGCATGCGCGGCCGCCCAAATATGAATAGCATTGGTGGCAAGTAATGCCACGAAGGTCAAAAGCGCGAACTTACGCCCTAACTTCAGCTTGCGCACTGGCGCGCCAGCTTCTAGCCAGCGAATTAACCACCACTGCGCCGCTAGCAGAATTACGACACCACCTATCACCATCAGCCAAGTGCTCAATGGAAAACTGACAATCTGCCCTGACATCACCAGTTCAAGCACCACGGCATTGATATGGAATCGGTATTGCGCAAAGACGATGGTATCAATAAACAGCGTCGCGACGCCGAGTGAGGCAATCAAAGCTTGAGTACCATTGCGCAGTGATTGAGGTAGTAGCAGCGCTGGAATGGCAAGCAGACCAATCAACGCGGCAAGCAGTGTCATTTGCCCCCAAGTGCCCGCGAGAATAAAAGTGATGCCTAACGGATCGCCCGGAAACTCAGGTAAAAACGCGAAGAAACGGCTGGCGATGAGCATGAGCACTAGGGCGTTAATCAGAATAAACCAGCCGTGAGCATGCAGCTTTTGTTTGAAGGACATTGACTATTTCCTGAAACGTAATAATAAGTTATTGGATGCTTTGATAGCCTTGTAGCAAAGCTTGAAAGTCATCACCGTGCCAGTGAATGTTTCGTTTCACTAACTCTTTGTTAAATGAGCGTAGTAAGCGCGCTAAATTCGCTTGTTTCCACGCTTCTCCCGGCTGTGAAAAGCACTTATCAAAATCGATAATCCATACCTTTTGCTGATCATCCAACAGAATATTATGGATGTTCAGATCGGTATGATTGACGCCCACTTGGTGCATCTTGGCAATTTCGATCCCAATTTGATGATAAAGCTCCGCACTCAAGTGAGAAGAGTGTAAAACTGCAACTAAGTCTTGCGCGTTAGCAATTCGTTCACTAAGCAAATCCGCTTGATAAAACGGCCCTTTTTTTACCGCGCGAGCGGCAATCGGCCGAGGAACATTGACGCCCGCCGTGCGCAGTTGGCTCAGAAGCTCAAACTCGGCCACACTGCGAGTCTTATCCCAACCCGTGAACCAGTAGCGATCTTTAACCAACTTACCAAATAGGCCACCACGGCGGTAATGGCGCAGTGCGGCCTGTCTATCATCTAGCTGCACAAACCACGTGGTGCCGCGGCCAAAAGCGCTCCCCAGTACAAGGTTGTTTTGCTGCCAATAGTCTGCATCAAATAGTGGTAGAGTCGGGTCGGCGACCATCTCTGCGTCATAACAGAGATAGGCATCGCCAATTTGCTTGCGTTGTATCATGCTCACCACCAGTGGTAACTGCCGATGATGTACAACCAAGTGAATCCGGCAAACGTCAGCGCGACTAAAACGGCCGCCGAGCCGATATCTTTTGCCCGGCCACTTAGTTCATGATGTTCCACACCTATGCGGTCAACGACAGCTTCAACAGCGGAATTCAGCAGCTCAACAATTAATACCAGCACTACTACTGCCAGCATGGTAATGCGCTCAAGCATAGTGACATCCAGCCAGCAAACCAACACAATTGCCGCCAGTAGCAAGGCCGATTCTTGACGTACCGCCGCTTCGTGTTTAAACGCTGCTTTCAATCCTTGAATCGAATAGCCTGTCGCTTTAATAATGCGTTTTAGCCCCGTATTTCCCGGTTTGCCGAGATTTTCCTGAGTCATAAAGGTGCAGCCTTATAATCTATTTGCGCTTTTAAAAGAGGCTTATTTTACATTTATCTCGGGTATCTGCATAATTTAGCCAGATTTTTTTGTGAGCTTTGATTATGCCGCTGTTTAGCCAAGCCCCAGATTCTGTTTGTTTCCTAAGATTATCCGCTATCGGCGATGTTTGTCATGCGGTGGCTGCCGTACAAGCCTTGCAGCGTCACTGGCCAGAAACCAAAGTGACTTGGATTATCGGCAAAGTCGAAGCGCAGCTTTTGCAAGGACTTGAAGGCGTTGAGCTGATTGTGTTTGACAAAAAGCAAGGCCTTAAAGGGATGCAGGCGGTGTGGGCGCAATTGCAAGGGCGCCGTTTCGATGCGCTGGTCCATATGCAGCTCGCCTTGCGCGCTAGCCTGTTAACCTTGGGCATTAAGGCGCGCTATAAAGTAGGGTTTCACTTGAAACGCGCTAAAGAAGGCCAGTGGTTGTTTACTAATCGTAAGATTGCCGACACCGATTCCGCCCACGTGTTGGATAGCTTCTACTCGTTTATTGAGTATTTGGGCGTTCCGCGCTCACTTCCTCAGTGGAATCTGCCGATTAGCGCCGCGGATCATCAGTTTGCCAGCGACGCGCTGGGCGATAAACCGACCTTGGTTATCTCGCCAGCCGCGAGTAAAGATGAGCGCAACTGGTTGAGTGAACGATACGCCGCTCTCGCCGACTACGCCTATACGCGCGGTTATCAAGTGGCGATTTGTGGCTCTCCAGCAGAACGTGAAAAACGCCTCGCAGATGAGATTATTCGTCAAATGTCGCACCCTGCGCTCAACTTGGTTGGTCAAACCAACTTAAAACAGCTCACCGCACTGTTAGCCAAAGCAAGCTTGGTGGTGGCCCCCGATTCCGGCCCAGCGCATATCGCCACCACTCAAGGCACGCCAGTGATTGGCCTTTATGGCCACAGCAACCCCAAGCGAACTGGCCCTTACAACAATTTAGCGCAGGTGGTCAGCGTGTATGAATCTTTCGCCGAGCAACAATACGGCAAACCTGCGGCGCAACTGGCGTGGAGTACCCGCGTGAAAGGTAAGCACATAATGCAACAAATCACCTTGGATGCCGTGAAAACCGCATTCGATAGGCTCATTCAAGATTACAATCCCAAAGGTAGGCAAGATGTCTGATTTTCCGGCCAAGGCCACAAGCAAACCGACGTTGGCCGTTGCGCTGATCGTCAAAAACGAAGCGTCTAATCTGGATGCCTGCTTAAAAACCGTCGAAGGCTGGGTGGATGAAATTGTCATTCTCGATTCAGGCAGCAGCGACGAAACCGAAGCGATTGCCAGAAAGTACACCGATAAATTCTTCGTCAACACAGCGTGGCCAGGTTTTGGCCCACAACGTCGCTTGGCGCAGGAGTACGTTGAATCAGATTACGTGCTTTGGCTGGATGCCGATGAGCGCGTCACGCCAGAACTAAAGGCAAGTATTCTGCTGGTTCTGCAGACCGCTCAGCAAAACTCCGTATTCAAACTGGTCAGACTCAATTACTTTCTCGGCAAAGCGATCCGTCATTGCGGCTGGTATCCTGAGTACGTGGTGCGCATGCATCATACTCAATTCACTACATACAACGACAATCTCGTGCATGAGAAGATCGTTATTCCTCAAGATTCACACATCGCCTCTTTAAAAGGCGATCTTATCCATTACCCTTATAAGAACATCAAACATTATC
The DNA here is from genome assembly GCF_015767675.1 of Vibrio navarrensis. Lineage (NCBI taxonomy): Bacteria > Pseudomonadati > Pseudomonadota > Gammaproteobacteria > Vibrionales > Vibrionaceae > Vibrio > Vibrio navarrensis. The sequence goes on along the minus strand of NZ_CP065217.1, from coordinate 208,362 downwards.
TAGCGAAGTCTTCTTCTTATGGTGAAATTTGGAGCGAAGAAAAAGCGTTGAAAGGCAAGCGTTCATCGGTTGGCAAAGCGATCACGCACTCACTTAGTGCCTTTATTAAAATGTATGTCGTAAAGCGTGGTTTTCTGGATGGAAAAGAAGGACTGATTTTGTCCCTCCTCTCCTCCTACTCGGTACTGGTAAAATATTTGTACTTATTTGAACATCAGCGGTCCAGCTCCCGAGAATAGAGCGCTTCATATTGCTCAGCCATTTTTTCAACTGAGAAGTCCATTTTATAGTGAGATACGTTTTTCTTCATTTGCCAGAATGTATCTCTGTTTCGATAAAGATGGAGTAGCTGGTGCGCCATTATTTTAGGTTCGGCATTGGGAATGATATAGCCGGTTTCTCCATCCACCACAATTTCCGGAATGCCTCCGGCATCACTTGTGATCACTGGAATGTCAAATTGATAGGCCTCTAAAATCGACGAGCCTAATCCTTCACTGCGTGATGGATGAATCAGAACATCTGTTTGCTTGAAAATGGAGGCCATATTGGGTGTAAATCCCCAAAAAGTGATGTTATCTAACCCCTTTGCAGACTCGAGTAGATTTTGATGTTCCGGCCCTGAACCCACTATCACAAAGTGAATATCAGGATTTACCAAAGAGACGATCTTAGCCGCTTCAATCGTCGCCTCTACATTTTTCAGTTTGATCAGGCTGCCGACTTGTGCCACTAAAAAATCGCCTGGTAATCGCTTAATTTGCTCTTCTTCCTCAATTGAACATGGGAAGCTTGAAAAACTGTCATGGATAACAAATCGATTGAGATTTAAATCCCAAATATTACTAAGAACTTTTTGACTAATACCGACAATCGCAGAGGCTTTACGATAGCTAGAAAGAGAAAAAGAGCCTTTTACTTTTTTATCTACCCTTCTTGTTACTATATATTTCTTTCCGGTTAACGCTGACACCAAACGAGCAATGTGCACACCTCTACCATCATGCGCATGCAATATTACTTTATCATTCTTAAAAGCAATATTTAACATTTCAAAAAATTTTACAATTGATAAGCCACACTTTTTAATTTCGTTATAAAATGGCTTACCTTTCTTTGCAAATACATAGTGGCGATAATTTATGGCATTCTTAATCAGGTTAAGAGTTTGTACTTCACCACCACCAAAACCAGAAGCCATATTTATATGAATAATGATAGATTCAGACATAACAAAAACCTTAACCAATGATAAACATAAAGACTATACACGATCTGATGGAACAGCGGCTACTTAAAAGCTATCGCTATAATTAAAAAACTCAAAATATCTTTTACGCTCTCTTTCAAATACGGAGAATAAATATTACATTCGATCTCTTAACGTAATTTTCATTGGTTTTGCAATAGTTTTTGACTACTATGCGAGGATAAAAACAAACGGATGCCATACTATGAATCTCAAACGCATTTCTCGAGTTATCTATCCAGGCACATTTGACCCTATCACCAATGGCCATTTGGATCTGGTGGAACGGGCGGCAAAAATGTTTGACGAAGTGATCATCGCGGTGGCCGCCAGCCCAAGTAAAAACACCATGTTTACCTTAGACGAGCGAGTGGACTTTGCCCGTCAGGTCACAAGCCATCTCGACAATGTCACCACACAGGGATTTACTGGTCTGATGGTCGACTTTGCTCGTGACGTCGACGCCAACGTGCTCATCCGCGGTTTGCGCACTACGGTCGATTTCGAGTATGAATTTGGCCTGACCAATATGTACCGTCGTCTGTTACCCGGCCTAGAAAGCGTGTTTCTCACCCCTTCGGAAGAGCACGCCTTTATCTCCTCGACTATCGTGCGAGAAGTGGCGATCCATGGCGGCGATGTGACTCAGTTCGTGCCTGAGATTGTTGCAAAAGCACTGCATCAGAAAAAGAAAGTCTGAATAACGCAAGCGCTGTCAACGAGTAAAATATCCCATTGCTTAACACAATGGGCGTCATCACTACTTTTGCGTCACCTGATAGCGCAAATACGCATTCATCAACTGACGATACTCTTTGGCCCATTCTGGATCTGGGTTAACACGGGTTTCTGTCTGCGACAGCAAACCATCCGCCCACGGATACAACACGTCTGGCTGACCAGTGCTGTACGCACCTTGCGAAGTGATCACTCGCGATGCGTTAAAGCCAATGTTACTCACCTCCTGGCTGGAGAGCAGATTCTCGCCTCCCAAAGAAATATAGCTCTGCCCAGAAAGGCTTAAGCTGTAAAGCGTTGGGAAAATATCACGGTGTGAACCCATTCGACTCGCATCGTAGTGGAAATCGACCTGAGTTAAGATCGATTGCGGAGCATAGAGATAAAACGGCACACCAAAGGTTAAGCCAAACTCATCTTCACGTTCTGTGGATAAATAGCGTACTCGATGATCACCCGAGGCGGCGATGATGGTCTTATCAGCAAGGGGAGAAGCCTTGATCCCTTGGACAAATTGCCCTAATGCATCGTTGGCATATTGGTATGCTTGTAACAGCTTTTCACCTTGATCCGCCATTGGGCCAAGCAGCGCAGCTAACCGTTCACTAACGTGAACTGGTTTAGGCTGATAATAGTCGGGCGCACGAAACGGCGAATGATTGGTTACCGTCATAATGTAGATCAGCGTCGGCTGTGTCGCTTCATCTAACAACTTACGGGCGAACTTAAAAGTGAATTCATCCGGCACGCCCCACGTATCGGCGTATTTACCTGCCTCTGGAAAGACATTTTTAATGCTATTTTCATCGTAAACTTGATCAAACCCCTGCACTGGCAGGTAATTAGATAAGTTGCGCCACATGCTGTTGCCACCATAGATAAACACCACACGATAACCTGCACGTTTGTAAGGCAGCACCGCTGAAGAGGGCAAAGCCACTTTTTGCGCGCTGGAGTGGCTGATGGTCGGCACATCGCTGTGCAGCAACATCATCACTATGCTGTCAATGGTCGCCGATGTCCCTGCCATAAAACGCTTGAAGACAAAATCTTGCGCAAAACCTTCACGCAACGCGCCAAGCAAATCGTTGTTTTGTGCATCGTCTTCAATCAGCACGTTGCTGCCCATGCCTTCCATCAACGCCATCACCACATGCGGCGGATTTTCTGCTAAATAACGGTTCTCTGGAGTGCGATACTCTGGGGTCGGTTGACCGAGCACTTTCAACATTTGCGCTTGCAACTCTTCGACTGAAATCGGCTCGAATTTCGACTGTTTTTTATAATCGCTTTTGGCCCAATCGAGTGCCATAAAGGCGTTCGGCGTGATGATATTAAGCACCTTGTATTCCGACACATTGGCGTGATAACGCTTTAGCGGTAAGGTACCGAGCGAACCGCGCGCAACGATCACGTATACTAGGATGGTCGCGAAGACAGAAAGTGTCGCCACGCTCCAATGCCGAGCAGAGCCACACCACTGCTTGGCGCGCGCCGCCAACCAAGCTGCGCCCTGATAGGCCAACCATGCCAGCGCAACTGAGATAAAGAAAGAGCGTAAAATCGGATAATCTTGCCAAGCATTCACCAATACGGCGTGAGTGTCATCGTCAAACAAGCCAAAGGCAAACACATCAATGTAGTTGCCATAAGTAACGTAGTAGTAATAGTTACCTATCGAAAAGGCGGTAAGGAGGAAGAAAATGAGCCCAACATAACTTGGCAAAAGCTTACGCCACCAGCAGAAGAGGCGGTGTGATGCCGCCATCACGAGTCCAGACAAAAGTAGCGGAGCGAACGCTAAAGCAATCACCTTGGCATCAAAACGCAGGCCAACATAAAAAGCGCGCCACACATCTTGGCTGAGAGCAGGCAAACGGGCCAAATCCGCCGCGAGTAAAAGAAAACAGCCACGCGAGATGCTCATCAGCATTAACGCGGCCAAAAACACAATCAATAAAATTCGCAGTAGCTGTCGAAACTGCTGTTGAAAGCCCATATTCCAAGAGATCCGCTGATGATAAAAACTGCGCGGAATGATAGCACGATGCGCTAAACTCCGTTCGAAAAAATCCTTATCTCACTAGAGAGCGGCGATTGCCATCGCAGGCTATTGTTGGCACTGATTGCAGAAAAAAGTATTGCGCTGGCCGATTTTCTGTTCTTGAATCGCTTCCCCGCACACTGGACACGCTTCCCCTGCTTTGCCATACACTTGCAACTCTTGGGCAAAGTAACCCGGTTTACCATCGGCTTGGGCAAAATCTTTGAGTGTTGTGCCACCTTGGCCAATCGCTGTGGTTAAGGTCTGCTTAATATGAACGACCAAGCGTTGCCACTCATCTGCGGAGAGCGACATCGCCGCCCGCGTTGGCAGGATCCGTGAATGAAACAGTGATTCACTGGCGTAAATGTTCCCCACGCCCACCACGATTTTATTGTCCATAATAAACTGCTTCACCGCCACGCGCTTACCTAGCGCCTTTTGCTGCATATACTCGGCGTGAAAATCATCGGTGAGCGGTTCTGGCCCCAACTTATCTAAAACCTCATGTGACTGACCCGGCTCGACATACAGCCAAGCGCCGAAGCGCCGCGGATCGTTGTAGCGCAGCACTTTGCCATTTGTCAGTAGCAGATCGACGTGATCGTGTTTGCCCGCGGGGAGTTCTGCATCCAAAACGCGCAGTGAACCCGACATGCCTAAATGGACAATCGCTGTGCCTGCTGCGGTCTCAATCAGCAGGTATTTGGCACGGCGCTTAATGGCGTCAATCACTTGCCCTTCCAGCCGCTTTAATTCTAGTGGAATGTCCCAACGCAATTTGGCGGTACGAAAAGTGAAACGGCGAATGGTTTGCTGATTTAAATGCGGGGTAATCCCCATTCTGCTGACTTCAACTTCAGGTAGTTCAGGCATGGTGGCTCCAAGATAAGGGCGGTTGCTAGGTGCTAGGTGCTAGGTGCTAGGTGCTAGGTGCTAGGTGCTAGGTGCTAGGTGCTAGGTTAAGGAAAAGCGGAGATGAGGTAAAGGCAAAAACGAGGCACGAGGTTACGAGGTAAAGAAATAAACCTAAAGAGCGAGCCAACTCGTCGCTGGCTCTTCAACCGAATGTTATTGCGGCATCAGGTACTCGGGAGAGACTGAGATGGCAATCCATTGATCCTGCCAGTTTTTAAACAGCCAGAAATCGCTTAAACGGTAGAAGGTGATGCGCTGCGGCTCTTCTTGGTCTTGGTACCATACTTCGATAGTTTCAGGGCTGCGTAGCTGGGCAGACAGTTTATCGACCGTCGCGTCATCAAGACGTGTGCCTTTTAAATCGCGCCAGCGATTGACCAGTGCAGCGGCTTCGACGGATAAGGTTTGATTCGACTGCCAATCGTCCCCGTGTTGCTCTAAAGCCCAATCAGAGAGATAGAAGGCCACCAAGGTTTCATTTGGATTGAGCAAGCTCGGGTATTGACTCTGGGCCACGGGATCATCCAGCAGATAGGTTTTGATCAAGGCAGGCGCATTAATGATCACAATGAAAAAGGTGATCCCGGCGATCAGAATATTATTCCAGCGACGACGACGTGAGGGGGATACGCGCATGATTTGAGTCCTGAGTGATAACTGTGCAAAGTATACCAACCAAGGGAAAAGCGAGGTACTGGTTTCTGGGTTCTGGGTTCTGGGTTCTGGGTTCTGGGTTCTGGGTTCTGGGTTCTGGGTTCTAAAAAATAACAATAAAAAACCCAGCTAAAAAGCTGGGTTTTCTATAATCTTCAAAGAGATGAAACCAATTACTTGATTTTCGCTTCTTTGTATACAACGTGCTTGCGAACTACTGGATCAAATTTTTTGATCTCGAATTTGCCTGGCATGTTGCGCTTGTTTTTGTCAGTTGTGTAGAAGTGACCAGTATCTGCAGTTGATACTAGACGAATTTTCTCACGAATGCCTTTCTTAGCCATTGCTAATTCCTCTTATTAAACGTTTTCGCCGCGTGCACGCATCTCAGTTAGTACAACATCGATACCTTTCTTATCGATGATGCGCATACCTTTTGCGGTCAGACGTAGTTTAACAAAACGTTTTTCGCTCTCTACCCAGAAACGATGAGTTTGTAGGTTCGGCAGAAAACGACGCTTAGTAGCATTTCGTGCGTGTGAGCGGTTGTTACCAACTGCAGGACGCTTACCAGTTACTTGGCATACTCGGGACATGAATGTCTTCTCCAAATCGTTTCAGCTCGATATCAACCTTGGTGGCCGAACCTCATCAATTAGAGGTTAAAAACCGTTATGGCATATCCATACAAGGCTATCAAAGGTCGCGCATTATACTAACTTGCCATGCATTGCTCAAGACCCGAACAGATCCTTTTTACAGGTTTTCGTGATCTTTTTTTAGACAGCACGCTTTCAAGTAGTCCAAGCTGAATGTAAGTTAAAAATTTTAGTGGCGTGGATTGTAGCAGAAACTCACTTATGAACAACAAAAAAGTTTGCCTGTCAATACGGGATAAAATTCACACTCATAGCCACCCTCGTTCGGCAAATGAAACCACCTCGCCATCCCCCACCACAAAGTGATCCAGCACACGAATATCCACCAGTGCCAAGGCATCACTCAGGCGCTGGGTTATCCGTCGGTCCGCTTGGCTTGGCTCGGCCACACCGGATGGGTGGTTGTGCGCCAAAATCACCGCTGCGGCATTGTGGTAAAGGGCACGTTTGACCACTTCACGCGGATAGACAGACGCAGAATCAATGGTGCCTTCAAACATCACCTCGTCTTTAATTACCCGATGTTGGTTGTCGAGAAACAGCAAGTAAAAAGCTTCGCGCTGTCGGTCACGTAATATTGAGGAAAGATAGAGTTTGGTGTGATGGGGGCTGGTTAGCGCTTCGCCGCGTTGCAAGGTTTCGGCTAAGTAGCGCTGCGTCATCTCAATCACCGCCTGTAGCTGCACATACTTGGCTTCCCCCAGCCCTTTGTGGCGACAAAACTCTTGCTGGTTCGCTGAAAAGAGCTTGCGCAGCGACCCAAAATCACGCAGTAGGAAATCGGCCAGTTCAATCACGTTCATCCCTTGCGTGCCAGTGCGCAGGAAGATCGCCAACAGCTCGGCATCAGATAAGGATTGCGGGCCACGGGAGAGCAGCTTCTCCCGGGGCATGGATTCACTCGGTAGGTTTTTCAGACTCATCAAGGCGCTCGTTTGGGAGAGATAAGCCAATTGACCTGAGAGCGCGACGTATGTCTAGATGCTTGATGGCGCTTTTCTATCCGCTCAATAACTTTATGTAACTGAGCGGTTTATCAGAGCTTAAAGTGTCCGACCAGAGCATGCATCTCGCGCCCGGAACTGCTGAGCTGGGTACTGATCGTCTCCGACTCTTGCAAGTTGCGATTGAGATCGTTGACGATTTGCGCAATCGCCACCAGATTTTGATTGATCTCTTCTGCAACCGCGCTTTGCTGCTCGGCCGCTGAGGCGGTTTGAATACCCATATCGCGGATCGTCCCCACCGCAGTTTGGATGCCCGCCAGCGAATTTTTGATTTGCACCGATTCAAGCGCCGTCTGCTCACCTCGCTCTTGGCTGACCGACATGGTGCTTACCGCACGGGCCACGCCACTTTGCAGCTGTTTCAGCATGTCACCAATTTCCAGCGTGCTGTTTTGCGTGCGACTGGCCAGCGAGCGAACCTCATCCGCCACCACAGCAAAGCCACGCCCTTGCTCTCCAGCGCGCGCCGCTTCAATCGCCGCGTTCAGCGCCAGAAGGTTGGTCTGCTCGGCAATCTCGCCAATCACTTGCAGCACTTTGGTGATCTGATCGGTCTGTTTGCTCAATTGAGAAATGGCCTCTGAGGTGGTGTTCACCTCATCCACCAGTTTGCCAATCCCCTCAATGGCATGGTTGACTTCCAGCTGTGCCTCGGAAATTTGCACGTTGGCCGAATCAATCGCCTGCGCCGTCGCATGGGTGTTGCTCGCCACTTCTTTGGCGGTGGCGCTCATCTCCGTCACCGCGGTCACCACCTTGTCGGTTTCGCTGCAGTGGCTTTGCATCTGCGAACTCGCCGTTGCTGTGTGTGCATCCAGACCACTGGCGGCTTCCTGCACCACTTGAGCGCTAGCACGGATCTCGACCATCATCGGATGCAGCTTGTCCATAAACTGATTAAACGCGTGCGCCACTTCGCCCACTTCATCTTGGCTCTCGACTTGCAAACGCGCGGTGAGATCGCCGCCACCAGCGGCCACCGCTTTTAAGGATTGGCTAATGTGCAACAAAGGTTGAATGCCACGTGTCACCAGCACGCTGATCGCCACACAGGCGAGCAATAAGCCAATCAGAGAGAAACCGACCGCCGACAGCGTATGCGCCTTGAGCTTGGCAATGCTCTGCTCGCGGTATTGATTCACTTGTCGGTCAATATCGTCGATGTAGATCCCAGTACCCAGCACCCAATCCCATTTCGGCAGATATTCCGCATAACCGAGCTTGGGCGCTTGGGCGTTAATGGTCGGTTTGTGCCAAGAGAAATAGAGAAAGCCATCGCCCTTTTTTGCGGCGTCAATCAGGCCAGCAATCACCGCCACGCCATTTTGGTCTTTCATCCCGTAGAGATTTTTCCCCTCCAGATCCGGTTTGATCGCATGTAAGGTATTCACCCCTTTGGAATCGTAGGCAAAGAAGTAGCCATCGCTGTCAAAGCGCATCGCTTTGAGGATCTGCTTTGCCTGCTGTTGGTGGCTGCCATCCACATCACTGTCATACAGCGGTTTGATGGCCGTCATCCCCATCATCAAATAGGCTTTTAACTCGCTTTTTCGCGTCTCAATCAGCTCGTTTCGGTAGTTTTTCAGCTCAACTTCAAGGCTTTGTTGGTTGTTAATATAAAAGACGGCGGTGATCATGGCCGAGATGAGTACCAAAGGTATTAAGGTGAGCAATAGCAGTTTATTGCGACTTTTCATAGCTAGTGACATAAGTATCCCAATGATTGTTATGGTTTTTATTTTTGCCATATCTTGCAGAGAAAAAATGCCTTGTCTGTGAGCTGCGCATAAATTTGCCTAATCCGCCCTCATTATTGACTGGCCTTTTGATACAGCTTCACTTCTGTGATTGCCCACTCGCGCACCTTCGGCGCAAACCAGCTCATCCAGTAACGAGCCGCGGCAAGTTGTGTTACTATCGGCGGCAGAATTTTGGGAGAACAACAAGATGCAAACATTGGCAGGAAAAAAAATACTACTGGGCATCAGTGGTGGAATTGCCGCCTATAAATGCGCGGATTTAACACGTCGCCTCAAAGAGCGAGGCGCTGAAGTACAGGTGGTGATGACCAAAGCGGCCAAAGAGTTTATCACGCCGCTCACCATGCAAGCCGTCTCTGGTCGCCCGGTCTCTGACAGCTTACTCGACCCGGCGGCAGAAGCGTCCATGGGTCATATCGAGCTGGCAAAATGGGCCGATCTGGTGCTACTTGCGCCAGCCACCGCCGATTTGATCGCCCGCATAGCCGCTGGCATGGGTAACGACCTGCTCACCACGCTGGTGCTGGCCACCGACGCACCAGTGGCGGTTTCTCCCGCTATGAACCAACAGATGTATCGCAATGTCGCCACGCAAGAGAACATGGCGACGCTGCTGCGCCGTGGCATGCACATTTGGGGCCCTGCGGCAGGCGAACAAGCCTGTGGCGATGTAGGCCCAGGCCGTATGCTGGAGCCGATGCAACTGGTGGAACTTTGCGAGCAGTTTTTCCAGCCCAAACCTTTGCAAGACACGTCGATTTTGATCACCGCCGGCCCAACCCGCGAAGCGATTGACCCGGTGCGCTATATCACCAACCACAGCTCAGGCAAAATGGGCTTTGCTTTGGCGCAAGCGGCCATGCAACTGGGGGCAAACGTGACCCTCGTCAGCGGGCCGGTTTCGCTCTCCACGCCAGTCAACGTCAACCGTATCCATGTCGACAGTGCGCAAGAGATGTATGACGTGGTGATGGCTCAAGCGGCCAGCCATGACATTTTTATTAGCTGCGCGGCGGTGGCCGACTATCGTCCAGCCAGCGTGGCTGAGCAGAAGTTGAAGAAAACCGACGACAGCGACGAAATGACCATTACCATGGTGAAAAACCCCGACATCGTTGCCTGCGTCTCGGCGATGGTAGAAAACCGCCCCTTCACCGTGGGCTTTGCGGCAGAAACCCACGATGTGGAGACCTATGCACGGCGTAAGCTAGAAAAGAAAAAGCTCGACATGTTGTGCGCCAATGACGTTTCGGTCGAAGGCCAAGGTTTCAACAGCAGCAACAACGCCATCACACTCTACTGGCCAGAGGGCGAGAGAGCCTTGCCACTGAGCAGCAAAGCGTCGCTGAGCGTCGAGATCCTCGATCAAATCCGTCTGCTGATGGATAAATAGTGTATGACAGTGGTTGAGCAGGCGCGCGCGTACAGCTTTTTGCCTTTATGTCTCACAAAACCTGCTCAATAACTACTGTCTTGTACTTGGCATACTGATATACTCGCTGACGAAAAAGTCTATTCAAAAGGAAGTTAATCAATGGCTGGCAGTAAAAAATCAAACCGCCGCGAAGAGATCCTCCAGGCGCTGGCTCAGATGCTGGAGTCCACGGAGGGCGCTTCACGCATTACCACGGCGAAACTGGCGCAGCAGGTCGGCGTTTCAGAAGCCGCGCTTTATCGCCATTTCCCCAGTAAAGCCCGCATGTTCGAAGGTTTGATCGAGTTCATTGAAGAGGCGCTGATGTCACGCATCAACCGAATTTTGGATGAGGAAAAAGATACGCTGGAGCGCATTCGCTTGGTGATTCATCTCATCTTGGCTTTTTCTGAGCGTAACCCAGGATTGACTCGCATTCTCTCCGGCCATGCACTGATGTTTGAAAACGAGCGCTTACGCGATCGCATCAACCAACTGTTTGAACGTATCGAAACCCAACTGCGTCAGATTCTACGTGAGCGTAAATTGCGCGAAGGCAAATCCTTCCCGGTTGAAGAAAAAATCTTGGCGGCGCAATTACTGGGCCAGGTGGAAGGCAGTTTGAACCGCTTTGTTCGCTCCGACTTTCGCTATCAACCCACTGAAAATTTTGAAGAATACTGGGCACTGCTCAGTGCACAAATACAATAAGTTATGGCACTACAAACCCCTCCAACCTTCTCACTTTCACTGCTGCACCCCAAATATTGGCCGGTGTGGTTTGGCTGCGCTGCGCTGGCGCTCGTCGTCACCATTGTTCCTTACAAAGTGCAACTGCGCTTAGGGCGAGCGCTCGGACGCTTTGCCATGCGCTTTGCCAAAAGCCGCGTGCATGTGGCCAAGCGCAATCTCGAACTAGCTTTCCCGCAGATGGACGCTCAGCAAAGAGAGCAGATCGTGGTTGAGAACTTCAAAAATGTCGGTTTGGCGCTGTTTGAAACGGGCATCGCTTGGTTTTGGCCCAATTGGCGTATCAAACGTCACATTGCCTTTCGGAACATTGAGCACTTACTCGCACTCGAGGAGCAAAAAAAAGGGGTGCTGCTGGTCTGCACGCACGCGCTCAACCTTGAGATCACCGCGCGTGCCTTTGCTCTGTTCGCGCCGGGTTATGGCGTTTATCGTCCTCATGACAACCCCGCCTATGACTTTATACAGACTTGGGGACGCACACGTTTTGGCAACCAGATGGTCGATAGAAAAGACGTGAAGGGGATGCTGAAAATTCTGCGTTCTGGTGGCCGCTTGTGGTATTTGCCCGATCACGATTATGGCAACAACAATGCGGTGTTTGTGCCCTTTTTCGCCGTGCCAGACGCCTGCACCACGGCCGGAACTGGTGTGCTGGTGGATGCGAGTAAATGCGCCGTGATCACCGCTTCCAGTTTTCGCCAAGGGGAAACCTACACGTTAGAAGTGGATGAAGACATCAGTGCCCAGTTCCCGCGCAAAGACGCCGTTGGTGCCGCGACAGTGATGAATCAGGCGATTGAAAAAGTGATCTTGCGTGGATTAGATCAATGGATGTGGCTGCACAAACGCTATAAGAGCATGACTGACCCAAGCCAGCCACGCGGCATTCGTTATAAATAGATAGTTAGGGGTTAGGGACTAGGGGGCTAGGTTCTAGGTTTCTAGGTTCTAGGTTCTAGGTTCTAGGTTCTAGGTTTCTAGGTTTTGCTTTTCCTAGAGCCTGCCCTTCCTCGTACCTAGTCCCTGCTCTTCCCTAGAACCTGCCCTTCCTCGTACCTAGTCCCTGCTCTTCCCTAGAACCTGCTCTTCCCTAGTCCCTACTCTTAAACACCAAACTGCTCACGGTACGCTTTAACCGCGGCGAGGTGCTCAGTCGCATCACCTTTCTCTTCTAGGTAAGTGATCAAATCCGACAGGCTGACAATCGAGATCACCGCGCAGCCGAAATCACGCTCCACTTCTTGAATCGCAGAGAGTTCGCCTTTGCCCTTTTCCTGACGGTCAATCGCCACCAACACCCCAGCCAAATCGGCGCCGTTGGCCTGAATAATTTCCATCGACTCGCGAATCGCCGTGCCTGCGGTAATCACATCATCCACCAGCATAATGCGCCCTTCCAGCGCGGAGCCGACTAAGTTGCCGCCTTCGCCGTGATCTTTGGCTTCTTTGCGGTTAAAGCAGTAAGGCGTATCGATATCGTGGTGATCTGCCAAGGCCACTGCGGTCGTGGTGGCGATAGGAATGCCTTTGTAAGCAGGGCCAAATAGCACATCAAACTCAATACCAGAATCTGCCAGTGCAGCGGCATAAAAACGGCCTAGTCGCGCCAAATCACGGCCAGTATTGAAAAGACCAGCGTTAAAAAAGTAAGGACTTTTACGACCTGATTTTAAGGTAAACTCACCAAACTTAAGGACCTGTTTCTCTAGGGCAAATTCAATAAACTCACGCTGGTATGCTTTCATGAATACTCTCTCGATGTTTAATAGGTTAATAGGTTAATAGGTTGCTAGGTTACTAGGTTCTAGGTTGCTAGGGACTAGGTTATTAGGTGCTAGTTCTTAGCTCTTCCTAGGATCTGCTCTTCCCTAGGACCTAGAGCCTGCTCTTCCTAGTACCTAGGTCCTTGCTCCTGCTTTTCCCAGATAAAAAAATAGCCCCCTTAATGGGAGCTACTGACTAAATCATTCCGCTAATGCGGCTTTCTGTGCGGCGACGATCTCACTGATGCCTTTTTTGGCCGACTCCAGTAGCGCCAGCAACTGTTCATGGCTAAACGGTTCGCCTTCTGCTGTGCCTTGAATTTCAATCATCTTGCCTTCTTCGGTCATCACCACGTTCATGTCAGTGTCGGCGGCTGAGTCTTCGACATATTCGAGATCGCAAAGCACGTCGTCACCGAGAATACCGACCGAAACGGCTGCCACATGGCCTTTCATCGGGTTCTTTTTCAGCTTGCCGCTGTCCAGCAGATGTTGGAACGCATCGGCCAGTGCCACGCTCGCGCCAGAAATCGACGCCGTGCGCGTGCCGCCATCGGCCTGAATCACATCACAGTCAACCGTGATCATAAACTCGCCCATGACTTCCAGATCCACCACCGCACGTAAGCTGCGGGCGATCAAACGTTGAATTTCCATAGTACGGCCGCCTTGCTTGCCGTTGGTCGCTTCACGGCGAGTACGTGAATGCGTCGCGCGTGGCAACATGCCATATTCCGCGGTCACCCACCCTTTACCCTGGCCTTTTAGCCAACGAGGAACCGATTCTTCCACGGTCGCATTGCACAACACCTTGGTATTACCAAACTCAACCAAGACAGAACCTTCTGCATAGGCGGTGTATTGACGAGTGATTTTAATTGGGCGCACCTGGTCTGCCGCGCGATCATTTGGACGCATGGATGAATCCTTTTCTGGGGGATGAGTAAGATTGGGGCAGGATTATAACGGAAAGCCAGCCAAGATCCTAGGGAGAACGCTGAGTTCTCGAACGCCGCACTCTATCGTGAGCCACGAGCCAGGCGATTGTGTGTTACTATTGCAGGGCGTTATTTTCACAGATAAAGAACAGGAAAATTCGATGATTTACAGTATGACAGGCTACGCCCGCAAAGAGGTCAAAAGCGACTGGGGCACCGCCGTGTGGGAAATCCGTAGCGTCAACCAACGCTATTTGGAAACCTATTTTCGTCTCCCAGAGCAATTTCGTGGCTTAGAACCGCTGCTGCGCGATCGCTTCCGTCAGCGCTTAGCGCGCGGCAAAGTAGAATGCAATTTGCGCTTTGAGGCCAATCCCGCGGCCAAAAGCGAGCTCAAGATCAATGAAGCGCTGGCCAACCAAGTGATCAAAGCCGCCGAGCAAGTGATGCACATGACCGGAGAATTAAGCCGCATCAACCCTTTCCAAGTGATGCAATGGCCCGGCGTGATGGAGACACCAGAGCAAGATATGGACACCATCAACAAAGCGTTACTCGCGGCCTTTGATGAGGCGCTGGCGGAGTTTATCGAATCACGCGGGCGTGAAGGCGACAACATGAAAGCGCTGATTGAGCAACGTCTTGAAGCGATCAGCGCAGAAGTGGTTAAGGTGCGCGCGCGCATGCCAGAGATTTTGCAATGGCAACGCGAGCGTCTGCTGGGCAAGTTTGAAGAAGCGAAGATCGAGCTGGACGCGACCCGCGTAGAGCAAGAGCTGATCCTCCTCGCACAGAAATCGGACGTGGCGGAAGAGCTGGATCGCCTCGATTCCCACGTCAAAGAAGCACGCAATGTGCTGAAAAAAGGCGGAGCGTGCGGCCGCAAACTCGATTTCATGATGCAAGAGTTTAACCGCGAATCGAACACGCTGGCATCAAAATCGATCGCCACCGACATCACCGCCTCTGGCGTCGAGCTGAAGGTTCTGATTGAGCAAATGCGCGAGCAGATCCAGAACATCGAATAAGGTTCTTGGGTAGAAAGCTATCCGTCTAAGAATGTCTTAGAAGCCCTGTATTACTTTTTGAAGAGCCTTGTAAATACAGGGCTTTTTTATTTTTCCCTTCCAAATCGGTTTGCAGATGTCCGTTACCAGTTGCTGTTTAAGGGGTGGGCATACATCCTTTCAGCCAATAAATGCTTAATCATATTTTTTGCTCACAGCATTTTACCTGTCTATAACCCCATCGTTTAAAGCAAATCACTCAAGCGATTTAACAGTGCTTTGCGGCTATTATTCGCCACAAAAAAGCGCTGAAAGCGTTGTTCAAACGCCGCTTCATCCGCTTTGAACTGATAGGCCTCAAACAGCTGATGCAGATAGCGTGATGCCGCATCGTAACCACTGGCGCAAGTTCGATCCGCTTGCTCTTGTGATTGCTGCCAGTAGTGCTCACGCTGGTTGTAAATATCCGTCAATACTTTTTCTTTTTCTGCTTTTTCGAGGGCTATTTTCTTTGCGAGCGCTGCGGCTTGCTCTCGCTGTAATTGGCTTTGCGCTTGCTCAAGGAAAGGAGAAATCAGGTCGGGGGTTAACCAGTATTGATAGATCTCGTCTGTGTCGGCAGGTTCTTTTCGCGTCAGCGCTAAGGCTTGGTGACGAGTTAGCTGGCCTTGCTCAAACAGCGTGCGTAAAAGCGTGTCTTTCTCTACTTGCGAGAGATTATGGAGCCACGTATCAAACTGAAATTGGGTTTGTTTGGCTTGGTGACTGGGTTGTTCGTTCAGCACCATGGCGAGAGCCTTAACCAAGGCTAAAGGAGTATCATACAGCGCAGCAAACGCCTGCACCTCTTCACTGAGGTGCTCAAAATCGAATTGAATCAACGGCACTCGTTCAACTTCGTCATTACAATCAAACGCTTTGAGCCACATGAAGTAAACTAGGCGCCAATCCCCTTGCATTAACCCATTGCGTAAAGCAGATAAATGCTGGAAAAAGTCGTCAGCATGTTCATCATCAAAATATTCGTAGTACTCCTCGATGGAAAAAAACAGCAACTGCCACTCATCGCTTTGATGCACATAAAGCCCATCGCTTGAAAAGCCAAGTAACGCATCTGGAAGCGTTCCAGCTGGTAGCTTGATGTAAGTATAAATTGAGCCCCAATCGGCATAGTAAAAACCGATATCGAAGTATTTTAACATCAGCTCAGAAGGCTCCGCCTTTAGGTCACTGTAGGTGTAATACACCTGAAAGGACGTAGCGCTGATCTCGGCACGGCTTGAAATGGCTCTGAGTGCTTGGCGCTCTTTGGCATCTAAAAAACCGTCCAGACGCTCGAATTTATAGTATTGATATTCGCTCACGATGACCTTGCTATTTATTTGTTGTGAATTGAAAAGCTTGTTTTAGTTTCATTGAAACAGCGCTGCATTTTCCTGTTTTCGCAGATCCAATGTCTTAGCAATCGCAGACACTGTTGTTTTACTGATCCCTTGCTGCCGTGCAAGGTGAGTAAATTGGCTGATGGCTTCTGCGACTTCTTCAATAACTTGCTTTGCATCATGCCAACTCCCATAGCCAGCGCTGGTCGCTAGTTTTTGCATCACCTTAAGCGGTGGCGCTTTGCCATAACCGCCGAACGCAGTGGCGTGTTCGTTAAATGGATGTGGGCTGTAGGTAACATCGTAAAAAGGGGCAGGATCCCATTGACCGTCATCCGCTTGCAAAAACGCCCAGTTTTTACTGTGGTCGTCTTGGTTAGACGATAGCAAGTTAAACATGGCTCGGCGAAATTGCAGCTGCCCAGCCGCTGGAGATTTACACAACTGACGGCTGGCTTTAATTAAATCAATGTAATCTAAACTTGGCGTTCGAAAGTCTTTATCCAGTAGCCCGCAAGCGCTGTGCATATGCAGGCGACCTGAACTGCGATTGCCGCTTAAATTGGTCTGCTCCGTGACATAATCAAAACGCTTAAGCGCCAACCAGGCAGACGCACCGCTAGTATGCCGGGCTTCAATGAGTTGCCAGTGGGGCGGTTGGCACTTGGCTTGCTCAGCCATTTGTAAATAGACTGCCTCACACAAACCTTCTTCATGCCCGAGCGCGAGATTTTTCGAGGTAAACTTGATCAGCCAAGCTTCATCACCAGGCTGAGCAAAGGTTCGACAATGCTGAGCTTCTCCCGCAGGCATATAAATCTGCGCCTTGGGCCTTGCCCCACCCGAACTACCTCCGGCGACTAATGCGGCCAACACCTGCTGAGTATGTCCATCTAACTCATCGTGATTATCATCCATATAATCTGACATTGAAGAATCGAACAGCGTTTGCGCTTCTAAGCCTAAAATAGCTAAATCAATGTCAGCGTGCGTGGTGGCTGAAAACTCAGACACCGGAGAAAAAGACAGCGCTCCCATGCCTTTATCACCGACAAAGGCCAGTCTATCCATCGCCGTTAATTGATTTGGCAAAATGCCCTTTTGACGGAAAATACGATCTTGCAACAGCATGCCCCAGCCATCGGGCAAACAATCTACAAATACGCCATGTACACCTTGATGTGGCGCTTTAGGTGCGGCTTGAACTTGTGTGCTCGCTTGCAAGATAAAAGGTGATAAATTGCCAAACTGCTGCAAATAGTCGTCAGCATACTGGAAAAAAACACCTTGCCGATTCTGCGCTAAGACCCCAACTGCAACCTGCTCACCTGAGCTTAACGTGCGGGTTACGCTGAGTTTTTGAATGGGTTTAAAACTCATCTTTTAGCACCTCATCAATGCTAGTGGGCAGAGCGGCACGCTCTTTGTTAGGCTGCGTGAGCTCGTATAACCGCTCAAGTGAGTCGAGGGTCTGCCAAAGCAACAACAATTGGCGAAATGAAATTTGCCCGGTCAGCTCAAATTTCTTAATGGTGGCCGCAGGTACGCAGCTTCGCTCTGCCAGTGCTGCGCGTGACAGCTTTGCCTGCTTTCGTAACTCACGCAAATAAGACGCATAGGCTTGGCTTACATCGGTATCATCAAGTAAGGTAAAATTCATCCGCAAAGACCAAATGGATACAGTTATATCCATTATAGCGAAATAAAACATAAAATGGACATTATTGTATCCATTTCTGGATGAAATGTTGAAAAATTACTCGATAAAGCCTTTCTAAACTGCTATTTTTAAAGCCTAACAGCAGCATAAAAACGGCACTGTTTTTCCGTAGTCATAGCCAAGAAGCACCACTAAGATTTATTAAAAGCCATAAGCAAGTGGTGGGCAAACAGGCATCTTTGAGCGGTTTATTTTAGATAACTCGTTGAGTTTGCTAGGGTCTAGTCCACTGTTTAATGAGCAGTTCCAAAACATAGAGTAACCTTCACCAGTGGCCACGCATGGACACAAAATCATTATGTTATGAAAAAGTAGCACTCATAACATCCATTACAAATCATATCTAACGATGTAATACGTATGCTCTAACGCATTTTTGATCATGGCATCAAGCTCGATGTTACTCAATTCAACCCTGCAAGCCCTTTTCGACCCAAAGATGCAGGTGGGGAGGAACAAGCTGCGAACGATCCTATGACCAGAACCGAAGTCGTTGAGTTCTTTACTAAGCTCAGAGCGATCCCGATCAGGACATTCCCCAAACAGAACTTTAGGCAACTTACGAACAGCTGGTAAGGCTGATAAACTCGTCTTTGACGCCTAAAGAGCGATCATTTTTACTGTCTCTCAAAAATCGTGCCCCCCGACAGGTCTCTTTTGGCGCTTTCTTTCAGGAATCAACCAGTTGCCTGCTGTTCGGTGGAAAATGCAAAAGCTGGCCAAAATGAACCCAGAAAAACATTCCGAAGCTTACCATCGGCTTCACCAAATATTGACGATATAAAAGCTCAGCCATCCAGCGACGAACATCACTCGCTCTAAATCTGACGGCCTTACCTTCTGGATTGGGCCTAATAGGCTGAGGCGAACCTCTAGCGAAGACGGTACCGATGCGATGTTTGGCGTTGGCGTTGGCTTTGACGACTTCATCAGCGACTACTTCTCTATCGGAGCCAGTTACACGCGCGACAATATCGACGATGGTGAAATAGATGGCTATGCGTTAAATGCCACCTTTCACTTAGACCTGCTTTGATGGCTTAACAGGGATATTCCATTAGGCATTTGCCTCAGAAAACTTCTGCCATGATCAATCCCAAGGGCAGGAGTTTTCCGGCGATTTCATGCCCTTGGCTAGAAAATACGGATTTGAGATAGTGACCAATCTCTGAGCCAGCTCTGATTCCCAAAATGAAAGCCAAGATAATACTGCGGCTTGAGCCTTGGTTACTGTATAGTTATCGCTTTCCATCAAACTCATCACCCTGCGCTATTTCTCCATGTTAATTCGCAATACACTTTGTTCGTTTTTGGTTCTCTTTGCCGTCGCACTCACGAGTAAGTGTTTGGCATTAATGACGTTTTCTCAACTTCCTGTCGATCTCCTCTCTGGCGCAGGAGTTGAAGCATTACTCTATGGTCTGCGTTTTGACGCGACCATCGCGGCCATGCTGAGTGCGCCGATGTTCCTTACCAACCTGGTGTTGCTGGCACTTAAACGCGATCTGCGTCCGCTATTGCACGTGTTACTGTGTTTGGCGATTACTTGGATTGTGGGCAGCAGTTTTTCTGATGCGATATACGCGAAAGACGCCAGCAAACATGTCACGTTCGAACTGTTTACCGCGCAAGGAATGGAAAGCGAACTGTTGGTCACGGCACTGAAAAGCTATTGGGCGACGATGCTGATTGGCACCATTTGGCTACTCGTTTGCATGGTGATAGCGGGAAAATACCTGACTCTCTCTAACCGACGCGATACGCCTTGGTACAACAACACCGCGTTTGCGATATTGTGGCTGTTTATCACGGTAAGCTTGGTTCGTGGCGGCTGGGGAGATGCACCGCAAACGCCGATGCGCGCCTACAATATTGGTAATAGTGAACAAGCCTTTATTGCCTGGAGCGCGCCATACAGCATCACTTACTACCTCTCTAATGGTGACCGTGCGGCGATCAAAAAGATCACCCGCGATCCTAGTTCTGAACAGATCGCCATGTGGCAACAAGCTTTCCAAGCACCGCAACCTGCGAAACTGGCTGCGCTCAAACAAGCTAACATCGTCATGATTTTGCTGGAAAGCTGGCCTGCTTATGACATGCACAGCTATGCGGGCGATGTCGATGCAACGCCTTTTTTTGACAGCTTGCGTCAGCGCTCATTCTCCACCTTCTCAAGCTACGCCGATGGCTATCGAACCGTACAAGGAATGTTCGCCACGTTCTGCTCGTATCCCAATCCAACCAGCGGCATTATTTCAACCAGTCAGCTACAAAACGCGCAATACGTCTGCTTGCCGCATATCTTGCGTCAACAAGGCTGGCAAACCACGTTTATACAAGGGAGCGCCAAGGGCAAAGTCGGCTCATTCGCGCAAACGCTCGGCTTCGCAGAATCGTTCGGTAAGCACGATTACCCGTTTGAAGGCGTACATAATGAGTGGGGGTATATGGATGGTGATATTTATCGCTTCTCGCTTGGACAAATCGATCGCTTGAGTCAATCTCAACAGCCCTTTTTCCTTACCATCAATACGGGCACAACACATGGCTCTTTTCTGCCTGAACAAGATGGCTATACGTTTGGTCGAGAGACGCAAATCCATGAAAGACGCAGTGTGATGCACCATGCGGATCAAGCACTCAGCCAATTTATTCCGCAGCTTGATGCAAAACTGGCTCAGCTAGACAAGCCGACACTGGTAATTTTACTTGCGGATCACACAGCCAAGACCGTAAAGGGCGGCTTTGTGAAAAATGCGATTCCTTTTTTGATGTACGCCTCAGATAAATCTGTCCCAAACCAAACTCGGCCCATCACCGCTTCACAACGTGACGTCGGTGCTACCGCCCTCGATTGGCTGGGCGGCTACGCACCGTGGTTTACTGGCCAAAGCTTACTGAATCCTCACTACGCCGGACGTGCCAGTTTTGCTTTTGGCACGGGCTTTTTCTGGATGAGCAAAGATCACGGCATCGCCATTAACGCCGAAACGGGCGAGCTCGCCCAGTGCTTCGAGCTTGGCGCTGATACCGTGAGTAAAAAAACCGTTGCCTGCGATCAACCTTGGGCCAACGCCCTGTTTGAGGAAGCGAGTTATTACAACAGCATATCTCAATATTTGCTGTTCAAAGGGCGCAGCGCCGATTATCGCGCTCGCCTGAATTGAGTGGATAACAAAACAGCAGCCTTAGGCTGCTGTTTTGTCTTATGCGCTGCGCTGCGCTTGAGTGGCTTGTTCCGCTTGGCGCTTACGTTTGCGATATTTTGGATGGGTGATTGGAATCGCGGCAAGGAGTGTCTTGGTGTAGTCGTTTTGTGGATTGGCGTACACCTCTTTGGCGCTGCCCTCTTCCACCACTTTGCCAAAATACATCACCGCCACTTTGTCCGAAACGTGTTTCACCACCGAGAGGTCGTGGGAGATGAAGATGATCGCTAAGTTCATCTCTTTTTGCAGTTGCAGCAATAAGTTGAGGATCTGCGCCTGCACCGACACATCGAGCGCCGAGACCGATTCATCACAAATAAGCAGTTTTGGTTTCAGGGCAATCGCGCGCGCGATACCGATACGCTGACGCTGTCCGCCAGAGAACTCATGCGGATAACGGTTAACCGCCTCAACCGGTAAGCCCACTTTGACCAGCAGCTCTTTGACCCACTCTTTACGCTCAGCGGGTGTGCCGATACGGTGAATGATATACGGCTCTTCTAAAATCATCCCGACCGTATGGCGCTGGTTGAGTGATTCCATCGGATCTTGAAAGACAATCTGCATATCGCGGCGCAGCGGAC
The DNA here is from genome assembly GCF_015767675.1 of Vibrio navarrensis. Taxonomy (NCBI): domain Bacteria; kingdom Pseudomonadati; phylum Pseudomonadota; class Gammaproteobacteria; order Vibrionales; family Vibrionaceae; genus Vibrio; species Vibrio navarrensis. The sequence continues at coordinate 186,560 of NZ_CP065217.1, read as the reverse complement.
GCATCTCCCGTGCCGACAGCTTGGTGATGTCGCGCCCTGCAAAAAATATCTGTCCTTCGGTCGGCTCGTACAGCTTTAAAATCGTCCGGCCAAGGGTACTTTTGCCGCAACCCGACTCACCGACCAAGCCCAAAGTCTCGCCTTCACACACCGAGAGCGAGACGCCATCGACGGCTTTAACCGTGTAGCCTTTACTAAACAGCTTTTTGCCGGAAACAAAGTGCTGCTTGAGGTTTTCAATACGGAGAACTTCTTTACTCATCCCTGCTTTCCTTAGTTGGTGGCAAACATGCTGGCGTCAATCGGCTTGATATCAATCATCTGCTTGGGCTCGCTGTCCAAACTTGGCATCAGCCCCATCAAACGTTCGGTATACGGGTGCTGCGGGTTATCAAACAGCTCGAAAATTTCCGCTTGTTCTACAATCCGGCCGCCATACATCACCGCCACGTCGTCGCACACTTCGGCAACCACGCCGAGATCGTGCGTGATGAAAATCATCGCCATGCCAGTTTCTTGTTGCAGTTCATTCATCAAGTCGAGAATCGACGCCTGCACCGTCACATCCAGTGCCGTGGTCGGCTCGTCACAAATCAGCACATCTGGTTTACACGCCAGCGCCATGGCGATCATCACACGTTGACGCATCCCGCCCGAGAGATTATGCGGGTACTCATTGAGGCGCTTCTCTGGCATTGGAATACGCACTTTTTTCAGCATCTCTAAGGCATATTCATTGCGTGCCCGTTTGTCGAGCTCAGGGCGATGCAGTTCCAACACTTCAATGATCTGCCGGCCAATGGTATGCACCGGATTGAGCGCCGTCATCGGATCTTGAAAGATGATGGAGATACGATCGCCGCGCATGGCATACATTTCTTGCGCAGGCAGATTGACAAGGTTAGTGCCGCGATAAAGGATTTCACCCTTGACCACTTGACCGTAAGGTTTGGGCAACAGGCCCATAATCGCCATTGAGGTGACGCTTTTGCCACTGCCCGACTCGCCCACTAATCCCAAAGTTCGCCCGGCACGCACATCAAAATTCACCCCGTGCAGCACCTTAACCGGGCCATCATCGGTGGTAAACGAGACCTCTAAATCTCGCACGCTCAAAATCACATCTTGCTGCATGACTACTCCTTACAACTTATAGGTGTCGTCGATAATCGTCACGGGTTCAAAGGTTTTGCCCGATTTAAGCGCTTTTTCCGTCTCTTTTTTAACTTCAGGATCGATCCAGAACGTACCAAAACCGAGTGCGCCACCGGTGCTAAACAAGGTTTCGGTTTTCTTGGTCATCGCTGGCGTCGGGAATTTGAGCCAGCGCCAATATCCCATGCGGATATAGGGCACCATGTAGCCGGGCACGATCACGTTGGCATCGCCGACAATCTGCTGGATCTGCTGCGAGTAGCGATACTTCTTCTCCATATCGAACTCGTTTTTATAGGCCATGATGAGCTCATCAAGCTCCGGGGTGCTGAAGTTAGTGAAGTTATTGGTTTGAGGGCGATTAGCATTGACCGAATGGAAATATTCCCAATACGCAGGCGTCGCAGAGGCGCTCATATCCAAAAACGCCAGTTGATGTTTTTTCTCCAACATATATTTGAATGCGGAAGAGCCATCCACCAGCTTAAGTTCAAACTCCAAACCAGCTTTTTTCGCCTGCTCTTTCAGGTAAGCGATGCGTGGCGTGTGGTGTCCATAGGCGTAGGTAATGGCAAAACTGAGGCGATGACCTTGCTGATTGACGCGGATCCCGTCTGGGCCGATTTGATCAAAACCCGCCGCTTCGAAATAGCGAATCGCTTTCTCTGGATCAAACTCCGGCGCTTTGGCATTGGGCACGTCATACTTACCGTGACCCGTACCCAGTGCGTGTGGCTTACGTGAGTAGTCTCCGCGCGTAATTTTTTCAATCATGCCATCGTAATCGGTGGCGTAACTGATGCCGCGGCGCACGTTGAGATCATCCAACAGCGGCGTGGCGACGTTCATCCATAAACCGCCTGCGCCCTCAGGCAGTTGGCTGTAGCCCCAGAACTTATGAATGTAGCCTTTCTGGTACGACTCGCCGTTGGATTTGTCGTGCCACAACTCAGGTAGCACTAAGGCGAACGAATCCAAATCGCCTTTTTCGAAATGCTTCATCGCGATGTCGTTATCGCGAATAACGTTAATGCGAATTTTTTCCACATTGTAGCGATGTTGATAATACTTGTTGCTGTACCCCCACCAATCTTGCCCAACGTGTTCAAAAGTGACGCTTTTGCCTTTTTTGATGTCGTCCAGAGAGTAGGCGCCGGTAGTTGGCTCGGCTTTGAAGTTGTACTTGCGTACGTAGTTGTCATCAATGCCGTCACCGTTTTCATCTTTGCTCGGGTTAGCATAAAAGTGGGCCGGACGTGGACGCAAGCCCCCTAACGTCTCGAGCAGGTCTTCTGGGTTTCTCTCCTGCTTACTCACCACCATCAAGGTGTGCGCATCGATCTTTTGTACATCGCTCACCACGTTGGTGTAGTACTCGTTATACCAAGGGGCGACCAGATCTTTGGAGCGATAAAACTTGAGCATAAAAACAAAATCGTCGGCGGTGACTGGTTTGCCGTCGGACCATTTGGCTTTGGGATTGAGTTTAAAGTAGACGGTTTTATTGTCGCCCGTCAGCGCCCATTCGTTCGCCAGCGCCGGGATCCAAGCATCGGTGTTGGGGTGACGGTCCAGCAACCCTGGCGTTTCATCGAGTATGTAGTAGCGCAGGCCAGAGTTGGAATCCGGGCCGACGCTGCGCAGCGTTTGCGGAAAGCTCTGCATGTAGGTGCGCAAGGTGCCACCAAATTTCGCTTCGCTTGAAGCAAACAGCGGCTCATCCCAGTTGCTCTGCCAGTTGAGATCCGCTGGCAAAGTGGCGGCGTACAAGCCGCTACTTAACAACGACAAGGTGGCAGCTAACATTGATTTTTTCATTGTGATATCCCTATGAATTCCAGTCCGTTGCCCCATCATATCAGACATAGCGGGTAAACTTCTTCGGATCGAACGCTGCGCGTATCGCTTCTCCGATGAAGGTCACCATCACTAGCACCGCGACAATCGACGCCACAACCGAAGAGACGATCCAAGGCGCATCCAAATTCGATTTCCCCTGCTGCAACAGCTCGCCCCAGCTCGGCGTCGGCGGCATCAGACCTAAACCAAGGTAATCCAAGGCGGTCAGCGCGGTGATGTTGCCAGCAATGGTGAACGGCGCGAGTGTCACGATCATCACCATGGTATTGGGCAGAATGTGGTTAAACAGAATACGTCCGGTCGAAGCACCCAGCGCTCGGGCTGCCATCACATACTCACGCGCCGACTCTCTATAGGTCATGGTGCGCATGTACCAAGTCATGCCCATCCAGCCAAATAGGACGTTAATGCCGACAAACAGGGCAAAGGTTGGCTGCACAATGGAGACTAAAATCATGATGACGTACAAAAACGGCACCATCGACCACACTTCAATCAAGCGTTGCACAAATAGGTCAAACTTGCCGCCCCAATACCCCATGGCGCAACCAACCGTTGTGCCAATCGCGTAGGAGATGATCATCGTCAGCAGCGCAAAGCCCATCGCAGTGCGAAAGCCGTACACCAGACGCGCCAAAATGTCGCGGCCAATCACGTCCGTGCCAAAGTAGTGCTTGCTTTGTGCATCCGGAGCGGTGGGTGGGTAATCGCCAGAAAAATCCTGCTCGTACGGGTTCCAAGGCACCAGCGGCAACAGAACGAAATTATCGCCCCCTTGCTCGGCAAACTGCTTTTGCAGCTCACGGTAGTTGGCTTCGCTGGCTGACTCTTGGCCAAATTCACTGCCCGTGCGCACATCGCTAAACACTGGAAAAAAATACTCGCCTTGGTATTTCACCACCAGCGCTTTGCTGTTGATCAACAGCTCGGCAAACAGTGACAACACCAGCATGATCGACAGCAGCACGAAGGAGTAATAACCCCGTTTGATGGCTTTAAAACTGCGGATTTTCTTTTGCGTTAATGGGCTAAATGTCATCATCGTCTAGGCTCCAAATTTCACACGTGGATCAACCAGAGCGACACAGATATCGGAAATGATGTTGCCAAGCAGCAAGAGTACCGCATTGATCGCCACTATGCCCATCACCACCGGGTAGTCACGCTCAATAATTGACTCATAACCCAGCAGGCCAATGCCGTCGATGTTGAAAATCACTTCAATCAAGAAGGCACCGGTCATAAAAAACAGCAGTGAGTTGCCAAAGTGGCTGGCAATCGGGATCAAACTGTTACGCAGTGCGTGCTTACGTACCGCCGTCTGAAACGGTAAGCCTTTGGCAATCGCGGTGCGGATGTAGTCTGAGGAGAGGTTTTCCATCAGGTTGTTTTTCATCGTCAGCGTTAGGGTGGCGAAATCGCCGATCAAGTAACAGATCAGCGGCAATACCGCATGCCACATCACATCCTGCGCGCGCTCGAAAAAGGTTTCCAGATCGTCAAAGTCTTCGCCGACAAAGCCCCCCATCGGAAACCACTCTAAATGATAAGAGAACAAGGTAATCAGTAGCACGCCGACCACATAGCCGGGCAAGGCATAGCCAACAAAGATCAGTATCGAGGAAGCAGAATCAAACACGGAACCATGTTTGAGCGCCTTGTAATACCCCAAGGGTATCGAGATGAAATAGCTGATAAAAAAGGTCATGCCGCCATAAAACAGCGACACCGGAAGGCGCTCGGCAATCATGTCCCCCACGGGTTCGTAATAGCGAGTAGATTCGCCAAAATCGAACACCGCCAGTTTGCTCAGCCACTCAACGTAGGCTTGCACTACGGGTTTATCCAGGCCGTAAAACGCGTTTAACTCCGCCATCTGTTCATCAGACAGCGCCGAGTTGCCGCCTGCCGTGGTCATCGCCGCGGCGCCATCGCCTTGCGATTGCATTTTCGACAACATGCGTTCAACTGGGCCACCGGGCACAAATCGAGTGATAGCAAAGATAAGGATCGTGATCCCAAGGAAGGTGGGAATCACCAACGCCAGACGGCGTAGAAAATACGACAGCATATACAACTCACTCCATGTCACTGTGCAGAATCGGCAAATAAGGAAAACAATGAAAGCATCCACACCGATGTGTGGAATGAACGATAGACCGCTAAACCTGTCGAAGTGTTCATCCTAAACAGCCTCAATCTCTGGTTTTCGACTCTGGCACCCGATAATCAGCGCCATATTTATATCGAAATCCGCAAAGCTTCAAGTGTTTATCGCCAAAACATGACAAACTACCGACACTCTCAACCTTCTGTATCCCTGCTGGTAAAAAAAATAAAAATCCAGTTTTTTTGCAACTACAGAACATCATTCCGATTGGTTTAGAGCTCTAACACTACATAAAAACGCAAAAATTAAGTATAAAAAGACACCTTTCGCGTGGGCAATGAAACACTATAAATGAGCATGAGCTCTTGTATCAACAGGCGTATCATAATTTGATACCACTCGACTCACCGCAAGCTTATGCTGAGAAAAGCAGCCACCCAATGCAATCAGAGTAATATTCTATAGACAATCGTTTTCCAAGGTAAATTCACCCACTAAACGATCATCAGCAACATATGGCGTTACTGGTTAAGAAAAACACAAAATACACTGTTTTATTGAAATTATTCGTTATCGAATGCGTTTTTTATAGACAATTCTCTCGATAAAAACACTCCATTATAAAATTTTACATATTTTTTACAGCTTACACCCCGCTAATCTCACTGGTTTGACTTCTAAAATCCACATCATGTATATCTGTCGCGCAACGTTAACGAAATATTAACGTCACATTTGGTCATTTTTAGACCACAAAACATAGGAAATAATGAAAACGGAGCAACAAGGATGTACAAAAACACAACAGCCTTATCGGTTGCGATCAGTCTTGCCCTAGGAACAGCATCGCTGTCACCACTCGCTTTCGCAGAAGAGCAGCAAGTCGAGCAACTACAGAAAATGAAAGTCACGGGTTCACGGATCTCAACCACGCAGATGGAAGGTCCGTCACCTGTCACTGTCATCACCAGCAAGGATATTGCGGCAAAAGGATTTAACAGCGCGCAAGATATTCTCAACAGCTTGACGCAAAACACCGGCGGCGCGTTGGCACAAACCAACTCCTTCTCCTTCACGCCTGCGGCCCAGTCGGTCAACCTGCGTGGCCTAGGTGCTTCTCGCACACTGATCCTGATAGACGGTCGTCGTATGCCACAGTATCCGTTGGCAGAGAACGGCGTATCCAACTTCCAAGACATCGGTCAGATCCCGATTGCGGCGATTGAGCGTGTCGAAGTGATGACCGACTCAGGTTCGGCGATCTACGGTTCGGATGCGATTGGTGGGGTGGTCAACTTCATCATGAAGAAAGACTTTGATGGCGTGTCAGTCAAAGCGCGTTACGGCGACGCCACCGAAGGCGGCTATCAAAATGGTCGTGTCGACATCGTCGCGGGTAAAGACATGGACGACACGCGCATTCTGTTTGTCGCCCAGTTAGCCAGCAACGAAATGCTGATGCAAAAAGATCGCAGTTGGGCTGGTGACGACGCTTCCGATCGCTCGGCATTCAGTGGTTACTCAAGCTACGGCGCTAACTTTATCGCCAAAAACGGGCCGAACTTAACTCCTACCGATATCGGTAAGTCCTGTAGTGAAGTTGTTGGTGAGCATGCCATTGTTCTTCCTAATGGTCGCTGTGGCGTCAACCGCGCGGCATACCGCACATTGAAGCCAGAAAATAAACAAGCTGATTTGCTGCTGCGTGGTGAGAAAGATATCGACGATAACTTGACCGCCATGGCGGAAGCACGTTTTAGCTACAAATCCACCGAGTCACTCTTCGAACCCAACCCTTACTCGGTTGAAGTGGACGCGACACACACCGTCAATGGTGTGAACCGCGGCGAAGGGGAATATACTCGCCGTTTGGTCGAATTTGGCCCACGTGAGAGCAATACCGAAGCGACCGCATTTGGTGTGACGGCGGGTCTGACCGGCCTGCTTGCTGATGCCTACGACTGGGAACTGTACGCTAGCTTCTCACAGCAAAACGTCGATACCGACAATCCGGCGGTGTACACCACCATGGATCAAGCGGTGCAAAACGGCGAAATTGACCTGCTGGACACCATCTCAGCGGAAAATGTCGCCAAGTATACTGGTACGTCAAGCAAAGAAGCGTACTCTAAACTGTACTCGATCAACGGATCCATCGCGGGCGAACTGTTTGAAATGCCCGCGGGTATGTCAGGCTTCTCTGTCTACGGCGAATGGAACCGCACCGACTACAACGAAAAAACCGATGCCGTGACTGCCGCAGGCGGCTTCTCTGGCCTTGGCGGTACTTCTGGCGGTGGCGAGCGTGACCAAGTTGGTCTTGGCGCGGAGCTGCTGATCCCGATTCTCGAAGAGTTAGAACTGACTGTGGCTGGCCGCTACGATCACTACTTTGATGATTCTGCCACTGGCGGTGCGTTCACCCCGAAAGTCTCGCTGGCGTATCGTCCAACCGACACTCTCCTGCTGCGTGGTAGCTACGGTTTAGGTTTCCGCGCGCCAGATTTGAAACGTCTTTTTGGCAATGAGACGCGTGGCTTTGGTTCTGGTTTTGACCCAGCACTGTGTGCTTCGGTGGGCGGGACTGGCCCAAATGAGAATATTCCAGAATGTTCGACTCAACACTTTGATACGGTCAACGGTCCAAACCCTGAACTGAAAGAAGAGACCAGTACCAACATCAACCTTGGTTTGGCGTGGGAGCCTGTTGACGATCTGGGTGTAACCGTCGACTGGTATCACATCAAGATGGAAGACGTAGTTGAAGCGCCGAGTTACCAAGACGTGATCAACGATCCGAGCAAATACCCAGGTACGCAAGTAATCCGTAATCCAGACGGCACGATTGATAAAGTAATCTACGGCCCGGTCAACCAAGCGTTTGAAACCCGTTCAGGCATCGACTTGTCGGTCAGCTACGCCTACGACACCAATGATATGGGCTCTTTCTCAAGCAAAGTCTCGGTCACTAAACTGCTCAAAGCGGAATACCAAGAGAGCAGCTCAGAGCCAGTCAAAGACGAGATGGAGTACATGCCAGAGTACACCGCGACCTTGAACCTAGGCTGGGCGTATCAAGATGTCAACGTCAACCTGTTTGGTAAATACCGTGATGAAATGTGTTCTGGCTACGCCAACGACTACTACTTCAAAAGTTGTGACGCCGCCAAGAAAGCAGGCTACGAAACCAAGATTTCGAGCATGACCACTTGGAATCTAACCACCTCGTATCAGTTTAACGAAAGTGGCCGTGTGACCTTGGGCATCATCAACCTGTTCGACAAAGAACCGCCAAAGGATCCATTGAGCGACACTTCACCGTTTTACGCGGATGAATACGATGATCCGATTGGCCGTCAGGTCTACGTAGAAGCGTCTTACGACTTCTAATCGGACTCACCCATTTGGCGCGGGAGTTTCCCGCGCCCTTTTCGACTGACAAAACACGAAAGGATGCAACCATGACGTTAAAGGAATTTGGCGTAAGTGCACTCACCGCCGCGATGCTGACCGTAAGTGGCAGCGCGTTGGCCGCTGATTCAGGCAGCGTAATTTCCACCCAAGCGGGTAGCAACAAAGCCGCACAAGCCTCACAACAGAAAATCGACGGCTACGCTGACAACACCGAAGCGATGCTGGCAGAATACAAAGCCATCATGCGTCAAGTCGACAGCATGAAAGTCTACAACGAGCAGATTAACCGCATGGTTCAATCGCAGCAAAGCGAACTGGACTCGCTCAATCGACAGATCGCCCAGATTGATCAAACCGCGATGGAAGTGGTGCCTCTGACCCTCAAGATGATCGACGCACTGGACGATTTCGTCACGCTTGATCTGCCTTTCCAAAGCAAAGAGCGTCGCAAGCGCATCAACGAATTGCGTGAATTGATGGACCGCGCCGACGTCACCACCTCGGAAAAATTCCGTAAAGTGATGGAAGCGTACCAAATAGAAGAGGGCTTCTCACGCTCAATTGAATCTTACAAAGCCAGCCTTGATCGCGGCGGCGAAGTGGTGACTTACGACTTCCTACGCATTGGCCGCACCGCGCTTTTGTTCCAATCTCCAGACGGCATTGAAACCGGCATGTGGAACCAACAGACCCGCCAATGGGAACAACTGCCGGAAAGCTACCGCCTTGCGGTTCAGCAAGGGATCCGTATTGCTAAGAAACAGGCGCCACCATCACTGATCAAACTGCCTGTCTACGCTGGGGAGAATAAATAATGAAAGGATTCAAAACCGTCGCCGCGGCCCTATTGGCAAGCTTACTCGTTGCGGGAGCCGCGCACGCTGACAGCACCAAATCACTCAACGATCTGCTCAAAGAGGTAAAATCGGAAAGCATCGTTGAATCGAAAGAGAACAAAGCGCGCGAGCAAGCTTTTCTGGCCGATCGCAACCAACAAGCCGAGTTGCTCAAGCAAGCCAAAGCGCAGCTCAAAGCTGAAACGGCACTGGGCGAACAGCTCAAAGTCACTTTTGACAACAACGACAAAAAACTCACTGAACTGAGCGAAACGCTGCGTCAGCGCTCAGGCACACTGGGTGAAATGTTTGGCGTGGTGCGCCAATACGCGGGCGAGTTCAAGGGGCTGTTTAATGCCTCGCAAAACGCGGTGCAGTTTCCTGCGCGCGATGCTTTGCTGACCAAGCTAGCCGAAAGTAAAGAGTTGCCTTCCACCGAAGAGCTCGAAGCGTTCTGGCATACCATTTTGCAGCAGATCATCATCTCCGGTGAAACCTCAACCACCCCGGCGACCGTGGTGTACGGCGAAGGCAACGAAGCGGTGCGTGATGTCACTTTAGTCGGCGAATTTAACGCGATTGCCGATGGCAAATACGTTACCTACGTGCCGCAAACCGGCAAATTCGAAGAGCTCTCTCGTCAGCCCGGCGCCAACATCACTGGTCTGGTCGCCGGATTTGAACAAGCCTCTGCCAACTACGAGCCGCTGTTTATTGACCCTTCACGCGGCGTGATCCTTTCACTGTTGGTACAAAGCCCAACCGTTCAAGAACGCATCGAGCAAGGCGGCATCGTCGGTTACGTGATCCTCGCCATGGGCTTGATTGGTGCTCTCATCGCCCTCTTCTCTTACCTGCGCCTGCTGGTATTGGGTGGCAAAATGCGTCGCCAAGCGAAGTCGGATGCAGTGATCCCAGGCAACCCGCTCGGTGAAGTGATCCAAGCTTACCAAGAACACCAAGGGGATAACCTCGAAGATCTGGAAGCCAAGCTAGACGAAATCATTTTGCGCAACGCACCACGAATCGAACGCTTTATCGGCTCCATCAAGCTGTTCGCCTCCGTCGCACCGCTGCTTGGCCTGCTGGGTACCGTCATGGGCATGATCGGCACTTTCCAAGCCATCACGCTGTTTGGTACTGGCGATCCAAAACTGATGGCGGGCGGTATTTCCGAAGCGCTGGTCACCACCATGCTCGGTCTGGTTGTCGCCATTCCACTGCTGTTCCTCTACACCCTAGTGCACAGCAAAGGGCGTCGTCTGGTACAGATGCTGGAAGAGCAAAGCGCTGGCTTCATCGCGCGCTATCAGGAAAGACTGCACGCGGAGCAGCGCTAAGGAGGCGCCATGTGGTGGTTAATTGAAGAGTTAGACTCCATCAGACGATTCTTGGGCATGGGTGGCGATGTATTGGTCGCTATCTTTGTCCTCAGTTTCATGCTGTGGGTCGTGCTGCTTGAGCGTTGGTTTTATTTCGTTGCCGTGGCTCCACGGGCGATGAGAAAAGCCGTCACGCTCTGGTCAGGACGTGAAGAGCATACAAGCTGGAACGCCAAAATGATCCGTCAGGAGATTGTCTCCAAACAGGACATCGAAAACAAAAAAGGGCTGCCGATCATCAAAGTGCTGATCGCCCTCTGTCCGCTACTTGGCCTGCTTGGCACGGTGGTGGGCATGATTCAGGTTTTCGACATTTTGGCCATCGTCGGTACAGGAAGCCCTCGTGCTATGGCATCGGGGATCTCAAAGGCAACCATTCCAACCCTTGCGGGCATGGTGGCGTCGTTATCCGGACTGTTTTTCAGTACACGTCTGGATCACTTAGCCAAAGTCACCACGCAAAAGCTGGAAGACAAGCTCAAACACATTGCCTAGTGCAGGGCGCCATGGCCGCGAACAACGCGCGAAGGCACCTGTGCTCATAAACGGAATTAGAGGTATAGGTCATGAAAAGACGCTATAGCAACGACAACAGCGATGAGATGGCGATCGATATGACGCCGATGCTCGACATCGTTTTCATCATGTTGATCTTCTTTATTGTTACTACATCCTTTGTTAAAGAGGCGGGGATTGATGTCAATCGCCCCAGCGCCAACTCAGCGCAAACGGTCAAAAAAGGCAACATCATGGTCGCGGTCGGCGCGGCGGGCGATGTCTGGATTGACAAACGTCGCGTTGAAGTCGATGCGGTGCGCGCCAACGTCGAACGTCTGCGTGCCGAAAGCCCAGATGGCGCGGTGGTCATCCAAGCGGACGAAGAAGCCAACGCGGGCGTGGTGGTGAAAGTGATGGACCAGATAAGAATGGCCGGTGTGGCAAACATCTCGATTGCCGCGACCAACAAGGATTAAGCCTATGCGTTATCTGGCCTCCATTGCACTGGCGCTCGTTGTCTCCCTCGGACTCTTCTGGGGGATGGACAAGCTGGTAAATAAAGAGCGCCACGAGCTGGCGTCGAATGACGATCTGCGCATGGTCGATTTCATTCGCGTCAAACCCGAAGAAAAAGTACAGGAGAAAAAACGCGAACTGCCGAAACCGCCACCACCGAAACGCCCGCCGCCACCGCCAGAAATGAAGGTGACGTCGACGGTCAAGCCGGTGATGGAACAGATCCCGATGGATATGCCTAAGCTCGATCTTCCGGTGAATGTCACTGGCGGTTCGATTCTTGGCCACTACTCACAAGGGGGCGGTTCGCAAATCGCGGGCAACAGCGGCCCAGTACCCAGAGCAACCTTCCAACCGCAAATGCCGCGTAAAGCCGCCAAAGCGGGCTTGGAAAAAGGCAAGGTATTGCTGGAATTCACCGTCAACGAACATGGCGCAGTGGAAGACATCAAGATCCTCGAAGAAGATCCACGCCGTCTCGATTTAGGCAAAGAGGCACGTAAAACCGTCGCCAAATGGACCTTCACGCCGAAAATGGTCGATGGCAAAGCCGTCAGCTCACGCATGGCGCAAGAGATCGAGTTCTCAATCAACTAAGGAGTCCACCATGATGAAATCCTTCACCAGTGTGCTGGCTTCTGTGACCTTAGTGGCGGGTGCAGCGCTTGCACCCGCTCAGGCAAAAGAAGCGCCGCAGCTGACCGATCGCACCTTCCGCATTGTCAATAAAGTGCAGGAGCTGATCGCCACCGAAAAATACCCAGCGGCACTGGAAAAACTCACCGACACGCTAGAGGGTACCACCAAGCAGTACGACCGCGCGGTGCTACTACAACAAACCGGCTTTTTGTACTCGCTGCAAAGTGACTACACTAATGCGGCAAAGTATTTTGCTGAGTCGCTTAAGCTTGATGCCTTGCCAGTGCCCGTGGCGCAGCAAGTGCGCTACAGCTTAGCCCAGTTGTATTTAGCCGAGGATAAGTACGCGCAATCGGTCGAGACGATGAAAGCTTGGTTTGAGATCGGTAAAACCAGCGATGAAAAACCGCAAGCACACGCTTACATCACCTTAGCCAGTGCCTATGTGCAGATGGACGACTACAAAAACGCCATCGCACCGCTCAAGCAAGCGATCAGCATGAGCAAAAACCCAAGCGAGACTTGGTATATGTTGCTGATGGCCTCGTATCACGAGCTGGGGCAACTGAACGAGGTGGCGGCGGTGCTCAAAACCTTAACCACCCTCTATCCGCAGAAAAAGCGTTACTGGATGCAACTCTCTGGCACCTACCAAGAGCTGAATCAAGATCGCAATGCGTTGGCCGCGTTGGAAATGGCGTACAAGCAAGCCTTGTTTGAAGAAGAGAAAGAGTACCTACGCTTGGTGAACTTTCTCGCCTATCAAAACATCCCTTATCGCGCCGCAAAAGTGCTGCAAAGCGAGATGGAGAAAGGCAACATCACCCGCAATCAGGAAAACCTCGATCGCCTAGCCAGCTTCTGGCAACAAGCGAAAGAGCTGGACAAAGCGATCAGCGCATATCAAGAGGCGTATGCGCTCGCGCCAACGGCCAACAGCCAGATCCGCATTGCGCGCTTGATGTTACAAAACAAACAGTACGCCAGCATTACCGGGTTTACTCAGCAACTGGCCGCCGACGCCAAAGCAGAGCAGAAAGCGGAACTCGATTATGTGCGCGGCATGGCCTACTTCGAAATGAACGACGCGCTCAATGCGCTGCGCTCAATGAAAAGTGCCGCCGAGTCAGAGAAGATGCGCCAAGTGGTTAACCCTTGGATCACTTATCTGGCCAGCCAAGGATAACTTAAATACCCGGCCCAAGCCTTGCGGCGAAGGCCGAGTATTGAGGTTTAGTGTGAGTCAGTCGCACGTCTGGGGAAGCTTGTCTTCCCCTTTTTTCTCCCGACGGAGCGCTTTTCGCGCACAATCAGACGCACCAATATCAACTGGCAACCGATAGCGGATCGTGATACTCTTCGCCTCCATTTTTCTGGCCTAAAAGTAACCAATCGGTCACTCTGCTAGGCTGGTGCTATCTTTATTTATAGCCGATTTTCCCGATCAGCTTTCAATCCAACCAAATGTGGACCAAAACAGATGGGTAAAGGTACTCTTTATATCGTTTCCGCCCCAAGCGGCGCAGGTAAATCAAGCTTAATCTCCGCGATGTTGGAAAAGAACCCAACCTACGCGATGAAAGTCTCAGTCTCGCACACCACGCGTGGCATGCGTCCTGGCGAGCAAGATGGCGTGCACTACCATTTTGTGGAAAAAGAGCACTTTGAAGCGCTGATCGAACAAGGGGAATTTCTGGAGTACGCCGAAGTGTTTGGTAACTACTACGGCACCTCTCGCGTTTGGATCGAACGCACGCTCGACAAAGGCATCGACGTCTTTCTCGACATCGACTGGCAAGGCGCACGGCAAATTCGCACCCAGATGCCAGAAGCCAAAAGCATCTTTATTCTGCCGCCTTCCAACGGCGAGCTGGAAAGACGCTTGAATACCCGCGGCCAAGACAGCGAAGCGGTGATAGCCAAACGCATGGCTGAGGCAAAATCAGAAATTTCCCACTACAACGAATACGACTATTTGATCGTCAACGATGATTTCGATACTGCTTTGGTGGATTTTAAAGCTATCCTTCGGGCAGAAAGATTGAAGCAAGACAAACAAGCTGCTAAATATAGCGGTATGCTTGAAGCGCTTTTAGCGGAATAAGCCCCCGTTCTTGGTGTTCCGGTGCGACCCCATGGGTAGAAACTGGACACTAGGAACGGAGAGCTTGTATACTTTCTCGTCATTCAAAATTTAGTTAACTAATCTGGAGTTCTCATGGCACGCGTAACTGTTCAAGACGCTGTTGAAAAAGTTGGCAACCGTTTCGACCTAGTTCTGATTGCGGCTCGCCGCGCTCGTCAAATACAAACTGGCGGTAAAGATTCACTGGTGCCGGAAGAGAATGATAAAACCACCGTTATCGCCCTGCGCGAAATCGAAGAAGGTCTTATCACAAAAGAAGTTCTAGATGCCCGCGAGCGTCAAGAGCAACAAGAACAAGAAGCAGCAGAACTGGCGGCGGTTAGCAGCATCGCTCACAACCGTTAATTCCGCGTTTAGCAACACAACCTTCCGGGCCCATAATTTGTATCTATTCGATAGCCTCAAAGACGTTGCCCAAGAATATCTTACAGAGCCTCAAATCGAGGCTCTGCGTCAATCTTATGTGGTAGCGAGAGATGCCCATGAAGGGCAAACCCGCTCTAGCGGTGAACCTTATATCATCCACCCCGTCGCTGTGGCGCGAATTTTGGCCGAAATGCGTCTGGATCTCGAAACGTTGCAAGCGGCGTTGCTGCACGATGTGATCGAAGATTGCGATGTCAGCAAAGAAAATCTTGAAACCCAATTTGGCCAAGCCGTGGCCGAACTGGTGGATGGGGTTTCTAAGCTGGATAAGCTTAAATTTCGCGATCGCAAAGAGGCTCAAGCCGAGAACTTTCGCAAGATGGTTCTGGCCATGGTGCAGGATATCCGCGTCATTCTGATCAAACTGGCGGACCGCACCCACAATATGCGCACGCTTGGCGCCCTTCGCCCAGACAAAAAACGTCGTATTGCTCGAGAAACACTGGAAATCTACGCCCCACTGGCCCACCGATTGGGCATTCACAACATCAAAACCGAGCTGGAAGAGCTGGGGTTTGAAGCCTTGTACCCGAACCGCTATCGCGTACTGAAAGAAGTGGTCAAATCGGCGCGTGGCAATCGTAAAGAGATGATCCAGCGCATTCACAGCGAAATTGAAGGCCGGCTGCAAGATGCTGGGCTCAACGCGCGTGTGCTCGGTCGTGAGAAGAACCTGTTCTCCATCTACAACAAGATGAAAACCAAAGAGCAGCGCTTTCACACCATTATGGACATCTACGCGTTTCGCGTGGTGGTCGACACCGCTGACACCTGCTATCGCGTGCTCGGTCATGTGCATAGCCTGTACAAACCCCGCCCAGGCCGGATGAAAGATTACATCGCCGTTCCCAAAGCCAACGGCTACCAGTCGCTGCACACCTCCATGGTTGGCCCACACGGCGTGCCTGTTGAAGTGCAAATCCGCACCGAAGACATGGATCAGATGGCGGATAAAGGGGTCGCGGCGCATTGGTCTTACAAAGGCAACGGCGATCGCACCGGCACCACCGCACAAGTCAAAGCGCAGCGCTGGATGCAAAGCCTGCTTGAGCTGCAGCAAAGCGCGGGCAACTCTTTTGAATTTATCGAAAACGTCAAATCGGATCTTTTCCCGGATGAGATTTACGTTTTTACGCCGAAAGGTCGCATCGTCGAGCTGCCAGTGGGCGCCACCGCGGTGGACTTCGCCTATGCGGTGCACACCGATGTCGGCAACACCTGCGTTGGCGCACGCGTCGATCGCAATCCGTACCCGCTGAGCAAAGCGCTGAAAAACGGCCAGACGATTGAGATCATCAGTGCGCCGGGGGCAAGACCCAACGCCGCTTGGCTCAACTATGTGGTGACTTCCCGTGCTCGCACTAAGATTCGCCAAGTGCTGAAAACCATGCGCCGTGAAGAGTCGATCACCTTAGGTCGCCGCCTGCTCAATCACGCTTTGGGTGAGCACTCACTCAGTGACATCAGCCCGGAAAATATGGAGCACGTGTTGAGCGATCTGAAAATCGCCTCTCTCGACGACTTGCTGGCCGCGATTGGCCTTGGCGAGCGCATGAGCATCGTGATTGCCCGCCGCCTACTGGGGGATGCCGATGAGCTGACCGAAGTCGCGACGCCGGAAGGCAAGCCGAAGAAGAAGCTGCCGATTCGTGGCTCGGAAGGATTATTGCTGACCTTCGCCAACTGTTGTCATCCGATCCCGGACGACTCGATCATCGCCCATGTCTCACCGGGGCGTGGCTTGGTGGTGCACCGCGAGACGTGTCCAAACGTACGCGGCTATCAACGCGAACCGGATAAGTACATGGCGGTCGCTTGGTCAGAGGATTACGATCAAGAGTTCATCGCCGAGCTGAAAGTGGACATGCAAAACCACCAAGGCGCGTTGGCCGAGCTGACCAATGTGATCTCGAAAACCGGTTCCAACATTCATGGCCTCTCGACAGAAGAGCGCGATGGCCGTTTGTACACCGTGACCGTGTTGCTGACCACGAAAGATCGTATCCACTTAGCCGGAATTATGAAGAAAATCCGCGTGATGCCTTCATGTTCGCGAGTGCGTCGAAGAAAGAACTGATCAACAAAGCGGCTCAACTCATGGCCCTTGAAATCCCGATTTCAAGGGCTTTTTATTTTATCCAACCATCGTCTATCGCATGAATTTAGAACGCTACCAAAAAATCCAGCAGGTGCTCAAAGCGCGCCAAACCGACCTCACCCTCTGCCTTGAAGAAGTGCACAAACCCAATAACGTCTCGGCGATTATCCGCTCGGCCGATGCCACTGGCCTGCACAAAGTGCACGCTGTGTGGCCAACCGAACAGATGAAAACGCTGAAAAATACCTCGGCGGGCGCGCGTAACTGGATCGAAGTCGATACCCACGATTCCATCGCCGACGCCATTGGCGAACTGAAAGCGCAAGGCATGCAGGTGCTGGTGACTAATCTTTCCGAGACGGCGGTGGATTTTCGCCAAATCGACTACACCAAACCAACCGCGATTATTCTCGGCAGCGAAAAAATCGGCGTGTCCGAGCAAGCCAAAGCGCTCGCCGATCAAGATATCATCATCCCGATGGTTGGTATGGTGCAATCGCTCAACGTATCGGTGGCGTGCGCAGTGATCCTGTATGAAGCGCAGCGCCAACGCGAAGCCGCTGGAATGTATCAGCGCGAGACCAGTAGCATCGATGCACAGACGATCAACCGCATCCTATTTGAACGCGGCCATCCGGTGCTGGCGAAAGTCGCCAAGCGCAAAGGGCTCGCGTATCCAGCACTTGATGATACAGGCCAAATCGTCGCTGATGAGCAGTGGTGGGCCGAGATGCAAAGAAGGTAGGTGTTATCTAGTTTTCTAGTTTGCTAGATTCCTAGTTTCCTAGTTTCCTAGTTTCTAAAACATATTTTCCCTGTACAAAAACACAGCCAGATGGTTAACATAACGCTATGTTTATCATTTCCTTGAGGCCGTTATGTCTGCGCAACTGTTATCTGCCATCCCGCTAACCTCACTCAGTGGCGTGGGTGCGAAAGTGGCGGAAAAACTGGAGAAAGTCGGTTTGCGCACGGTGCAGGATCTGCTGTTTCACCTGCCGCTGCGCTATGAAGATCGCACCCGTATTTACCCGATCGTCAAACTGCACGCCGGGCTGTGGGCCGCGGTACAAGGCAAAGTGATGCAGGTCGACACCCTGTTTGGCAAACGCAAAATGCTCACGGTGAAAATCAGCGATGGCAACGGCACCATCACCCTGCGATTTTTTAACTTCACCGCGGCGATGAAAAACAACTTTAGTGACGGTAAGTTAGTACACGCTTATGGCGAGATAAAGCGCGGCAATATGGGGCTGGAAATTGTCCATCCTGATTACAAATTTTTCGCCCCCGCGCAAAAGCCCGATGTGGAACAAAGCCTCACGCCCGTTTACCCCACTACCGATGGCTTAAGGCAAATCACCTTACGCAATTTAACCGAGCAAGCGCTGGCGCTGCTCGACAAAAGCGCGGTCAGCGAACTGCTGCCACCCGGTCTGTACGATCAGCAATTGACGCTCAGCCAAGCGCTGCACATCATCCATCGCCCGCCGCCATCCATCGACTTAGAGCAGTTTGACCAAGGGAAACATCCGGCGCAAATTCGCCTCATTATGGAAGAGCTACTGGCACAAAATCTCTCGATGCTGGCGGTGCGTAGTAAAGGGCAACAAGATGTCGCTCTGCCGCTCGCCCCAGTCGACAACCTCAAAAACCAGTTATTAGCGCAACTGCCTTTTTCACCGACTAAGGCACAAGCGCGGGTGGTGCGCGAAATTGAGGTGGACTTAGAGAAAAACCACCCGATGATGCGCTTAGTGCAAGGCGATGTCGGCTCCGGCAAAACCTTAGTTGCCGCGCTCGCCGCTGTGCGCGCGATCGAGCACGGCTACCAAGTCGCGCTGATGGCGCCGACCGAACTGCTCGCCGAGCAGCACGCCATCAACTTTGCCAACTGGTTTGCTGCTATGGGGATCCAAGTTGGCTGGCTGGCGGGCAAGCTCAAAGGCAAAGCCCGTGAGAGCGAGTTGGCGCGCATTGCCAGCGGTGAAGCGCAGATGGTGGTCGGCACGCACGCATTGTTCCAAGAACAGGTGGCGTTTCATCACCTTGCCTTAGTTATCATCGACGAGCAGCACCGCTTTGGTGTTCACCAGCGTTTGGAGCTGCGCGAAAAAGGCGCTAAGCAAGGAGCATATCCGCACCAGTTGATCATGACCGCGACCCCGATTCCGCGCACGCTCGCCATGACGGCTTACGCCGATTTGGAAACCTCGGTGATCGACGAGCTGCCGCCCGGACGCACGCCGATCCAAACCGTGGCGATTCCTGATACCAAGCGCGACGACATCGTTGAACGCATTCGCCATGCCTGTCTCCAGGAAGGCAAACAGGCGTATTGGGTTTGTACTTTAATTGATGAATCGGAAGTGCTGGAAGCGCAAGCGGCGGCCGATACCGCCGAAGAGCTGCAACGAAAACTGCCCGAAGTGAAAATCGGCTTGGTGCATGGACGGATGAAACCAGCCGACAAGCAAGCGGTGATGAACGCTTTTAAAAACAATGAGCTGAACCTGCTGGTCGCCACCACGGTCATTGAAGTTGGCGTGGACGTGCCAAACGCCAGCCTGATGATCATTGAAAACCCCGAACGCCTTGGCTTGGCGCAGCTACATCAGCTGCGCGGACGCGTTGGTCGAGGCTCGGTCGCCAGCCACTGCGTGTTGCTGTATCACGCGCCGCTGTCCAAAACCGCGCAAAAACGCCTTGGCGTACTGCGCGAAAGCAACGATGGCTTTGTCATTGCCCAGCGCGACTTGGAAATTCGCGGCCCCGGTGAGCTGCTTGGCACCAAGCAAACCGGCATCGCCGAGTTTAAAATTGCCGATCTGGTGCGCGATCAACGGCTTATCCCAGAGGTGCAACGCGCCGCCCGCTTTATTCATCAGCAATATCCGCAAAATGCCGCCGCGATCATCGAGCGCTGGCTGGGTGAGCGCGACGTTTACGCCAAAGCCTAATCGTGCTTTGGCGTGCCTGCGTATTTGCCCAACCACCGAGGCAAACGATTGCTTTTTAAAATGATCGCCCTATAATGCCGCTCAAAATTTGTGATCTCACACACCTCCAAACCGAACTGATTTCTGAGTAACAGCAATCACAGAGCACGTGATCAGTTCCACTTAGCCTCCCATTCAGCGAGCGCTAAGCTTTTGATAAAATTAGGAAGCAAGATGACAACGCCACACAACACGCGTAAACACGATTTAGTTTATCAACTCAATGACCGTCCACCACTGCCACAAACTCTGTTCGCCGCCTTGCAACATTTGCTGGCGATGTTCGTTGCCGTGATCACGCCGTCGCTGATTATTTGTCAGGCCCTTGGCGTCTCTGCCGAGCAGACTAACACCATCATCAGCATGTCGCTGTTTGCCTCTGGCCTCTCCTCTTTTATTCAAATCCGCACCTTTGGCCCAATTGGCTCGGGCTTACTCTCGGTACAAGGCACCAGCTTTAACTTCCTTGGCCCAATCATCGCTGCGGGCCTCTCTTTGAAAGCAGGCGGGGCGAACGTGGAAACCATGATGGCGGCGATTTTTGGCACCATTTTAGTCGCCTCCTTTGCGGAAATTTTGCTATCACGCGTGTTGGAATACGCACGCCGCGTGATCACGCCATTGGTTTCGGGCATTGTGGTGACTCTGATTGGTTTAACTCTGATCCAAGTCGGTTTGGTGTCGATGGGCGGCGGCTATGCAGCGCTGAGCGATGGCACTTTTGGTAGCCTAGACAAACTGGCGCTGGCCGGCACCGTGCTTGGTTTGATTGTGCTGCTTAACCGCGCGAAAAACCCTTACATCCGCGTTGCATCGATCGTGATCGCGATGTTTGTCGGCTATCTGATGGCCTACGTTATGGGCATGGTCAACACCCATCAACAGGCAGAAACCGACCTGATTGCCCTGCCCATTCCGATGCAGTTTGGCCTGAGTTTCGACTGGTCACTGTTCATTCCTCTGGTGCTGATTTTCTTTATCACGGCACTGGAAGCGATCGGCGACATCACCGCCACCTCGGAAGTTTCTGGTGAGCCAGTCAAAGGCCCAGTGTACATGAAGCGCATCAAAGGCGGCGTACTGGCCGATGGCCTTAACTCGGCGCTGGCGGCGGTGTTTAACAGCTTCCCCAACTCGACGTTTAGCCAAAACAACGGCGTGATCTTGCTGACGGGCGTAGCCAGCCGTTATGTGGGTTATTTTATTGCCGGCATGTTGGTGCTGCTGGGGCTGTTTCCGGGCGTAGCCAGCTTTGTGCAGTTGATCCCTGAACCGGTTCTCGGCGGCGCGACCATTGTGATGTTCGGCACCATTGCCGCGGCTGGGGTGCGCATCATCTCTCGCGTCGACCTTGATCGCCGCGCAATCCTGATCATGGCGCTGTCGTTCTCGATGGGCTTGGGCATCGCGCAGAAACCGGAAATCCTGCAATTTATGCCGGACTTCATTAAGAGTATTTTCTCCTCAGGCGTCGCGGCTGGCGGTATCACTGCGATTGTGCTCAATCTGCTGCTACCAGAGAAATTGCGCGACGACGAAGAGAGCGAGCAAGCACAAAGCGCGACCCAAGCGCAGTAACCAAATCACCGTAAAAAACAGGGTTGC
This sequence comes from Vibrio navarrensis, assembly GCF_015767675.1. Lineage (NCBI taxonomy): Bacteria > Pseudomonadati > Pseudomonadota > Gammaproteobacteria > Vibrionales > Vibrionaceae > Vibrio > Vibrio navarrensis. The sequence goes on along the minus strand of NZ_CP065217.1, from coordinate 164,876 downwards.
CATTGGCAACCCTGTTTTGTGGTTAATTAGCTAATTCGCTTAACGCGTCGGGAAACTGATTTGCACTTTCAGCCCGCCTTCGCTGCGGTTATTGACCACCACCGAGCCGTGGTGCTGGCTGACAATGCGCTTGACAATCGCCAGTCCAAGCCCCGTCCCCTCGCTGCCGCGCGCCGTATCGCCGCGAGTAAAGGGTTGAAACAACTTCGCCACTTGCGATTTGTCGATCCCCGGGCCGTTATCTTCCACACAGATCCACACCAGCTTGTTGTCGGCGGTCATGCCGGTGCTGACTTTCACCCAGCCGTTGCCGTAGCGCAGCGCGTTGACCACCAAGTTGCTGATCGCACGCTTAATCGCAATCGGATTGCCAAACGCATCACGCACCGTCGGCTGAAAAGCGGTTTCGATCGCCACTTCGTAGCCCCCTTCGGCGCTGGCGACATCGCCGGCGATGGTGTTGATGTCGACTTGGGTGAAAGATTGCGCGTTGACCGGTTTTAGATAGTCCATAAACTGACTGATGATCTCATTGCACTCTTCGGTGTCGCTGATGATCCCTTCGGCGAGATAACTCTCTTCTGGCGACATCATCTCCGTCGCGAGTCGAATACGCGTTAGTGGCGTGCGCAAATCGTGGCTGATGCCCGCCATCAACAGCGCGCGGTCCGCTTCCAACTCTTGAATACCACGAGACATCTGGTTGAAAGCCCGTGTCACCGCGCGAATTTCCGTTGCGCCTTTCTCCGGCAGTGGCGGCGGAATTTCCCCACGACCCACCTCTTTGGCGGCTTTTTCCAGCGCAATCAAAGGGCGGTTTTGCAAACGAATAAACAGCCAGCCACCCGCGACAATCAGCAGCGCCACAATCAAGCTGTTGCGAAACAGCGGCGCAAAATCTTCCTCTTGCAGCTCCGAGAGCGGAATGCGGATCAGCGACCCGGGCATGGCTTCGATTTTCATCCACAAAATATAACTTTCACTGCCCAGCAAGAGACGCACTTCGGTTGCCGAACCGAGTTCTTGACTCATCTCTTCACTCATCAGCTCAATCGACATCGCATGGTCAAACTCTTTCGCCTGTTCGCTATCTTCTCTGTGCACCGTCACGCCAAGCTGCTCAAGCACTTGACGGCGCAGCGGCTCGTTGGCGTGCAGATCGCCGCTGTCATCCAGCACTAAGTTGAGCTCGTGGGCGAGAATTTTGTTGAACTGCTGCAAACTGGGCAACAAAGCGTAGTTAAACACCGCGTAATAGGAGAAAACTTGGCTGGCCAGCAGCAAAGTGACAAAGATGAGGATCGATTGAGTAAAGGAACTGCGAATTCGCATGACAAGCCTCGGCAAATGAAACGTCAATAAACGACAATCCCTGGGCAAAGCCAGGGACTGTGGAGTGAATTATGTCGCGCTTTAGGCCTGTTTGCCATCAGGGACAAACACATAACCCAAGCCCCACACGGTTTGAATGTAACGCGGTTTGCTTGGGTCTTCTTCTAACATGCGGCGTAAACGGGAGATTTGTACGTCGATGGAACGCTCCATCGCGGAATACTCACGGCCACGCGCCATGTTCATCAGTTTATCGCGCGACATCGGCTCACGCGCATTGGTCACCAGCGATTTCAGCACGGCAAACTCACCGGAAGTGAGCGGCATTGGCTCATCGCCACGAAACATCTCTCGCGTGCCAAGGTTTAAGCGAAACTCACCAAATTCGACGATTTTCTCTTCCGAGCTGGGTGCGCCCGGCAGTTCGATGATTTGGCGACGCAGCACCGCTTTGATGCGAGCCAAGAGCTCACGTGGGTTAAACGGTTTCGGTAGATAGTCATCCGCGCCCACTTCGAGGCCGACAATACGGTCTACTTCGTCGCCTTTGGCGGTCAGCATTAAAATAGGCAGCATGTTGTTGGCATTACGCAGACGACGGCAAATCGACAAGCCATCTTCGCCCGGCAGCATGAGATCCAGCACCATCAGGTGGAAGTTTTCGCGCGTCAGTAGGCGATCCATCTGCTCTCCGTTGGCGACACTACGCACTTGGAAACCTTGCTCAGAAAGGTAACGCTCTAAGAGCGCCCGTAAGCGAGCATCGTCATCGACCACCAAAATCTTATAATTTTCTTGCATCTGTCTGTCCACCTATCTGCAAAATCGCCACCCAATTCGGCCGAGTAAAATGTAACACCAATCATAGTTTGATGGCGCAAAGAATTGTTAATCTTTATTACTTTTTTAGCTTATGCGCCCTGAGGTTGCAACGCTCCTCATCACGAATGGTTGAGATAAAACAAACCCGCACAAGGCGGGTTTGATATCTCCACTAAGATAGCGTTAGTTACATGGTCCCACTAACTGCCAAGGACCACCTTGATCGGGTCTATCGTTGTTGGTCCACCATTTTGCTTGGTAGATGTTTCCTTGATAAACCGCTTGATCGCCGCCAACATACACTTGTCCTGCAACCCAGTTGACAGGACATGCACTACCTGGTTCAAAACTCACCACCAATGTTTGATTCGCGGCTAAAGATGGGAATGTAAAGCTGCTCGCCACAGGTTGATTCACACCGTTAACTATGATGCTGCTGACCTTATAGCCTGAGTCAGCAACGAAGTTCACTGTAAAGTCAGCGCCACCTCGTGCTGAGATGACACCACCTGCATCTGGCGCTGGCGAAATCACCCCACCCATTCCATTCACTGACGCTGTGATTTGGTAGACAACCGGAATATCTGTTGTCACTTCATTGAAGCTTCCGGTGAAGCCAGCAAAATTGCTTGCCGTCAGTGCTGACAACTGAGTGTTCTTGAGCACTAAGCTTTTCTTGTTGCCTTGGGCGAACGGATCTAACAGGGTTAGTACTGTATCACTCCCTACCTGAGTCAGTTTAACCGCATTGAACGGAATCGCTTCGTTACTTGCTGTTGTGATCACCGTTTTCGCGGGGTAGAAGTTGTTCACCACCATCTGAACATTCCATCCCCAGCTTACGCTGTTGAGTGGAACAATATAACCAAGACGATCGTACCCACCTGTCACGTTAACAAACATCTCTGGATTGATGTCCGCTAGCGTTAAACCAACCAACTCATAGGATGCGTAGATGCCGCCATCTTCCGCTTGCGGTCCTATCACCACTGACGTTGCGGTTTCGTACGCTTTCAAATGTTTAAAACCAATACCAGCAGAGCCTTCAATCTTGTCGACCAGAGGGTCAAAACCAGTGACCACTTTTTTGCCTGAATTCCATGCCAGTCTGTAGATATCCGATTTTGCAATCACCGCAGCTGGATTCGCTTGAACCTCAGCGGCATTCACGCCTGAAAGCAGCACAGTTTGCCCTGAGAACTGCAGTTCAGTGCCGCCTGCGACTGATGCGACAACCAAGCCAGCCAGAGGGTCTGTTGCCTGCCATCCTCGCAGGATGATTTTGTCTTCACCGACGGTAAAATCAGAAATTGTGGTGTTGCTGCCCAGTTGCTCATTGAGCAGCACTTGGTCAACACCCCCACCCGTAATCACGATATCGTTGCCCAAGCCCGCAGACAGCACTTCATTGTATTGCGAACCTTCAATCACATCGTTTGCTGGGGTGTCAAAAATGGTGTTAAAGCCGCCGAACTTGTGGATATAAGTGGTGATACAAGTGCCCAGTTCATCACAGGTAATTTGATCTTTTGTCAACAGTGTTGCAGTTCCCCAAGCCCCACGCAAATGCGCGGCCGCAAGGATACCGGACATCGTCGCTTGGATTTGGATCGGGTTGCCATTGGCATCAGTACCGGGCCAGCTTTTCGCTAACGCTTGCTCCCAAGTAACGTTGGCATCGGCAAGAAGTTTACTGATCACCTTAACGTTAAAATGCATGGCGTCGCGCATCACCAACTCTTGCTTTTCTGGTAAACGCAAATCCGCCAGTGAGTTCACACCATTTTTGCCAACGAACGTCCCTTCCCAGCGGTTGTTGTCTGTGACATAAACCTGGTTACCGCCAGAGCCCTCAATTTCTGCCAGTGCCTCGGTCTTACAGCCAACCCACGTCGAATCCGGCACAAACATGTAGAAACTGTCGTAATCTTTACCCGCAATCGAGACTGTTTTCGGGCTGTAGTAACCCGCGTCGATCAAGACAGCCTCACCCAGTTGATAGCCAATAAATCCCCACGCGTTCATTGAGTTATATTGCATTTGACGGAACATTTCAGCGTCCGTTGGAGTGAGGGGATTGTAGATGCTATCCACGCCAAGCTTAGTAAAAAACTGACTGATTGTGGTTGGCTCCGAGAGCATGGAACCCGTAGAGCAGTCGCGAACCAATCGTCCTGGACTGGTTACCTGCGCATAGGTGTAGACGGGATTATCAAGGTTTTGTAGGTAAAAATCCGCAAGCGCTGGATTGATTCCCGATTCAAAGTTGCGTAACGCATCTAGGAAACCTTGGATGCCACTTGCGTGGACGGGTGTGGCCAACGCCACTGCGACAGAGGCTGTTAGCAGTGCTTTTTTCGTTGTAAACATGTTTTTCCTCGTTGAGTTTTTATTTAAGGCTCCTTGCCTTGTCCATCTCTCCCAACCACAAACCACTAGGAGTCCAACCACTGCTCAATAATGAGCAGTGGGGTATTCAGATTACGTTTAACAAATAGAGACCGTTTAGCTAACGCGAACCACAGCGCAGCCTCTAGCAGGCGCTGTGTCCCCAGTTAACACACGAGCGGCGGCAATGGCACTTTCTGGCCTTGGGGAATGCGAGCATAAATAATGCTTCACATGTGGGTATTGCAGTAAGTCGTAAGGACTTCGTAGCGCAAGGACGATCAGGTTAGGGAAATCCTGACTGAGCTGCTGTACCTTGGCTTGCGCTTCAACTTGCTCAAAGTCCTCTCCAGGCAATGGGTGATTCTCGGTCACTACAATGAGGCAACCATCACGACATGCATCCAATTGCTCTTCTTGGATCAATTGCCAATTGGCGTTTTGTTCCGTTAAAGCCTGACACAGCGCGCTGAACGCGGGCAATGCTTGGTTGGGGCCGATACCACGAGGATTCATTAAGTTGTGGTAACTTGCCGCTGGTGTGGCATTGAGCAAATAGAGTTTCTGACCGCTAAGCTCAAGCCCACCGCGAACCCAAGTCACTGCGCCCTGAGATACGTCCGCTGCCACTTGTTGGTTCTCGGTAAGAGAAAGATCTTGGTACAACGCCATCGGTACCAGTTTCTCCAGTTTTAGGCGCACCACTTTCTCCAAAGCTTGATCGATCACTGATTCCGCTAAATCCCCCTGCTCAACGGCATCGATCACACCATGGATCATCGCCAGTTGTTTGTCTAAATAGGCATCGGAGTGGTCATAATGTTCCTCAGAAAGCATTATCATGGTAATCCCCGCTCGCATCGCTTTGACTGCGGCATCCACTGGCGTGTAGTGGTTGACAATCGCGCCCATGTTCATGCTGTCGGAAATAATCACCCCTTCAAAGCCCATATCCTGACGCAGCACTTGCTGCAAAATGGTTGGCGACAGTGTCGCTGGCGCATGGGCGTCTAATTGCGGATAAAGAATATGACTGGTCATCACCAGATCGACACCGGCATCAATCGCAGCTTGAAATGGCGCTAAGTCGTTGACTTTCAGCTCTGCGTAAGATTTATCGACACGTGGAATATCGCGGTGCGTATCACCGTGAGTGTCACCGTGGCCAGGGAAATGTTTGGCACATGCAGTGATGCCGCCATTGTGTAATCCTCGTACCGCGGCCGCAGAGTGGCGTGAGACTTTCTCTGGCTGATCACCAAACGAACGAGTATCGATGATCGGGGAGGCGGGGTTTAAGTTCACGTCGCAGCAAGGGCCAAGGATGCAGTTAAAACCGGCACTGCGCATCTCTTGCGCAAACACTTGGTACATACGTTCCGTGCCGATGGTTTTATCCGCCACGCCCAGTGCCAAGTTGCCAGGCCCCGTTGTCGACTCACCCACCAGCACGCCCCAAGCGCCTTCTTGATCGACGCCAAGCAGCAAAGGCAAACGCTGATGTGCCTCTAAGATGCTCTGCAACCCTTTATTGAGCGCTTGTGCCTCAGCAAAGGTTTCTGCGTTATCTTGGCTCAGGTAGCAACCACCGAGATTGTATTCCGCGATCATTTGTTGCGCCGCCTGGGCCGATTTACCCGGAAAGGCCAAAATAAACAGTTGTCCGACTTTCTCTTTCAGACTCCACTTGGCGATCTGCTCAGCGATCTGTTGTTGGTTTACCATTGTTGTTCTCCTTAATTTTTTATCGGCTATTTTTTGCGCAACTGTTTAATTTGTCCCATGGTGAACGTCACCGCGACAATCACGATAATCCCACGCAGAATAAGCTGCTGATCGACGTTGAGGCCCATCAGAATCAATCCGTTATTCACCATTCCCATGATTAATGCGCCAATCACCGAGCCAATTACGGTGCCTTTGCCACCAAACAAACTGGTTCCGCCGATGATCACCGCTGCAATCACCAGCATCAAATCGCTCTCACCTAAGGTATATCGTGCGCTGTACAAGCGTCCGGAGTAGAGAATGCCCGCCAAAGCGGCAAGGAAGCCATTGAGCATCAACACATAGAGTTTGATTCGGTTGACGTTAATCCCTGAGTACATGGCAGAGACCTTATTCCCCCCCGTTGCCAGAACGTGTTTGCCAAAGGTGGTGTTGCGCAGCACAAAGGCCCCAATCACGGTGACCACTAAGGTCCAAATAAACAGCACCGAGAAAGGGCCAATATCACCAGAACCGAAAATAAACGCGTAGGTATCGTTATCAATCGGAATGGATTGCAAAGAGGTAGACCAACGTGCCACACCCGTAATGATGCCTGTCGTCCCTAAGGTAACGAGAAACGATGGGATACCGACCTGAGTAACAAAAATGCCATTGATAAAGCCGATCATGGTACCGACCAACAACGCCGCCGAAACCGCCATCAAAATGCTGTCCGTCTCTTGCAGCGTTAACGCTGAGACGATCGCCGATAAGGCCACCGTCGCACCAAAGGAGAGATCGATCTCTGCCGCACTGAGCACAAAGGTCATCCCCACCGCCATAATCGCGATGGTGGCGGTTTGACGCGCGATGTTCATCAAGTTCATCGAGGTCAAGAAGCCCTTGTCGTGCAGCATCACCGAAAAGAAGAGAAAGATGCCGACAAACACAAAATAGATAATATAGTCACGCCACTGGATGGTGCGTTCTTTTGGCGCTGGGATGGTTTTTTCATTCATAGCTCATTTCCTTATTACTGGACCGCTGCCAGCAACTCCTCTTCTGACATTCGTTGTCCCTGAATCTGTTTAACGATTCGACCTTTGTTGACCACGTAGATCACATCGCAAAAGCTGCCCACTTCGGCATATTCACTGGAGACAAAAATCACCCCGTTGCCTTGTTCCACATACTGATTGACGATTTTCATGATTTCATATTTGGCATTGATATCGATGCCAAATGTCGGGTCATCAAGCAACAGCACTTTGGCTTGGGTCGAGAGGCATTTGCCAATCACCACTTTTTGCTGATTGCCTCCAGAAAGAAACCGCACCGCTTGGGACGCACCAGAGGTTTTTACGCCAAGACGACGAATCGCTGCATCGACAATGTCTTGCCCTTCATTTTTATCAATAACCAAAGAGTGAGAAATGCGATCAAAAGAGGCCATCAGCAGGTTATCAAACACGGAGAAATCCAGTACTAACCCTTGTGAACGGCGCTCTTCGGGCACCATATTGATGCCATTTTCAATCGCATCCCGCGGTGAACGGATGTGTACTGGTTTGCCCTCAACCAAGACTTCCCCTTTGGTGAGCGGCGTTAAACCATAGATGGCTTGCAAGATTTCAGTGCGACCACTGCCCAGTAAACCCGCTAAGCCCACCACTTGTCCTGGCATCACTTTGAGCGAAATCGCATCAAGCTGATCGGTCGTCACCTCTCTGAGTTCAAGCAACGGCACTTTCTGCGTGTCCACCGCCGGGCGAAGCCAATCCATTTGGGTATCGCTTTTATTGCCTAACATCGCCTCAACCAGCGCATCGACTGACGTTTGTGACGTCGCGGTTTCCAGCACACTGTAGCCATCACGTAGCACCGTCACGGCATCGCAAATGCGCAGGATGTCGGCCAAATAGTGCGTGATGTAGATGATGCTGATACCACTCACCTTAAGTTTTTCGATCACACGAAATAGCTCGTTGATTTCATTGTTGGAGAGTGACGCCGTCGGCTCATCTAACACTAATATTTTGGCATCCAATGCCAGCGCCTTGGCTATTTCCACTAGCTGCTGCTCACCCAAGCTCAAGGTTTCAACAAGCTGGCTAGGGTCAATCTCCACGCCCAGCAACTCCAGCAGTGGCCTCGCTTGACGCTCGCGGGCACGGTTGGAAATCAAGCTGCGCTTTGCGGTCGGATGGTTAAGAAAAATATTGTCAGCGATACTTAATGTCGGTACGAGGCTGAGATCCTGATAAACCATCGCAATTCCAGCGGCTTGTGCGGCCTTCGGTGACGAGAAGGTGACCGCTTTGCCAAACAAGCGAATTTCACCACCATCACGAGCATGGAAACCATTTATCAGCTTCACCAACGTGGATTTCCCAGCGCCATTTTGCCCGACCAAAGCATGAACTTCGCCTTGCTTTAAGGTGAAATCGACTCCTTTCAACACTGGAGTACCATCAAACCCTTTTTTGACACCGCGAGCTTCAATTGCATTACTCACACACTCTCTCCCTGTCTGAATCTAGTTCAGCCTGCCAGCGCCGTGGCAGGCCAATGACGAACGCTGTTATTTGAGGGCTTTTTGCACCGCTTCAGGCGCAGGGCGGCGCAACGCTTGCTGCCACGCATCCAACAGGTTGTCTCGGGTCACCGCACTCGCTCCCACCGTGACAAACGGTGGTGTAGGACGCTCCAACTTCGCTAACGCCCCCATGCGAGCCAACGTTTGGCCCAAGTCATAAGGCAAATCGGTGACAATGCCGGCCACGTTGCGTTGCTTGGCCATGTCCAGCGCATTGGCTGCGCCCAAATCCATGGTAATCACTTTGATGTCCTTGCGCCCTGCGGCACGAGTAGCAGCGACTACCCCTTCGGCAATGCTGTCCCATGGCGCATAAATCGCTTTAATGTCAGGATATTGGGTAATCATGGCTGAGGCGATCACTTCACCATCGTTGGCATTGGCAATACCGCGTTTTGCGACCACTTCGATGTTTGAATAGCGTTGTTGCAAGTTGGCTAACGCTGCTTGATCGCGCTGGTTAGTGACGTAGTAATTCGCTTCGTGGTAGATAAAACCGACTTTTCCTTTTTCATCCACGGCATCAGCAATAAGGTCAGCCGCAATTTTGCCCATCTGGAATAAATCATCCGTCACAATACCGGCGTAATCTTTACCATGCTCAAAACCGCTTGGTAGGTTACTGATCAGCACAAGCTTACTGCCCTGCTCGACCGCAGGACGAAACGCCGCAGCACCCGAGACCGGATCAACGACCAACGAAATAAGAATATCTGGCTTCATCGCCATGGTGGTTTCAACGTCCGTCTTCTGTTTATTGGCGTTGAACTCCGCATCCGTGACCGCAACCACTTTGATGTTCAGGTCGGCAAATTTGTCCTTTGCCCCTTCAATCAAGGCATTGGACCAATCGGATGTGCTGTGCATCAAAATTGCCGCGGTGTATCCCGCAGCGCGCACTTGATTTTTCTCCACTTCGGAAAGCGTGACTTGTGAATACGGAGTGGCGCTTTCTCCATTAGGACCTTTGGTTTCCGTGGCTGCGAATGCCAAACTGCTCACGGCAAGCACAGCACTCATACTTACCGCACGACATAAACTGATTATTGCTTGTTTTTCCATCTTTCATCCAACCTTATGGGTATTAGGTAGGTATTAATTTAGGTATTTTATAGGTATTTAAATGAGATCAAGATCGCGCCAAGTACATTTTACATCGTGATAACAATCGCAAAATCGGCCGATAATTGAGCAATAAGGCGCCATTTTGAGTGAATTATCCCCTTGGATGAGCAAAGTCGCACCGTGAGCGATGGTGAAAATTGAGATGCCTAATAGGTAAAAGATAGGTATATTGTCGGTTCAGGTTCAATCAGCAGAGAAATGTGACGGTTTATGCCCTCTTCAGACACGATGAATAGTCGAATGACTAGCAACATGTATCAACAGTTGCTTGCGCTGCATGACATTTATTTTGTGGCCTTTGATCGTGAAGAAAAGGTAGTCGCCAGCAACTATCCGGTTGCCACCTTGTCACTGCAGACCTTAGATGACTTGGTTTTCCTGGTTGGGCCACTGTTCATCAGCCAAATTCGCGCTATGGTGCGAGGCGAAGTGAATCAGCTCAGTTTTGACATTGCCAATTTGCACTTTTCCATCTGTCTGTTGCACGACGCGGATTACCAACCACTGTATTGCTTGCAAATTGAATCGAAGGAAAAAGTCGCTATCGAGCCGAAACTCAGCGCCATTGAACAAGACTATCAAATCATTCATGAGCTGACCGAGTCCTTGAGCCTATTGAGTCAATCAGGAACAACTCAGCTCCCTGATGAACTGCAACAAGAAATCCGCAGCAAACACCTACCAGAAGTGGAACGACGCCTGTCGCAACTGCAAGATCCGAGCTTGAAACTGTGCCTGGAAATCGTCAAAACCAATATGGAAAATCTGCTGCAAGAGGGCGGTGCGATCAACAGTCGCTTACTCGAAGTGCTGACACCGTCGGAGCTACAGGTGGCGGAGTTCATTCGCAGTGGCATGTCGAGCCAAGAGATCGCGAGCACGCTTAATGTGGCGCGGAAAACGGTGGAAAACCACCGCAACAGCCTGCGCAACAAATTGGGCATCACCAACCGCGGCGTCAATCTGCGCAATTACTTATTAAGCTTAGAGAAACGCTGACCGCGCCCCTTTATGAGCGACTCTCCCCATTGGAGAGAATCTGCAATACAAGCCTTGTTGAGTGGTACTCGAGAGTAAAACATCACTCCCCTTTATCGTATTCAATCGAATTGATAAACCACTCTTTGATGCCGCTTGGCGTCGGCACTTGCACTTCGTCATCGACTTCTTTTTTCAGCAGCGCGCGCGCCATCGGCGAATCAATCGAAATGTAGCCTTTGGCGTCGCCGTAGATCTCTTCTGGGCCGACGATGCGAAACTTCATTACTTCGCCCGCTTCGTTTTCAATTTCTACCCACGCGCCGAAGAAGACTTTGCCCTCTTGTTGCGGCGCGTAATCGACGATCTTCACTTCCGGTAGCAATTTGCTCAAAAAGCGCACGCGGCGATCAATTTGGCGCAGCAAGCGTTTGTTGTAGGTGTAATCTGCGTTTTCAGAGCGATCGCCAAGGCTCGCGGCCCACGCCACTTTCTGCGTGATCTCCGGACGCTGCTCTTTCCACAGATAATCGAGCTCTTTTTTGAGCTTGTTGTACCCCTCACGGGTAATCATTTTGGTTTTCACGCACTTTCCTTTATCGGTTCGAACGGAATCAGATGGAGCGAAAAGTAACGACTTTTGCCCGCTTTTACCAGTGCAGGCCAAAGAATTGACTGTATGCTCTCAAAAGCCACGGCGAAACGTGCTATTAATCCCCCCACTGCGCCCTTGCTGGCCGATTCATGCATTGCGGGGTGGAATCGACGCATTACCATCCCCATATTAGCCACATTAACGAAGAACAAAGAGATCCCACGGATGAGCCAAGCTATCTGTAATCTGATTGCTCAGGAGCTGAATGTACGCCCGGAGCAGGTCATCGCCGCCGTCACCCTAATTGATGACGGCAACACAGTGCCCTTTATTGCCCGCTACCGCAAAGAGGTGACGGGCGGGTTGGACGACACGCAGCTGCGTAACCTCGATAGCCGTTTGTCTTATCTACGCGAGCTGGACGACCGTCGCCAAACCATTCTTAAATCAATCGCCGAGCAAGGCAAACTGAGCGCCGAACTGGAAAGAGAGATCCTCAACGCAGACAGCAAAACGCGCTTAGAAGATCTCTACCTGCCATACAAACCCAAACGCCGCACTAAAGGGCAAATAGCGATTGAAGCGGGCCTCGAACCGCTGGCCGATACGCTGTGGAACCAGCCACAGACCGAACCTGAAAGCGAAGCCGCGCGCTACATTAACGCAGAAAAAGGAGTCGAAGAGAACAAGGCCGCGCTGGATGGCGCACGCGCGATCATCATGGAGCGCATCGCCGAAGACGCGAACTTGCTGGAGAAAATCCGTACGCACCTGACGCGTAATGCGGAAATTGTTTCGCGCGTCGTGGCGGGCAAAGAGCAGGAAGGCGAGAAGTTCAAAGACTACTTTGAGCACAACGAGCTCATCAGCAAGGTGCCATCACACCGCGCGCTGGCGATGCTGCGTGGCCGCAATGAAGGCTTTTTGAGCTTGACGCTCAACGCCGATCCGGGACAAGAAGAGAACGCACGTCAATCTTACTGCGAGACGCTGATTGCCGATCACTACGGCGTGACACTCAGCAGTGCACCAGCCGACCCTTGGCGTAAACAGGTCATTAGCTGGGCATGGCGCATCAAGGTTTCGATGCATATGGAAACCGAGTTGATGGGCGCGATGAAAGAGCGTGCCGAAATCGAAGCGATTGAAGTGTTTGCCACCAACCTCAAAGATCTGTTGATGGCCGCTCCGGCTGGGCCACGCGCCACCTTAGGACTCGACCCGGGCCTGCGCACCGGTTGTAAAGTAGCGGTAGTCGATGCCACCGGCAAAGTGCTGGCCACCGACACCATCTACCCGCACGTGCCACAGAACCAGTATGATCGCGCAATGCAAACCGTAACGGCCTTGATCAAGCAACACAATGTCGATTTGATTGCGATTGGTAACGGCACCGCTTCACGCGAAACCGATGCCTTTGCGGCGGATTTGATTAAGCGTGGCAACCTCAAAATACAGAAAATCATGGTCAGCGAAGCGGGAGCGTCGGTTTATTCGGCATCCGAACTGGCGGCGAAGGAGTTCCCGAATATGGACGTTTCGCTGCGCGGTGCGGTGTCTATTGCTCGTCGCCTGCAAGACCCACTGGCGGAGCTGGTGAAAATCGATCCGAAATCGATCGGCGTGGGCCAATATCAGCACGATGTCAGTCAAGCCATGTTGGCGAAACGTCTGGACGCGGTGGTGGAAGACTGTGTAAACGCGGTCGGCGTGGATGTGAATACCGCCTCGGCCGCCCTGCTGACTCGCGTTGCGGGGCTTTCCACCACATTAGCGCAGAACATCGTCGATTTTCGTGACGAAAACGGCCGCTTTGCTAGCCGTGCAACCTTGAAGAAAGTGCCTCGTTTAGGGCCAAAAGCGTTTGAACAGTGTGCGGGCTTTTTGCGCATTATGGATGGCAAAAACCCACTGGATGCCTCGGCGGTGCACCCGGAAGCCTATCCGGTGGTGAAGGCGATTGCCGAGAAAAATCACAAAGAGGTCAAAGCGCTGATTGGCGATTCCAACTTCCTTAAAGGGCTGCGTGCACTCGACTACACTGATGAACATTTTGGTCTGCCAACGGTTACCGACATCATCAAAGAGTTGGATAAACCGGGCCGCGATCCACGCCCGGAATTTAAAACTGCCACGTTTGCCGAAGGCATCCATGAAGTGCGCGATCTGGAAGTGGGAATGATTTTGGAAGGCGTGGTATCAAACGTGGCCAATTTCGGCGCGTTTGTCGATATCGGTGTGCATCAAGATGGCTTAGTGCACATTTCCGCGTTGACCGATCGCTTTGTCGCCGATCCTCGTGAAGTCGTCAAAGCAGGCGACATCGTCAAGGTCAAGGTGATGGAAGTGGACGTGCAGCGTAAACGCATCGCCCTCTCGATGCGCTTAAACGATGAACCCGGGCAAGATAACCGCAGCCAACGCAGCGCGGCGCCTCGCTCCGGTCAAGAGCGCCGCTCACCACGTCGTGATGAGCCACAAGGCAACACTCTCGGGGGCGCGATGGGTGGCGCATTTGCGGCTGCTTTTGCCAAAGCCAAAAAATAGCGCAGCAATCAACAGAGCTCATTGAATAAAAACAAACCCACAACGGCTGCCCATTGTGGGTTTTTTATTGAATTGCGCTTACAACACCGCAATCACTTCCGAAGGAGTGTGGGGCACGACCGAATGACCATAGTGGTATTTGATGATCTTTCGGCGCTTTTCCATCACGCCTTCTTTTATCGCCGCATCCAAAACGCGCTTAGGTAGGCGGTAACGAATCGCATAGCCTTTGCCCTGCTCTTCTGCGTAACTGCCCAGTGATATCAAACTAAAGAGCCGATCAATCGCATCTTTGGCTTCATCATGATACACCGCGATGCTATCTGCAGTATCCATCTCGTAGCCGGGATGTTCACTCGGATCCCAAGACGACTGCCGTCGCCGTTTATCGTCACTTTTGACTTTACGTTCCGCATTGGACTTTGCCAGCGCCACGGGTGGCGCGACGGGCTCACGCACTCGATTGTCGCGCGCAACCTGCTCTGTTTGCACATTTACCGATGGGGCGATCAGTGGCACACTCACAGTGGTCGGTGACACAATCATCGCGATACCTCCTCAAAGAATCGCCCTCAGCCGTGCGCATTGCTGCGAACAGCGCCAATTCATGCTCCCGAGAGGAAAACCTTCAGTGAGAATAACCTTGGTCACTTAGTTATCGACCAATATTTAAACAATTTTAGTTTTTATTTCGCCGCAAACCTGATGAGTTGATGGCAAAAACTTTCGGGCTCGGTGATAAAGGGCGCATGGGACGATTGACTGAAAATAAACTGCTCGCTACTCGGCAGTGCAGCGGTGAGTTGCTCGGCAATCTTAACGGGCACTAAGCCATCCAAGCGACCATACAGACGCAGCATCGGCATAATGAGATGCGGCAAGTGCTCACGCAAATCCACTTCGGCCAACATTTTCAACCCAGCCAGCAAGGCTTGCGGGTTCGGCTCTGGACGCGACAACACCGCCTGCTTTAAGTTTTTCACATCCTGACGAGCGGAAGGGCTACCCATGGCTTGCAGTGCCATAAAGCGCTCTACGGTGGTGTGAAAGTCTTCACTGAGCTGCTCGGTAAACGCGTGCAACACGCTGGGCTGAATGCCGCGCCATTTAGATTCGGCGGCAAATTTTGGCGAGCTGGCGACCGTCACCAATTTGCTAACATAGTCGGCGTGATGCAGCGCCATGTGCGTCGCCACCAGTCCACCGAGCGACCAGCCGACCCAAATCGCTTGACGAGGCGCATGCGGCAACAATAACTGGGCGATCGCTTCTAAACTGCTGGCCGGCAGATGCGCGCTGTGACCGTAGCCGGGCAAGTCCACCACATGCACCCGAAAATGCGTTTGCAAGCGCTCCACACTCTGCTGCCACACTGCCCCGTTCATTCCCCAGCCGTGCAGCAACACCAAATCTTGCCCTTCCCCACTCACTTGCCAATGCAATTGTGTGTCCATGCTCAAACACTCTCCCACTTTTTCCACTCCGCTCAGTCTCGCCTGTTGGCTACATTGAGTGCTCATCTGCTTTTATTTCGAAATGATTATGTTAACTCATTGGCTGCGTGAAAAAACACTCCGATCACTGCCTAGGCTGTGTCACCTGTGCGGTTTACCCTGTTCATCTGCCAGCGCCTCTCTTTGGTGTGACCATTGTCTTGGCTATTTTTCACCTACGCCTCGTTGCCGCCGCTGTGGTTTGCCCACCTTAAGTAACGTCGCCGAATGCGGCCAATGTCTGCGTACCCCACCCGTTTGGCGACGCTTGTATTGCCTGAGCGATTACCAATTTCCTACCGCTTGGTATGTCAATCAGATCAAACACCAGCGCCAATTTCGTTTCTGTCAACCCGTTGCCGTGCTCCTTGCCGAGCGCATTGCCGAGCCCGCCCCGCTGCTGCTCTCTGTCCCCATGCACTGGCGTCGGCAGTGGCGACGTGGTTTTAATCAGAGCGACCTTTTCGCCGCACAGTTGGCCCACGCCCTTGGGCAGCACTATCTGCCCGGCGCCTTTCGCCGCACCACTCACACGCCTCCCCAGCAAGGGCTCAACAAACAGCAGAGGCAGCGCAATCTCGCGGGCGCTTTTCGCTTAAATCGGCCAATTCAGGCCAAACACGTGGCGATTGTTGACGACGTCGTCACGACCGGCAGCACAGTGCGACAATTATGCCAATTACTGCTTGCAGTCGGGGTGGAAAGCATTGATATTTATTGCATCTGCCGCACTCCTGAGCCGAAGTAGCGCCATCAGCGACCAATCGATCAAGCGGTACATGCGCTGAAATTGGTGGTTTTTTCGCTGCAAAAGACTAGATCCTTTCGCTATCAGGAGTAGAATGGCATCAATAACCTACAAATTCACTCGGGTATTTAGTCGTGTCAAATATTACTATTACTGAATCTGCACAAACTCACTTCGCCAACCTATTAGGCCAACAGCCTGACGGTACCAACATTCGTATTTTCGTCGTCAATCCGGGCACACAGAATGCGGAATGTGGCGTTTCATACTGTCCACCAGAAGCGGTTGAAGGCACCGATACCGAAATTCCTTACCAAGGTTTTTCCGCTTACGTTGATGAGTTGAGCCTGCCCTTTTTGGAAAATGCAGAGATCGACTACGTCAGCGACAAAATGGGCTCACAACTGACGCTTAAAGCGCCAAACGCCAAAATGCGTAAAGTGTCTGACGACGCGCCGCTGATTGAACGAGTTGAATATGCAATTCAAACTCAAGTGAACCCGCAGTTGGCGGGGCACGGTGGCCATGTCAACTTGGTGGAAATCACCGAGCAAGGCGTGGCGATTGTCTCTTTCGGCGGTGGTTGTAACGGTTGTTCTATGGTGGATGTCACGCTCAAAGAAGGCATTGAGAAAGAGTTGCTGCAACAGTTTGCCGGAGAACTGACAGCGGTACGTGATGCAACAGAACACGATCGTGGCGAGCACTCGTACTATTAATCGCGCCAGATGGCGATAAAGAAAAAGGTTGGCACATTGCGCCAGCCTTTTCTTTTCGATTATTTTTTCTTTTCGTTTATATTGACTCAGCAAATCCCTAAAATTGCCTATTAACTTAACGCAGCTAACCATCTCGCGGTGAAGGAGTACACGCAATGAGCCGAAGGAAAGAACCCGAAATCCTCAAGAGTGACATTGTTGCCAAGTCCAGACTGTTTGCCATCGAAGCTCTGCAATTGCGTTTCTCCAATGGCGAAGAACGAATTTATGAACGTATGAAGCCGAGCGGCAGAAATGCCGTCATGATGGTTCCCATCACTGAGCAGGGTGACCTACTATTAGTAAGGGAGTACGCTGCAGGCACAGAACGTTATGAACTCGGTTTTCCTAAAGGGCTGATAGACAGTGGTGAGAGCCCAGAGCAGGCAGCGGACAGAGAACTAAAAGAAGAAATCGGCTTTGGCGCAAGAAAACTAACGCCCCTCAAACAGGTCGTGCTCGCTCCGTCCTATTTTTCGAGCAAAATGACACTGTTCATTGCGCAAGATCTGTATCCAGAAACGCTGCAAGGCGATGAGCCTGAACCTCTGGAAGTGGTGCGTTGGCCTTTGCAACAGGCAGAAGAGCTGCTCAATCACCTCGATTTTTGTGAATCGCGCAGCATCACTGCGTTGCTACTGGCCATTAAAGCGCTCAATCAAGCCGGGTAGTAAGGACAAGCCCCATGCAGACAACAAAAGATTTATCTCAACTATTACCTCAGGTCATCGACATCGCCCGCTCTGCCGGACAACTGATCCTCGATATTTATCAAACCAAGCAATATGAAGCCTTTACCAAAGACGACGCGACGCCGGTCACCAGTGCCGATCTCGCCGCTCACAAACTGATCACCAAGCAACTCAGTGAGTTAACCCCAGACATTCCCGTCCTGTCTGAGGAGGCCGCCGACATCAGTTTAGAAAGGCGCGCGCAGTGGAACCGGTATTGGCTAGTTGACCCGCTGGATGGCACGCAAGAGTTTATTGCGCGCAGCGGCGACTTTGCCACCATCATTGCGTTAGTGGAGAATAATCGGCCCGTGATGGGCGTGGTCTATGGCCCGGTCTCTGGCGTAACTTACTACGCTTACCATGGCAAAGGCGCGTGGAAAATCCCGCAGATGGATCAAAGCCTGAGAATTCAGACCCACAAGCATGAGCTGCCTGGGCAAAATATTGCAATTGCCATCAGCCGTCGTCAGGACATCAATCGCATCACCAACCGCATGAGCAGTGCTTGGAATTACGATCTGGTGCCGCTCGGCTCGGCGGCCCTCAAAGCCTGTTTGGTGGCGGAAGGCGCAGTGGATTGTTATCTCCGTTTAGGCCCAACCGGAGAGTGGGACACCGCCGCGACGCAGTGTATTGTCGAAGAAGCGGGTGGTCGCATTCTCAGCACTCAACTGGAGCCTTTGTCGTACAACGAACGCGACACGTTAGAGAACCCGAATTTCATTGTGTTGGGCGATGCCGATCTGCCGTGGCATGATATTTTGCAGGGCAAAGACTAGCGTAAGAGCAAACCGACAACGACAAAAAAAGCGAGCGGAAATCCGCTCGCTTTTTCATGTTGTGCATTGCCACTAGGACGGCTAGAAGCGGCCTTTGTAGTCAAACTGATACTGCCCCTGAGCATTAGGATTGCCCAACCAGCTTAGTTGTGACTTCATCGAAGAAGGGAACGCCGCCCCCGGTTTAAACCACGCCGAGGTGACGTACTGGCGATTAGGGCTGACTTCCGCGCTAAAGGAGGCGCTGACCTGTTCACTCTGCTGCGATCCTTTGGCCACGAGCAGACTGTTTTCACACTGAATATCGGTGATCACTGGGCCCAAGTCGAGCCCACCAATCGGTGTGCTCACTTTGGCCATGCTCCACACTAAGGTGCCAGCTCCTGTTGCACACCACGGCGCTTGATACACCGCTTGGGCGACATTCAGCTCCACTTGCCCTTCCACATCAATCGGTAACGGCATCGGGATCTTGCTGGCGATGTGCTTCGCGGGAAGCGAAGCCAGCAAATTTTCTACGTAAGCGCCTCGGCTTAGGCTATAACCAACACGCCCTTTACCACGTAAATTCATCTCGCTGCCGCGACCAAAACGCAATGCCACTTCCGCATTGCCCGTAAGCAGCGGCATCCACTGCACATCCCAGTTCACTTCGCCGAGATCTTGTCCTTGCCAGGTAATTTTGTGCGCGCTGCCTTGCCAAATGGTACCGGAAGGACCTTCAATCGCTAACCCCCGCACGGGCGGAAGATAACTGAGCACAAAACTGGCCGGAATACTCGAAATCAGGCTGATGCTGAAAAAAACAATAAAAATCAGGCCATAAACTATACCGCGTTTCACATTAACCTCGCTTAAACTGCAATCGGTTAATTTCCACCACGCCCGCTTCTTTTCCGCGGTCAATATCCATAAATTCCACTTCGATGCCTTGTTTCTCTTTTAAATAGGTCAACCAATCGACAAAACGGTTGA
Organism: Vibrio navarrensis; assembly: GCF_015767675.1. NCBI lineage: Bacteria > Pseudomonadati > Pseudomonadota > Gammaproteobacteria > Vibrionales > Vibrionaceae > Vibrio > Vibrio navarrensis. Next base: position 145,296 of record NZ_CP065217.1, on the reverse strand, counting down.
ACGGCATCGGTGCCACCCACACTTGCAACATCTCATTGCGCGGTTGCACCCGTTGCAGCTCGATGTTGAATTGGCGAGTGGACGATGAGATCACTTGGTTGAGTGGCTGATTGGACACCTGTACCCCAGCGCTCACCCGTTTTTGGCTGATGTCGTCCGCTTTCTCTTTCACCCAACCGAGCAGTTGCTTTTCGCTCTGAATGCGCATCTGCGCCTGCTCGGCTCGCATCTCGATCGGCTGCAAAATGCCCCAATAAATTGCCCCTAACAAGGCAAAAATACTGCACACCATCACTAGGCGCTGTTCGCGAGGGCTGATGCCGCTCCACCAAGTTTGCAGCATGGTTCGTAAATTTGTCATTCTGGCCTCACTTACGCTTCAACACAAAGCTGCCCACCACCGAATCGCCGGTGCGGTTGAGCTGCCCTTGTTCCACCTGAAAATGTTCGCTCAGAGCGACTCGAGCTTGTTCGAAAATCTGGAAATCTTTGCTCTGTGCTTGAATGCGTACTTCGCCGCGATTGCCATCGTACTTGACGCTCTGCACCTCAAAGTTCTTCACTTTACCAATGGTGTCGGGAATGAGCGCCATCCAATCGAGAATGGAGTCACCACCCGCGCCCCCAGACAAACGACGCTCTTCGTCTTCCATCTGCCTTTTGAGGTAACTGACGGTCGGGATCTTGTTCTTACCGGGCAAAACCTGGCGGAAAACACGCTCGCTCTCCGCGCGATAGGCGTTGGCCTGCGCTTCATATTGTTGAATGGTGAGCATCTGCTGCGCCACCACCGCAACGATCAGTAGCGCCCCAGTGATTGCCACCTTCTGCCACACTTTCCAGTGTTTCAGCCAAGACGATTTCGGCTTAAATGCCCCAGTCAGCAAAGAGAATTTGATGTTTGCCACGCCTTGGCTCAGCAGTGCCATGGTCATTTCAGCTGGCTGAGCCAACCAATTCACCTTACCTGTCTCTGGCGGTATGCTACTGAAACTGGTTACCGTTAACGGTTCGTCAGAGCTCAAAGACTCAAGATAGAGCGGCATCCAGCTTTGATCGACCGCACTGCCCTGATAGACGCTGCGGCGAAACAGCCACTGCTCACCCAGTTGGGCGGCGCTCATCCCTTCGTCACTCAGCGGCAGCGCCAAAGAATCAGGCACGATGCGTTTGATCTCTATCCCTTGCTCACGAAATTTCGCCACAATGTGATGTAGCCAATCTCGCTCTACGGCGCAAACATGGGCAAGACGGCCTTCTTTGGCCAAGATGGAAAAGTGCAAGTCGTCCACGTCTTGCGCGATTTCATCTTCCAGCAGATAGGGCAGCATGTTATCGATCTGACGAGAGGCGCCAGCGGGGATCTCCACATCAGTGAGCACAAGGTCGCTCGATGCAAGGAGTACCACCACACTTCTTTGTTCTGCAAAAGGTTTTAATTCTTCCAGTTGCTGCCAATCTGGCAGCTCGCCACTGGCGATCACTTCTTGTTGGTCTGCAGACCAAACCAGCCAAGGGATCGGGCTATATTGTTCGCTACTCAGCCGAACGGTCAGAAACTCGCTCACTGATTCCTCCAAAACGACGACGCACAACGGTCACGGTTTCTCTGTTTTTACTGTACATTAGGCTGCGAATTCTCACTCGTGAGTCATCAACAAAGACCTGCGCATCCAATTCAAAATAAGCACTATCTACGGTGAGATACTTTTTTGATTGTTTTTTAATCTCATCACTGACACCTGCCAGTTCTGATTCTGCCATAAAGGCATCGACACTCGCCCAACCGTCAAATGGTCGCTTTTCAATCAAATCTTTGGCACTCGATTCATTAAGCGTAGGCGAAAACAGCGCCACCAGTAGTGAGCTCTGCTCCTCGGCGAGTGTATTGACATTTAATCGCCAGTCATCAGTCGGCAAAGCACACAACAAGGGTTGCAGTTTTTCCATCATCTCACCCGTGACCTTATACACCGCGCGCAGCTCACTACTGTCGGCGATAAAGCCGTTGGCCGCTAAATACGAAGGTTGCATACCTTCGTAAGTGGCATCTTCCACACCCGAGCTGGAACGAACTGCGTCGTCACTGTCGATAAATTCCCAAACCGAATCTGCGACCACCTCAGATTCATACGTTTCCACCCCATTCTCTTCAAGCAAACTTCGCAGCACTTTGACTAGGTAAGGGCGCTCAAGTTGTCCATCCTGCGGTTTAACACTCGCCAACACATTGAGGTTAAAGCACGCTTGGCGATCATAAATGCGCCCGCGCGCTTCACCGTAGTCCAGTGGATAGGTTTTCTCTTCCACCGCCCACGGCTGGTTTAAGTTCACCGTGGTATCACTGTCTTTGTAGCTCTGCTCAATCGCAACTTTGGCCAGCGCTTCCACGCCCAAACTATACCAATAGGCTTGCTGGTAGCTCACTTGATTGCTGCCGCGCTGGAACTGGGCAAACAGCCGCTCTGACATCGATGCCGCAATGGTCGCCATAATAGCGAGCAGCATGAGGATAATCACCAGAGCAACGCCAGATTGACGACGGATGGTCACTTTAGCCATTGTTGTCATCCTTGCTATCCTGATTGTCTGAGTCGGCGCGTTTTTGCAGCGTTCCTTCCGGAGTCAGATAGACGCGCGAGATCTTGCCGTAATCTTTCAGTGTCAATTCAAGCGAAACGGCGGCGGGCAAGGTGTTCTCCACATCCCACTCATCGCTCCATTTCTTACCATCGGAAAAACGCATTTCAAACGTTTCCACCCCACTCAGCAAGGGCGTAATGACGCCCATTTGCCCAGTGGGCGTATCGGGGTAACGCCACCATACCCGCTCTAGCCTGTCATCTTTGATGCGATAACCGACTTTCGTCACCTCACCACGCGGAAATTGCTGCTGAGGGTTATGCCAGCCTAAACGAGCAAACATCACCCCTTTACTGTCCGATTCGAGCAGATAATCAGCCCAGACGATCAACTTAGCTGATGGACTTTCGCCATTAGTGCGCATCGGGCGCAGCGCCATTTGACGAAAATCGTTATCCAGCATCACCAAGGCTCGCTGTAGCTCGTTAAGACGCGCACTACGCTCTTGCGACAACTGATTGCTGCGCTGCACCTGATTCACCACCTGATAAGCGGCTACGCTTAATGTGGCGAAAATGGCGATCGACACCAACACTTCGATCAGGGTAAAGCCCTGTCGGCGCTTTCTTTTACTGGCCGACATAGCTTCTCACCGTCACTATGGGATTCGATTCTTTCTCTACCGCGACGCTAACGTCAAAGGCTTTCAATAGTGGTTGCGCGGTCGCCACAGGCGCCACTTTCCAGTACCAAGTTCGTCCGGCCATCTCTTCCTGGCCAGAGCGCGCTTTGAGCGATTTGGGGTCGAGCATCACACTCGCCATCTGGTTGTCGGCCACCATAGCGGCAAACATCTTCTCTTCCAGATAGCCAATGGTATTGATATGTTGGCTGACCGCTCGAATTACGCTCATCGCCGCAGTGGCAAAAATCGCCAGCGCAACCAGCACTTCCAGCAGCGTCATGCCTCTGCTTTTACCTCTGTTGGCCATCACTCTTTCTCTTCTTCGCCTGGGGCAAGCAGCACAATTTGCCCGGTATCTTTCGCCCTCACGCGCCAACCATCTTCTGTCGCATCACGGTCTTGTGGGTAGAAAGAGAGTGAGAACGGCGTCAGTTCACCGCTCGACAAAACGAAAATTTGTGGCGGCGACTCTTTTTTCTTTTTGCCTTCTTCTTCGGCAAACATATCCTCATCAAACAGAGAGCCCGGCTTAAACAAGCGATCATCTTGTTGCCAAACACCGCCCCCGAGGGAGAGTTGCAGCGCAACATCATTCTTCAGTTCGGTTGTGGCAGGGATTTTGTTGAGTGCTAAGCTCTGCCATCCCTCTGCCTGCAATACAAGCAAGGTATAACGGGATTTGTCTTCATTGATACGAATACCAAAATCTTTACCGCTGAGCAGCGCTTCTTCATTGAGCAACTGCAATCGTTGATAAAAACTCTGGGCGTATTTTTTGGCGCTGTCATCAGTGCGAGTCGGAAGGGTGGCGATCACCGCCACCGCCGTCAGAGAGAGCAGCACCAGCACCAACAAGATCTCGATCAAGGTGAAACCACGCAGGTGCTGATTGGACATGTTCTTCAAGCTGCTTTCTCTCACTGTTATTGCGTTGCAAACTTCACCGAATTAACGGAAGTCTTGCATATTCCAGTTGCCAATGTCCGCAGCCGCACCTTCACCGCCCTCTTGACCATCCGCACCTAAGGTAAAGATGTCAACTGTGCCTTTGTCACCTGGGCTAAGGTATTGGTAATCGTTGCCCCACGGATCTTTTGGCAGACGTTTGATGTAACCGCCATCGCGGTAGTTACGCGGCTCAGGGCTGCTTGGCTTGCTCACCAGCGCTTCCAAACCTTGATCTGTGGTTGGGTAAACACTGTTGTCGAGCTTGTACATATCGAGCGCGTTTTCCAACGCGACGATATCGGTGATCGCTTTTTGTTGGTCCGCTTTCTCTTTGTTCCCCAGCAAGTTAGGGACAACGAAACTGGCCAAAATGCCCAGAATCACCACCACAACCATGACTTCTAACAGGGTAAAACCCGCCTGCTTTTTACGTTTGCTTTGCATTATTTTCTCCACAATTAATCGTTCGGATAGTTGCCCCATCCGATCGATAACATTAGCCACTCATTAAGTTATTCATTTCTAGCATCGGCATCAGCGTTGCCATGACGATAAACAGCACCAACCCTGCCATCAAGGCGATCAACGCCGGGGTAAAGATCCCCAAAGCAATATTGACCGTCGATTCAAAGTTTTGGTCTTGGTTATCCGCCGCGCGCGTCAACATGCTCTCCAGCTCACCACTCTGCTCACCACTGGCGATCATATGCAGCATCATCGGTGGAAAGAGACGCGTCTGATCCAGGGCTTTGCGCAAACTGGACCCTTCACGCACACTGTCCGCTGCTAGTAAGACCTGCTGTTTGACAAATTGGTTCGACATCACATCCACCGCAACGCGCATTCCTTCCAAAATCGGAATGGCGCTGGAGGTACAAATCGATAGCGTTCGCGCAAAACGCGCCGTATTCAAACCCTTAGAAATTTTTCCCAGCAGTGGCAGGCTCAAAATGCGTCTATCCCACACCATTCGAAAGTTTGGCTTTTTCAGGGCGGTTTTTAGCAGATAAATCGCCGCTACCACGCTGACAAACAGTATCAAGCCCCATTGCTGAATAAATTCACTCGAGGCGAGAAGAAACTGCGTTGACTGCGGCAGCTCTTGCCCCATTTGAATGATCGGCTCAACGATTTTTGGTACCACGGTCGCCAGCAAAAACGCCACAATAGAGACCGCAAACACCACCAACACCACAGGGTAGATCATCGCCTGCATCAGCTTGGAGCGCATTTTCTGCCGATTTTCACAGTAATCAGCAAGCCGTTCTAAGACGGCATCAAGGTGGCCGGATTTCTCCCCCGCCGACACCATAGAACGGTACAGCTCGTCAAAGATGTGCGGATAATCGGCCAAACTGTCGGCCAAGGTATAACCTTCAGTCACCTTGGAGCGCACTGCAGCCAGCATGCTTTTGATGCGTGGCTTTTCCGCTTGTTCCGATACCGCGCGTAAACACTCTTCCAAAGGCATACCAGATTGAACTAAGGTCGAGATCTGGCGTGTAATCAAAGAGAGATCGGGGGTACTGATCCCGCGTTTGAACCCACCGGAAGCGTTGCTTTTCGCCTGCTTAGCTTTGGTCTCAATCACTTCAATCGGCACCATGCCTTGCTCTTTGAGGCGCTGTCTGACCTGACGAGCGTTGTCGCCTTCGATGTTGCCTTTTTTCTGTCGCCCTTTGGCATCGAGCGCTTTGTACTCAAACGCAGCCATCAGGATTCCTTAGTGACACGCATCACCTCTTCGAGTGAAGTGACACCTTGCAATACTTTACTCAAACCATCACTGCGAATGCTTGGCGTATGCTCTCGGATCAGTTTGTCAATCGCCTGCTCGCCCGCTTCGCTGTGAATCAGTTCCTGCACTTTTTCATCCACCATCAGCAACTCGTGGATACCCGTTCGGCCTCGGTAACCTTTGTGATTACACTTCTCACACCCTTTCGGACGATAGAGGATAAGGGGATCTTTCTTCTTGCTATCAAACAGTTTGCGCTGCTCTTTATCCGCTTCGTAAGGTTCTTTGCAGCTATGGCATAAAGTTCGTACCAAGCGCTGTGCCAGAACCCCAAGCAAAGAGGATGAGATAAGGAAAGGCTCAATCCCCATATCACGCAGACGGGTAATCGCGCCAACCGCCGTGTTGGTGTGCAATGTCGACATCACTAAGTGGCCGGTTAACGACGCTTGCACCGCAATTTGCGCGGTTTCCAAGTCACGAATTTCCCCGACCATCACCACATCTGGGTCTTGACGCAAAATCGCGCGCAAGCCGCGAGCAAAAGTCATGTCAACTTTCGGGTTAACCTGTGTCTGGCCGATACCGTCGATATCAAACTCGATCGGATCTTCGACGGTGAGGATATTGCGCTCGTTACTGTTAAGCTCCTGCAACCCTGCGTACAAGGTGGTCGATTTACCCGACCCCGTTGGTCCCGTGACCAGAATAATCCCGTGCGGACGAGCGATCAGGTGACGGAAGTTATCGTGGTTGGCTGGCGTCATACCAAGGCTGTGCAAATCCAAGCGGGTGGCGTTTTTGTCCAGCAGACGCATTACCACACGCTCACCGTGCGATGAAGGCATCGTCGAAACCCGCACGTCCACCGCGCGGCCACCAATACGCAAAGAGATTCGGCCATCTTGCGGTACGCGTTTTTCCGCAATGTCCAGCTTCGCCATTACTTTGACCCGCGACACCAGCAGCGGCGCAAGTTTACGGTTAGGAGCAAGCACGTCACGTAATACCCCATCGACACGGAAACGAATCGAGAGCGATTTTTCAAACGTTTCGATATGAATATCTGACGCACCCTCTTTAATCGCTTCACCGAGCATGGCGTTGATCAATTTGATGATTGGCGCATCGTCCTCCGACTCAAGGAGATCTTCCCCTTGCGGTAACTCTTCCGCCAGCGAGAAGAAATCGTCATCTGAGCCGATGTCTTCCATCAGTTGTCGCGCTTCCGACGAGTCGCGCTGATAGGCTAGGGTGAGTTTTTTCTCAAATTCTTCCGCGCTTAGCGCCTGCGGAATAAACGTCTGCTTCAACACTCGACGCACTTCAATCAGCGCTGAGGCATTGAGCGGTTCAACATAGTAGAGCATCATCGGACGCTCTGGATGAACCACCTCAAGGACCACCTTAAAACGGTTAGCGAAGCTAAAAGGCAAGCGGCGAAACACCGCTGCCGTGTCCAGCATGTCTACCATCAGTTGCTTTCCATTTGTTCGATAAAGGCCTGAATTTCCACAGGATGGCGCTTATCTTCACCATATTTTGGCAGAACTGGGATGTTGCCATCGCCCATGAGCTTCAAACCTTGATCGGCTTTGTATAGCTGCTCAGCACGAATGTAGTTGTATTTACGCTGGGTGATGCCATCGGCGGTCATACCATCGCGAATAATGGTCGGCTTGATAAACACCATCAGGTTCTTTTTCTCAACCTGAGTACTGGTCGATTTAAACAAGTGCCCCAAAATCGGAATGTCGCCGAGCAACGGCACTTTCGATTCGCTTTCCAACGCGCGCTCGTCAATCAAACCGCCGAGCACCAACATCTGCCCGTCTTGAACAATGACGGAGGTATTTAGCTGACGTTTGGCAAAGCGCACGTCGACCGCACCATTCGCACCAAGCACGTTCGACACTTCCTGCTCAATATTCAGTTGTACCGAGTCACCTTCGTTGATTTGCGGCACCACTTTCAGCTTAATACCGACCTCTTTACGCTCTACCGTCTGGAATGGATTGTCGTTGTTCGAGCTGGCCGATGAACCGGTTAAGACCGGCACTTCTTCACCAACGATAAACGACGCTTCGCCGTTGTCCATCACGGTAATGCTAGGCGACGAAAGAATGTTTGAGTTGGAGTTACTGGCCACGGCGCTGATTAAGGCAGTCCAGTCACCCATCACCAAGCTCATCGCAGCACCATTTACGCCTGATAAGGCAGAGGCTAGGGTGGAGTAATCACCGGACTCTTTCACTTCATAAGGAACACGATTGCCGTTGGAGTCGTTATAGTATTCCGTTCTTGTTTGCTCTTTGGCTTCTTCAAGGCCAATCATCACCTTGCCAATTTGCGCACCACTGTTGCCATACTGAATTACGGCGCCACTTTCCAGTGAGCCCCACTGTACGCCAAGGTTGATGCCATCGCCTTCAGCCATTTCAACAATTAAGGCTTCGATCAACACTTGCGCACGACGAATATCCAATTGAGAAATCACTTCTTGCAGCGCAATCATGATATCGGGCGGCGCAGTCAGCACCAGCGAGTTGGTGCCTTGGTGAGCCGCAATCACCACATCGTTACGTTGCGAACCCGCCGTTTTCTGACCTGAGCTCTTCTCCGCTTGCAGATTATCGGACACGCCTTTGAGCACATCGACCAAGTCTTCTGCTTTGGCGTATTTGAGATACACCACGCGGTTGTTACCTTTGGTTGCCATCTCGACATCCAACTTCTCAATCAGGTTTTTCAGGCGCTCACGCACTTTCGGGTCGCCAGAGATCAAGATGGCGTTGGTGCGTTCATCTGCCACTAATTTAGGCAGTAAATTGGCTGGGGTATTTTTGGCGTCTTGAGATTTGTTCAGTGCATCGACTATGCGCACCATTTCCGAGGCAGACGCGTTTTTCAGTTCAATCACTTCCACTTCGGTATCACCAGCCTGGTCGACACGTTTGATGATTTCCGCAAGGCGATTCACCACCGCCGCACGGCCAGTGATCAAAATGATATTGGCTGGGTCGTAGTGCACCACGTTACCCGCGCCGGCGTTGTCGATCAATTGGCGCAGCAATGGAGAGAGTTCACGTACCGATACATTGCGCACCGCAACGACGCGAGTGATGACGTTGTCGCCTTTCACGGTATCGTCACCCACCACCGGAATAGCAGACGTTTTTGAGTCTTTCGATTTAACGACTTTCAGTACGCCGTTTTCCATTTCCACCACAGCATAACCGTACACTTCCAACACATTGAGAAAGAAGCTGTAGTATTGCTCTTCATTCAGTACATCATAGCTGCGGACATCAATTTTGCCGCGCACTGACGGATCAACAATGATGGTTTTCTCCAGATTGCGTCCGACGATCGTAATGAATTCCTGAATGTCCGTGCCTTTAAAGCTCGCACTGAATTCGCTTGCCCACGCCCCGGACGTACAGGCTAGCGTCCCTGCCAGCAACCATGCGCTTTTGCTAAACCAATGTTTCACGTATATCTCCCACCACTTACGCTCTAGCGCCTAAGTATTAAAATTGGATGTAAATGTCATGTTGCTGACCATCACGCTCAACCGTCAGGTTGAGCTCTGTCAGCTCTGAAATTGAATCGAAAATTTTGCCCATCGCCGCCGGATCGGTCAGATCGTTGCCATTCAGCTGCACGGCAATATCGCCATCTTGTAGACCTACCGACTGGAAAAGCTGCGGATTTTTACCCGGGCTAACGCGATAACCGATCACTTGTTCGTCTTTCTTCACTTGGGATAAACGAACATATTGGAAAATCTTCTGCGGATCCGCGGTGATCTCTTCACGAATCTGCGCTAACTGGTCGTCGGTATCGGGCGGGTTATTCTTCGCAATGGTCGACGGAGCAGGCGAAGTGCTATCACCGAGTTTCTTGTACTCTAGCCCTTCGAGCATCACGGTTTCATCACGCCCTTCGTTATCGATGATCACCCGATCCACCAACACGGCTTTTAACTTGGCACGAGTCCCTTCAATTTCTTCACCCAAACCGTACGTCGCTTGCTGGCCTCGGTTGGCGATGACCGCCAAACTGGCACTCGGATTGCTACTCGCGACCGCACCGACCAACACCAAATTGAGTCGAGTTTTCGGTGCATCTTGCACCACAGGTGCTTTTACGACTGGTTTGGCTTTGTTTTCGTTGTAAGCACCAAACAAATTCATCGCCTGAAGCCCTGCAAGAGAGAGGCCCTGTTTATTGTTGCTTTGCCCTCCGGCTATCACAGGGGCTTGCCAAGCGACAATCTCATTTTTCTGTGGCTGCGTGAGCCAGACAACCTGGCCTAAAGTCCAGCCTGTCATCGCAATCAAAATGCCAGCTAAGATCTTGCTTACATGGCGCTGAATCTCGCCGTTATTCGCAATGACGCGAGCCAGTAGCGGGCTGCTTCTCAATCCAGCACTTAGCTCTGATGGTTTCACTGAGTTGATTCCTTGTTTGTTACGATTCAATGATCGCTCTTGTTATAGGCAGTTTTCTTCTATGATCTCACTGCGCTCTCTATTGACATTAGCACCTAACTCAAAAAAAGCAGGTTCACTGCTATGTTTTTGACTGTAATGGAATTGTCTAGTCAACAAAGAGCGGAGAACTATATCACAGCATAATAGTGACACGCTTTTCAAATTCCGTTTTTGCCAACTCCCTTGAAATTTTCGCTGCATGTCACCATTGTAAGGGGCAATAAGCAGCAATCATTCACAGCACTGATTAGAGAGTAAGACTTCCTATGAGTTCCCAACTTGACGCCGTTCGCTTAGATAAATGGCTATGGGCTGCACGATTTTATAAGACCCGTTCCATTGCCCGCAACATGGTCGATGGAGGTAAAGTCCACTATAATGGTCAGCGCACAAAACCAAGCAAAATAGTTGAAATTGGTGCAACAATTAAGTTACGCCAAGGAAATGACGAGAAAGTGGTGGTGATTGAGCAGATCTCAGATCAGCGACGTGGCGCGCCAGAAGCACAAAACCTGTATCGCGAAACCGACGAAAGTGTGACGAAGCGCGAAACACTGGCACAGCAGCGTAAACTCAACGCTAACCCAAGCCCTGAACGACGCCCAGACAAGAAGCAGCGTCGTGACATCATCAAATTTAAACTGCAGTAACAACGCCGGAAAAACCGACGAGGAATCCCTAAATGGCAAGCAATGTTTTGAACCGCTACTTATTTGAAGACCTTTCAGTGCGTGGCGAGTTGGTACAATTGGATGAAGCGTACCAGCGTATTATTTCGAGCAAGGAATATCCGGCAGCCCTGCAAAAACTGTTAGGCGAGCTGTTGGTGTCAACCACTCTGCTCACCGCCACACTCAAGTTTGAAGGTTCTATCACCATTCAATTGCAAGGCGATGGTCCGGTTTCTTTGGCGGTCATCAATGGCGACAACGAACAAAAAGTTCGTGGTGTCGCTCGCTGGGAAGGTGAGATTGCCGACGACGCCAGCCTGCACGATATGATGGGGAAAGGCTACCTTGTCATCACCATTGAGCCGAAAAAAGGCGAACGCTATCAAGGTGTGGTTGGTCTCGACGGCGACAACCTCACTCAAGTGATCGAAGGCTATTTTGCCAACTCAGAGCAACTTAAAACCCGCTTGTGGATCCGCACTGGCGAGCATCAAGGTCAAGCACACGCCGCAGGTATGCTGATTCAAGTCGTGCCAGATGGCACCGGCTCTGCCGATGACTTTGAGCACCTAGAACAGTTAACAAACACAGTGAAGAATGAAGAGTTATTCACGTTAGAAGCCAACGAGCTGCTGTATCGCTTGTACAACCAAGAACAAGTCCGCCTGTTTGAACCTCAGCCTGTTGAGTTCCATTGCGGCTGTTCTCGTGAGCGCAGCGGTGCCGCGATTGTCACCATCGATAAAACCGAAATTTATGACATTTTGGCCACCGAAGGATCCGTTTCTTTACATTGTGATTACTGCGGCACGACTTACTCGTTTGACGAGCCGCAAGTGGCTGAGCTCTACACCAACGCCACTTCTGAGCGTAAAACGCTGCATTAATTTCCTTGGATTATCAAGCACGTAATTTACCCGTCAAAAGGCCAGCGCAAGCTGGCCTTTTTGTGATCAAAGCCTAGTAAATCAATACTTTCCCGTAATTTAACAACCCCTTATTTTTTGTTAATTAATAATCCTTTAACGCTGGCGCAATGGTTTGCGTGCACGATAAACTATCTCGGCCAATATGTGACGGGACACCTAAAACCGCAGGAAAATTAAGGATAATTTTTGAACTATATCCCTGTTTTCTCCCCCACCCGTTGTTAGCATGGTGAGCAGAAAAATTAAAAGATTCTTACAAAATCCCTACAAAATCCTATAAGGAGCACCTATGACCGTTATGGAACATACTAAGGCTGCAACAATTGATTTAACCAAACATGGACTGCGCAACGTAAAAGAGGTTCTACGTAACCCAAGTTACGAAGTGCTGTTTGCAGAAGAGACACGTCCGGATCTCGAAGGCTACGAAAAAGGCGCAGTCACCGAGCTTGGCGCGGTCGCTGTCGATACTGGCGTTTTCACTGGCCGCTCACCAAAAGATAAATACATAGTGAAAGACGCAACGACGGAAGAAAACATGTGGTGGACATCCAGTGCAGTTCCGAACGACAACAAACCAATCACTCAGGAAGTGTGGAACGACATTAAAGAACTGGTGACCAACCAGCTGTCTGGCAAGCGTGTGTTCGTGATTGATGGTTACTGTGGTGCTAACCCTGACACGCGCTTAAGCATTCGCGTGATCACCGAAGTCGCTTGGCAGGCGCATTTTGTGAAGAACATGTTTATCCGCCCTTCCGAAGAAGAGTTGGCGACCTTTGAGCCGGACTTCGTGGTGATGAACGCCGCGAAATGCACCAACCAGAAGTGGCAAGAGCATGGTCTGAACTCGGAAAACTTTACTGTGTTTAACCTAACCGAGCGCACCCAACTGATTGGCGGTACTTGGTACGGCGGCGAAATGAAGAAAGGCATGTTCGCCATGATGAACTACTTCCTGCCGTTGAAAGGTGTCGCATCCATGCACTGTAGTGCCAACATGGGCAAAGATGGCGATGTCGCGATCTTCTTCGGCCTATCTGGTACAGGTAAAACGACCCTATCCACCGATCCAAAACGTGCGTTGATCGGCGACGACGAACACGGCTGGGATGATGACGGCGTATTTAACTTCGAAGGTGGCTGCTACGCGAAAACCATCAAACTGTCGAAAGAAGCAGAGCCAGACATCTACAACGCCATCCGTCGCGATGCGCTGCTAGAAAACGTCACAGTACGTAACGACGGTTCAATCGATTTTGACGACGGCTCGAAAACCGAGAATACGCGCGTTTCTTACCCGATTTACCACATTGATAACATCGTCAAACCCGTTTCTAAAGGTGGCCATGCTAACAAAGTGATCTTCCTGTCTGCTGATGCCTTTGGAGTATTGCCTCCCGTGTCTAAACTGACACCAGAGCAAACCAAGTACCACTTCCTCTCTGGTTTCACCGCCAAACTGGCGGGCACTGAGCGTGGTATTACCGAGCCAACGCCAACCTTCTCTGCCTGTTTTGGCGCTGCGTTCCTAACGCTACACCCAACCAAGTATGCAGAAGTCCTGGTCAAACGCATGGAAGAAGCGGGTGCAGAAGCGTACCTAGTGAACACCGGCTGGAATGGCAGTGGCAAACGTATCTCCATTCAAGATACGCGCGGCATTATTGATGCCATCCTTGACGGCTCGATTGAAGAAGCGCCAACCAAGCACGTGCCCATCTTCAATCTTGAAGTACCAACATCGCTTCCTGGCGTCGATCCAACCATCCTTGACCCACGCGATACCTATGTCGACCCACTGCAGTGGGAAAGCAAAGCCAAAGATCTGGCACAGCGCTTTATCAATAACTTTGCTAAATACACCGACAACGCCGAAGGTCAATCCCTCGTTTCAGCTGGTCCTCAGCTTGACTAAGTGATCGGATAACAAAAAGCATGCTCAAGCCCCTCATTCGAGGGGCTTTTTAGTTGAATCACGCGCCGATTTAAGACAAGCTTATGCAACACATGCAAGGAAGCAGCGAGAGTTTGTTCAATTAGGATGAAGAAAATAATCATAACCATCACTGTCTTGCTTTTGGTCGTCGCGATTATTCCACTCGCGCTTTTGTTTTCGCTGCAAACACGCTACGCGAGTCAGGTATTCAATCAACTCAATCAATGGCTACACTCTGGAGTCAGCGCTTCAGAAGTCCGCTACCAGTTTCCCTACCATTTTTCGTTTAAGAATCTGACCTTTGACCACCCTGATGTTAGCTATGTCGAACAACTCGATCTCTGGTTCAACCCGTCACTTTACCGTGATGGACAGTGGCAGTTAGACAGTGTGCTGATCGACGGCCTCAGCCTCCAACAAGGGCTAAGCAGCAATCCGCAAACTTGGCTGCGCGATACGGTTCATGTCCAGCAAATCGCCTTGTCTCACTTTGACTACGCCGACAAAGAGTTCAGCGCGCGCGGTCTTAACGTTCAGCTCAAGCAGCCATACTGGGAGACGACAGAACAATGGCTGCCGTATGCCGAGATTCAACTTTCCGCCGATCAAATCTATTGGCAAGGCGAGGCGTTCAACAAAACATTGCTCGATATGGACTATCGCCCGCAAGAGAGCACGGTATTTGGCCTCTCCTTCCTCTGGCGTGGTGGGCATATATCCGGTCAGGCAGAACAGTACGCGCAAGGCTGGTCACTGGTCAATGTCACCGTTGATGGTCTCACACTCTCAGATCAGCAAGTGCAGTCGATTATGGCCAAACCTTGGACAACGCTGGGCAACATTAGCCATATCAACAGCCTCGATGTGATGCGTAGCAGCATTGGTTACCAAGGCTATCAACTGGTCAATGTTGAGCTCTCCTGTGAAAATCTCACCTTACCGTTTGCGTGGTGGCAGCAAAGCGATGGCCTTTTTTCTCTCTCTGCGGAAAGCGTGCAAGACCAGCACAACGTGTGGATTGAACCTAGGCTCAGCCTGCGTCTCCATCCTGCGCAAATTGATATCGAAGAAGCCGCTTTTCTCTGGCAGCAAGGGAACGTGAGCTTTTCTGGCCGCATCACTCCGGACGCGCTGGCACTGAAACACGTGAACGTCAATAACGTGAAGTGGGCCGCTGAGCAGCCCGGTGAAGGAGAGTGGCTGAAACAGTTGCTTAGAAAGGCGAAAGAGGTTTCCGTTGAAACGCTGAATATCGAGCGCAGCCAATTTATCCAACTGATCCGTGAGCCCTATTGGCAACTGACTGGACTTAATATCGAAGGCCAGAATTTGCTGATTAAGCAAGATAGGCAACTTGGCCTTTGGCAAGGCGCGCTGAGCGCCAGCGCTGCCAATGCAAGCTACCAGAGTGCACTCAGCTCACACCCGATCATTGAAATGCACAGCACTCAAGGCAAGTGGCAAATGGATCGTTTGTTTGCCCCGCTGCAACAAGGCTATGTAGAGGGACAAGCCTCGCTTGACCTAACACAAATCAGCAAACCTTGGCAACTCACCCTCAATGCCGATGGCTTCCCAGCTGGGTTGCTGTTATCGCAGTTACCGCTGCCGTTGGAGATCAACGCGATAAGCAGTATCGATTTGCAAGCCGAGGGGTTGGCGGGCGATTGGGCGATGTTCTCCCATACCTTGTCGGGCGGGGTGTATGCGCAGTTGCATGAAGCGTATATCGAGGCCCAAGACAACAGCATTACGCCATTAATGCTATCGGAGCTCAGGCTCAATATGCAGCGAGGTAAGCTGTCACTCAGCCCGATCAACGTCAGCGGCCCGTCGATCACAGGCCACATCAGCGGGCAAGCGGACCTCGCAGCCGATGCTCCACAGGGTATCAGCTATCAGTTCGTGATTGGTTGTCAGCAGTTGAGTGGTGACCTTCTCTCGGATCAACACCAGCGCCGCAGCGAATGCGACGCGGCATTAAGCAGTGAAAGCCAACCCCCTTTAGCCACGCTGACTCAGTAGCTTTTTGTAATCGGGCAACAGCATATAAGTTCCCATGAACTCCACCGCCGCAAGCTCATCACTAAAAATAGTCACATGGATCACGATGCGCGCTTTGCGCCCAGAGGCGAGTCGGTCCAAATCGCCACTAATGCCATCCAGTGAGGTGCTGGCAATCGGGTTTTTCTCCACCGGATGACGGTAGCGAATGCGACTGTCCGCCAGAACAATGTCCCCAGTTAAACCGCGCTCTTTCAACAACAACCACGCCATGCCCCAGCCTGTTAACGTCGCCAGCGTGAATGCCGATCCCGCGAACAGGGTATTATGCGGGTTTAAATTGGGGTTGAGCTGCGCGCTGCACTCAAACTGATAACCCGTATACTGGTTGATTTTGATGCCCATTTTATCGCTGATCGGAATTTGTCTATCCCAGCGATCTTGCAATTCCGTACACCACTCCGGATTACGCAATACGTTGGCCATCGGATCGAGGGGCTTTACCATCTGCTGATGACGCACCGGGCCACGCTCATCGGTCAGTTCACCTCGACGTTCAAACCCATTTCTCTCGTAAAAGGAGATAGCGTCTTCACGGGCGTTACACACCAGACGCTTCGCCCCCTCTTGACGGGCGAGCGACTCCAACGCCACCAACACCAGCGAGCCCATGCCTTTGCCACGGCGAGTTCCTTTCACCGCCATATAGCGGATCTGACCCTCGCTATCCGGCGATATATACAGCCGACCAATGGCAATCGGCCGCCCTCGACCATCGACAATCATGCGATGGTGGCTCATACCGTCGTATTCATCGCGCTCTGAACCGATCGGCATACGCCACGGCTCGCGTAACATTTGCCAACGAAAGTGGTAATACTTGTTGAGTTGGTTATCTGTTTTCGGCGTGATCAGCTTAAACATAGAAATCCTTTTTCAAGTAAATAGGCTCCTGCCTTTACACCTGTAACCAGAAGGTTACCGGACCATCATTCACTAAAGATACTTTCATATCGGCCGCAAAGCGACCTCGCTCTGTCGGCAACACATGCTCGCACTGGTCTGAAAAATAGTCATACAAACGTTCAGCCTCTGTGGGGTGAGCGCCGCGAGAAAAGCCCGCACGAGTGCCTTTTTTGGTGTCGGCAGGCAAGGTAAACTGCGACACCACCAGCACTTTGCCCCCGACTTGCTGCACATTGAGATTCATTTTGCCGTCGTCGTCTTCGAACACACGGTAAGTGGTGACACGCTCCACCAATCGGCGAGCTTTGGCTTCGTCATCGTTTTTTTCAACGCCGAGCAGGACTAACAGCCCTTTTTCTATCTGCCCAACCACTTCACCATCGACGCGAACGGTGGCTTCACTTACTCTCTGAATCAGCGCTATCACTACTGCTATCCTCTTCTGCGGCCAACATTTTTTCTGCCTGAGAGTGTATCATTTCCGCGCTCAGTCTCCACTGTTCCTTCTCGCCCAATGCCGCCGTCACTTCCGCGCCGATCAGCACAATCAGCCAGCACAAATAGACCCAAACAAACAAAATAGGAATCGCCGCCAGTGCACCGTATATCACTTGGTAAGAAGGAAATTGCGTAATGTAAGCAGCAAAGCCTTTCTTACTCATCTCAAACAAAATCGCGGCGATGATCGCCCCGATGACCGCATGGGAAAAATGAACTTTTTTGTTCGGCACCAACAGATACAAACCGACAAAGGCGCAAAACGAGAGAATAAACGGCAGCCAGCGCAGCAGTAAATTGTACATGCCAGAAATTGCTTCGCTATCGAGCAGACGCAGCGAAGTCACATACGAGGTCGCGGCAATGCTGGTTCCGACCAAAATCGGCCCCAAGGTCAACACCATCCAATACATGGAAAACGAGAACACCGCACGGCGCTTTTTCCGCACCCGCCAAATGTAGTTGAGATTTTTATCGATGTTGGAGATCAGCATCAAAGCCGCAACAAAAAGGAAGGCCGCGCCGACGGCGGTCATTTTTCCGGTATTGGCGACAAAATCCTGTAGCGCGTTATGCACCGCATCCCCAGCGGCGGGGACAAAATGGGTAATGATAAAGCCTTGCAAGACAGTACCAACATTTTCAAACACGGGAAATTTAGACAATATTGATAGAAGCACCGTCATCAGTGGCACAATGGAGAGCAAGGTAATATAGGCCAAATAACCGGCGTTCACATTCACCCGATCGTGTTGCATTCGGGCAACTAAATAGCGCGCAAACGCGATTCCATTTCCGGCGAGGGTTTGCAATCTCAACTTGTCACTCCCAGGTAACTGGTTCATAGTCCTACCCATACGGCTCATGAAAAACTGATGGAAAATAAGCATGCCTTATTTTCTCGCAGTTATGCTATCAATTTTTTATCCTGTCCGCGCTACTCATCGAAAGGTCAATCATCATTAACTCACTCTCACCATCAAAATAACTAAAAAATAAACGGCAATAAAAAACCCCGGGAGAAACTGCCCGGGGTTTTCATTTCTTACAATAACATTATTCGCGATTACTTCGCTTCACGTGAAGCACGCTTACGGTCGCTTTCAGTGAGGAATTTCTTACGAATACGGATGCTTTCCGGTGTCACTTCAACCAACTCGTCGTCATCGATAAACTCAAGCGCTTGCTCTAATGTCATGATGATTGGTGTCGTCAGTACCTGCGCGTCATCGGTGCCCGATGCACGTACGTTGGTCAGTTGCTTACCTTTCAGCGCGTTGACGGTTAGGTCGTTGTCACGGCTGTGAATACCGATCACCATACCTTCGTACACTTCCACGCCGTGACCGATAAATAGACGGCCACGCTCTTGCAGGTTAAACAGCGCGTTGGTCAGTGCTTTACCCGCTGCGTTGGCAATCAATACGCCATTGACACGTTGACCAATGTTGCCACCTTTGTGTGGACCGTAATGGTCAAAAGTATGGTACAGAAGGCCGGAACCTGAAGTCAGTGTCATGAACTCGGTTTGGAAACCAATCAGACCACGTGAAGGCATGATGAAGTCAAGACGCACACGGCCTTTACCATCCGGTGCCATGTCTTTCAGCTCACCTTTACGCATACCGATTTTTTCCATGATACCGCCCTGATGCTCTTCTTGAACATCGATGGTCACGGTTTCAAACGGTTCCATCAACTGGCCGTTCTCTTCTTTCAGGATAACTTCAGGACGAGATACCGCTAGCTCGAAGCCTTCACGACGCATGTTTTCGATCAAAATAGAAAGATGCAGTTCGCCACGGCCAGAAACGCGGAATTTGTCTGGATCTTCCGTTTGCTCAACGCGCAGTGCCACGTTGTGCACCAACTCTTTCTCAAGACGCTCAAGGATGTTACGTGACGTCACGTATTTGCCTTCAAGACCTGAAAAAGGTGAGGTGTTCACTTGGAACGTCATGGTCACGGTTGGCTCGTCAACAGACAGCGCTGGCAGCGCTTCCACTTTGTTTGCGTCACAGATGGTGTCAGAGATTTTCAGCTCGCCAAGACCGGTAACCGCAATGATGTCACCTGCGGTCGCTTGTGCCACTTCATGGCGCTCAAGGCCAAGGTAACCGAGTACCGTACCCACTTTACCGTTACGAACTTTACCATCCGCACCGACAATGCTTACTTGTTGGTTTGCTTTCACTTTACCGCGCTTGATACGACCCACGCCGATAACACCAACGTATGAGCTGTAATCCAGCTGAGAAATTTGCATTTGTAGTGGGCCATCAAGGTCCACTTCTGGCGCAGCAACCACATCGACGATCGTTTGGAACAACGGTTCCATGTTCTCGCCTGTTTCGCCTTCTTCCAGTGTCGCCCAGCCATTCAGCGCTGACGCGTAAACCACTTTAAAGTCCAGCTGTTCGTCTGTCGCACCTAGGTTATCGAACAGATCAAACACTTGATCCATTACCCAGTCAGGACGTGCGCCAGGACGGTCAATTTTGTTGATAACCACGATAGGCTTCAGGCCATGCGCAAACGCTTTTTGCGTTACAAAACGCGTTTGTGGCATTGGGCCGTCCACCGCGTCAACGATCAGCAGTACACAGTCAACCATCGACATAATACGCTCAACTTCACCACCGAAGTCCGCGTGTCCTGGGGTGTCTACGATGTTGATGCGGTAATCGTTCCAGTTGATGGCGGTGTTTTTCGCCAGGATGGTGATGCCACGCTCTTTCTCGATGTCGTTCGAGTCCATGACTCGCTCTTCAATGTCACCGCGAGATTGCAAAGTGCCTGATTGTTGCAGCAATTTGTCAACCAGTGTGGTTTTACCGTGGTCAACGTGCGCGATGATCGCGATATTTCTTAATTTATCAATCTGTGGAGTCGTCATGGATTCTGATTCACTTGTTTAAAAACGACGCTAAAAACATGGTTGTTTTTTCGAGCGGCGGTTGTTTGATTAAAAAAACGGCCATAATGTACCAGATTTTGATAAAAAACCCAGAAATATGTGATCAGCTCGTGATTATTTTTCGCCAAGTAAAGACTAGTCGCCAAGGCGTATTTCGGCCATTTTTTTGCTAGAAAAAGAGTATGCACATTAACACATTTCTCGATTGACAAGATGCCCAAAGACGGGCTGAATGAGAGACGGTTTTGGCTTATTCTGGTGCAAACTCGCCACATTAGCACCAAAACGGTGCATTTAAAGATCATTTTGGTGCATCGAACACACCAAAATGGCGAGATGAAACACTAAAACTATGAAATATAAGGACTTAAAAAATTGGCACAGTTTTAGCTTTGTAAGAATCAGCATCGATTAATACCAATGTAAAGAAATTAATCAATGCTAGATTCAACAACGAATCTGGCCAATACCGCTTTAATAACACTGGAGGTTATCCAAGATGTCAGTAGAAAACGTTCTATCGCTTATCCAAGAAAACGAAGTTAAGTTTGTTGACCTGCGTTTTACCGATACGAAAGGTAAAGAGCAACACATTTCTATTCCTGCACACCAAATCGATGCTGACTTCTTCGAAGACGGTAAGATGTTTGATGGTTCTTCTGTCGCAGGCTGGAAAGGCATCAACGAATCAGACATGGTGATGATGCCTGATGCGTCTTCTGCGGTACTTGACCCATTCACTGAAGAAGCGACTCTGAACATCCGTTGTGACATCCTTGAGCCTGCAACCATGCAAGGCTACGACCGCGACCCACGTTCTATCGCAAAACGCGCGGAAGATTACCTACGTTCTACTGGTATCGCAGACACCGTTCTTGTCGGCCCAGAGCCAGAGTTCTTCCTATTCGACGACGTGAAATTCTCTACAGACATGTCGGGTTCTTTCTTCAAGATTGACGACGTAGAAGCGGCATGGAACACAGGTTCAGATTACGAAAACGGTAACAAAGGTCACCGTCCTGGCGTGAAAGGGGGTTACTTCCCAGTCGCTCCTGTAGACTCTTCTCAAGACCTGCGTTCTGCTATGTGTCTAGTAATGGAAGAGATGGGCCTAGTGGTTGAAGCGCACCACCACGAAGTGGCAACGGCAGGTCAAAACGAGATCGCGACTCGCTTCAACACGCTAACAGCAAAAGCGGACGAGATCCAAATCTACAAGTACGTGGTTCACAACGTAGCGCACGCCTACGGCAAAACTGCGACCTTTATGCCTAAACCACTGGTTGGCGACAACGGCTCAGGCATGCACGTTCACCAATCTCTGGCGAAAGACGGCGTTAACCTCTTCGCGGGTGACAAGTACGGCGGCCTTTCAGAAACGGCTCTGTACTACATCGGTGGTATCATCAAGCACGCTCGTGCACTGAACGCGCTGACCAACCCATCAACCAACTCGTACAAGCGTCTGGTTCCTCACTACGAAGCGCCTGTTATGCTGGCTTACTCTGCGCGTAACCGTTCTGCGTCTATCCGTATCCCTGTGGTACCAAGCCCGAAAGCGCGTCGTATCGAAGTACGTTTCCCAGATCCAGCAGCAAACCCATACCTAGCGTTTGCCGCGATGCTGATGGCAGGTCTTGACGGTATCAAGAACAAGATCCACCCAGGGGAAGCGATGGACAAAGACCTTTACGATCTGCCTGCAGAAGAAGCCGCAGAGATTCCAAAGGTTGCAGAATCACTCAAGCAAGCTCTTGAGTGCCTAGACAGTGACCGTGAGTTCCTAACCGCGGGCGGCGTATTCTCTGATGATTTCATCGATTCTTACATCGAACTGAAAACCAAAGACGTTGAGCGCGTTAACACCGCTGTTCACCCACTGGAATTTGAACTGTACTACTCAGTGTAATTCACTCAGTGCAAATGTAACTCGGATTGCACTTTTTATCAGGCTCGCCTCGCAGGCGGGCCTTTTTCATATTCTCCCGCCAGAAATCGAGTAATAACATGTGGTTTGCATAAAAAAATAGCCAACAGCCAAGCGCATCCGATCATATCGGGCGCGGGTTGTCATTATGTGAAACCGCATCTCTTTGGAGGTGAAAGATGATAAAAAGACTTTCTCTGCTACTTGTATTGCTCAGCTCTCTTGCGCACGCACAGACCGTATACACTTGGGTCGACGCCAATGGCGTGCTTCATTTTAGTGATACCCCCGGCACTGGTGCGAAAAGCATTACGCTACCTGATTTGGACGCCAGTGCGCCTGCACCACACGTTGAATCAACGCAAAAGATGGACGCTGCGCAACCCAACACCACGCAGGCTTCTTCAGCAAAAGAAACGGCGGTTGAACCCGCGCAGCCAAGCTCGTCGGATGAAGCCCCCGCCGAATTACAGCTGAGTATGGCGTCTCCAGCGAATGACGCCACCATTCGCAGCAATCGCGGCCTTATCTTTATTCGCATGGAAAGCAATCGCAAATTGGACGTTGGTGAACAACTGCAACTGCTACTCAACGGACACCGTTATGGTGCACCGCAAACCAGCTTGACTTGGCAGCTAAAAAACATTGACCGTGGCACCCACACACTGGCCGTGCAGGCTTACAGAAACGGCAAGATAATTGCATCATCCAGCCCTATATCAGTGCATTTGCATCGCACCAGTATTAAATAGTGGCTTGAGTCGCAAGATAAGCATCTGAACGCCTTAGAAGACGCTTTCACTTCTCCCCTTAATCCGCCATACTGGCTGCCAGTGCACCAATTTAGTGCATCGCACCAAACTATGACAACGACAAGGATGTGATTGTGAACTCAGCGCTTTCAGACACAATTCTCAGCAATATGGTGACCGCAACCCTGATCCTCGATGATGGGTTGCAGGTTAAACACGCCAACCCGGCGGCCGAGCAACTCTTCGCGCAAAGCGCCAAACGCATCATCCACCAACCGCTGTCACAATTGATCCAACACGCCTCCCTCGATTTAGCCTTGCTCTCACAACCGCTACAAAGCGGCCAAAGCATCACGGACAACGACGTCACTTTCGTTGTTGATGGTAAGCCGCTGCTGCTGGAAGTGACGGTAAGCCCTATCTCCATTGAGCGTGAACCGATGCTGCTGGTAGAGATGCGCAAGGTTGACCAGCAGCGGCGTATTACCCAAGAGATGAACCAACACGCGCAGCAACAAGCGGCCAAACTTTTGGTCAGAGGCCTAGCGCACGAGATCAAAAACCCCTTAGGCGGGTTGCGCGGCGCGGCGCAGTTGCTGGAGAAGATGCTGCCCGATCCGAGCCTGACCGAATATACCCAGATCATCATTGAACAAGCGGATCGGCTGCGCACGCTGGTCGACCGTCTACTTGGCCCGCAAAAGCCGGGCAAAAAGCAAGAAGCCAATCTGCATCAGGTTTTGGAAAAAGTACGCCAATTGGTCGAGCTGGAATCACAGCAAAAACTGCTGATTGAACGCGATTATGATCCAAGCCTGCCAGACATTTACATGGATGCAGACCAAATTGAGCAGGCGATGCTAAATATTGTCAGCAACGCGGCACAAGTTCTGGCCAACCAAGACGACAGTCTGATCACCATGCGCACCAGAACGGTGCATCAAGCCAATATCCATGGCCACCGCTGTAAAGTGGCCGCGCGAATTGAAATCATCGATAACGGCCCCGGTATTCCGGTCGAGCTGCAAGATACCTTGTTTTACCCCATGGTCAGTGGACGAGAAGGAGGCACCGGACTTGGGCTTT
Source organism: Vibrio navarrensis (assembly GCF_015767675.1). Classification (NCBI taxonomy): domain Bacteria; kingdom Pseudomonadati; phylum Pseudomonadota; class Gammaproteobacteria; order Vibrionales; family Vibrionaceae; genus Vibrio; species Vibrio navarrensis. The sequence goes on along the minus strand of NZ_CP065217.1, from coordinate 121,157 downwards.
CTATCTCGCAAAATCTGATAGATCAACATAACGGCAAAATCGATGTCGAAAGCTGGCCTGGGCACACCAATTTCACCATTTATCTGCCAATTTAATGCTGCAAGGAATAGACCATGAGTAAAGGATATGTTTGGGTTGTCGACGACGATAGCTCCATCCGCTGGGTGATGGAAAAGACCCTCTCTTCCGCCAATATCAAGTGCGAAACCTACGCCAATGGTGAAAGCGTGTTGATGGCGTTAGAGCGAGAAGTCCCTGATGTGTTGGTGTCCGATATCCGCATGCCTGGCATTGATGGCATTGAATTGCTGCAACAAGTGCACAGCAAGTGCCCTGACTTGCCTGTGATCATCATGACGGCGCACTCCGATCTCGACGCCGCGGTCAACGCCTATCAGAAGGGCGCGTTTGAATATCTGCCCAAACCGTTTGATATCGACGAAACGCTGACGTTAGTAGAACGCGCCATCGCCCACGGCCAAGAACAAAAGCGCGAGCAGATGGCCTCAGGCAATCCGCTTAGCACCCATACGCCAGAAATCATTGGTGAAGCACCCGCGATGCAGGAAGTGTTTCGCGCCATCGGCCGGCTTTCACGCTCCTCTATCTCTGTGCTGATCAACGGTGAATCGGGCACGGGCAAAGAGCTGGTCGCTCATGCGCTGCATCGACACAGCCCAAGAGCCAGCAAGCCGTTTATCGCCCTCAACATGGCCGCGATTCCAAAAGATCTGATTGAGTCGGAGCTGTTTGGCCACGAAAAAGGCGCTTTTACTGGGGCAAACTCGGTGCGCCAAGGACGGTTCGAACAAGCCAACGGCGGCACCCTGTTTTTGGATGAGATAGGCGATATGCCGCTCGATATTCAAACTCGCCTACTGCGCGTGCTCGCCGATGGGCAGTTTTATCGTGTCGGCGGCCACTCGCCGATCAAAGTCGACGTGCGGATTGTCGCCGCCACCCACCAAAATCTCGAACGTTTGGTGCAAAATGGCGATTTCCGAGAAGACCTGTTTCACCGCCTCAACGTTATTCGAGTGCAGATCCCGGCGTTGCGCGAACGCAAACAGGATATAGAAAAACTGACTCAGCACTTTTTGCTCCGCGCCGCCGATGAGCTAGCGGTGGAAGCCAAAACTCTGCATCGCAGTACGTTAGAGATTCTCTCGCGTCTCAATTGGCCCGGTAACGTGCGTCAATTGGAAAACATCTGTCGCTGGTTGACCGTAATGGCGAGTGGCAGCGAAATTTTACCGGGCGATCTGCCGAGTGAACTGCTGCAAGAGAAAAAGAGCAGCGAGGAAGAAAACGCGGCAGGGACTTGGCAGGAGATTCTCGCCAGTTGGGCGCGAAAAGAACTCAGCTCTGGGGAAAAAGAGCTGCTGACATACGCACTTCCACAATTCGAACGTATACTGTTAGAAGCAGCACTTGAGCACACCAACGGTCACAAACAAGACGCAGCCAAAGTACTCGGCTGGGGACGTAATACCTTGACACGTAAATTAAAAGAGCTTTATTGACAACGAATAGAGAAATTCACTGAGGTTCGCCATCGTTTAGCGAACCTCATTGGCAGCAGGGATAGTAAAGCACGATGGCAGAGATGGCTTCCAATAGCAAAATTTCCTTAAAAACCGCGGTCATTGTGCCTTTGGTGGTGATCTTTTTGCTCTCAATCAGTGTGGTGATTTTGGTACAAAAGCGCAGTTACGAAGAGGCGGTGCATGATCTCAGTGACAAGCAGCTCTCCGCCTTAACCGAAAACGTGCGCAACAGTTTAACCAGTTATCTCGGCGCCCCGTTTGACGCCGGGCTCAGTATGGCGCATACCATTGGCTTCAACCATTTGTATAAACCCGATGACACCACTGCGTTGCAGCACTACTTTCTGGACGCCTTTCAAACCATTTATGCCCCGATTGCCCAGCTAGACGTGATTGGATTTGGCTCGGAAGCGGCCGATTATGTCGGACTACGTAAAGAGAGCGATGGCAGCCATACCCTGATGGTGCAAGATGATCGCACCAACAGCAAACTGGTGATTTATCAGAGCGACACCATCAACGAGAACATCCGCTCTGTGATTGACAACTACGACCCGCGAGTGCGTCCTTGGTACACGCCAGTTGCCCAAGAGCAGCGCCCGATGTGGTCTTCCATTTACGCCAACGCCGACGAAAGACAAGAAATCACTCTCTCCGCTCTCGCTCCGGTGTACGACCAGCAGCAATTTGTCGGCGTCGTGGTCACCGATATTCGCATCAACACCTTCAATAATTTTCTCTCCGCATTGAAAGAAAAAACCAAGGCTTCGGTCTATATCATGGACGAAAAGCAGCGCTTGATCGCACACTCTTCGCCAAGCAGCGTGGTCTCTTGGGGTACCGATTTGTCGAAAAAAGGCGACCGTTTGCTAGCAAGCGAAAGTGCCGACCCCATCATAAAACGCCATGCCGATTCGGTGAAAAGCCAACAAATGTTGGAGAAGAGAGCGGCGCAACGCTTTGAATTTCTGGGCCACGATGGGCGCTACTTCAGCCTGATCTCTCCCTATACCGACGAATATGGCTTAACGTGGTATATCGGTATTTCAATTTCTGAATCGCAGCTACTGGGCGTATTGCCCAAAGCGCAGCAAGAGAGCTGGATCGTTGGCTTGTCGGTGGGAACCATCGGCGTTTTGTTCTGTATGGTGATTTTTAGCCGCATTACCCATCCCATCACCACCACGGCCACCGCCGCGAAAAACTTGGCCAACGGGCACTGGGAAAGTGCCATGCCCAAACCCGGTTTGATCTACGAAACCAGCCTGCTGGTCACAGCGTTCAATGAGATGGCCAATAACCTTCGAGTCTCCTTTAAAGCGCTGCGCAACCAGTTGGTTTATGACTCTCTGACCAAGCTCTACAGTCGAGAAGGGTTGATTGATGCGAGTCGTCGCGAGCATCCCTCTCAGAGCGGTAGCCTATTTTTGCTTGGGGTGAATCGCTTTCGCGACATCAATGACAGCGTCGGACATCACAAAGGCGATCAACTGCTGATCAGCATCTCTGAAAGACTCAAAGACCTATTTGATGATAACTATATCCTTGCTCGCACTGGAGGTGATGAGTTCGCCGTCTACGCACCACGAGTGGCCAGCTCCGAAGAGATAACCTTGACCGTTAACCGGCTGCAACAGCTGTTTATCGCGCCATTTTATATGGGTGAGGAAAGCGTGGTGATGAAAGTGTCGATTGGGGTGGTATGTACCGACAGCGAGAGCGACATGATCCGTTGGTTACGTAACGGCAGCATTGCACTGAGCAACGCGAAACAAGATCATACCTCGGTCAGCCACTACCGTCCCGAGATGGCAGACGCGTCCAAGTTTCGCACCCAAATGCTGGCGCGCATTCAAGATGGCATCAACAGCCAAGAATTCATTCCTTACTACCAACCGATTATTGAACTGGAGAGCGGCAAAGTCGTCGGTGCAGAAGCATTGGCCCGCTGGCTGAGTAAGCAAGGCATCGTATCACCACTCGATTTCATCCCGATTGCTGAAGATAGTGGCATGATTAAAGAAATTGGCAGCCAAATATTGCAACGCGCCTGCAAAGAGACCGCTCAAGCAATCGCAAACGACCTCTGGCAACATGACTTCCAGTTACACGTTAATATCTCCGTCAACCAACTATCACGCGAAGATTTTGTCGCGGAAGTCAGGCAAATTTTGTTGGAAACGGGGCTACCCGCCACCAATCTCACTCTGGAGATCACCGAGTCGCGTCTGGTCGACAGTACACCAACCACTTTGGAGAACATGCACAAGCTGCGCCGCCTTGGTATCGGCATTGCGATTGATGATTTTGGTACCGGCTACTCATCACTGGCGTATTTGCACACCTTACCGTTTGATTGCCTGAAAATCGACCGCGCCTTTGTCGATAAACTCAGCCGCGAGGAACTCAATAATTCTGTGGTCGCTGCCATCGTTAACATCACCCGAGGCTTTAACGTCAGTGTGGTGGCGGAAGGGGTAGAAACCGACTTGCAAGCCGAATTGCTCTCTGAGTTGGGTTGTCCGTTGGCTCAAGGTTTCTTATACAGCCGCCCTGTGCCCTTTGCCGATTGGCCAAGTAACTTATTAGCTAACAAGTAAGTTGGTTGAAAAATCAGTTAATTGGCCAATAAGTTGCGCGCAAAGTCGGACTAGCACCATAAACAAAAATGCCAGCGTCTTGCTGGCATTTTTTATTGCATATAGCATTCTTTCGCTAAATGACGCGTGAGAATTGCTGTTGTCGCGCTTTGCCACGTAGGTATTTGTCAAAGCACATGCAGATATTGCGGATCAGCAGACGACCACGCAATGTGACACGGATTTCACTCTCATCAACGTCCACTAATCGATCATCAATAAAGGTCTGCAGCAGTTGCAGATCTTCTTTGAAGTAGTGGTTAAACGTCACTTTGAACTGCGTTTCGATCGCTTTTTTATCCAGTTTGAAGTTGCAAATCAATTGCTTAATTACCTCACGGCGCAACAAGTCGTCAGCGTCAAGCGCCACCCCTTTCCACAGCGCATGGCGCAATTCATTGACTTGAGCGTAGTATTTCTTCAGCTCTTTCTGATTCTGCGCGTAGGCGTCGCCAATCATCGAAATGGCCGAGACACCAAAACCGACTAAGTCACATTCACCTTGGGTGGTATAGCCTTGGAAATTACGATGCAACACGCCTTCTCGCTGGGCAATAGCCAGTTCATCATCCGGTTTGGCAAAGTGGTCCATACCGATAAACTGATAACCCGCTTCGGTTAAGGTGGTAATGGTTTGCTGCAAAATTGCCATTTTTTCTTCGGCTTTGGGCAGCATCTCATCTTTGATTTTACGCTGCGCGGCAAATAACTGCGGCATGTGGGCGTAATTAAACACCGACAAACGACCCGGCTGCATTTGCAGCACTTGGGCTAATGTTTTTGCAAACGACTCGCGGTTTTGCTTGGGTAAGCCATAGATGAGATCAAGGTTGGTCGAGCGGAAACCGAGCTGCTTGGCCCGTTCGACCATGGCAAAAATAAAGGCTTCATCTTGCTCACGATTGACCAGCTTCTGCACTTCCTTGTCGAAATCTTGCACACCAATGCTCAGGCGGTTAAACCCTTCCTGCCGCAAATGGTCGAGAATATCGAGTTCAATCTCACGCGGATCGACCTCAATACTGATCTCCGCATTGGCTTCAAAATCAAACTCTTCCCGCAGCAAGGTCATCAGCCGCGACAACTGTTTGGCCGTTAGAAAGGTCGGCGTACCACCACCAAAATGCAGTTGCGTTACCTGTCGACCATGCAGCAGTGACGCGCGCTGGCGAATTTCATGCTCCAGCACATCAAGGTACTCATCCGCTTTATGCGAATGGCGAGTAATCACTTTATTGCAGCCGCAGTAGTAGCAAAGCTTATGACAGAAAGGAATATGCACATAAAGAGAAAGTGGACGCTCAGGGTACTGCGAGCATGCCATGTCATAGTCAGAAATGGTAAACGCTTCGTGAAACTCCAACGCCGTCGGATAAGAGGTATAGCGAGGACCAGAATAGTTGTACTTGTCCAATACCGCTTGGTCCCAAACGATCTGTTGGTTCGATTCAAGAGTCTGATTCGACATGGTGTTACTTCCGTAAAATCCTGTGAGCCGCTATTTTGCCACATCCAAAATAGGGAGATAGCGCGATATTGTGGCTTTTTAAGCGCCAATCGTTAGAAGTGCTAGCGCGATCACGATAGCCCCGCACAGCAGGGCCATCGATTAGATCATCTGAATGTTGATCTGGTTGTTGAGCGGCTGCACTCTTTTGCGCAGTGCTTTCAGCTCTTCGACAATCGCCTCACTAAGACGGCCTTCGGCCTTATGACGCTCAAGGTTTTGCTTCATGCGCTCTTTTTTCTCAAGCGCCTGACGCGCTTCACCGCGTGGCATGTCTTTGACAATGTGGTACAGCTCAGCAATCGCTGGGTATTCGGCATCGAAATCCACACGTTGCTCTCCTTGCACATAATCCATGATGCAATAGACACGAATGCTGATTTCAGACAGATCGCACTGTCCTTGAATCCCCGCCATACACAAGATATTGACGTTGTCGAAAATATTGGCATTGCGTTTCTCGATCGCCAACTTCTGATGCTGCTGTTGCAACTCCTTTTGCTTCTTTAACTGGAGCAGAAGGTAGCCTGCATAACACGCCAAACCCAGAATGATGGCACCACCAATTATGGCTAGTAAGGTGACATTCATCGCACTGCTTACCCTTTGTAGTCGTCCATGTTGAAGTCTTCAAAATCCGCCAGCAGCTCATCGTCTGAACGAGCTTTGCGCGTTGGTGCTTCATCTTGAAACTCTTCGTCGTCTTCGGGTTCGAGCAAACCAAGTTGCTTCATCAACTGCTCAATGCGGTCCAGTTTCGCGTCAACGTACTGCTGCAAGCCGCGACCTAGGTTTTCACCGGCCTCAATACGATCAAGCAACACATTCAACTGGGCATCGTTTTCCAGCATTTCGAGCTCTTGTTCTGCCGACAGACGACGCTCTTGCTTAGTCAACTTCTTCGCAGGTTCGACAATCAGTGGGATTTTCTTCTTGCTGCCAAGACGTGGATCTCGCACTTGATTGGCCGACTGTTTCTGCTTGGCTTGATCTTCTGCGTTACGAGCACCGGCTTTCAAACCTTTGTGCTTTTTCTCTTTTTTGCGCAAACGTCCTGCGACATCCGACTCAGAACGGTTACGGGTAACTACAAATTCAGGCGCGCCTGCGGCACCTGGTTTTCTCGATTTTTTCTTACGACTCATTACTGGGTCTTCCTCAGTAAAATTACATCTTTGCCAATAAATTCAAGTTCGAGCTTATCCCGCTCTGCCAGAAACTGAAACGTTGCTTGGCTAAAAAAGATCACATGTGTGGGATCATTTTTGTAATGCCAATGGGCAAACGCCTCAACATTGATGACCATTTTTGTCATCAGGCCTATCCAGCCTCCAGGCTTAACCAAATTCAACCATTGTTGCCACACCTGAGCAGGTTGATAGAGATGCTCAATCACCTCTGTGGCTGTCATGAAGTCGTACTGCTCAGCCAACACACTGGTCTGTGGGTGGTAATAAATATCGTACAACGCCATGGTGTGACCACGCTCAGCCATCATCAATGAGAGCGTTGGCCCGGGTCCGCAACCAAAATCCAACCCGGTTGATTGCGGTTTAATCCGTTCCTGAAGAGGGTCAGCGATGCGCGCTAAAAAGCGCCGATAACCTGCATCCTGCGGATTATTCTCATGCAGATCATAGTGAGCTTTTTCGCTTTTTGCATCCAGACGCTGGTTCGGATGGACAAACACCAAATGGCATTGCTTACACTGCAAATACTCGCGGTGTTTGTCGACAAAATAAGGCTGAATGTGCTCATGCTGACATAAAGGGCAGGTAGGCATACTGACTTCCTCAAACAGGGATGCGCAACATACCAGAAAGTCCGACAGGATTGGAGGGGCCGCGGGCAAAATATCGCCAATTTCAGAAAAAAACGGCCGAAATAAAAAAAGCGACAGGCATGCTGTCGCTTTCTGAACCGCCACAAGTGGCAAAAACTGTGTTGCACTCAGTTAGTGCACCAATATTCCGTTTGTTTTTTGTGCTTTCCCTGCCAAAAGGTGTTGTTCGTCATCATCCTGATGAGTTTTGGCTTTCCTTCGACTTCCTGTATCAAGGCTTATCCGTTAAGCCTGGATCCTTTGCACTGTCTTAACCTTTAGACGAGGTGACCATCCGTATCTGACCAACATCCTGTCGATCTGAGCTCCCTTCTCCGGCTTTCGAACAACTCCCTTGCCCGCATCCGTGGAGACCACCTTGGCCTGATTTCCTTTACCAGCGTCCTGCTGATAGTGCTAATTTACTTGCTCATCAAATTGAAACAAGTCGCTTAGCACGATTTATTGGCTCGTTTTTAAACTAAGTTAAATACTTTCTGCTTTTCATAAAGTTAGAAAAACTTGGTAGACAAAGAGGCAAAAACGAATGGCAAATCTCTTACAAAATGATCAGCAAAATGTCCGTTTGCAAAAGAACATGGCGGCAAAAAAGTGTGATAATGTGCGAAAAAGAAAACGCCCTAGTAACAGGCCAGGGCGTTTTCCTACAACATGTGCTCGAGCGGTTAGGGGTGAAATTAGTGAAGACCACCAACGTATTGAGACAGGGTGTTAATGTCATCGTCGGTCAGTTTCTTCGCGATATCACGCATCATCGCATTCATATCGTTGCCACGGGATGATTCGCGGAATTTTTGTAGCTGAGCTTTGATGTAGTCAGCATGCTGACCGGAAATTTTCGGGAAACCTGAAAGCTCGGTACCATTGCCGCGCGGACCATGACACGCAACACATGCGGTTAAACCACGCTCTGCGTCACCTGCGGTGTACAATACTTTACCCGCATCGACCACGCTTTCCGGTGTCGTGTTTGGAGAAATTGGCAGGGAAGAGTAGTAAGCTGCCAAATCCGCCATGTCCTGTTCTGTCAATGGCATCGCCATTGCGCTCATAACCGGATCATAACGTCCTTGCTTACCCGCACTTTCCATACCTAATTTGAGATCTTTCAACTGCTTCTCAATATATTTGGCATGCTGACCAGCAAGCTTTGGATACATGGTGAGTAGACTGTTGCCGTCAGCACCGTGACACGCAACACACGTTTGGGATTTTGCTTTGCCAGCCTCAATATTACCTTGGGCCCATACTGAGCAGCTGGCTAAAAGACTCAAAATTAGCGCTAATTTCTTCATGACATTCCATTATAATTATCAAGCTTCCAGTACCACGGAAGGTGAACAGACCGAGTACACTCATGGTACAATAGGCGACCTTATGCCGAGCACGGTTATTTTACACAATTTCACAAAAAAGTAATCAATCGACTACACAAAGTCGAGATGGAGTTAACAGTGAGCGTAAAAATTCATTACCAAAATACGCATTTCATCACCAGTGCGCCTGATATCCGCCACCTGCCAGCCGATGAGGGCATCGAAATTGCGTTTGCAGGACGCTCAAATGCTGGGAAATCCAGTGCACTAAACCGATTAACCAACCAAAAAAGCCTAGCGAAAACCTCAAAGACGCCAGGCCGCACGCAGCTTATCAACTTGTTCAAAGTGACGGATGGCTGCCATATTGTCGACCTTCCTGGCTATGGTTTTGCCCAAGTTCCGCTGGAAATGAAGCAGAAGTGGCAAAAATCGCTGGGTGAATATCTGCAAAAACGCCAATGTCTACAAGGATTGGTGGTGTTGATGGACATCCGCCATCCAATGAAGGATCTCGATCAACAGATGATTGCTTGGGCAATTGAGAGTCGTATCCCAGCCCAAGTTCTTCTCACGAAAGCGGACAAACTCAAGAGCGGTGCACGCAAAGCAGAACTACTCAAAGTTCGCCAGTTAGCGGCAACCTTTGGTGGTGACGTGCAAGTCGATCTGTTTTCATCATTGAAAGGGATTGGCGTGGATCAGTTACGAGCCAAACTCGACGAATGGTTTGCACCAGCACTCGCCCATCTATTGGACGAAGAAGCAGACCAAGAAAACGACTAGCCTCGCGATACAAGATTATCGATCAAAGCTCTGCCTATGCAGGGCTTTTGTTTTTTCTGCCGCCAGAAACAAAAATCCCCGCCATCCTGGCAGGGAAACGGGAGAGAAAAATGGTAATTATTATTATGGGCCAGAGCATTACTGAACTGGTCACGGATTTCAAGAGTTCGCGCGCTGAGAATATTGGGCTGCTGACTAAAAACCAACTGCAACAACAAATCCTAAGCTACTGATATATAAAAATTTAAAACCAAAACACTCACATTAAATATGCAGTTAGTTTTTTAAGAGAATTAATAATAGTGTGATTGGTAAAAATTTACAGAACGGATTTTCAACGACAAATACGGTAGAACACGGCCAAAGGCGGTATAAACAGAGCGGAACAAGAGAAAAGTAACTAATTTATTGAAAATTAATAAATTTTATTTTGGGCAATAAAAAACGCCCCAGTCAAAACCTGACTGGGGCGGCTGAATCAGCCTAATCCAATAACGTGAAACAAAAGGTCTGAAAGATAGAACATCTTACCTCTGTACCCTACGAGGATTAATGTACAACAATTGGTCATAATTGCAAACTTTTTTTGTAGTTTATTTTCATGAAACCTTTATTAAGCTACAACTCAACAATTTCTCTTTGAACTTATTTAGATACAAAAAAAAGCCAGAACTTGTGCTCTGGCTCATACAATTTATCCGTTTTCGCACAAAAAGTGATTAGTGCGCCTGATCCCAGTTATCACCATGGCCTGCATCTGCGACAAGAGGGACTTTCAGCTGCGCTGCAGATTCCATCAATTCCTGTACTTTACTTTCAATTTCGGCCAAAGATGACTCTTCCACTTCCAGAACCAGTTCATCGTGTACTTGCATCAACAGTTTAACCCGACCATCGCCCTCTTGCTCGATCCACTGATCAACCAAAAGCATCGCTTTCTTGATGATGTCTGCCGCCGTGCCTTGCATCGGTGCGTTGATCGCCGCACGCTCCGCCGCTTTACGACGCATCACGTTACGTGAGGTAATTTCCGGCAAATGCAATCGCCGGCCAAAAATGGTTTCGACATAACCGAGTTCAGACGCCGTGCTGCGAGTATCTTCCATATACTGCATAACGCCGGGGTAGCGCTCGAAGTACTTATCCATATAGCCCTGCGCTTCGCCACGCGGAATGCCCAACTGCTTCGCCAGACCAAACGCACTCATGCCGTAGATCAAACCAAAGTTCACCGCTTTAGCGCGGCGGCGCTGCTCGGAGGTGACTTGATCGATGCTAACGCCGAGAATTTCCGCAGCGGTCGCGGCGTGAATGTCTTTGCCCTGCTGGAAGGCATCCAACAAAGCCTGATCACCGGAGAGATGCGCCATAATACGCAGCTCAATTTGCGAGTAGTCCACCGCAAGAATTTTGTAACCATGCGGCGCAACGAAAGCCTGACGAATACGACGCCCTTCTTCATTACGGATCGGAATGTTCTGTAAGTTAGGATCGGTAGACGATAAGCGCCCCGTCGCTGTTACCGCCTGATGATAAGAAGTATGCACGCGACCGGTGGTCGGGTTAATCATCTTCGGCAACTTATCGGTATAGGTGGATTTGAGCTTAGCCAGACCACGGTATTCAAGAATCACTTTCGGCAATGGGTAGTCCAGCGCCAGTTCTTGCAGCACCTCTTCATTGGTCGAAGGCGTTCCCGAAGGGGTTTTCTTCACCACTGGTAATCCCATCTGCTCAAACAGAATGGTTTGCAGCTGTTTGGGCGAGTTCATATTGAACTCTTGCTCGGCGATCTCGTACGCTTTTTGCTCTAACTCATCCAAGCGCAGCGCAATTTCCTGTGATTGCGCGGACAGTTTCATGGCGTCAATCAAAACGCCAGTGCGTTCAATGCGAGACAGCACAGGCACCAAAGGCACTTCAATCTCTTCATACACGGACTTGAGTTTCTCATCCGCGTTGAGCGACTCCTCAAAGCGATTGTGTAGACGCAAGGTGACATCGGCATCTTCTGCAGCGTACACCGCAGCTTGATTGAGATCGATCTGGTTGAAGGTTAACTGATTTTTACCTTTGCCTGCGATCTGCTCAAACGAGATGCAGCTGTGCTGCAAGAATCGCAGCGCCAAGCTGTCCATATCGTGTTTGCCACCAACGCTGTTGTAAACGTAAGAGGCCAACATGGTGTCGTGTTTGATACCCCGCATCGCAATGCCGTAGCGAGCCAATACCGAGGCATCGTATTTTAGATTCTGGCCTACCTTCGCTTGCGCATCATCTTCAAGGATCGGCTTAAGTTGTGCTAGTACCCAATCGCGATCCAGCTGCTGCGGCGCATCCAAGTAATCGTGCGCCACGGGCACATAGGCCGCGATGCCCTCTTCAATGGCAAACGAGAGGCCCACCAGATTCGCCACCATGTAGTCGAGGCTGTCGGTCTCGGTGTCGAAAGCAAACAGCTCTGCCGCTTTGAGCTTATCTAGCCATGCATGGAAAGAGTCTTGGTCAAGAATCGTTTCATACTGGCTACGATCAATGTTTGCCGCCGACGTGTTCAGCTCTTTAGCTGGTGAAGCCGCAGCGCTGGTATCGCGTGTGGATGCCGCTTTTTCTACCGCTTCAACCACACCCGTGCCGCCATCAAGTAGCTCGGTCAACCAAGATTTAAAGGTTAACTGACCGTAGAGCTTTATTAACTCATCTTTATTCGGCGCCATTTTGTGCAGAGACTCAGGCGTTTGCTCCAGCTCAACATCGAGTTTGATGGTCGCCAACTGATACGACAACAGTGCATTCTCTTTGTTATCGAGCAGTTTTTTCGCCATGGTTTTCGAGCCACGAAAGCCCAATGCAGCGATGTCATCAAGGCGCTCATAAAGTGAAGAAATCCCGCCAATGCCCTGCAACAAGGCGACCGCCGTTTTATCTCCCACACCGGGAACGCCTGGGATGTTATCCACTTTGTCCCCCATCAGGGCGAGGTAATCGATGATCTGTTCAGGCGGAATACCGAATTTTTCAATCACGCCTTCTCGATCCATCACCACATTGGTCATGGTGTTGATCAGAATGATGTTGTCATCGACCAACTGCGCCATGTCTTTATCACCAGTGCTGATCAACACCGGCATGCCTTGTTGGGAAGCTTGATAGGCGAGCGTGCCAATCACGTCATCCGCTTCAACGCCGGGTACGCAGATCAGTGGCAAGCCCATGGCGCGGATCACATCGTGCAGCGGCTCAATCTGACAGCGCAAATCATCCGGCATAGGCGGACGGTGCGCTTTGTACTCCGGATACATCTCATCACGGAAAGTCTTGCCTTTTGCGTCAAACACCACCGCGATACGCTCAGAAGCAAATTGGCGCATCATGCTACGCAGCATGTTCACCACTCCATAAACCGCGTTGGTCGGTATCTCACCATTGCTCATGGTGCCTGGGTAAGCATGAAATGCACGATAGAGATAGGAAGAACCATCGATCAGAATCAAGGGATTTTCAGGAATACTCGCCATAATTGTAGATATCCAGCAGACATTAAATTTGATGTGCTAAGGATGCCACGTCTACACCACTGAATCCATGTTGCAGATGCAATCGTCCTTTACGGTGTACAAAATCTTATGCCAACTGAGCATCTCAAGCTGTGGATAACTCTGTTTATATTAATTATCCACTGGATATGCACTGGTTAGGAAGCTAATCAAATTAACAATTAAACCTTTGTTTTTAAATAACAAAGCAAAAACACCAAGACGTGAAATTTGATCCTTTCAGGATCCTAGCATGTGGAAAAAATATTTTTTGTTGAAAAACACAGCAGATTTGTCAAGAAAATGCGCATAAAAAAAGCGACATCAAAAGATGTCGCCTAGCGAAATACGGTGCAGCCCAATCGGTGAGTACCACGGCCTGACCAGAAAGCTATAAATTACACTGGAAGCAATGTGAGCAATGTCGTGTCAAAAAGAATGCGTACAAGTTCTGGGCAGTTCAGTCTCATTACTTATTAACACCTTGGTTAATCGGGCAACTCAACATCCTTGTGAACTATTTCGTATTCCCTCAGACGCATTTAATAATAATGATTCTCATTTGATAGTCAACATCTAAATGAGAAAAAATCTCATTTATTTTGATAACTGTTTGACAAAGTGGATTCGAGACTCAGCAATATTTTCCATTTTTTCAAAATTATCAATCAGATAGTTATTTCTCAACAATAACCTCAGCATGGAGGGAAACTGATTGCGTGATTTGACTCTTATACGTTGATATCCCTGCTCAAGCGCCAAAGCCTCTTGTTCCTCTAACAGGCGTTGCGCTACGCCATAGCCTCTCGCTTGTGCTGAAACACCGCCAAACCAGCTGTAGAACTCATCACTGGTTAACTGATAGCCGATTTTAAATCCCAGCAACTGCTCACCTTGCAATGCCACCAACACCAACGATTTCTTGCCCTGCAAGCGCTCATTCAAAGTGTGCACGGTTTCTTTGCGCACAAACTCGTTGATTGTCGCCACCACCGCGACCACTTCCTCCAGCGATCCTTGACGCACTGTTATCGACATCGTTTCTCCTAGCATAAAAAAAGCTGGCCGAAGCCAGCCTGTTAAGCTCTTTGCTCTTACTTTGTTTGGCGCAAATGTGCGGCCGTTTGAGCATTTTCTTCCGCCAGCCACTCGGCAACGTCTTTCGCAAAGTAGGTTAAAATGCCGTCCGCCCCTGCACGCTTAAAGCACAGCAGCGATTCAAGCACAGTTTCACGCTCTTTTAACCAACCATTGAGAATAGCGGCTTTGTGCATCGCGTATTCACCCGAAACTTGGTAAGCAAATGTCGGCACCTGAAGCTCCGTTTTCACGCGGCGAACCACATCCAAGTACGGCATCCCCGGTTTTACCATCACCATATCCGCCCCTTCGTTGATGTCTAACGCCACTTCGTGCAGCGCTTCATCACTGTTGGCCGGATCCATTTGGTAATTTTTCTTATTGCCGCCTTTTAGGTTGGCTGCTGAGCCGACTGCATCTCGGAATGGTCCGTAGTAACATGACGCGTACTTGGCCGAATAAGCCATGATTTGCGTATGAATATAGCCAGCCTCTTCTAACGCTTCACGGATTTTGCCAATGCGGCCATCCATCATGTCCGACGGTGCCACCACATCGGCCCCTGCCTCGGCGTGTGAGAGTGCCTGTTTGACTAAGACTTCGGTGGTTTCGTCATTCATCACGTAGCCGTCTTCATCAATGATGCCATCCTGACCATGAGTGGTGAACGGATCCAACGCAACGTCGGTGATCACACCCATTTGTGGAACGTGCTCTTTCAAGGCACGAACGGCACGCTGTACCAAACCTTCTGGGTTGTAGGCTTCAGCCGCACACAAGCTTTTCGCATCCTGATTGACCACCGGAAACAGAGCGATGGCCGGAACACCTAACTGCGCCAGATATTGCGCTTCTTCCAGCATCAGATCGATAGACAAACGTTCCACGCCCGGCATGGATTCGACGCTTTCACGGCGATCTTTACCCATCAGAATGAACATCGGATAGATCAGATCGCTGACCGTTAACTGGTTTTCCGCCATGAGTCGACGACTGAAATCGTGCTTACGCATACGACGCATACGACGCGCCGGGAATGGCCCCTGGATAGATACAGACACTCTATTCTCCTTGTCTGGTGTATAGAATTGGCGAAATCATATCACTCTAGGTGCATGACGCCAGCAACAAAGCGGAAAAATGGCAAAAATGACCAAACGCTCACACTGACGTATAATCGCCCCACTGCTTTTATAACGAGACTCCGTAATGATCGATACTCATGCCCATATCTACGCCAGCGAATTTGATCAAGACCGTGCACAGGTCGTAGCACGTGCACAGCAGCAAGGCATCAGCAAGATCTTGTTACCCAATATCGATCTCAAATCGATTGAGCCAATGCTCGCTACCGAAGCCGCCTATCCCGATGTCTGCCGCTCGATGATGGGATTGCATCCATGCTACGTCGATGCCAATGTCAAAGAGACACTCAGCATCATTCATCACTGGTTTGCCAAACACCCTTTCATTGCGGTGGGTGAAATTGGCATTGATCTTTATTGGGATAAAACCTATCGCCAAGAGCAGGAGTGGGCATTCATCACCCAACTTAATTGGGCCAAAGAGATGGATTTACCTGT
Organism: Vibrio navarrensis; assembly: GCF_015767675.1. Classification (NCBI taxonomy): domain Bacteria; kingdom Pseudomonadati; phylum Pseudomonadota; class Gammaproteobacteria; order Vibrionales; family Vibrionaceae; genus Vibrio; species Vibrio navarrensis. The sequence continues at coordinate 105,320 of NZ_CP065217.1, read as the reverse complement.
GGTGATTCACACGCGCGATTCGATTGAGGAGACACTAAAATTGCTGCGACAAGAGCAAGATGGTTCACTGCGCGGCGTGTTTCACTGTTTTGGTGGTAGCGTGGAAGAGGCCAAAGCGATCAACGATCTCGGTTTTCATCTTGGCCTTGGCGGAGTCTCCACCTTTAAAAACGGCGGCATGGATCGCGTGATCCCACAGTTGGATATGAACTACGTGATTTTGGAAACGGATTGCCCTTATCTCGCCCCCGTGCCACATCGGGGCAAACGCAACGAACCCGCTTACACGTCACTGGTTGCCCAACGTGTGGCCGAACTGCGCGGATGGTCGCTGGAAGAAGTGGATACGCTCACCACCCATAATGCGCAGCAACTGTTTCAACTACCCTAACACAGAGTGTGATACAGGTCACTCATCAGTGAGCCACTAGAAAATGAGAGAAAGCATGTTTTTAAACAAATAATTCATTAAATTATAAAGACTTTTTATTATTTTATGGATAAAGATCACATACAGGCATGGTATAACACTCCTATTGCATATATGATCCAGCGCACAAAATACATAACACGTGAGTTATCAGCATGTGCAATCATAGTGTTCACTTACAGCGTCAGCATCGTACTTTTTGGCATAAAATCATGGGTGTAAAAGAGCTTTACATCTGCACCAAATGTGGCCATGTGGTCAAAGTGAAATAAAAAAAGCGGCTTCTTCAGCCGCTTTTCTTATTTTGACTCATGCCTTGAGATCACTCATCACTCTCCGTCAGATCCGCTTTACGCGTATAAAAACGCGCAAAGAACAAGCCCACTTCGAATAGTAAACACATTGGGATGGCGAGTAAGGTTTGCGAAATAATATCTGGCGGCGTGAGCAACATACCGACGACAAATGCACCAACCACAATATAAGGGCGTTTTTCACTCAAACTCTTCGGATTGGTGGCCCCAGTCCAGCAGAGCAGAATGATCGCCACTGGCACTTCAAAGGCGATGCCGAAGGCCAAAAATAGCGCCAAAACAAAATCTAAGTAGCTAGCGATATCGGTAGCGAACTCGACACCGCCCAATGAGATGGCGGTGAAAAAACCAAACACCAGCGGAAAGACCACAAAATAGGCGAACGCTACACCGCAATAAAACAGCAGCGAGCTGGACACCAACAGCGGCATCACCAAACGACGTTCATGCTTGTACAAACCGGGCGCGACAAAAGCCCACACTTGGTACAAGATGAACGGCACCGCCACAAACACAGAAGCGATCAAGGTCAACTTCAATGGCGTGAAAAAGGGCGACGCCACATCGGTGGCGATCATGGTTGCCCCTGCCGGTAAACGTTCGACCAAAGGCGCTGAAACGAACTCATAGATCTCAGCGGAAAAATAGATTAACCCGACAAACACCACCAGCACCGAGACGATCGCTTTAAGTAGTCGATTACGCAGTTCAAGTAAGTGGCTAATCAGGGGCTGTGTCTGCTCTACGGAAGACATATCAAACCTCTACAGTCAAAACAGAGCAAAAGGAGCGGCCATAGGACCGCTCCTGAGAAAAGAGACTATTCGGCTTTGCTATCTGCCGTTTTCGTGGGGTTGGCTTCGGGCGCCGAATCAGGTGCTTTTTCTGTCACTGACTCCTTAGGCGCAGAAGCCGCTTCAGAGGCAGCGTAAGGTCGGTTGACCGACTGCGCCGCTTGCTGCAATTGTTCCACCGACGCTTTGAGCTCTGGCGAGAGATTTTCCATCCCCATTTGCTCCGCTTTGCGTAAGTTTTCCTGCAACTCCTGCACTTTCAGTTCGTGTACCAACTCATCTTTAACGCTGTTGGCCATGCTGCGCGCCGCACCAATAAAGCGCGACACGCTGCGAATTGCATGCGGCAAACGTTCTGGCCCCAGAACTACCAGGCCCACCACAGATATCAATACCAGTTCCCAAAAACCGATATCAAACACGAATTATGCCTGCTCTTTATCTTTTTTGGTTTCGTTTGCAGCTTGCTTGGTTTGCTGCTCGAGACTCTTTGGTTCGAAGTCTGCGTCTTTTTTGTCTGACTCATCGTCATTCATGGCTTTCTTGAAGCCTTTGATCGCTCCGCCCAGATCGCCGCCAATGCCACGCAACTTCTTGGTTCCGAACAGCAATATAACGATGACAGCAATGATTAGCAGTTGCCAGATACTGATACCACCCATTTTCTTTACCTCGGGTTTTGTAAAACAAACAATTTGATTAAGAGTTTAACGCCTATTGACGATAAGCTCGCCAGCTAAACAGCCAAAATGTGACGCCCATAAGCGCCGTTATCCATGATAGCTGCTCAAACGCATGGTCCACCAATATCGCTGAGCATACGACTAAGGTGGCGCCAACGCCAAATAAAAACTTTCCTGTCGCCTGCGAGCGCTTGCTTTGTCGATAGCCCTGATAAAGCTGATCCATTCTCTGGTTCATCGCTTTACCTTGTCTTAAGCTGTCGTAAAGCAGCTCCGGCAATTCCGGTAATTTTTCTGCCCAGAACGGCGCGCGATCTTTAATCGCATTGAGCACAGCCTGCGGGCCAACCTGATTCATCATCCAGCGCTCTAAGTAGGGCTTGGCGGTTTCCCACAAATCCAATTGCGGATAGAGCTGTCGCCCTAGCCCCTCAACGTAGAGCAAGGTTTTTTGCAATAGCACCAGTTGCGGTTGCACTTCCATATTGAATCGGCGTGCTGTGTTGAACAAATTCAGCAGCACGTGACCAAAGGAGATCTCACACAAGGGCTTGGCAAAAATAGGCTCACAGACGATACGGATCGCGAACTCAAACTCGTCGATATTGGTATCGGCTGGCACCCAGCCGGAATCGACATGCAGCTCAGCCACCCGACGATAATCACGATTAAAAAAGGCCAGAAAGTTTTCCGCCAGATAGCGTTTATCTTCACTATTGAGTGTTCCGACGATGCCGCAATCCAACCCGATCCACTGAGGATTTTCTGGGTGTTTAGGGCTGACAAACACATTCCCAGGATGCATATCCGCATGGAAAAAGCTGTCACGAAACACTTGGGTGAAGAACACGCTGACACCACGCTCGGCCAGTAGCTTCATGTTGGTGCCGTTGGCAACCAAGCCTTCAATATCAGAAACTTGGATGCCATATATTCGCTCAGAAACCATGACAGTTTCATTACTGAAGTCCGGAAAAACTTCCGGCACGTACAACTCTTCACTGTTTTCGAAATTGCGTCTGAGTTGGATAGCATTGGCCGCTTCTCGGCGCAGATCCAACTCATCCAGCAGTGTTTTTTCGTACTCACGCACCACTTCAATCGGCTTAAGACGACGTGTCTGCGGCAGCGCTTTGGCGACAATACGTGCCATGCGGAGCATCAGTTTGAGATCGGCATCAATGATGGGGCGAATGTCTGGGCGAATGACTTTCAAAACCACTTCACGACCATTGGATTTCAGGCGCGCAGTATGTACTTGCGCAATCGATGCCGACGCCAGCGGTGTGACATCAAACTCATCAAACCAAGTTTCAAGCGGCCCGCCCAAGGCTTTCTCTATTTGTGCCTTCGCCAAATGGCCATCGAAAGGAGCGACTTGGTCTTGCAGCAGCGCTAAAGGATCTGCAATGTGCGGCGGGAAAAGATCCCGCCTCGTTGAGAGCATCTGACCAAACTTGATCCACACGGGCCCAAGCGATTGCAACGCCAAACGCAGGCGTTCTCCGGGCGGCTTATCGGCGTGACGATTTTTAATCCAGAATAAGCTTTTGCGCAGTAAAAGGGGCGCTTTGGTTAGCTGGTGCGCCGGTAAGAGTTCATCTAAACCGTATTCCAGCTGCACTTGAATAATCTGATACAGGCGTTTCAGTTCGGTTGGCGTCATGCTTTCTCCAGCAATCGCGTCAAACGCGCTTCCAATTGGGCAGTGGCACTTTGCAGGTCATCCACTTGGTCACAAAAGTGCGCCACTTCTAACGGCCCCGGCGCCACACGCCACTCTTCGGTTAACACTTGCCCCAAATGGTTTTGATGTTTCTTCGCCTGAGCACGCAAAAACTCGCCAACATTGCGCGCCCCTTGCACGGCGCTGTGAGCAACCACATCGCCAGTGACGCGCGACAGCCACTCTTCCACATCCGGCTTGGCATCGGTCATCAACTGGGCAAACTTCTGCGCCAATTGGATATCGCCGTCCAGCACCAGTTGGTCTTGCTTAATCAGACGCGTGATGTTGGCCTGCTCACGCAATTGCGGCAAAACCGAGAGATTGAGCGACAAATAGCAATCTGGCTGGCCTTCATAATCGGCCAGCACATCGATTTGCTGACTGAACACAAAGGTCAGCGTCTGGTCGAGCTCTTTGAGATGGATTTGGATCACCTGCCCTTTGAGACGTAACAGGCGACGCTGTAGATCCGGATTGTCGTTGAACAACACATTGAGTGTGGTTTCAATCGCAGCGGTGATCAGCGGAGCAAAAGGCATGGGCGACCTCAGAATTTAAAACCACGGTGCAAAGCGACAATGCCGCCAGTGAGATTGTAATACGAGGTATTGTCAAAGCCCGCTTCGTTCATCATGCCTTTCAGTGTCTCTTGATCTGGGTGCATGCGAATCGATTCAGCCAGATAGCGGTAACTTTCTGCATCGTTGGCCACCAACTGGCCCATTTTAGGCAACAGATGGAACGAGTACGCATCGTATACTTTGGAAAGCGGTTCAAAAACCGGTTTGGAAAATTCCAGTACCAACAAACGGCCGCCGGGCTTGAGCACGCGAAACATCGAACGCAGCGCTTTCTCTTTGTCGGTCACGTTACGCAGACAGAAACTGATGGTGATGACATCAAAATAGTCATCCGGAAAAGGCAGCTCTTCTGCGTTGGCTTGCACGTAATGCACATTGCCGACGATGCCGCTATCACGCAGCTTATCGCGGCCAACGTTGAGCATTGAATTGTTGATATCAGCGAGGATAACGTGGCCTTTTTCACCGACGATGCGCGAGAATTTCGCCGTCAGATCGCCCGTGCCACCACCAAGATCCAACACGCGCTGCCCAGGGCGAGCACCACTGCAATCAATGGTAAAGCGCTTCCAAAGACGGTGAATACCACCCGACATCAAGTCGTTCATGATGTCGTATTTCGCGGCGACCGAATGGAACACTTGCGCCACTTTGGCGACTTTCTCGTCTTTGGCGACAGTGGTAAAACCGAAGTGAGTGGTTTCCTGTGATTCTAAGGCTGTATCTGATTGCACGCTGATATCCGTCATTATTCTTCCTCTTGAGCAGCACGGTTCGACATCGGACCCGGTTTTCGTTATACGGCCCTCGACTGCGGTCGATTAGTTTACTTTATCCTCAGCGGGATGTCTTTCTACTAAAGGGTCATTTTGCGCTAATTGCGCCAATTCGGCCGAAATGGGCCGTTTCACTTCAACCCCTAACTCTTTGAAACTTTCGGCTTGGCGAATGACGTTGCCCCGCCCCGTAACCAGCTTATTCATCGCCCCTTGATAGCTCTGATTGGCTTTATCTAATGCGCCGCCGAGGTTTTGCATATCGTCGACAAACAGGCGCAGTTTGTCGTAGAGCTTGCTCGCGCGCTCGGCGATGATTTTCGCGTTCTGATTCTGCCTTTCGTTGCGCCATAAATTGTCGATGGTGCGCAGCGCCACCAGCAAAGTGGTCGGGCTGACGAGAATGATGTTGTGCTCCAGCGCCTCTTTGACCAAGCTGGGATCTGCCTGAATGGCCAACTGAAACGCAGGCTCCACCGGAATGAACATCAGCACGTAATCTAAACTGTGGATGCCGCGCAACTGGTGATAATCTTTGACACTCAATCCCTTGATATGACTGCGTAGCGCCGCCAAGTGTTCGCTCAGCGCCTGCTCGCGTTGCTCGTCCGTGTCAGCATGAAAATAGCGTTCATAGGCGACCAGCGCCATTTTCGAGTCAATCACCACCTGCTTATCTTGTGGCAGAGAGACAATCACATCCGGCTGATAGCGCTTGCCCGCTTCATTTTGCAGGCTAACCTGCGTTTGATATTCGTGCCCTTCACGCAGGCCCGACTCTTTGAGCACCCGAGCCAGTACCACCTCGCCCCAGTTGCCCTGCTGCTTGTTGTCGCCTTTGAGCGCTTGGGTCAAATTGAGCGCTTCCCGGCTCATCTGCTCGTTGAGGCGCTGCAAATTTTTCAGCTCATGCACTAAGGTGTGGCGCTCTTTCGCTTCTTGGCTAAAACTGTCGTTAACCTGCTTTTTGAACCCTTCTAACTGCTCTTTCAATGGCGAGAGCAACCCCTCTAAACTGAGGCGATTTTGTTGATCCACTTTGGCGGTTTTCTCTTCAAACAACTGGTTCGCCAGCAGCTCAAACTGCTGCTTGAGGCGCGTTTCCGCCTGTTCAAGCAACTGTAACTTCTCTTGATTGGCTTGATTGACCTGCTCGTGGCGCGCTTGCTGCTCACGCAGTTGTGTCTCTAAGCTCGCTTTTTCTTCACGCAGGCGGCTTAGCTCGTCGGCGTAGTGCTGGCGTTCTTGTTTGACCGCCTCGAAATAGCGCAGCTTCTCTAGCGCGGCCATCAACTTGCCGTGCGACTGCTTGACCTCAAACGCCGCTTTATCGCGCTCTTCGTCGTATTCATCCAGCTCGCTTTGCGCTTGGGCTAAGGTGCGCGTGAGCTGCTCAATCTGGCTCTTGGCTAGTTGTTTGTCACTTTCAAGTTGTTGCAAAAGCAACTGATTCTGATAGGCGAATTTCTGTTTGGTCCACCAACTGGCGAACGCGGCACTGCAGGTTGCGGCGCCCACGACCGCCAGCAATAGGGTCTGATTTTCGATAATCCATTGCATAATAAGGAGTTGACCGAGCTAAGATGCGTGCTTCAATGGTATTTTGGTACTGGATAAATGTCCAGTTTGTTGCCCAGAAAATCCTCGCTTACACTGGCTGCTTTGTCTCTCACGCTATTGAAACGAGGAATCATGAACGAGCGTCGCGCCCTAGGATTTGGCCTTGCTGCTGTCCTGCTTTGGTCTACCGTGGCCACTGCGTTTAAACTGACTCTGGCCGAATTTTCCCCGATCCAGATGCTCACCATCGCCAGCATGGTCTCGACCATGGCTCTGCTTGTTATCTGTGCGCTGCAAGGCAAACTGGGGCAAGTGGTCAGCACCTTTCTCTCCAACCCTTGGTATTACCTGATGCTTGGGCTGATTAACCCGCTAGCCTATTACCTGATCTTGTTTAAAGCCTATGACCTGCTACCCGCCTCGCAGGCACAAGCGATCAACTACAGTTGGGCGATCACCTTGACGCTGATGGCGGCGGTATTTCTTGGGCAGAAAATTCGCAAGCAAGATTGGGTGGCGTGCCTGTTCAGCTATTTCGGGGTGATTGTGATTGCCACTAAAGGCGATGTGCTCGGTTTGTCGTTTGACAGCCCAACTGGGGTGGCGCTGGCGCTCGTTTCCACCTTGCTATGGGCAGGTTACTGGATTCTCAATACCAAAAACCGCGCCGATCCGATTGTCGGCGTGCTCCTTGGCTTTCTGGTCGCGATCCCTTTTGCACTGGGGCTGTGCGTTTATGAAGGCGCCAAATGGCACGCCATCAGTGTGCAAGGCTGGCTGGCGGTCACCTATGTCGGTCTGTTTGAAATGGGGATAACGTTTGTCCTTTGGCTCTCGGCGCTCAAACAGACCAATAACACGGCGCGCATCAGCAATCTGATTTTTGCTTCGCCATTCATTTCGCTGATGCTACTGGCCACCATCATCGGTGAAGAGATCCACCCGACCACCTTGATGGGGCTAGTGCTCATTATCGCTGGATTGGTGATTCAACAGCTGAAATGGGGCAAAAACAAGCTCGCCACTCGCGATGCCTAACTCCCATGCTTATTTGGCCTACATGGTTAAAATATCGTGGGCCATCTGGCTGCCTTGGCCGCGAATTTGGTCGACGACAAATGCGCGCCCTGGCGAAATGCCGAGCGCAGTTGCGGCGGGATGCTCAGCCAAGTAGCACTGCTTTTCTTCTTCATCCTGCATCGTGTCCCAACAGCGGCTGACATCGCGAGCCAGATAGAGCAAGCAAGCGAGCCGCTTGGCCACTTTCGCTCGTCCGGGATGGTTGATGTTTTCAATCGCGTCTTTCATTTCGAGTGGGAACTGCCACGCTTCGGCCAGCTTCACGCCGAGTTCCACCGCGTCCGTACCCAGCACCTGCCGCTGCGCCGCCAGTGGCTTCATCCCTTGTTCAATGCGTTCGCGGATCATCAGCGCGTGCTCTGGCACTAAGGCGTGAATCATCAGCTCGCCGATGTTGTGCAACACGCCGGTGGTAAAGACTTCGCTACTGTCGAGCTTGGCCTGATCGGCCAAACGGCTGGCAATCATGGCAATATCAAAGGTTTCTGCCCAATAGCTTTTCAGATCGAGCGTTTCTACCTTAGGAAACGCGCCGCAAATGATGGACGAGGAGACCAAAGTGCGCACCGCCTTGGTACCAACCCGCACAACCGCTTCATGGAGATTGTAGATCGGCTGGTTTCCGGCAAAGTAAGCCGAGTTCGCCATACGCAACAAACGCGCACTCAGCACCTGATCCATCGCCAATTTTTGCGACAGTTCAGCAAAGCTGAAATCATCCCGATTCACCATAGCCAAAAGCTCTTGCAACACACTTTCGATACGTGGCAACTCATTGAGACGCGAAATCAGCGCATCTTGCGACATAGCTTTCTCCTTAACATCAGCAGAGTCATTAAATATAGCGCATACAGCCCGATTTAGGACCAAACAACACCTCAAGATACGCAATAAAAAGAACGCCTTAGGCAATAAATTGCTTATTTTGAGACATTCATCGGGCCAGAATAATAGACAAAACTTGCAATTTCACCTTGGGAAAGAGCGGTGAGTTGGTTAGGATATAACCAATTTTATAACATCGTTTGCGCTGATGCGAAACGCGGCTCGGTACGCGCTCGTGCCAGTCGGTTTTTTTCGGGCGCAACCTTGGCCCCCTTTTTTCTGCTGCTATTACCTATGTTTCGCTTCGCTATCTCCCATGACGTACTCGCCAGTTGGAAACAGAAGATCACCCAAGCTTCTGAGTTTCTCGAATGCGACTGCTATTTTTACTCTTTCAGCTACACGGATCAGTGGATGCTCGAGCTCTCCATACCAATGGGCAGCCAAAGCCATTTGGGGGTGGAGATCTACGCCAAACTTGAGCAGTGGCAGGCAGAATGGCCCATAGGTCAAACCGAGGCTCACTATCAAACGGTGAACGATCAGGCGATCGCACTCAGTCCGGTTTGGCTGATCGATCAGCAGTTGTTTGGCGTGTTGATCGCCCGTTGTCGCAAAGCGCAACATGCCGCGCCGATGGCAGTACAACTGTCGGGGCTCGCCGCCATCTTCAGTTTTGAACTGGCGAACTTATATCACCAGCAGCAATTGCGCCATCAAACCGCCGAACTTACGGCCATACCCAAGTTGCAAGATTTTATCGACTGTCTTGAAGATCACACGTGGATAAAAAGTGTCGATGGTAAATATCTCGCCACCAACCAAAGTGTTGAGCAGGCTTGGCAAAAGAGTGGGCTTGAGATTGTCGGCCAAAGCGATTACGAGCTGTTTCCAGAATCCAGAGCGAAGAAGTTTATCGAATCCGATGAGTTGGTTGTGGCCAGCGGCAACCAGCAGGTGGTCGAAGAGTGCTATGTGTTTGATGACCAGCAAAATAAGAGTTGGCTGGAGACGATCAAATCCCCCATTCGTAATCGTCACGGTAAATTGATTGGCATTTTGGGTATGACGCGCAACATCACCCGTCGCAAACACATCGAAACCCAGCTCACGTTAGCATCAAGAATTTTCAACAACTCCCAAGAAGGGATGGTGATCACCGATCACAACGCACGCATTCTCGATGTGAATCAGGCTTTTAGCTCAATAACCGGCTACAGCGCCGAAGAGGTGGTGGGCAAAAATCCCAGTCTTTTGCGCTCCGGTCATCATGATGATGCTTTTTATCAGCAGTTGTGGCAGCAATTGGAGCAACAAGGACAGTGGAAAGGCGAATTTGTCAACCGTCGCAAAGATGGCAGCATTTACCCGCAATTAGCCACCATCAGTGCGGTGCAAGATGAGCTGCACGAGTTGGTCAACTACATCTGCGTGTTCGAAGACATTTCCGCGCGCAAAGCCAATGAAGCCAAGCTAGAGCGCATGGCGTTTTATGATCCGCTCACTGGGTTGCCAAACCGCACACTGTTGGTGAAATTACTGCAGCAGCAGATAAAAAGTGGTGAACAATCTGGGCTGAGTTTTGCCACTCTGTTTCTCGATATCGACCATTTCAAACACATTAATGACAGTTTGGGCCACCTGTGCGGCGACACCCTGTTATCGCAGCTTGGCCGACGCCTGTCAGAAACGTTGCACGGCCGGGCACATATCTCACGGATTGGCGGTGATGAATTTGTTGTACTACTGCCAGATCTGCAAAACGACGAGCAGTTGACTCAAGCGTTGAGCGACATTCTCAAAGTGTTCAACCGCCCCTTTCATCTCTCAGAACAAGAGAGCCTGCGCGTTTCAACCAGCATTGGTATCGCCCGCTTCCCGCAAGATGGCACAGACAGCGAATCTTTGCTGAAAAACGCCGACACCGCTATGTATCTGGCGAAAAAGAATGGTCGCAATGGCTATGCGTTTTACTCGCCAGATCTGACCAATCAATCGCTCTCACGCCTACGCTACCAATCGGCACTGCACGAAGCGCTGGAAAAAGATCAGCTGTTTTTGCTCTACCAACCACAGTTTAATCTTTACGAGTCGCGCTTAGTCGGAATGGAAGCCTTGCTGCGCTGGCAGCATCCAGAATGGGGGATGATCTCGCCCGCTGAGTTTATTCCCGTCGCCGAGAAAAGCGGGTTGATTCAGGAGATAGGTTTATGGGTTTTGCATAGCGCCTGCCAGCAAGCGGCAACTTGGCTCAGCCAAGGGTATCGTTTTAGCCACATGGCAGTGAACGTGTCGGCGTTACAACTGCAAAATCCGCATTTTATTAGCGAGTTACAAGATATTTTGCAGGATACCCAACTGCCAGCGAGAAAACTGGAGCTGGAGATCACCGAAGGCTTCCTGCTGCACGATCCGGCCAAAGCCATCCAAGCACTCAATCAGTTGCGCGCGATGGGCGTCGAGATCGCACTGGACGATTTTGGCACTGGCTATTCGTCGCTCTCTTATTTAAAAGGCTTGCCAATCAGCAAGTTAAAAATTGACCGCTCGTTTATCAATGACATTCCCGTCGATAGTGACAGCAACGCCATCGTCAAAGCGGTGATCGCCATGGGCGAAACCTTAGCGCTTACGGTGATTGCCGAAGGGGTGGAGAACCAGCAGCAAGTCGACTACTTGATAAGCCAAGGCTGCTTATTGGGGCAGGGTTTTTATCTCGCTCGGCCACAAGATGCACAGCAAGTGGCTCAATTGATGGTCAGAGAGTAATACTGACCATTTTAACAGGCGTCCTAAACAAGCCAGATTCATTTAGGACGCTAGCTGATTTTGGGCAGCGACAATAGAGTTTGCCCACAACAGAATCGCTTGGTGATCACTCTTGGATTGATCACTTCCAAACACATTTGTGGATAAATGTGAGTTTGGGGCTTTGGCCATTTAGTACTGAGGAATCCCCTAATGCTTCAACTGACATTTTGGCTTGCGGGCGTTCGTGCTCAGAAACAAGGTTGGGAGAAGCACTTCCAAGCTAACACAGTCAGAAATCGAAACGTACTCTCAACAGTGCGCTTAGGCATGGAAGTTTTGCGGCATTCTGGCTACACAATAACAAGGGAAGACTTACTCGCAGCTGCAACCCTACTTGCTCAAGATCTATTCAAACATGGTTACGCTTTGGGGAAATTATGAGGGGATCCCTCAGTTCTGAGCCGTCATAGTGAATAACGCTTTTAGTGGCTCTGCCGTGAGACGTTTTCGGGCTTGAGGAATGGCACTTGGGGCAATGGATTCACCTAAAGAGCTGGACAGTTTCAGGTCTAACTTGTCCAAAACGTCAGTAATTGCGTATTTCGCGATATAAGCCAATCCCCACAAGCAGCCACACGACCAATTCAGCAGGCAGCTTCCGTCTTCTCATCCTGGCTTTATTGGTTTCATCCAGTGCTTTATTTATCCATTCCAATGGAAGCTCTTTTTGAAAAAGCGCAAGTGAATCAGGAGAAGCGAAGTCATCGACATCAATAAGCAACTGAGCCAACATCAAAAAATACCCTCAAACATAAATGCTTGAGGGTATTTTCGACCAACCACAGGATCGTTCAACTGATCGGAGTTAGCCTATGGGGGCTTTCAGTAAATAAATAGAAGTCACTTCAAACATGCGCCAAGAGCTACCTATAAAAAAGCATGGTTTACATAAACTGGTACGTCTAGGGCAATTCACAAGCACCAAAATACTTTGCATGTACGACCATAAAAAGTAGAATACTGCAAAAAATAAAAGCCAGTGAGCCGCCAACTTTATATAGCTTCACTCTGTCTTGATTAAATGGCAGTTGAGGCCATTTACCTGTTTTTGCAGTAATAGCAAAACGGACCCAACCATTTAAAAGTAGTAATGTAAAGCCCCAAAATATAAAGTCATTCGAGACAAACTTGCAATAATCTGGTTCCATATTGGCTATCCCAACTTTTAATTGTTTTAGTTTTCTATTGAACGGCCATGATCACCGTCATTTCTATGTGTTCTGCCTTCTCTTGAGTTCCAACCTCCATGTCGTCCGTCTGTTTCACGTTCACGGCGATTATCACTTCCAGAAGAGTTTGTACTAGTTTCAGTAGTTGCTGTTGTTGCAATCTCAAGTGCTTCATTGACTGATAAATCAACTTCAGCGAAACCCGCCCAACCAAATGTAAGTCCTGCACCCATTGGTCAGGGCAAGATCATGAACATTTCTTGTACAACGCAAGGTTAAATTTGACCTGAAGCACGGTCTGTGATCTTATGCTCTTCTTTTGGGGAGCGACCATGAATATTAATACCATCAAAGCGCATTTCAGTATCATCCGTGACAAACGGCAAAGTGCAAAAGTTGATTATCCTCTGTTTGATATTTTGTTTGGGTCTATCTGTGCCGTGATAGCCGGAGGTCAAGGCTGGACTGACATTCGTGAATATGTTCTTGGCCACCATGAGTGGTTTCTTAAACAGGGGCTGTTTGAAAACGGTGTGCCTGTCGACGATACCTTTGCTCGTTTGATTGCAAATATTGATCCTGCCGAGTTTCGCGACTGCTTCCTGGGTTGGATGAATGCGGTACATACCATGACGTTTGGTGAGGTGGTTGCCATTGATGGCAAGACTTTGCGCGGCTCCTACGATAGAGACGACAGGCAAAGCACCATCCATATGGTGAGCGCCTATGCAAGTGCTAACCAAATGGTACTGGGTCAACTCAAAACCAACAATAAAAGCAATGAAATTACCGCGATTCCAGAGCTTATTAAGATGCTCGACTTGCGAGGAGCTATCGTGACGATTGATGCGATGGCCTGCCAGACCAAGATTGCCAAGGCGATCACTAGCAAGGGCGGTGATTACTTGTTGGCAGTAAAGGGGAATCAAGGCAAGTTGTCGGCAGCCATACAGACAGCCTTCGCCCCACACCGCCGTGCCCCAATTGACAAAACCACCTATCAAATCGAGAAACAAAAAGGCCGCGTTGAAGCACGTACTTGCCATGTACTCAAGGCTAGTGAGTTAGAGGGTGACTTCTCAACGTGGAGCGGACTCACCAGTATTGTCATGGTTGAAAATTACCGAGTAGCCAAAGGTAAAGCGCCAAAGTTGGAGTACCGCTACTACATAAGTTCAGCAGACCTGACCGCGGAGCAGGCAGGAAATGCCATTCGAGCCCACTGGGGCATAGAGTCAATGCACTGGATTTTAGATGTGAGCATGCGAGAAGACGCTTGTCAGATTTACCGACAAAACGCGGCTGAAAATTTGGCAGGTTTAAGACACATGGCACTTAACATGCTAAGAGCTGAGCCAAGCAAAATTAGTGTGCCAATGAAGCAGAAACGTTGCATGATGAACCCCGGCTTCTTGGAGCAAGTCTTAGTTGCTGGATTTAAGTCAATGACTAAATTCTAACCATTCATGCGGACGCCCTGGTAAAGAGCTCTGCTTGGCTAAGTCTTTAAATATAGAACTGTTATGCTCTAATACCTCATCGATAAGAAGCTTGGTTACTTCTCTAAGTGTAAATGTTGCATCCAACCTGGGATCTCTATCACCTCTGATGTAATGCCGCCCTTTAGTTGTCCCTAACAACTCGTGGACTAGCTTTTTATTTAAGATATTAAAACGATGCTCAACTATCCCTTTTAGTTCAGCCCTGTAAGGTGGCGCTATGCTCAAGTGTCCAATTAATGGTACTGCGAAATTTTCTGCATTTTTGCAAATAAACTCACCACGATCACAAAGCAGTCGTTGAGGGATATGGTTACAAGGCCAATCTGCTTCTTCTATTTCAATACCGAACTCAGCGCAATATTCTTTCTTTAAGGTAAAACTATTAATCAAAGCCTGCCGACCAGCTCTCCAGGAAGCATATTCCATGGAAACATGCAGCCCGACAATCATGCGACTTTCTTTATCAACCACGCAGTAAACAGTTGGCCTTCCTAGTACATGATTTCTCTGAAAGTCTGAGACGATGTGGACATCCAAAACAGTTGCATCCAGTTCAAAGCAACTGCCAGGAACTTCGGTATGATCAGTTGCAGAACCTTTCAAGCCACGCTTATTGCGGTCAAAGTCACCCTGATTGGTCTGTTTACGTATGAGTGTATGCGCAGGAACTAGTTTCTTAATCCAGTAAACAAATGCTCGGTAGTTAGGTACCAAAGCATCTCGCGACTCTGATTCAGCAGTAATTAGCTCCTCTGAATAGTATTCTTTGAGCATTTTGTCATACACGCGACTGAATTTGACTTTTTCACCTTTAAGTCCGAATTCCCTCATTGCTCTAAGAAACAGCGTTTTATCGTACTCAGTGGTATTAACACCTTCAGGAGCTTCAATACTTGGACTGGATAGTTGTATCGGAGAGCCACGCTTTGTTATTCCAGCTACTCTTGATTTACCTCTCCCCCCAGAATTCTTGTAACTCGGTAAGAGTGCATTTCGTTCTTGACCATATTTCCAATAAAGATTTAGTGCTCGATAGACATTCTGCACATATGTGTTTTGGGCTTTCGCGTATATCGAAACAGCTTTACTACGAGGCTTATCAACCAAATTTAGCAGAAAATTTGGATCAGATACTAACTCGATAATGAGTCGGTATTTCTCATCTCTTTTTACAAGGTAACTCTCTGAAATATCGTCTTCTGACTGCTGTTGATAGTAAGGCAGTTCATATGAACTTAATTGGGCGTTGCCAACTTTAATCGCTTCATTAAGAAGGTCAAAATCAAGCTTGAGAGGTCGTTGTAAAGCCTTTGAATCTAACAAAGGAAACAGAATGGCAATATGCTCTTCAGTATAGAGCTGTAAAACTCGGTATAGACCTTCACTTAGCCCATCTAAGTTATTAATTTTCCATACACTATTTAATTCAACCTGCATATTTCCTTGATTTCCTATCAAACTTAATTTCAGTAATTTCAATCATCCCAGATAGAACTATGGGGCGAGCTAAATCAACAATCACTTCTTTATCGGCTATTAAATGCTTTAATAACATCAATGCATCATCATTTGTCATACCGATTTGATCAGAAAATGTGTTGCAAACATCACTTAATTGCATCGTACCCACCGTCAACAAACGCTTGGCTTTTTCTCTAACTTTATTCGAAGGTGATAAGTACTTTTTGCGCAGAGGATCGGTAATCCATTGAATATTCTTTGACTTAATCTGATTCAGTTCTGATAGGAAAAACACATGAAAGGGAACGCCTAATAGCTCCCACCAGACTCTTTCGATATCGAGCTTTTCTGCCGTCCTCTTATCTGAAAGCTTTTCACTAGGCTTCACAGTTACAGCTTCATACCAAATCCGCTTTCCATCACTACAGGTTAAAAGAAAATCGGTGGTCATGATGATTGGATCTTTAGTGGTTGGATGCTTGGGGTGATCAACATCAAGTAACTTAGATATTTTTAATGAGAGTGTGAGAGGAAGTAAAGGGAACTGCTCTCTGATATCAATCACTGAATCGGAAAACTCAGCTAAATAGAAAAAGCATGATTCTTGCTCAGATAAAGCATGATGAGGTCGGCCTGATTTAATTCCTTCAATCTTACCGCTGTGCCCATGAGATTTAACATCCTGAACTCTTATCCAAGGAGTGTAATTAGCGCCTTCACCTAAGCCATATTTTTGTTTTAAAGCCCGCTTGAAATCAGCGAGCTTTTCAAGTTTTCTTCGTCCAGCCACAACATATACTCTACCCAATTCGATAAAATATATTATAGCCTAGTGTACAAACTTTATTATTCCAAATAACATATATGTACAAACTTTTTCAACAGTGTACAAACTTTATTGTTCCAAAACAATTTACACCCACTGCCCCGCGACAAAGCCGCTCGACCAGCACCACTGGAAATTGTACCCACCGAGCCAGCCGGTAACATCCATCACTTCACCAATGAAGTACAAACCAGAGACGGTTTTGCACTCCATGGTTTTCGATGAGAGATAATCGGTATCGACGCCGCCTAAGGTCACTTCCGCCGTGCGATAGCCTTCGGTCCCATTCGGAGCGATTTTCCACTGTTGCAGCGTTTCAATCACCGTTTGCAACTCTTTGCTGTTGTATTGTTTGAGCGGCTTGTCACTCAGCTCATTACGTTCAATCAGTACTTCGACTAAACGCTTAGGTAGCACCTTGGCCAAGGTGTTTTTCATGCTCTGGTTAGGGTGTTTTTCTAGGTTACGCGTCAGCAGTTCATGCAGATCGACTTCAGGCACCAGATTCACGTTCACCGCTTGCCCTGCTTGCCAGTAAGAAGAGATTTGCAGTACCGCAGGACCCGACAAGCCGCGATGGGTGAACAGCAGCGCCTCTTTGAACATGGTGCCGTCCTCTGCGGTGATCTCCGACGGAATCGCGATACCGGAGAGCTCAGCAAACGCTTCTTTGTCCTCTTTGTGCAAAGTAAACGGCACTAATCCCGCGCAGGTCGGCACCACCGGAATGCCAAACTGCTCGGCAATCTTGTAGCCATAAGGGGTAGCACCCAACTTCGGCATCGACAGGCCGCCTGTCGCCACCACCAAAGATTGGCATTCAAACACTTCTGCGCCCGCACGTAGCACAAAGCCTTGCTCGGTTTTTTCAATCTCAGTGAGTTGCACTTGGTAGCGCTGAGTAATGTTGGGTTGATCGCACTCACTGAGCAGCATGTTGACGATCTCTTTCGCGGAATCGACACAAAACAGCTGGCCGTGATCGCGCTCTTCAAATTCAATGCCGTACTTGTAGATCATCGAGATAAAATCCCAATTGCTGTACTGGGAAAGCGCCGACTTAACGAAATGCGGGTTGCGGCATAAATAATTTTTCGCTGACACATCATTATTGGTGAAATTGCAACGGCCACCACCGGAAATGAGGATTTTGCGTCCTGGCTTTTTGGCGTGATCGACCACCAGTACCCGGCGGCCACGACGACCCGCCTCGGCGGCGCACATCAATCCTGCGGCTCCGGCACCAATAATGACGACATCAAACTGTTTACTCATGCTCGTGAATCTCTCTGGCAATAAAAAAGGATGTGCAGTTGGCACATCCTTACTTTTTCGCCGCTATTCTAATGCGAAAGCGGGTTATTTTCCAAGCACTCGCTTACAGAAGAAATGCCGCCAGCAGTGTCACCCCCATCAAGCTGACAGAAAGAACAAACAACTCGCGTACGCGGTCGCATTTGCCAGTAAACACAGGGTCATGATGGTGGTGATATTCGCGGCTTTTTAAATAGTGATAGAGGCGCACCTGCTTGGTGACATTCCCATGTGTGGTGAAAAAGCCGTTGCCATCCACTTGTTGATACAAGAGCGGGTGGGCTTCTCGCATGATGTAGATAAGAGAACGAAGTGCGGTGAGATAACGGGCAAGATTAACGCCAGTCACCACCATGAGCGTAAATTGGATAATATCTGCATTGATCATCTTTTCCTCCCTACATCTTCAACAATGCTCAAGAGAAAAAGACGATCGTCGCCTTTTTTCCCGCTACCGGGAACTTAGCGTCCCGTTACGCAGCTGGAGCATCCATCACTGAAGATGAACCTTCTTTCGCCAGTTGTGCCAGATCTTTGTCGATAAAGAACAGTGCCTTGCCGTCTTCACCCACAAGTTCGATCTTGTCTAAAATCCCTTTAAACAGCTTTTCTTCTTCGTGCTGCTCAGCCACATACCACTGCAGGAAGTTGAAGGTTGAATAGTCCTGACAGGTAAAGGCAAGGTGAGCCAGTTTATTGATTTGTTCTGTGATCATTTTTTCATGTTCGTAGGTTTCACGGAACACTTCGCCCAAGCTCACGAAATCATGTTTTGGTGCAGCGATGGCGCCTAAAATTGGCAGAGCCCCAGTTTCGCTCACATAAGTAAACAAACGCTGCATGTGGCCCATTTCTTCTACCGCATGCGTACGTAAAAACTGCGCTGCGCCATCAAAACCTTTATCTTCACACCAAGCACTCATTTGTAAGTATAGATTGGATGAGAAAAATTCCAGATTAATTTGCTCATTCAGTTGGTCGACCATAGTCTGAGACAGCATGTGGGCTCCTGATATTTTAATGTCTGTGGCCGGCAACTATAACACGAAAAATTCGATAACTCTTTGTTCACTGGATACGGTTCTGAGATCCCAACGGCAAAAAACTGTTCACCTAAGTGCTAATGTTGAACTATACCCAAAGGGGAAAATGATAAAGGAGACCACACCATGAGTTATCAACACATACTGGTTGCCATTGATCTGTCTGACGACAGCAAACTACTGATAGATAAAGCCGTTTCTCTTGCAAAAGCACTGGAAGCCAAAGTTTCCTTTATTCACATTGATGTTAATTATGCCGAACTCTATACCGGCCTTATCGACATCAACATGGCCGAAGCCCAGCACCATGCGATGGAAGCCTCGCGCACCCAACTCACCAATTTGGCGGAATACGCTAACTTTCCCATCACTCATACTTTGGTCGGCAGTGGCGATTTAAGCAATGAGTTGTGCGACACCATTGGCGAATACAATATCGACCTGCTGGTGTGTGGCCATCATCAAGATTTTTGGAGCAAACTGCTCTCTTCTACTCGCCAACTGATCAACTGCTCGCCAGTGGATATGCTGGTTGTACCACTGAAAGAATAAGTTTTGCTTTTGCCGCCCATCGCAAATCGGTAGACTGCGCGAATTGATTAATAATTACTCTCAGTTATGTTTTATCTCAATGCAGTCACCCTACTATGGGCATTCTCCTTTAGCCTGATCGGCGTGTATCTCGCCGGTCAGGTCGATTCTTGGTTCTCTGTGCTGATGCGCGTCGCATTGGCCAGTGTGGTTTTTCTGCCGTTTCTCAAATTCAAAGGGATCAGTAAAACGCTGATCGGCAAACTGATGCTGGTTGGCGCTTTTCAACTTGGCCTGATGTACTGTTTCTACTACCAATCTTTCCTGCTGCTGTCGGTACCGGAAGTGTTGCTGTTTACCGTTTTCACGCCCATTTACGTCACCCTGATTTATGACCTGTTGAAAGGGCGCTTCTCCCCTTGGTACTTGCTCACGGCGCTGATTGCGGTGGCAGGTGCGGCGCTGATTAAATTCTCCACCATTAATGAGAATTTCTTGCTGGGCTTTTTGGTGGTGCAAGGCGCAAACCTTTGTTTCGCCATCGGCCAAGTGGGTTATAAGTTCATCATGGAAAAAGAGTCGCTGGATTTGCCGCAGCATACGGTGTTTGGCTACTTCTACCTCGGTGCGCTGTGCGTGGCATTGGTGGCGTTTGCTCTGCTCGGCAACGTCAATAAGCTACCGACCACTGATGTGCAGTGGGGCATTTTGATTTACTTGGGGCTGATTGCGTCTGGACTGGGCTATTTTGCCTGGAATAAAGGCGCGACTATGGTCAACGCAGGTGCGCTGGCGGTGATGAATAACGCCTTGGTGCCCGCTGGGCTGATTGTCAACATCGTGATCTGGAACCGCGATGTTGACTTGCTGAGGCTTGCCGTCGGAGGCGGAGTTATTCTGCTATCACTGTGGATAAACGAACGTTGGGTGAAAGCGAAAGTCGAGCGCGACTACGCACGCGCAGTCCGTTAATAAAAAAGTTCGTTGATAAAAAAGCCCGTTGATAGAATAGTCCGTTAATAAAAACCGCCCACGACATGTGGGCGGTTTTTTAGCGTCTCACTCAGTGCATGGGCGTCTCTTGGCGCACCGCTTGAGTATGATTCAGCACCCGCAGCACGCCACTGAACTTATGCAATTTGCGCTCAAGCTTCTCTCTTCGTTTCAACTGTTTGGCCTTTTTCTTGGCTAACTTAGCCAGTTTCTTGTGGTACTTACGCTGCTTTTTCAGCGCTTTCTTGGCTTTTTTCAGTTGCTTCTTATTGAGCGAGAGCAAGCTTATGGCAAAGCCGCTTAACGGCGCGCTCACCGAGGCGGTGGCCTCTGCACTCTCCATCGGCAAACTTGGTTTAACCACAATCGGCTCAGGTTGGCTAACTATATGCTCGTTTTTCGGTTCGCTTTGCGCCGCATTATGGCGCAACGCTTTTAACGATGGAATCGCTTGCGGCTTACACAGTGAACCTTTCGCTGCCGACGAACGAGCGCAGGCCCGGCAAAGATATTTGGGCGCGGCGACCAATTGGTGAATTTCCCCCAGTTGATCCGCGATCTCTTTACGGTTCATCTTACAAAAGCGTTTTGCCATGCTACTACTCCAGCGTGCGCGATGTGTATCCATCGTTGATATTTTGAATAATAATAATTCTTACTAAGATATACAGCGCAGCGGAATATTTAGCAAGCGAGTTATCACCGCAAAACGCGCTCCTTTACTTGCCGAGGAGCTAACTCATTGATGCATTAACATAGACGTCAAAACGATTCTTTTTGGTTTCGATCGCCATCGCCGGTTTTTGTCCATCGAGCCACTCTGCATAGTCAGGGCGTTTGACCACGACCCGTTTGCTCGCCAGGGCCAAAGCGGGCGCCAGTAAGGCATCGGCGTCGCTATCGGCGCCCACCAAGGATTGAAACACGCGCATCTCTTTTTTCACCAGCGCACTTTTTTTCTTATTCTCTGGATGCGGGTACATAGGATCGAGATAGACCACGTCCGGACGGACAAAATTCGGATCGCTAACCAGTTGCGTTAATGCATCGTGGCTGGAAGCGTGCAGCAGCGACATACGCTCACTGACCCACGGGCCAATTTCCACATCCTGTTTGGCGCGTTGCAAACCATCTTCCAGCAGCGCCGCCACCACCGGATTACGCTCGACCATCTGCACTTTGCAACCGAGCGAAGCGAGCACAAAGGCGTCTCGACCAAGGCCTGCGGTACCATCGAGCACACTCGGTGTCGCCCCTTTATTAAGCCCTGCGGCTTTGGCGATCGCCTGCCCTTTTCCACCGCCAAATTTGCGCCGATGGCCAACCGCGCCGCCCACCAAATCGACATAAATCGCGCCCAGTTTAGGCTCGTCCAGTTTACGCAATTCCAGCCGCTGCGGTGTCAACACCAGAGCCATCACGCTCTGCTCATCCTGCACCAGTTGCCAGCGAGCAGCGATGGCGTCCAGTTGCGCTTGCATCGTCACGTCTTCACAAATCAGCTGTAGTTGCACTGAAAGCTCCCAGAAAAGTAAGAAAATAATCGCCGCGAGTGTAGCGTAACGCTCACAGAAACCCCAGAGATTGTTGGCTGGCAACGCGCCGTTAACGCTCAAGCTCGGCAAGCAATTCCTCGATCAATTCGCCCAGCGGTTTCGGCTTGCCGATCACGTAACCTTGGGCATAGTCGACCCCGAGTTCCAGCAACCTGTCTATGATGTCTGGATTTTCGACAAACTCTGCCACCGTCTGCTTTTTCATCTGCTGGGCGAGCTCGTTAATCGCGCGCACCATGATAAGGTCCGTCTCATTTTCATGCATATCACGCACGAACATGCCGTCGATTTTGACAATATCCAGCGGCAGCTGGCGCAAGTAACCAAACGAGGAGAGGCCCGAGCCAAAGTCATCCAGCGCGATCAGACAACCCAAAGCTTTGAGCTGGGCAAAAAACTCCATCGCCAGCGCGACGTTTTTCATCGCAGCGGTTTCAGTGATTTCTAAGCACAATCTTTCGCAAGGAATCACACTGTTCGCCAGACGATCGAGCAAGAATTGAATGAACTCCGGATTCCCCATCGAATGACCGGAGAGGTTAATCGAACAGCGCCCCAGACGCGCGACCACCTCTGGCCGCGCTTCCAGCCAATCGAGGGTTTGATTGACCACTTGCTCGTCGATCAGATGGGCGATGTTGTAGCGCTCCGACGCTGGCATAAAAATAGCGGGCGACAGATAACGATTATCACTGTCACGAATGCGCACCAAGATCTCAAAGTGCATTTTTTTACACTCTCGGCTAAGCGGCAAAATGCGCTGGGCGAACAGTTGCAGACGATCGTTGGCCAGCGCATCGTGCACGAGATTGACGCTCTCCATCTCCTGCTGGCGGCGCTGCAACTCTTCGCTATCGAGGCTAAACAGTTGATAGCGGTTGCGCCCAAGCTCTTTGGCGGCGTGGCAGGCGGTGTCGGCTTGTGCGTGAACCATTTGCGGCGAATCAGCGGTGTGGTCGATCATGCGAATGCCAATCGAGCAGGTGAGGTTGAGCCGTACCGTCTCCCAGACAAACGGCTCGGCACCTAAAGTGGCGAGAATCGATTTGGCAACACCAATCGCGGTGTGCTCGTTGCTGTCTTTAAGCAGCACGGCAAATTCGTCGCCGCCGAGGCGCGCCAAAACGGCGTTGTGAGGCAACACCTCTTCCAGCATGCTGGCGCAATATTGGATTGCGGCATCTCCCGCATCGTGGCCGGCGGTATCATTGAGCACCTTGAGCTGGTCCATATCAATGTACAACATGGCGTGTACGCGGCGATGGCTTTCGACTTCGCCCAGCGAGCGCTTGAGTTCGATCTCAAACTGGTTGCGATTGTAAGTGTCGGTCAACAAATCGTACTTGGCCTGATACTCCAACTGCGTCGCCAACTGTTTGTTGTGCGAAATGTCTTCGCCGACAATCAACACCTGACCTGATTCGGTTAACGGGCGAATATTTTCCCGCACCCAGACCGCTTCACCATTGGTATGGCGATACTCAATTTCACGCCGCCACACCCCTTTCATATCCGGATCGGGCTGCAATAGTACTTGGCGTGGGTTCATCGCTTTGCTGTCGCAATAAAAATCGTGCAAATGATGGCCGAGCATCGACATTTGTGGATACCCCAACAACTGCTGGGCAAAACGATTGACCTGCTGGATGCGATTGTTGGCATCAAGCGTCACCATCATCACCGGTTGCTGCTCGTAGTAATTACGCAGATTCGATTCGCGCTTGTAGAGTTTATCCTCCATCACTTTACGCGAGGTGATATCGCGCGCTTCAAACAGATAGCGCGGCGCTTTTTTGGTTTGAGAAGAGAAAGGCTTGAGCGACACTTCCAGCACTATCGAGCCTTGTTCGGCGCTCCAGATCTCCGCTTCAAAGGTACTCACCATCGACTCCGAAGAGGCAAAATAGCTCGCTAAACGGGCGCCTGATTCGTCTTCCCAATGCTTGTGCTGCCATAAAGGTCTCTCAAGCGGCATGCCCGGATAAAACAGCAGTGTTTGCAGTTGGCTGTTGCTTGAAATCAGGCAACCGTGCTGATCCAAAATGCCGATGTACTGCAAGCTTTGGTCGAAAATCGATTCGAGGATCAGTTGGCTCTCTCTGGCGAGGCTTTCACTGCGGCGCAAACGGCGCAGATAGGAAACTTGCAACAAAATCACGCCCAGCAGCAGCACAAAGGCGATGCCAACCATGCGGAGCTCGCGGCTATAGCGCTCAAAAAACGGCTCCGGTTTATTGAAAAACACCGAGGCCGATTCTCCTTCCACACCGAGCCCCCAGCGTGCGACCGCTTGATAATCGAGGCGAATATCCGGCTCTCCCACCCTCACTTTGGGCAGTGGCGCGCTTGGATTAACCAGAACGTTGAGTAACACTTCTCCGCTTTCAAAGCCTTGCTTATAGCCACTCTGGATCACCCCACCCACCGCACCATGGCCCACGCCGACATCGTGCACCAGATAAATGGGCGAACGGCTCATTTGGTTGAGCTTTTTCCAGTCGTCATTGCTGGTCAAACGGCCGCTGATATCGCGGTAGTAAGCCCAAAACAGCACCGCATCACTCATGTCCATCCAAGCCGTCTGCTGCGCCAGATCCAGCATATTATCCGGCACCAAGTGCATCACTTTGTGCTGATAGCGCGGATGCTCGGTGAGAAAGCGGTCGATCTGTACGCGCAACGCTTTCCCGCTGATGGAGTGATCCGTCACCACATAGATCTGTTTGACTTGCGGCTGCAAACGCTCAATCAGCGCGATGTTGGCGACTATGTCGGTGTCTTCGGTGAGGCCAGTGGCTTTTAAACCTGCATGCAAACTTGGCTGGTAATCATTAATTCCGCCAAAGATCACTGGCGTATCACCAAGCTGCTCGGCAAGGCGCTGCATCAACGCCAAAGCGATATTGTCGCTGACCACAATCGCGTCAAAACGCTCCTGTTCCAGCTTGGTTTTGTAGAGAGAATAGAGCTGGTTGAGAAAACGGGCGCTTTGATTGCGTTTACTGTCTAAGTAGAGCACGCGCATCGAGATATCACGCTGCTCTAGCTGCTGCGCCAGTCCACGCTGAAACGAGTCGGTCCAGTAAAAGCCTTGATGGTAGGAGTGAACCACCAGCACTTTTTTCTCTTCAGCCGTTGCAAAAGCGCTGCAGCACAGCAGCAGTAAACAGACACAAAAACGCACGCATTCACCTTGTTAATATTCAGTCGATTCAGGCGCAAAGTGCGATTGTGCAAGCTGAGCGACCCTTGTTAGTATTATACCCTTACGGCGGTTAAAAAAGGGACAAAGAATGCAGACAACCAACGCCAAACTGGATGAACTCGACCGAGCGATTTTAAAAACGCTGATGGCGGATGCGAAAACCCCCTACGCCGAGATGGCAAAACAATTTAACGTCAGTCCTGCCACGATTCACGTGCGCATCGAAAAGATGAAAGCCGCCGAGGTGATTGAAGGAACAGAAGTGATCGTCAATACCAAGAAACTCGGCTATGACGTTTGCTGTTTTATTGGCATTAATCTCAATGCGGCGCGTGATTACCACTCGGCACTGCAAAAGCTCAACGCCCTTGATGAGGTAGTGGAGGCTTACTACACCACCGGTGCGTACAACATTTTCGTCAAACTGATGTGCAAATCGATTGAAGAGCTGCAATATGTGCTGAT
Organism: Vibrio navarrensis; assembly: GCF_015767675.1. Taxonomy (NCBI): domain Bacteria; kingdom Pseudomonadati; phylum Pseudomonadota; class Gammaproteobacteria; order Vibrionales; family Vibrionaceae; genus Vibrio; species Vibrio navarrensis. The sequence continues at coordinate 79,672 of NZ_CP065217.1, read as the reverse complement.
CGACAAACTGCAAGCGATCGACGAAGTGCAGTCCACCGAAACCCTCATCTCACTGCAAAATCCCATCAATCGCAACGTCAACCCTTAACGCTGCCGTTCAGCAAAAAACAAGGCCAGCACTGTGGCTGGCCTTGTGTGAAGTTTTCGCGCTTTATTGAATTACGCCGCAATACCGCAATGACGCAGCAAAGCATCAATTTGTGGTTCACGGCCGCGGAAGCGTTTAAACAACTCCATCGGCTCTTCGCTGCCGCCCATCTCAAGAATGTTGTGCAGGAAGCTTTGCCCCGTTTCAGAGTTGAAAATCCCTTCTTCTTCAAAACGTGAGAACGCATCGGAAGAGAGCACTTCAGCCCACAGATAGCTGTAGTAACCCGCGCTATAACCACCCGCAAAGATATGCCCAAAACTATGCGATGCACGCGCCCATTCGACCGCTGGCAGCACCGCCACTTTCTGTTTCACTTCCGCCAACGTTTCCAGTACACGCGGGCCGACTTCCGGATCGAACTCAGTGTGCAGGGTGAAATCGAACAGACCAAACTCAAGCTGGCGCAAAATCCCCATCGCCGACTGGAAGTTCTTCGCCGCCAACATTTTCTCTAGCATCGCTTTAGGCAGCGGTTCGCCCGTTTCGTAGTGGCCAGAGATAAACGCCAGCGCCTCTTCTTCCCAGCACCAGTTTTCGAGGAACTGGCTTGGCAGCTCAACCGCATCCCAAGGCACACCATTGATGCCAGAAACCGCACCCGTGCTCACTTGGGTCAACATGTGATGGATGCCATGACCGAATTCGTGGAACAGCGTGACCACTTCATCGTGCGTAAACAGCGCGGGCTTATTGCCGATCGGACGGTTGAAGTTACACGTCAGATACGCCACTGGCGTTTGCAGATCGCCTTGCGCGTTAACGCGGCGCACGCGGCACTCATCCATCCACGCGCCGCCACGTTTGTGTTCACGCGCGTAGAGATCCAGGTAGAAACTGCCGCGCAGCGTGCCTTGTGCATCAAAAATATCGAAGAAACGCACCGACTTATGCCAAACATCGACGCCCTGACGCTCTTGCACACTCATGCCAAACACGCGCTTGAGCACTTCAAACAGGCCACTGACGGCTTTGGACTCAGGGAAATAAGGGCGCAACTCTTCATCAGAAATTTGGAACAGATGCTGTTTTTGCTTTTCGCTGTAGTAAGCGATGTCCCACACGTTGAGTTCAGACACACCAAACTCTTGCTCAGCAAACTGACGCAGTTCTTCAACTTCGCGCTCACCTTGCGGCTTGGCTTTGGTGGCCAAATCATTCAAAAAGCCAAGCACTTGTGCTGGGCTCTCGGCCATTTTGGTCGCCAGCGATTTTTCGCTGTAAGTGTTAAAACCCAGCATACGGGCAATTTCATAGCGCAGTTTTAACTGCTCGTTGATGATTTCCGTGTTGTCCCACTTACCCGCGTTCGGGCCGCGATCAGAGGCGCGCGTCACATACGCTTCGTAAACTTCACGGCGCAGCGCTTGGTTGTCACAGTAAGTCATCACTGGCAGATACGACGGTACGTCGAGCGTCAGCAGATAGCCATCCAGCTCTTTCGCTTCTGCCGCCGCTTTGGCCGCCGCCAGCGCGGATTCAGGCATGCCTGCTAGCTCTTTTTCATCCGTGAGGTGCTTGGTCCAGCCCATGGTGGCATCAAGGGTGTTGTTGGAGAATTTCGAGCTCAGCTCCGACATGCGTTTGCTGATCTCGCCGTAGCGATGCTGCTCGTCCGCAGGCAAGCCGATGCCCGACAACTCAAAATCACGCAGTGAATCGGTGATGGTTTTCTTCTGCGCTTGCGTCAGTTTTTGATACTCATCGCTGGCTTTGATGGTTTTGTAAGCTTCAAACAGGCCTTTGTGCTGACCGACCCAAGTGCCGTACTCTGACAGCATCGGCAAGCAGCTTTCATAAGCATCACGCAGCTCATCGCTGTTAACCACCGAGTTCATATGGCTGACGGGTGACCAAATGCGGCTCAGGCGATCATCCACTTCCTCAATCGGCGCAATCACGCTTTCCCAGCTCGGGTTGCTGTTGTCCGCCAACACTTGGTCAATCTTGGCGCGGCAATCGGCAATCGCCTGCTCGACCGCAGGTTTCACATGCTCAGGTTTGATTTGAGAAAACGGAGGCAGATCCGTAAAAGTAAGCAGTGGATTCGACATATAAATTCCTTTTGTTTGGTTCATAGGCGTGACTGGGGCAGCCGCGCGTCCAACGGGCTGCGCGCTTCCATCGACTGTTTTTCAGCCAACGGAGGTAATACGTACTGCATTATGACACTACATATGAGCAACAGGTTCAGATTTCAATACTGTGGAGCAATTTTGTCCGTGCTTAGGCTGAGAGATCCATCAACATCCGCATCACTTGCGTATATAATCACCCTATTCATCCCAGACCACACTCTGCCAAGAGTGTTACGAGAGTGTATTTTGCTGAGTTATCGCCACAGTTTTCACGCTGGCAATCACGCCGACGTGGTAAAGCATATTGTTCAGAGTTTGATTCTGGACGCCTTAAAACAAAAAGACAAACCCTTCGTCTATCACGACACCCATTCCGGCGTGGGTCGCTACGATCTAACGCATGAATGGTCAGAAAAGACGGGCGAATACAAACAAGGCATCGCACGAATTTGGGAGCAAAACAATCTTCCTGAAGATCTTAAAAGCTACCTCGATGCCATCAAGGTGCTGAATAACGGCGACAACTTACGTTACTACCCAGGTTCGCCGCGCGTGGCGCGTGCTCAGTTGCGTGAGCAAGATCGTATGGTACTCACCGAGCTTCACCCAAGCGATTACCCGCTATTGGAACAAGAGTTTCACCGTGATCACCAAGTGAGCATCTACAAAGAAGATGGCTTTTCACGCCTTAAAGCCAGCCTGCCGCCACAAGAGCGCCGCGGTTTAGTGCTGATTGACCCACCTTACGAGCTAGCCAAAGAGTACCGTGATGTGGTGCAAGCGATTTACCAAAGCCACAAACGTTGGGCGACGGGCATCTACGCGATTTGGTATCCAGTGGTCAATCGCTGCGACATCGATGACATGCTGGAAGGGCTTGAAGGGCTCGGCATTCGCAAAATCTTACAAATTGAGCTCGGCGTGTCACCCGACACCAACGAGCGCGGCATGACGGCATCCGGCATGATCGTGATAAACCCGCCGTGGAAGCTGGAAAGCCAGATGCAAGAGATTCTGCCGTTTCTGCAACAAGCCATCGCGCCAGCGACAGGCCACTGGAAAGTCGAGTGGGTGGTACCGGAATAACGGCTGAGCGCCCCTCCTCTCTCAGCGCAGCGCCTTAACCGCTGCGCTTTTTTCACCCAACATCGCCACTTAACTCTGCCTCATATTCCTTGAGCGCGAGCTTTTCCGATCCTCTCATCGCTATTTGTCATAAGCATCGTCACTTTTTCCCATTAAGCAAATTGCTAGACTCGTTTTATGATAGGGGGAAAGCGGTGGCATTGACTTCACAACGCGCCACCCCAATCTATGTTGGGCACTCAAAAAATCAATAAGATCTTGGAGAAAGTAATGGCAACGCATTTTGACTATATCTGTATCGGTGGTGGTAGTGGCGGTATCGCATCGGCCAACCGTGCAGCCATGTATGGCGCGAAAGTGGCGCTGATCGAAGCGAAAGACCTCGGCGGCACCTGTGTCAACGTCGGTTGTGTACCGAAAAAAGTGATGTGGCATGGCGCGCAAATCGCCGAAGCGATGAGCCTTTACGCTCCAGATTACGGCTTTGATGTGGACGTAAAAGGCTTCGACTGGAGCAAACTGGTGGAAAGCCGCCAAGCGTACATTGGCCGTATCCATCAATCTTACGATCGCGTGCTCGGCAACAACAAAGTCAACGTGATTAAAGGCTTCGCGAAATTCATCGATGCGAAAACCGTGGAAGTGAACGGTGAGCACTACACCGCGGATCACATCCTGATCGCCGTAGGCGGCCGCCCGACCATTCCAAACATTCCGGGCGCGGAATACGGCATCGATTCCAACGGCTTCTTCGACCTAGCAGAGCAACCAAAACGTGTTGCTGTGGTCGGCGCGGGTTACATCGCGGTGGAAATCGCTGGCGTACTCAACGCGCTTGGCACCGAAACTCACCTGTTCTGCCGTAAAGAATCACCACTGCGCAGCTTCGACCCTATGATCATCGACACCTTAGTGGAAGTGATGGCGGCAGAAGGCCCAACATTGCACACCCACTCGGTACCAAAAGAGGTGGTGAAAGAAGCCGATGGCAGCCTAACGCTTCACCTTGAAAACGGTACAAGCCAAAACGTTGATCAGCTTATCTGGGCAATCGGCCGTCACCCTGCGACTGACGCCATCAACCTGAGCGCAACCGGCGTAGCGACCAACGAGCGCGGCTACATCAAAGTCGATGAGTTCCAAGCCACCAACATAGAAGGCATTTACTGCGTGGGCGATATTATGGAAGGCGGCATAGAACTCACCCCGGTTGCAGTGAAAGCAGGTCGTCAGCTCTCTGAGCGTCTGTTCAACAACAAACCCAACGCGAAGATGGACTATGAGTTGGTGCCAACTGTAGTGTTCAGCCACCCACCTATCGGCACTATTGGCCTGACTGAACCAGAAGCGATCGCTCAATATGGCAAAGAGAACGTGAAAGTGTACACATCAGGCTTTACTGCGATGTACACCGCGGTGACGCAACACCGTCAGCCATGCAAGATGAAGCTCGTATGTGCGGGTGAAGATGAGAAAGTGGTCGGCCTGCACGGCATCGGTTTCGCGGTGGACGAAATGATTCAAGGTTTCGGCGTGGCGATGAAGATGGGCGCAACCAAAGCCGATTTCGACTCAGTTGTGGCTATCCACCCAACCGGTTCGGAAGAGTTCGTTACTATGCGCTAAGGCGCCCAAAAAAACATAACCGCGGGCCAACTCACCGGCCCGCGGTCATTTGCCTCCACCTCACAACCACAAGGTCATTCTTGCTGGATCGGTGCTTCTAAACCATAAGATTCATAGATACGAGTGACTTCTCCTGAGCGTCGCATCTCCAATAAAATCGCTTCTAATTGCTCAATGTATTGATAATTCGCAGAACGCCTAGGGACACTAAAAAACCGACCATTCAGTGACACGTCTTTGTAGGCAATTTTTCTCAACTCAGGATCACTGTCAAACACCTCCAAACCATGCTGCTCTGAGGTGATAACCAGATCCAACCGGCCCGCCTTGAGCATGTTGATCAATTGATCACCCTTGGTGACAAAGTTTGTGCGCAACTTATCCACGTTTTGATTGAATTGCGAACTATAGAAACTGCCATTAAGCGCACCAATCACATACCCTTTACTGACGATTTCATCAAAATCTTTCGCATCAATATCAGAGTCTTTACGAGTGAAGTAAAACACTTCTCTTTTTCCGTAGCCCATCAAGAGAGGATGTAAGTACGTCTCACGCTCTTCATTCATCGAATGCAAAGGGATGATGTCAACACCACCTTGTGGAGCAACACCAATGGTTCTCGCCCAAGGCGCCTTGGTCCATTCGATTTGATGACCCATTTTACTGATGGCTTGGGTGATCACATCCCCACCCGGCCCTTTGCACTGTCCATCTTCGTAATAAAGAAAAGGGAGCCTGTCTCGACAATGTCCTTGCCAAGTCACACTGGCCCACACTGGTGGTATAGATAAAAATAATCCTAACCACCCCAACATTAATAATTTAACAGTTCGACTCATGCGAATTCCTCTAGCTAGTCACGGGTAAACGCGCTACAACACGTAAACACAACTCACTTTGGCGATGCAAAGCCATGCGCGCTCAGTTCACACAAACGCAGAATCCATCACTGAACTTGGTTTATGTGCTTGCCACTCCTTCATAAGTTTTGCCCAATTTTCATAAAGTGCAACGGCGGGTAACCAGTCTGCTTTTTGAAAAAGGCGATAAAGGCGCTGTCTGAGGCAAACTCCAGCCAATACGCCACATCGGTGACACACAGGCCTGACGAAAGCAGTTCGATCGATTTGAGCAAGCGCCACTGCTGGCGCCACTCTTGATACGACATACCCGTGTCGGTTTGAAACATTCGTGTGACGGTTTTACTGCTCAGGCCAACACGCTCGGCTAGCTCAGCCGCTGAGGGCGCTAAAAAAGTCTCTTGGGTCATCGCGGCGCGAAATGGTTGTAACCGGGCATCTTGCGGCAAGGGGAGCTGGAAAAAGTGACGTTTAGCGCTGGCGAACTCTTCCCAAAACAGCGCGACGATATTGCGCATCTCTTCTTCCGCCTTGTCCCACGGCCAAAACGCCATGCGTTCAATCAACGCTTGCAACAGTGGGTTGACGTCTATCATCACCAACTCCGTCGGCGCCGTGAACTGGCGACAATCAAAATAGAGCGAGCGATAGGCCACCACATTGGTCATCACCGCGCGATGAGACAGATTGGGCGGGATCCACACGGCTTTTGTCGGCGGCAAGGTACACAGCGAATGGTCCAGTACAAAAGTCATGCAACCTTTCGCCGCGTAAAGTAACTGCCCTTTGCTGTGCTGATGCATACCGGAATCGTGCTGGCCGATCTCTGAGGCGATCCCAATGACGCTGGCGGGCAGCGCATCAGCGTCAAATTGGGTTGCTGGGGTAATCACTGCCATAATGTCTCTTACCATCCATATTCACATCCAGCCATCTTCGCCTGTCCGAATGTTGATATTTTCATTCTGAATGTCGTTAACTTACCCAATATCATGGCAGATATACTCACCGCGAACAAAACAAAGGTGAGAATCGCAATGAAAGCAAAACCCTCTCTTGGCTTAATGGTCGTGATGCTGATGTTTCCGCAAATTGTCGAAACCATTTACAGCCCCGCCTTAGGCTCGATTGCACAGGCATTTAGCGTCTCTTACGCGCAAGCGGCGCAAACTCTCTCGATCTATTTTGGCGTTTTTGCGCTGGGCGTCGCGGTGTGGGGCATTTTGGCAGATCAATGGGGAAGACGCCCCACCATGTTACTGGGCTTGTTGATCTACGCTGCCAGTGCGTTTACCGCGATGCACACCGACAGCTTTACCATTTTGATGTTGGCGCGCGCTTGCAGTGCGTTTGGCATCGCTGTTGGCTCGGTGGTGACCCAAACGATGTTGCGTGATTGTTTTACTGGCACGGAGCTTGGCAAAGTCTTCAGCTTAATGGGCTTAGGGATATCCATCAGCCCGGTGATCGGCATGTTTAGCGGCGGGCAACTCGCCCAGCTTGGCGGCCATGCGGCGGTCTTTCTGGCTCTGTTTGTCTTGGCGCTTGCCTTGCTGTTCTACAACTTCGTCAAATTGCCAGAAACCCAGCAAAGCAAACATCCCCTTGCACTGGGTGCATTGAGCCGGCGTATGGTCAAAGATGCGCACATCTGGCGTTCGGCCTTCTTGGTGGCGCTGTATAACATTGCGCTGTTCTCTTACTACCAACTCGGCGCTTTTGCATTTGCCACGCTCGGTTACTCCGCCGAACAGTTCGGCTACAGCGGCCTCGTGCTTGGACTCGGCTCTTTACTTGGGAGCTACGTGAATAAGGGCTTGCTGGCCAAAAACATGGCACAGCAGAGCTTATTGAAAGCCGCGTCACTGCTTTTGACGCTCGGCGCTATAGCAGTTTACGCGTTACAGGCGTCGATCTGGTTTGTCGCCCCGATGCTGTTGGTGGTGATGGCGTTTGGCATAGCCATTCCGAATGTGCTGAGCATGGCATTATCACAATACAAAGCGCAGGCAGGCAGTGCTGGCGCGCTATTTGGCCTGATGTATTACCTGTTGATAGGCGCTGGCTTAGCCACCGCGGCGCTCGTCGGCCACCTAGGCTGGGTACTTATTACTTGTGGTAGCGCCACTTTGCTGCTGACACTGTCGGGTAAAACGAAGGGTTAACCAATATAAAAGAAGGCCATCAAACGATGGCCTTTTGCGTTATGGTGCACTATTTTTTACTTCACCACACGAACCAGTTCGGCAATACCTTCCCAATCGCCGTTGTCCATCATGGCGGTGGGCACCATCCACGTACCGCCACAGGCGACAACCGATTTCAGCGCGAGATAATCTTCCACGTTAGATGGGCTCACGCCACCGGTTGGCATAAATTCCACGGGGTAAACGGCCGTCAGCGCTTTCAACATCGCCACACCGCCTGACGGCTCTGCTGGGAAGAACTTCAACGTGCGCAGCCCCATTTCCATCGCTTGTTCCACTAAGCTTGGGTTGTTGACGCCCGGTACGATGGCCACACCGCGCTGCTGACAGTATTTCACTGTGGTTGGGTTAAAGCCGGGGCTGACGATGAAATCCACCCCCGCTTCGATGGCGATGTCCACTTGCTCTGTAGTCAGCACCGTACCTGCACCAATCAGCAGATCAGGGTACGCTTCACGCATCAGGCGAATCGATTCTGCCGCCGCTTCAGTGCGGAAAGTCACTTCCGCACACGGCAGACCATTTTCCACCAACACTTTCGCGAGTGGCAGCGCATGCGATACGTCGTTGATGGCAATAACCGGGACGATTTGGATTTCTCTTAGTCGTTGTTCAAGTGTTTTCATCGATCACCTCTAAAGAATAAAGCTCAATGTTGCAACGATAATAAAGGCGATACCACCAAGTAACGTTTCCATTACCGTCCAAGTTTTTAAAGTGGTTTTCTCGTCCATTTCCATCAAGCGGGAAACCAACCAGAAACCGGAGTCATTAAAGTGAGACAGCACCGTCGCGCCGCCAGCAATGGCGATCACGATAAAGCACAGATCCAGTTCGCTCAAGCCTGTTGTTGCCGCGACCACAGGCGCAATCAGTGCCGCCGTCGTCGTTAGCGCCACGGTGGCCGAGCCCTGCGCGACGCGCAAGCAAGTGGAGATCACAAACGCGGCCACAATCACCGGCATGCCAGTATCGGTCAGCACGTTAGCCAACGCATCACCAATACCGCTGGCGCGCAACACACCGCCAAACATGCCACCCGCGCCTGTCACGAGGATCACACCACAAATCGGCGCGAGTGAATCGCCGCACAGCTTTTCCAACTTCGCCATGCCGTAATCTTTGGCAAACACCAACAGACACACCACCAAGGTGATGAGCAGCGCCACGGGCGTTTTACCCAGCATGCGTAAAAACGCCACCAATGGTGTTTTACCGTCGATAACGCCCGCCACCGCTAAGGTGTTAAGCACCGTATCAAGACAGATGAGCAGCACCGGCAGCACCAGCAGCGTCATCACGGTAGCAAATTTGGGCATTTGCTTTTCGTCTAGGATGGTGTCGCTATTGAAAAAGGCTTTTGACAGCGGAATGTCGAATTTTTTGCCAGCATATAGACCAAACAAGTAGGCACCAAGATACCAAGTCGGAATCGCGACCAAGATCCCAACCACCAACAACAGGCCGATGTTCGCGCCGAGAAACTCCGCCGCCGCCACTGGGCCCGGGTGCGGCGGCACAAACGCATGCATCACCGCAAATGCGCCCGCAGAGGGCAAGGCATATTTCAGCGGTGAGCCGCCAAAGCGTTTGGCCACGCTGAAGATGATCGGCATCATCACCACAAGGCCTGCGTCAAAAAAGATCGGGAAGCCGAACAGCAGCGAAGCAACCCCCAGTGCAAGCGGCGCACGCTCTTTGCCAAAGCGACCGATCATGGTGTCGGCCAGCACTTTCGCCCCGCCCGTCACTTCCAAAATTTTGCCAATCATGGCGCCAAGGCCAACAAGCAGCGCCACGGAGGCCAGTGTGCCGCCAAAGCCCCCCAGCATGGTGGGCACCACTTTGTCTGCCGTGACGCCAGTGGCGATGGCTGTCGCCAAACTGACGGTAATCAGAGAGACAAAAGCGTGCACTCTGACTTTGATGATAAGGAGAAGCAAGGCGGCAATTGCCAGCGCTGCAACGGTTAAAAGATACGTAGGATCAGGGGTTTGGGCTAGCTGTTCCATAGGTTCACCTTTACGAATTATAGTTTGTGTTGTGGTTCACATTTACTGAAGTTACCGGTAACATGTTACCGATAACATGAATAAGATAAACCCATATTTCCAAGTGAATTTCAATTTTGAGATCACGCGCAAGTTTAGTTATGAGGGCAAATTATGGCGGGTAGTAGTGTCATTGTGATGGGTGTCTGCGCGAGCGGTAAAACCACCATCGGTGAGCTTTTGGCGAAAAAACTGGGGCGTAAATTCATTGACGGCGACGATCTTCATCCTCGCGCTAACATTCAGAAAATGGCCTCTGGCCAGCCGCTGAATGACGATGACCGCACACCATGGCTGGAGCGCATTCGCGATGCGGCCTACAGCTTAGAGAGCAAAAATGAACACGGCGTGATTGTCTGCTCCGCGCTGAAAAAGTGTTACCGCGACCAGATCCGCGATGGCAACCGAAACGTGACGTTTCTGTTTCTCGACGGCGATAAGGCGCTGATTTTAGAGCGCATGCGCCAGCGCCAAGGCCATTTTATGAAAGAGAACATGGTCAACAGCCAGTTTGCCACCTTAGAGCGCCCGGACGATGAGCCGCAAACCCTGATTGTTTCTATCGACGCGCCCATCGAACAGGTGGTGGAAGAAGCCGCCACCGCATTGATCGCACAAAGCGAGGTTGCCTTATGACTCATCCTGTTATTCTTGCGGTCACCGAACGCCTCTCAAAGCGCAGCGCGCAAAGCCGTGCGGCATTTTTAGCCCGTACCGCGCAACAGGCGCAACATGGCAAAGCGCGCGCTCATCTATCTTGCGGTAATTTGGCTCACGCGGTCGCGGCGTCTTGCTCGGCCGAAAAACAGAGTATTCTCAACTTCACCCACGCCAATATCGCCATCATCAACGCTTACAACGACATGTTGAGCGCGCATCAGCCTTATCAATTCTATCCCGCGCAAATCAAAGCCGCGCTGGCTCCGTATGGCCACACGGCGCAAGTTGCGGGCGGCGTGCCTGCAATGTGCGATGGCGTGACCCAAGGCCAGCCGGGGATGGACTTGTCGCTCTTTTCGCGTGATCTGATCGCGCAGGCCACCGCGCTGTCGCTCAGCCACAACCTGTATGACGCCACGCTGCTACTCGGCATATGTGACAAAATTGCGCCCGGACAGCTGATGGGCGCACTCGCTTACGCGCACTTGCCTACCGCATTTGTGCCAGCAGGGTTGATGGCAACGGGCATCAGCAACGAAGAGAAAGTCGATATTCGCCAGAAATACGCCGCGGGTGACGTGGGGAAAGAGGCACTGCTCGATATGGAGTGTCGCGCCTACCATTCGGTCGGCACCTGCACCTTCTATGGCACCGCCAACACCAACCAGTTAGTGTTTGAGGCGATGGGTTTGATGCTGCCCGGCTCCGCCTTTGTCCACCCACACAGCGCGCTGCGCAAAGCGCTGACAGAACACGCCGCGCTGAAAATCGCCGCCATGACTTCGGGCTCTTCCCACTATCGCCCGTTGGCCGAGGTGGTGACGGGAAAAAGCCTTATCAACGGCATTGTCGCTCTGCTCGCCTCGGGCGGTAGCACCAACCACACCATTCACATGTTGGCGGTGGCGCGCGCTGCCGGGCTGGAGCTGACGTGGCAGGACATCAGTGATTTGTCAGACGTGGTGCCTTTACTGGCGCGGGTTTACCCCAACGGCCCCGCTGACATGAACGCCTTCCAACAAGCGGGGGGCGTGCCTGCGCTGCTGCATCGCTTGAATGAATCGGCTCTGCTGCATCGCGACGTGCAGCCCGTGTTTGGCGAGTTCGACCATCAAATGACGCTGCCTAAGTTAGTCGACGGCAAACTGGTCTGGACAAGCTGCCAAGGCAGTTTAGATCACCAAGTGATTGCCAAGACAGGCGCCGTATTCCAACCAACAGGCGGCACACGTGTGCTGCGCGGCAACTTAGGGCAAGCGGTGGTGAAGGTCTCAGCGGTTAAAGCGGAGCAGCGGGTGATTGAAGCGCCAGCGCTGGTGTTCCAGTGCCAGCACGAGGTCGAAGCGGCGTACCAACGCGGTGAGCTCAACCGAGATTGCATCGTGGTGGTGACACACAATGGCCCAGCGGCAAATGGCATGCCAGAGCTGCACAAGCTGATGCCGATCTTAGGCAATGTGCAAAAGGCGGGGTTTAAAGTGGCGCTGGTCACCGATGGCCGTTTGTCTGGCGCATCAGGCAAAATTCCATCGGCCATCCACGTTTCACCGGAAGCGATACGTGGCGGAGCAATTGGTTTAGTGCGTGATGGTGATTGGCTACGTCTCGACTGCCAAACGGGCGAGCTTAATAATCTCAGCGACACAACAGGTCGCTGCGTGCTTGAAATCGATACAGAGGCAAGCCAGCAAACTTGGGGACGCCATCTGTTTCAGGTGATGCGCCAGCATGTCAGCAGCGCCGATCAAGGGGCGAGTTTTATCATCTGATCAACAAGGGCGCGTTCATCGCGCCCTTGGTTTTAATCACATCGACCGAGTTACACACTCTCGCCAGCGGTAATTTTGTAGCCCATATCCACCACGCTTTGCTCCGGCTGTTCTCCGCGCAGACGCGCCAGCAGCAGCTCGGCACTTTTCTCGCCGATCTGAAAACGGGGCGTATCGACACTGGTCAGCTTCGGGCTGATGGTTTGGCCGATATCGAGCGCGTTATACCCAACCACCGCCAACTGCGCAGGCACAGCAATACCGCGCTGCTGAGCCACCAGCAGCGTACCGATGGCAATGTCGTCGTTGGTACAAAACACCCCATCGAGCGTCGGCATAATGGCCAGCGCGCGTTGCAGCAACTCATCGGCGAGAGAAAAGCTGGAGTGATCGCCCGTGAGCACGTGTTGCGGAGTCAAGCCCGCTTCGAGCATGGCGCGATCATAACCTTGCATGCGCAGCTTAGTGCGCGTGTCTAAACGCGCGCCAAAATAGGCGATGTGCCGTTTGCCCGAGGCAATCATGCGCTTCACCACCTGATACGACGCCTCGATGTGATTCAACCCGACCGCCATATCAATCGGTTGGCTCGGCAACTCCATGGTTTCCACCACAGGGATGCCGGCGTTTTTGATCATCTGCAAGGTGCGTTCGGTGTGGTGGCTCTCGGTCAAAATCAGCCCATCCACCTGATAAGAGAGCAGCGAAGCGATTTTGCGCTCTTCCTCTAACTCGTCATAGCTAAAGTGGGCCAACAGCGTCTCGTAGCCGTGCGCTTTGGTAACGGTTTCAATTCCTTGCACAAAGGAGGCAAAAATCTGGTTGGACAGGGATGGCAGCAGAATGCCAATCGCGCGGCTGGACGATTTGGACAGCATCGCTGGGGCGCGGTTTTCGATGTAACCGAGCTCCTCAATCACCGCGGCAATTTTCTCGCGGGTCTTTTCCGCGACCGACTGCGGATTGCGCAGATAGCGCGAAACGGTCATTTTGGTCACGCCCACTTGGTCGGCGACATCTTGTAGAGTCGTGCGTGCTTTTTTGCTGCTGGGCGCGGCAGAGGTATGTTGAGCCATAAAACGCTTTTTATCAGTAATGTTACGTGTAACATTATGACCCGTCTGCCGCACAGGCACAACCAGTCGACACAGCTAAAAACCGACTAAGGTGATTTTACCTTGCGCCATTTGCTGCAACTGGCAGGAAAAATCGACCCGCTTATCAGCTTCCTTATTAAACAGCACTTTGAGCTTATCGAACGCTTGTGGCGCAAAACTGACGCTTTTGAGCCGCAGACTTTTGCGCGTCAAACTGTCGAGGAACGCCAGCGAGGATTTATCCAGCACCCGCTGGCAGGTGTCGAGTATCGCTTTGCTGACCATCTTTTTGTGCACCGCTTGGCTTAGCTGCTCGGGCGAGATATGCGGATTGGCCGACGCCAGCACGCACACCGCGTAAATATCGAGCACGGCTACGGCGCGCGGTTTTTGCGTTTCCCCATCTTCGTAAATGGCGATCAGACACGGCACCTTGCTGTCATCAAACTGCTGCAAGCGAATATTGTTCAGTTCAATCTCGCTGTGCACCACCTTTTTCAGCAGCTTTTCCAGTTGGCTGAGCTTGGGAAGCGCCAGCTCTTTTTGCACTTCCACCAAAGCATCCAGCGCTTTTTCACTCTCTTCCGCCCCTTGCACTAAAGGCAGCAGTTTGCGGTGCAGCGCTTCATCATCAAACGGTTTGCTCAAAACAAAACTGGCGCCGGCCGCTTTCGCCTGAGCGATTTGCGTCTCATCGTCCACTGTGGTGATCATGGCAATTTTGATCTGCGGGTAGCGCTGCGACACCGTCTCCACCAGCGCCAAGCCCGTCATATCCGGCATGTGCCAGTCGGTCAGCACTATGTCTGGCTGCCATTGCTCGATCGTCTCCAGCGCTTGTGTGGCGCTGTTGGTCTTTTCAATCGACAAGCGACGATAACCAAAACTTTGCAGCGCTTTGCGCACAATTTCTAACGTTGCCCTGCTGTCATCGACTATCAGTATCTTCACCTTACCGCCAGCTCCACTGCGAAAACTGTTTTAAATTATAGGCACAAAAATCGCTAGCATCTAAACTTAGCCATACCACTAGTCATAAAGTTGATTGTCTATGTCTTTGGAATTGCTGCTAAATGAACTTGGCCCCGATCTGCTGATGACCCTCGCCATCAACCTCGGCTTGCTGATCTTGCTGCTGTGGTTTGTCATTCTCTGGCTGATGCTGCGCGAGTTTCGCCAAGCGCTTGGCTCCTCAGCCAAGGGTGGCGCACTCAGTCAATCGGCTCAAGCACTGTGCGAAGAGTCGGTCAATCACGCGCTCAACTACAGCAATGAAAACCGCGAAACCTTAAATGCGCTGGTGCAAATCCAACAGGCCTTGGAACAACAAGTTGCCGAGATCCGTGCTGCGAGCAGCGGCCACAGCCGTGAAGAGCAAGCGTCGATTGAGCTGCTCAATCAAAAACTGTCCAAATCGCACCAACTCATTCGCAAGCTGAAAGGTGATCTGGATAAAAGTACACGCGGGCTACGTAAAGCCAAAAATATCCTGCTGGAGCAGAATGATACCGTCGCCGGGCTACGCCAGCAGAAAGAAGCGATCGAAAAGCAGTTCGAGCAGCTTGAGCGTGAATACATCATGATCAGCGAAAGCGGCGGATTTCAGGACATAGAGCAGAACTTTGCCAAAGAGAAAGAGCAACTTTTGGCCACCATTGAAAACTATAAGCGCCAGTTAGCCAGCCAGACGGCTTCAGCGCCGCAAGCGTCGGAGCTGAATGAGCTCAAGCAGCAACTGGCCGCCAGCCAAAAACAGTTGCTGCATTTAGGGCGAGAGAAAGCTTTTATCGAGAAGAAGTATTTGGAGCTCAGTGCTTCTCAGTCGTCGGATGGCAATTAAGTTTCAAATTTGCCACAGTCAGCGATTAACACCATTCTTATTTTATGAGAATGCTATCTCATAAATAAGAAAAATATCACATATATTACAAATTTCTTATAGACTTACGGCGAATTAAACAAGAATTAGAAACGTACAGTGCAGTTAGGTTCCAGTACCACGCAGGTTTTCTATCACCTGCTGGATCTCGATGACAATCAGAAACAAGACTTTCTTCAAAAGCTCAAACAGAGTTCGCTTGAGTTGTATCAGAGCGTCATGCCTTTGCTCGAAGCCGACGGACAAGAGCCCTTCACGCAATTGCTGGGGTTTCACGCTCAGCAAGCAACCCACGCAACGCTGGATCTCTCCGGTCACCTGATCGACAAATACCAGCTCACCCACGAGCTCGGTCGTGGCGGAATGGGGGTAGTGTACGCGGCGTATCGCGCCGATCAAACCTTCGAGCAGCAACTGGCGATCAAGTTCATTCAACCGACCTTAAGCAACATTTTGGGCACTCGGGCGCTGTTTGATGAAGCACAGCTTTTGGCGCGCCTCAATCACCCGAGCATTGCCAAGGTGTTTGACGGCGGCATGCATCAGGATTCGGTTTACATCGTGATGGAGCGGGTCGAAGGCGTGACGCTTGAGCGCTTTTTACAGCAACACTCGCTTAGCAAGGCGCAAAAACTGACCCTGTTTCGCCACATCTGCCAAGCCATTGAGCACGCCCATCAAAATCAGGTCCTGCACGCCGATCTAAAGCCAGAAAACATTCTCATCGATAAAGATCAGCGGCCTAAACTGCTCGATTTTAACTTAACGCAAAAAGTGTATCCTCCGGCCTGCGGCGAAGGGCAGCTCGGTCTGCTCGCTTACAGCGAACACTACGCCAGCCCAGAGCAGAAAGCGGGCGCGTATCTCACCCAGCAAAGCGACCTCTATTCGCTGGGCAAAATTTTGCAACTGCTTTTCCCCGCGCAGCCCAAGCACTCGGATCTTCGTTTGATTGGTGACAAAGCGACCGCGCAGCGCACCGCAGAGCGCTACCTCAGCGTCAGCGAGCTGCGCCACGACATCGAAAATGTGCTGGCGTGCCGCCCCATTTCGCTCAAGCTGCATAACCCTTTTTACACCACGCGCCGCCTGTTGCAGCGCCGCCCTATCCCTTCGCTATTAATCATCTTGCTGCTGATTTCGGGAGTCAGCTTCACCAGCACCTTAATGGCGAAAAACCGTCAGCTGCATCAAGAAAAATTGATCGCTGAAGAGATGATGTACGAAGTGACCAGTTTGATGTTTCACAGCAAGGGCAACGACGCGACTGAGCTGTCGGTCAACGCCATGCTGGAGATGACGCGGCGACGGATTCTCTCCAACCCGGAGATCCCCAAACACATCAAACAGAAGATGCTGCTGGCGATGCTCACTCCGGTGCCGCAAAAGCAGAGTGTCGACGCCACCCGCCCTGAAACTCAGAAATAAGTAGTACTATGAAACGGATTTTTTCTTTCACTCTGCTGTGGTTGGGCAGCCTTATGGCCCACGCCACGTCGACCCAAACGGGCTATTTTATCGATGCGCCCGTCACCGGGCTCTATTACAAAACCAGCTCGAACTTGAGCGGTTTAACCCACAAAGGGGCATTTCAATACCAGCCCGGCGATGTGGTGAGTTTTTTTCTCGCTCCCAATGAGCAAGGCTACCTGCTCACCACTCTTTCCGCTCAGGAAGTGATTACGCCAACGCTGGCCACCACCAAACCGAGCCGCAGCATCAACCTCACGCGCCTGCTGCTGTCACTCGACAGCACGCCGGAAAATCGCGATGAGATTGTGCTGGTCAGTAGCGTGCTCTCCAACCCTCAATTTCAACAGCAGTTGCAGCGCATCGATCTCAATTTTCTCGACCACAGCGCCGAGCTTTTGGGCTTGCCACTGGTGTCAGTCAAAGAGGCGGTGGCGCACCTAAACCAGAGCCAGCGCTACATTGAGCAGCACTTTATCTCTGACGAGGTGATTTTTTCGCCGCTTAATACCCGTCTGAGCAACATCATGATCAAGAAGAAAGATTGGCGCGGACGCGCTTGCGCGCTGGATGTACGCCATCTCGAACGGCCAGACTACCGCACGCCGATTGGCGAAATGAGCTTTGAAATCACCGCTGAGAGCGTGATCCAATACCCGAGTCTTGGCGACTATTTCAATGGCTGCTTTTTAGACCGAACCCAGCCGCACGCGCATAAAACGGTTGAGCCGCTGAGCGATTTTGCCCACTGGCAAGGGGTGGTTGGCTGCGCGGCCAAAGGCTGCACCCGTAACGATCTCAATGGCTTTTCTTTGGACGATTTCGACGACGAAGGGGATTGGAAATATCGCTCCGTGGCGCTCAACTTCGATCCGCAAACCCAACTGATCCTCGGCAAAGTGCAAGGCATGGGGCGCAGCGAACACGTCCCGCACGCCAATCGCAGCGAAATGATCTGGTTTACCTATCCAGAATCGCTTGGCAACCGCATTGCTTACCAAGGGGTGTGGAAAGAGACTGTCTACCAAGAGAGTGATATCAGCGAACGCTGCCTGCTGATCGAGCAGGGTAAGGTGTTTGCAGGGCCAAGTGGTGTTGAGCGCTGCCCGACAACGCGGCGCAGTTACCCGAAAGAGGTCAGCGCGCAATACGCCGACATGTGGTGGCTCAAAAACCCCAACGGCTACGCACAACTGGCACAGATGAACATCATGGTGCGCTGGTTTCCCACCGAGTACCCAGCGCAGTACACCACTTGGGAGTATCTGCCCGCCGGGCAAAGGTGGGACCAAGGGATTTTGTACCGTTACCAGCAGCAAGTTTCCCCACAACGAGACGGCTCCGACCGGATCGATACCTTTCGCATCTCTGAATTTGTTAAAGTCGCAGGAGAAGCTTCATGAAGACAGTAAGCTCACAACTTACCCAAATTATCCGCCAGTGGCAGGCGGGCGATAAGCAGGCCGAAAGTCAGCTCTATCAGTTTGCCTATTTGCAGCTGCGCCACATTGCCCAGCAAGAGCGCGAGCGCAGTGCAGAGAAATATGGCACAGAGAACCAAGTGCTGGCCGACAGCGTCAACAGTACCACCGCTTTAATTCACGATGCCTATTTGAAAATGTCGAACAGCGATCTGAGTGAGATCACTAGCAAGCGGGCATTTTTCCTCATGGCCGCCAAAGTGATGCGGCAGATTTTGATCGACAACGCCCGTGCGCTACAGGCGCAGAAACGTCAGCAAGTGACGCCATTGCCGCACGAACAGGATGAGAAAATCGAGCAGTTGATCATCATGGACAAGGTACTGGACAACTTCAGCATCCGTTACCCGCGTCAGTCCAACGCGCTTAAACTCAAATACCTGATGGGAATGAAAAACGAGGAGATCAGCGAACTGCTCGAGTGCAGCGCCAGCTTGATCGAAAAAGACCTCAAATTCTCCCGTTGCTGGCTGCAATCAAGGATGGCGTAAGCTGATGCGAGCTAAAGCGATTTTCACTGCTGCCGCGTCGCTCGTCGCGCTGGCACTCTGGCAATTGTTCACCCCAAGCCAAGCGCCATCGCCTTCGCCAGCAGCAGCGACGTTGCTCGCGCAGGCCGCTGACCTTCGCTCTGTGGTAAGTAAGGTAAGCCCGCCTGGTAACAAGGTCGGCCCTACGACGCCTGCCCCAGTGACACCGCCTGCGCCGATCGCCGACCCCATTGAACCGAAACCGCCCTCCACGGCGCAACAAGAGCAAGCTTCGCAGGAAGAGGAAGCAAAGGAGCAAGTCGAGCTAACCTTGAGCACGACACAGACTCTCACCTCCACCAGCGAGGGCAATAAAGGCGTGGGCCAGAATCGCCCACCCGAAATCATTGCCACTGTGCAGCAGGCGCTGCAAAGCCAGATAGCAGGCTGGGATCTCGACCAAGGCGCACCACTGCGCTATACCTTGGCGATTGACGGACTGTTCCGTGATCCCGACGGCGATACGCTTACTACCCGAGTGCAGATCAACGTTCCCGGATTAAAGCTCAGTGCGACCAGCCCATTGACGATCGTCGGCAGCCCAAACCAAGCGGTGAAGTCACCACAACTGCTGATTTCAGCGCGCGATGATCACCACGGAATGGATGACGATGCTTGGGTAACGGCGCGCTTTGATCTGCCTGCGATTGGCGAAACGGGTCACGCCTTTACTCATCCCTTGATTGGCCAAACTTTCTATCGCCTCGTCGCCAGCCAAAACTTTGCTGGCACGCGCTACCCGTACGAAGTGATCTACTGCGAAGCGTGGAAGCTGATCAATCATCAGGTCTACTTTGCCGCAGCCAACCAGCGGCGCGCGTGCCCAGATGATGATTCACTGCGCCTGATTGGCGAATTTGAACAGCAAGACGAGACGCTAATCCTCACCAGCAGCCTGTCGGCTTTTGATGCTCAGCAAACTTGGCTACTGCGCAAGAGTTACCCCTCCAACATCAAAGCGGGTCTGACCAATCACCTCATCACAGTGCAAGATGGCAACCGCTACCACACTTACACCATGCTAACTGACAAGCAAGCGATGGAACAGCGGCTGAACGTGCATACCGGGCAAACGCTCTATCAAATGCAGTTTTTTGACTATCTGTTTATTGATGACCGGTTTATCGATGGCCGGTTTACCGCTGGCCAGTCTAACGACCGTGAGCCAAATTACATTGCGGCGAAAGTCGGCAACTACATTTTTGAGCGCCAAGCGGCCGACCCCAGCAGCTATCAGCGGTTTGATTCCGACCTAAACATTCACCCTGTCAGTGGCAGCTTTGATTGTTCAATCTTGCTGCCCTATTTTGACCTGTCCGTTGTTGCTGGACGTGGCGGCTACGAAGATATTGTCTCCTACAGCTACAACATCGAGGGCGTGGCCGAGGTGGCCTGCTTTGCTTTTCCATCGGGCGCAGGGAAAACATCGCTGGCGATCAATCACGATTACCGCGATGACAACGATTTTATTGAGGGCGAAATCTACAGCTATATTCTTCGCCCCAAAGCGCAGTACGCACACCTGCTGGAAGAGCTAAAAATCAATCTGATTTATCACCACCCCATCAAGCCTTAACGCTGGGTTAGAAGTTCCATAGCGCCTGAATGCCAGTGCTCAGGGTCCAAGTGTCCGCATCCGGTAGCCAAGCTTGGCGCTGCTGCGGCACGCCCTGAGCATCTTTGATCATGACGTTTTTCGGGTCTGACTCAAAGCGTTTCTCGTAGCCCATCATCACGTACCAAGCGAGCGATAGGCCCGGCATAATTCGGTAACTGAGTGAGGCTTCGGCCGAGGTACGGAAACCAAAATCATCAAACTGAACATTGGCAAAACGGCTGTTTTCCGTCACGCTCCACACGGGGATGCCCGCAGTCCAACGGCCGCTCACCCGCCAAGGACTCGCACCGTAGAGATGGCCGCTGTCATAGGCGATACCTGCGTCTAAAAAGATATCGGTCGATTTCTCTTCCCAAGTGCTGTCTTCACTAAACACCGGATTCACATAGCCATTTTCCCCGCGCAGCGCAAAACGCTTGTAGGTTTGATAGCTAAACGCAGGTCCCGCCACCAAGCGCCAATCGTCCTGCCATTTGTAATGCAGTAAAACCGTGGTTGAAGCCTTGGTGTACTCAAACTGGTTGGTTTGCATCAACTGACCACCTTGATGCCACTCTTCATCGGCAGAGGAGGGAGAAAACGTCGCCAGAGCATCAATGGAAAAATCAAACTGATCATTAATGCGATACAAACCACCGGAATTGAGCACCAGATTGGTGACGGTCACCTCAGACTGAGTCGCCGGGAAGTTTTCCTGATAGGTGATATTTTCCAAACCAAAGGTGAAGTAAGAGTAACCAAACTTGCTCTCCTGCGGCGCTTCTTGCGCAACAACCGAACCACTCAATACCACCAGCCAAGCTAACTGTTTCATTTACCTCTCCCTTTTCTTCGAATTTAGGGGCAGATGGTAGCGAGCTGAGCAGGTTTTCCAAGCCAACTAATGATAAAAAAATCAAAATATATTTTACGGTTTTTTTAACCTTTTCCGTGTCTTGCATCTTGAGCTCAAGCCTTTTAAATAGACGACAATTTTGTCTCTTCTTCCTCGGCTTAATGAAGAAGGGATCGGCATCAGCCATTCCATTGAACAAAAAGAGAATGAAAAGGGATCTCAGATGAAAAAGGTAAGTTTGCTGGCAGCGTCAGTGGCCATCGCTTTAACAGGTTGTGGCGGCTCAGACAGTGGTTCAGGTTCAAATGAAACCGTCGCACCAGGCGGCATTGTTGTGACAGGCTTTGATGGTTACTTTAACCAGGCGGTGGTGTTTGACGATATCAACAACAATGGTGACCTCGATCTTGATACCGATGATGTTTTCGGCCTGACAAACCAAAAAGGGCAAATCACACTTACCAAAGAGACAGCGATTAAAGGCTCACTGGCACTAAAAACACTTCGCCCAGGCGATGTTGATAAAAAACTGGCGGAAAAATTAGCGGCACTCAGCCCTGAAAACGACACTTACTCAGACTTCATGAACACCTACACAACCGATATGGATCATGAAGGTCAGCCAATGGCGAACTCTGTTGTGTTCCGTGCTCCAATCGCTGGTGAAAAAACGGACAGCAACATGGTCATTTCGCCAATTACTGACTTGGTTGCGATTGAAATGGGCAAAAATGCCAATCTTTCGCTTGAAGAAGCCAGTGCAAAAGTCAGTACGCTACTGGGTGCAACAGACGAGCAACCTATCAACCCGTTCTCGGATTTCGTCAAAGACGCCAAAACAAACCTTGCCAGTGCCAAGCTGCACAAAACTGCGCAAATCCTGACGGAATCGAAAGCGCAAGATCCAATTAAGTACACTGAAAATGCAACCACAATTGCGTCTACAGCAAAAGAACAAGCGCAAGAGATTGTGACTGAAGAGAACATTGGCAGTGATGAAGTGTTAAATACCACACCAGTGATCAATCCTTCAAAACCAGAGGCTGCGGTCACCAACTACAAACTGCTCGTTAATACGCAAGCAAAAGCAGAACTGGCAAATGACTTTGCCGCTCTTGATATCCAAGAAGGTGTCGCAGCAACACACACAATTACTCTTCCAGAGAATCTATTCGTTGACCGCTTTGATGGCGTTGAAACCTCAGTTGCCGCTTCCGCTGCTGAAATCAATGGCCAAGGCATCACGCTGACGCTCAACAACGGCGTGATTACCCTGACAACAGAAGCTGCGCTGCTCACCCAAGACACATTCACCGTCACAGTGACGGCTGACGATCGCGCAACAGCAAATGGCGACGTGCTGAACAAGTTGTCGGAAACCTTCAGCTTCACCGTAGAGCTTTCAAATACCGCACCAGAAGTGAATAGCGATGTTCAAGCATCACTGCAAACTCACATTAATACTTGGAAACTGGCACAAGGTGTCGAGTTCAAAAATGAGCTGGATACGTCTGGTCTGTTCACTGACCGTGAAGGTGATGAGCTCACTATCACAACCAACATTGAGACGGTAGTACCCGGCCTAACTTCTACGCTTGATAAAGCAACTGGCAAACTGGCTATCTCTGGTCGCCCAACATCGGCACATCCCGCACAACACTTTACCGTTATTGCGAATGATGGTCATGTAGCAACGCGCATCGTGTCTAATCCAGCCAGCTTTGATCTACCCGCCGTTACACAAGGTGAAATTAAGACCAATGCAACCGTACTGGCTGCTCTAAAAACAGAAGCGAGCACGTGGGAGCTGCAAGTCGGCCAGGTATTTGAGCAAACGCTGGATATTAGCAACCTGTTTGAAGATTCAATCAGTGGCAATCTCGAGTACTACGCTCACTACGCAGCACACGACAACACACCAGCGAAAAACCCAATTCCAGGGGTTAAAGTGTCGGTTGATGATTCTGGCCTAGTCACTTTAGCGGGCACTCCGACCGCAGAAACCAATGGTGTCATTTTGTATGTTGCCAAGGGTATTAATTTCTCTGGCGGTGAAGAGAACGACGTTGAATCAGAAATGGTTGAAATTCTCTTACCTAATGTGCAGCCAAGTGATGTAGCGCCAGAGCCTCCTACCGCTTCAATTGCAGACCTACAAAATAAGTTCCTTCACTTTGTTGAAGTGGGCAACAACGGTACAAACTACACAAGTGCTTGGTGTAACTCGATTTACTTTGATTCAACATCACAGAAGATTTACTGGAGCAAGCGAACAGACGTTAACAAGCAGTCTTGTATCGAAGACGACCTGAGCAACTACTACTCTGAGATTAGTTACACCATTGAGGGTGGTTTAATAAAATCAACCAACTTTGAGCAAGATGGTATGCAGTTCGAGCTGGTTGAAAGCTCTATTTATGATGATGAAATGTCAAACCATTACTTGGTCAAGTACAGCTACCTTGACGATGAAAGTGATGAGCTTGAATCTGTAACTGAAGTTTATGGTTACTACACGGATAAACGTGAAGTTGAAAAAGAAATTTATCAGCCAATCGGACGCTCAATGAATAATGCACCTTGGGTAGTAGGCCTTACACACACTGTGATTGATGGTAAGATCCAAGAATTTGATGTGAGTGGTATTGTTCAACAATTTGAGTATGAGGGTACAAATGGCCAAATTCATACTTATACCTCAGCCTCCCTCTACGCAGAAGATACACATGCGTGTGATGTGCTGAAAAACGACTACACAATCAGCGTAATGGGATCTAACGACGCAGCAAACTCTTACTTTGTGAACCCAGCATTCAAAAATGACAACGGTTGTTATTTGAACATGCATCCCTTCAATCAAGAAGAAGCGATTCCAGCTGGACTTTACACTATCGAGGCTAAACCTAATCGCCTTGATGAAGGTGAGCGAGTGATCTTCAGCTTTAAGAAGTAACATTGTAAAAGCCCCGCATCGCGGGGCTTATTTTTTGGTTTTCTCAGTTTTTTTGTGAATTCAGCTACTTAACGCACAACACATTCAACAGCGAAGAGCCTTTTAGCTGCGTGATGCGGCCATCGGTAAACAGCCCTTTTTTCCCACGCCCCCAATACGGCAGATGAATCGGCCAACTTTGGGTCTCCATCACTCGCGAATCCAGCAAAGTGCGAAACTCTTCATCGGTGGCAAGGCGCATGTCGATGCTCGCGCACACCACGCCAGCCCCTTCGTAATCTAAGCGATTCCACGCTTGGTTGTGCTCCATGTAAAACTGGTGGTCATCGTCAAGCACATAAGGCACGGCGTAGGTACGTCCTTTAAGCTCAGCTTGACGGCGGATTTCAATATCAGGCGTATCACCTTGTTTCACCAGCGTTTTGGGCGCGGCCGTTGCCAGCGGTGCTTTGGCAGCAGGCGCAGTTTGGCTTGGCGCTGGAGCGAGCTTCGCGGCCACTGGTTTTGCGGGCGTCTTGGCAGGCATTTTCTCTATGGGTTTTGTCACCGAGGCAGCGTTCGATTTCGCCGTTTGCATTGGCGCAGTTGACTCCA
Organism: Vibrio navarrensis; assembly: GCF_015767675.1. Lineage (NCBI taxonomy): Bacteria > Pseudomonadati > Pseudomonadota > Gammaproteobacteria > Vibrionales > Vibrionaceae > Vibrio > Vibrio navarrensis. The sequence goes on along the minus strand of NZ_CP065217.1, from coordinate 54,727 downwards.
CCATACGGATAAAGGCCTCTTTATAGGTCGGCAAGCTGCGCACGCGCTTTAAATCTGTGCTCGCTTGGTCAAAGGATTGATAAGGGCCAATTAAGCAGCGGTAGCCCTTATTCTCAGGCTTCATCCAAATGTCGGTCGTGATCTGTTTATACAGCGGCTTGGCGTTATCCAGCGACATCGGCTTACTTAAAATACCGCACTGGATCCAGAAATAATCCGCTTTGCCGCCACTGGGCACTTTTTTTCCCCATACCCCTGCGCCAATTGGGCAATGTTTGTCCAGCATCGGCAATTCATTGCTGCTGGCTTGAGTGGCCTCACATAAGAACTCAGCGGCCTGAGCGGAGAAACTTGCCACTAAAGAGTAAATCAACACGCCGAGCCATAATCCTTTGAGGCCAATCCGTGGTCGTCGCATCGCCTTTTTCCTTTCCATACGCTTCACTCTACCTATCGTCAATGAACTTATCGGCAACGGTCTATTGAGCACCGCTACGGTGAATAAAAAATGACAAGCAAAAAAAGAGCCGTAATGGCTTACGACTCTTAGTTTAGGTAGATTTTCGATTATAAATCAATCAGCTCAGATCACCCTTTGTAGATTTTCGGGTTGAAAACATCGCGTAACCAGTCGCCTAGCAAGTTAATCACCAGTACCAAGGTAACCAATACAACACCTGGGAAGGCGGTGATCCACCACGCACCAGAGAAGATGTAGTTAAAACCGATACTGATGAGCGCGCCAAGCGAAGGTTGGTCCACCGGCAAACCTAAGCCAAGGAAAGACAGGGCCGCTTCCGACATAATCGCGTTAGCCACCTGCACGGTGGAAATCACCAAAATCGGCGACAAACAGTTAGGCAGAATGTGGCGGAACATAATGCGCGGCGCTTTAAAGCCCATCACGCGCGCCGCTTCGACATACTCTTTCTTCTTCTCGGCCAAAACGGAGGCACGAATGGTACGCGCATACTGCGGCCACTCGGCCACACCGATGATCACCACCAGCATCACCACCGCATACTGGCTGTAGAAATCACTGCCAAAACTGGCTTTAAAAATCGCCGAGACAATGATCGCCACCATCATGGTGGAGAAAGAGAGCTGAATATCCGCAAAGCGCATCAGGAAGTTATCGATACGGCCACCGAAATAACCTGCCGACAAACCGATGATGATGCCAAGGAACATCTGCAACGCTACCGCAAGGAAACCAATGGTCAGCGACAAACGCGAGCCATACAGCATGGTGGAAAGAATATCGCGTCCTTGCTCGTCCGTACCAAGCAGGAATTTTTCATCGCCGCCTTCCATCCACGAAGGGGGCAACTCGGCATCCATAATATCGATGGAAGAGAGATCATAAGGGTTAGTTGGCGCAATCAGCGGCGCGGCCAACGCAAGCAGCAAGCAGAGCATAAAGATACCAAAGCTGGTCATCGCCACTTTGTCGCGCTTGAAATAGTAAAGAAAATCCGATTGCTTAAAACGCTCCAACATTGAAGGAGCTTGAGCGACTTGTGACATGATTAGGCTCCTTTTCCGGTTAAATTCACAGTTGGGTTGATCAGACCATACAGCAGGTCGACGATGGTATTGGTCACCACGAAAATCAGCCCGACAAAGATAACGTAAGCGGTGATCAGCGGCGTATCGACGCGGTTGATCGCTTCAAGGAAAAGAAAACCCGTCCCCGGCCACTGGAACACGGTTTCGGTCAAAATGGTGTAGGCCACCATGGTCCCAATCTGCACCCCACCGACCGTGAGTACTGGCAGCATGGTATTTTTTAGCGCATGTTGGTAATAAATTTTGTTCAGCGCCAGCCCTTTCGCCTTGGCAAATTTGATGTATTCAGAACTCAGCACTTCCAGCATTTCTGAGCGCACCAGACGAATAAACAGCGGCAGCATGATCGACGCCAGCGCAATACATGGCAGCACTAAGTGTTTCAAACCGTCAATAGTAAAGAAACCAGACTCCCAGCCGAGCAAGTTGTAGGTCTCACCTCGCCCATAAGACGGCAGCCATTGCAATTCGATTGAGAAGACGTACATCAACATAATCGCGGTGAGAAAGACCGGGATCGAGATGCCAATACTACTGCCCGCCATGACAATCTTGGTAAAAAGGCTCTTGGGGTGAATCGCCGAATAGACGCCCAAAGGAATAGAAAAAACGATGATAAGTAACGTCGCACCAAACACCAGTTCCAGCGTCGCTACCAATTTATCCAGAATCACTTCAACCGCTGGGCGCTTGAAGAAATAAGAGGTGCCTAAGTCGCCCTGCACCGCAGCGCTGACAAAGCGAGTGTATTTTGTGATAAAGGGATCATTTAAGCCCAGCTCATCGCGCAGCGCTTGCCGCTCGGCTTCTGAAACTGACTGGCCCACAAGCTCACGCAGCGGGTCGCCCAGGTTATCCTGAATGGCAAACGCCACCAAACTGATCACAAACATCACTATCAGTGCCTGAAACAGGCGCTTGACCAGAAACGAAAACATTCCTTGCCCCTTTAACTATCCATGACTATGTGTGTCTAGAGCGACAATCACACAAGAATTCAGCCTGAAAATGGCACTCAACCCGACTGAAACAAAGCTCAGTGCCGAAAACAATCCCAGCCTTCGATCGCTCGAAGGCTGGGCGAGTACTTCGCGCAGAATTACTCTTTAACCACCAAGTCACCAAAGTATGGGAAGTCCATCGCGTTGACGATTGGTTTGATGTCCAGCGTAGATTTTGCGCCCCACGCTAGGTTTTGCCAGTGTAGAGGAACGAACGCCGCCTCGTTGTACAGCGTTGCTTCGACTTTCTGTAGCATCGCTGCACGTTTGGCCGGATCGGTTTCTACGTTTGACGCCTCAACCAACTTGTCGACTTCAGGGTTCGAGTAGTGACCACAGTTGTACTGGCCTTTACCCGTCGCTTCGTTACGCGTCATGGTGAGGAATTCAGAGAAGTTCGCCGAATCTTCCGTATCTGAGTGCCAGCCGATCATCAACAAGTCTGCCGCACACTTATCAAACTCTGGCCAGTACTGCGCTTTTGGCATGGTTTTCAGATCGACTTTAATGCCGATCTTCGACAGCATGGCCGCCGCAGCTTGCGCTACTTTGGCATCATTCACGTAGCGGTTGTTCGGCGCAATCATCGTCAGAGTCAAGCCTTTCTCATAGCCCGCTTCTTTCATCAGTTGCTTAGCTTTTTTCAGATCAAAACGAGGAACGAGATCCGCTTTGTAGCCTGCATAACCTTCAGGACCTTGCTGACCTGCTGCGGTTGCAAAACCTTTCATGATCTTGTCAACGATACCTTGGTTGTTGATCGCATGGACGATCGCTTGACGCACACGTACATCTTTCAGCGCTTCGTTACTGTTTTGGTTCATCTGGAACGTAATGATGCGCGTACCCGGTAGCGTCACGAGATCAATGCCTTTCGCGTCTTGCACGCGTTGGTGATCGTTCGGTGCCACTGGCGCAATCATATCGACACCGCCAGACAACAGCGCAGCAACACGGGTCGCATCTTCTTTGATCGGAACCAAAGTCAGCTTGTTCACGTTACCTTTTGACTCTTTGTCCCAGTAGTCTTTGAAGCGTTCAAACTCAACCTTCACGCCCTGTTCACGCGAAGTAACGATGAATGGACCTGTCCCTGAAACGTGGGTAGACGCGTATGAGTTGCCGTGTTTTACCACTTCAGACTTGTCTTTGCCGTCCGCCGTAGTGCCTGAGTAGAACTTACTGTCCATTGGGAAGATGTAGGTCGCAGTTTGCAGCACCAGCGGGTAAGCGCCTTTTGAGACCAACTCAATGGTGTAATCATCCACTTTGGCCATTTTTTCATACGGTTCAAAAATAGCTTTGAAATCTGGCGAGTTTTGCAGACGGTTGAAGGTCCAAACCACATCATCTGCCGTCAGTTCGTTACCTGAGTGGAATTTCACGCCTTTACGTAGGTGGAAGCGGTACGTTGTCTCATTAACACGTTCCCATTTTTCAGCCAAGCGTGGTTCAAAATCCAATTTTTGTGTGTAACGAACTAGTGGATCAAACACCATGTGTGACATTTGCAGGGTGCCACCAGACAACTGCTCATGTGGGTCAAGTGACACTGGATCTGCATCATAAGCAACTTTAATGTCTGCGGCCACAGCGCTCAGGCTAAGGCCTGCTGCCATTAAAGCGACCACTAGTTTGCTTTTCATGGTTTTCATTGCATAACTCCTTATGCGGGAATCCGAATCCCTAGTTGTTGTATTTGCGTCTGTTATTGTGCCAAGCAAGCTTGGTTATGCCGTTCTCACCTCTTCCCTCAACCCCACAAACTCTGGCATTAAGGAAATCAGGTGTTTACTGTACTCATGTTGCGGAGAACGGAATAGATGCTCAGTCGGAGCAACTTCCAGCAAGGTTCCCATCTGCATCACGCCCACTCGATCGCACATTTGGCGAATGACGGGCAGATCGTGGCTGATAAACAACATGGTTAAGTTCAGTTCGCTTTGTAAATCTTTGAGCAAATTGAGGATCTGCGCTTGTACCGACACATCCAATGCTGAGGTCGGTTCATCACAGATCAAAAGACGAGGTCGAGTCGCCAACGCACGCGCAATCGAAATGCGCTGACGCTGACCACCGGAAAACTCATGCGGATATTTCACCCCAGCCATTTTGCCTAAGCCGACGTGCTCAAGCAGATCGTTGACGATCTGGCGCGTTTCCGCTTCGCCGTTGGTCAGTTTATGGAAACGGATCGGCTCGGCGATGATGTCGAAAATTTTCATGCGCGGGTTCATCGACGTGTAGGGGTTTTGGAACACCATCTGCATTTGGCGACGCAGCGGACGACGCGCTTTCTCTGACTTCAGTGCAGTCAGGTCAATCCCTTCAAACGACACTTTTCCAGAGTTTGGCGTATACAAACCAGCAATCACACGCGCAATCGTCGATTTACCCGAACCAGACTCACCCACCAAACCAAAGGTTTCCCCTTCATGCACTTGGAAGCTGACGTTGTTTGACGCCTGCACATACTCGCGGCGGCTCTCAAACAGCGAATCTTTAGTCACAAAGCGCAGATTAACGTTTTCCACATTCAGCAGCGGACCAGAATATTTTCTTTGGTCTTCACTTTGTCCCAACCAGTGGTTTTTGATATCCAGCGGCTTAAGTTCTTTTGCTTCTTCGATGTAGCTCACCAACGGGAAACGATCGAGCTTCATGTCCGAACGCGGCACCGCCGAAATCAAACTGCGCGTGTAAGGGTGATCAGGATCACCGAGTACTTTGGCGGTGGGGCCAAATTCAACTAAATCACCACGGTACATCACCGCAACACGGTCAGTGACATTAGAAACCACGCCCATGTCGTGCGTTACCAGCATACAACCGACATTGTGCTTAATGCAGAGATCGCGGATCAGGTTGAGAATCTGATCTTGGATGGAAACGTCCAATGCGGTAGTCGGCTCATCGGCGATGATGAGATCGGGCTCGCCCGCAAGGGCAATCGCAATTACCACACGTTGACGCATCCCGCCAGAAAATTGATGCGGATACTGCTTTAAACGGTTTTCTGGCTGCGGAATACCCACTTGCTTCATCAGCGACAGTGCGCGTTTATACGCTTCATTCTCAGATACCTTCATGTTGGCATGAATGGTTTCGGTCAGTTGCTGCTCAACGGTAAACAGTGGGTTGAGAGAAGTCATCGGATCTTGGAAGATAAAACCGATTTTGGAACCACGCACACTGCGCATGGCTTCCGGTGAGAGGCCAGAAATTTTTTCACCATCAAGAAACACATCACCGCTGGCAATACGGCCCGGAGGACTCAGCAAATCGATCACCGCATTACCCACGGTCGATTTACCGGCACCAGATTCGCCCACCACTCCGACGATTTCGCCTCGTTCAATATTGAACGACAGCGATTTCACCGCCGCGTGTACGCCGTGACGAGATGGATATTCGATACGAAGATTTTTCACTTCCAATAGTGACATTTCAGACCTCTACTGCCTTGTCTGTGGTTGCAACAGCCAGCTAAAGCTATCCAACACTTCAATGATTCCATTCTGATTTCAGCATAATCCTCTGAAATTCAGGTCGGGAGACAATTTGGCAAAAAACACACAAAAAAGCAACAATTAAAGTATAAAGCGCGTCATAAAAGCCCTAATCAGGCATATATATCGCATACGCATTCATTAACAGTTATTTAACTGAGCAAAGAAATGGAATTTTTTGTGTGCTGCTTAGCATTTATTGCAGCAAAATACTCTAAACATACCTAACATCTAAATCTTGAGAAAAACGACATTTAGGGCAAGTGAATATTAACAAAAACAAAACAACACACCATCTCATAAGTCAAACGACAGCGAATAATCTTAATGCGTAACTAGTCATTAAGAATAAAGTTCTACATATCCAACAAGAGACTTCGCCATACAATCGACTTTATCTCAGCAGATGGGAATATCGACCAATTCCAAAACCGTTCACACGACAAGCGACTTTTCACCTCTCTCCTCAAACAGAGGGTTCTGCTAAGCAAAACATTGAGTTAGCGTAAGAGCTGGCGCGACAAATAAAAAATATAGTCAAGGACTTGCATTGCAGCGAATGGATTTAGCAGCAATGATCAACATTGAGAGGTTGACCAAAGTTTGACAACGAGGAAAATCGAAAAGTGCCTGCGGCGATCCGACCCGAGTGCGATCACGCCGGAGCTTAGTTTCTAAAAGCAAATGTAAAAAAGCCCCGTCATTGCTGACGAGGCTTTAAAGAGTGGTCGGTGAAGAGGGATTCGACGCGGCTGGGCTTCCAGACCCCGACCCGAGTGCGGGTACGCCGGAGACTAGTTCCAAAAAGCAAATGTAAAAAAGCCCCGTCATTACTGACGAGGCTTTAAAGAGTGGTCGGTGAAGAGGGATTCGACGCGGCTGGGCTTCCAGACCCCGACCCGAGTGCGGGTACGCCGGAGACTAGTTCCAAAAAGCAAATGTAAAAAAGCCCCGTCATTACTGACGAGGCTTTAAAGAGTGGTCGGTGAAGAGGGATTCGACGCGGCTGGGCTTCCAGACCCCGACCCGAGTGCGGGTACGCCGGAGACTAGTTCCAAAAAGCAAATGTAAAAAAGCCCCGTCATTACTGACGAGGCTTTAAAGAGTGGTCGGTGAAGAGGGATTCGAACCCCCGACCCTCTGGTCCCAAACCAGATGCGCTACCAAGCTGCGCTATTCACCGACGAATGGGGTGGCTAACGGGACTCGAACCCGCGACAACCGGAATCACAATCCGGGACTCTACCAACTGAGCTATAGCCACCATCAATTTGTGTAACCGGCTGTTTGCCGAACTAGTCACGCTATCAAAGCCTAACTATTAAATAGTGGTCGGTGAAGAGGGATTCGAACCCCCGACCCTCTGGTCCCAAACCAGATGCGCTACCAAGCTGCGCTATTCACCGACGAATGGGGTGGCTAACGGGATTCGAACCCGCGACAACCGGAATCACAATCCGGGACTCTACCAACTGAGCTATAGCCACCACTAAAACTTTTTACCGATAAAACCTTCCGGGAAATGGCGCGCCCGAAAGGATTCGAACCTTCGACCTTTGGCTCCGGAGGCCAACGCTCTATCCAGCTGAGCTACGGGCGCATGCCCTATCGGCGGAGTGGAATAATACGTAGTTCACACTATATCGTCTAGTACTTTTTTTAGTTTTTTTTCCGTTTGGTCTCTTTTTCATCAGTTGTTTGCGAATAAACGATACCTTGTGATGTGATTTAGCCCTTGTAGCTGATAACTTGTTGTTTATTGCAACAACTTATCGGGATATAATCACCCAATATTTACATTGATTTAACAGCCGTGACCGCCGTTAGATCAAAACCGCACTCTAACTATATAAATGTAGGTGAAATTAATCGCTTACCCTGGGAATGTGAAGTGAGTTTAATGGATATGTCTCGACGAATGATTAGCGTTTTGTTCGCTGCTTTAACCTTTTCTACGGCGGCTTTTGCTTCCAATGTAAGTCAGTCTGAATATGATGCCATCGCAGAGCGCATCAAGCCTGTCGGTAATGTGTATATTGCAGGCAGTGAACCTGTGGTCGCAGAACCCACAGGCCCCCGCGATGGTGCGAAAGTCTACGGTACTTTCTGTATTGCATGTCACGCCACTGGCGTCACTGGCGCACCCAAAACTGGCAATGCAGAGGATTGGGGCCCGCGTATCGCTCAAGGTAAAGACGTGTTGAAAAACCACGCGATCAACGGCTTCAACGCCATGCCTGCCAAAGGTACTTGTATGGATTGTTCCGACGAGGAAATTGTTGCCGCGATTGAGCACATGATCGCGGGCCTATAAGTGCCAACAAACATGATTAAGGGCTTGGTGATATGACCAAGCCCTTTTTATTACTTTTTGTTGAACATCGCTCGTAGATTTGCAATATGGGCTTGACCTTTTGCCATACGCTCTTCTTGTGTAACGGGCTTTTTCGTTGCCTCCCATTCGACATCATCAAAAGGCAACTCATCGAGAAAACGACTTTGCGTGGGTTTGAGTAACTCGCCATATTGGCGACGCTCTTTACACATCACAAAGGTTAACTCTCGTTGTGCTCGGGTAATGCCGACGTACATCAAACGGCGCTCTTCCTCAACGTTATCTTCATCAATACTGGTTTGATGGGGTAAAATTCCCTCTTCGGCACCAATTAAGTAGACATAAGGGAACTCGAGCCCTTTCGAAGCATGCAAGGTCATCAACTGCACCGCATCGCTGTCATCGTTTTCTTCACCGCGTTCCATCATGTCGCGCAGTGTCAAGCGTTGCACTACTTCCTTCAGCGTTTTCTCTTCTTGGTCGTAATTGTCCCCTTCGAGATCCGACACAATCCAAGAATAGAGATCGGAGACGTTTTTCATGCGCATTTCTGCCGCTTTCGGGCTGGTCGAGGTTTCGTACAACCAGTCTTCATAGTGGATATCGCGCACCAGAGAGCGAACCGCTTCAACGGTATCCCCACGCTCTGCCTGATCGGCGATGGCCACTAACCACTGAGTAAAACGGCGTAAGTTCTCCAACCCTCTGCCCGTCAAATGCTGTTCCAATCCAAGCTCAAAGCTCGCTTCAAACAAACTTTTCCCGCGCATGTTGGCGTAGCTGCCGAGTTTTTCAAGCGTCACTGGACCTATCTCACGTTTCGGTGTATTGACGATGCGTAAAAAGGCGTTGTCATCATCCGGATTCACCAAGACACGCAAATACGCCATGATGTCTTTGATTTCTGCCCGAGCAAAAAATGAGGTGCCGCCAGACAACTTGTACGGTACTCGGTTTTGCATCAGCGATTTTTCAATCAAGCGTGATTGATGGTTACCCCGGTACAAAATGGCGTAGTCGCCATAATCGGTACGATTGAGAAATTTATGCGCAATGATTTCGCCAGTCACGCGCTCCGCTTCGTGCTCGTCATTGTTTGCTAGAAGAACTTTAAGCTTCTCTCCATCAGGGATTTCCGAGAACAGGGACTTTTCGTAAACGTGGGGGTTATTCGCAATCAATATATTGGCGGCGCGCAAAATTCGGCTGGTCGAGCGATAGTTTTGCTCCAGTTTAATAAGGCGTAAATTGGGGTAGTCTTGGCCAAGCAGAACCAAGTTCTGTGGTTTAGCGCCGCGCCAGGAGTAGATGGATTGATCGTCATCGCCCACAACGGTTAAGCGGCCTCTTTCGCCCACCAGCAGTTTCACTAATTCGTATTGGCTGGTATTAGTATCTTGATACTCATCAACCAACAGATAACGAATCCGATTCTGCCAATAGTGGCGCACCTCTTCGTTACTACGCAGCAAAAGTACCGGAAGTAAAATTAAATCGTCAAAATCCAATGCGTTATAAGCGCGCATCTGTTTCTGGTACATTTCAAAACAAAAAGCAAAAAGTTGCTGCTGCTCACCTTGCGCATACGCTTTCGCTTGCTCTGGGCTCAACATGTCGTTTTTCCAGTTGGAGATAGTACTCATTAACTGGCGCAAGAGATCTTTGTCCCCATCAAGCTGTTTTTCCGTCAGCTCTTTGAGCAGTGCTAACTGGTCTTGGTCATCAAACAGAGAGAAACCGGATTTAAGCCCCAAGTGTCGATATTCACGTTTAATAATGTTTAGCCCCAGGGTATGAAATGTCGAGACCATCAACCCTTTCGCTTCCGCTTTTCCCAGGGTTTGGCCGACGCGCTCTTTCATTTCCCGTGCGGCTTTATTGGTAAAGGTGACCGCAGCAATATTGCGCGCCTTATAACCACACTGCTGCACCAAATAGGCTATTTTGTTGGTGATCACTCGGGTTTTACCTGAACCAGCACCAGCAAGGACTAAGCAGGGCCCTGATACATATTTAACGGCTTCGTCTTGTCTTGGGTTCAGTTTCATTGCGCTATCTACGTTCAATATAAAGATGGCGCTTATGATAATGCGACCCTGTACAGATTGCCATGACCACACCGAATTAGATTGTTACTCATAAAATGAGATATTTTCTTGCCAGAATGCTGATTGTTTACGCTATAATGAATGAACGTTCATTCATTGATAAGGTTAATTCTTTCATGGTGAATTATGTCTCCAGATGAACATTTCGATAAACGTCAGCAAATTTTGAGTGCCGCCGAAAAGCTGATCGCAGAATTTGGTTTTCAAGGTTTATCGATGAGCAAATTAGCCAAAGAGGCGGGAGTCGCGGCAGGGACTATTTATCGGTATTTTACCGATAAAGAGCACCTGCTCGATGAGCTGCGACTGCGCATTACCCGCCGAGTCGCCACCGCAGTGCAAGCGAATGTGAGTGACGACATGCCGCTGAAACAACGTTATCGCACAATGTGGTTTAACACTTGGAATTTAGCGGCATCCAATCTGTCTACGATTAGCAACCGAGTTCAATATGATTCACTGCCTTGTTCTCGTAGTCCAAAAACTCGCGAACAAGAAAAGCAGATGTTTCATCAAGTCTCTCGGCTATTTAATCAGGGCAAAGAGCAAGGAGTGTTCAAACCACTGGACAATGAAATTCTGTTTGCTCTGAGCCTAGAAACCAGTATTCAGCTGTCTAGAAAACACGCATTCGGCCTTTATCAGCTTGACGAAGCAGCGCAGAAATCAGCTGTCGAAGCAAGTTGGGATGCCATTATCAATCACTAATTGGAGTTCTTAAAAGAATGAAAAAGTGGACCTTCTTTATGTTACTTATCGCCATTCTGCTGTTTGGCAGCGTGATAGGTTTCAATCTCTTCAAACAGCAGAAAATCGCCGAATACATGGCGAACCGTCCTGAACCGGAGTTTCCGGTTACCGTGACCGAGGTCAAAGCCGTTGACTGGGTGCCAGTGATCGAAGCGATTGGTTTTATCGAACCCAATCAGGGCGTGACCGTTGCCAATGAAACCAGCGGTGTGATCAAGCAGATCACTTTTGAATCGGGCACCCAAGTCAAAGAAGGACAACCTTTGCTCCTACTCGACTCTGATGTCGAGAAAGCGAATCTGAAGAGCGCTCAGGCCAGACTTCCAGCCGCACAAGCGAAATACAAACGTTATCAAGGGCTGTATGAGAAAGGCTCTATTTCTAAAGAGTCCTATGACGACGCAGAAGCGAACTACTATTCACTGCAAGCGGATATCGAAAGCCTGAAAGCGTCGATTGATCGCTTGGAAGTCAAAGCGCCGTTCTCCGGTGTGATCGGTATTCGTAATGTGTATCTTGGTCAATATCTCCAAGCAGGCTCTGACATTGTGCGTCTAGAAGACACCAGCGTGATGCGTCTGCGCTTTACTGTGCCGCAAACCGACATCTCGCGTATTTTTATCGGCCAAGAGGTCGACATTTTTGTCGATTCTTACCCACAGACACCTTTCAAAGGCTCGATTACGGCCATCGAACCGGCTGTCAGTGTGCAAAGTGGCTTGATCCAAGTGCAAGCGGACATCCCGAACAATGATGGCAAACTGCGTAGCGGTATGTTTGCGCGCGCTAATATCATCCTGCCAAAACAGGAAAATCAGGTGACTCTGAACCAAACGGCCATTACGTACACCTTGTACGGTGACAATGTTTACATTGTGACAGAGCAAGATGGCGTCAAGCGTGTGCAACAACACGTGGTCAAAGTTGGCGAGCGCACACATGACATCGCGCATATTCTGGAAGGCGTGAAACCGGGTGACATCGTGGTCACCTCAGGACAAATTCGTCTGAGCAATGGTGCTAAAGTGCGTATCGTCGAGAGCGATGCGACTACAACACCAGCCGAAACCCCAATGCTTTAAGCGGAGGCATCATGCGCTTTACTGATGTTTTTATTAAACGTCCAGTGCTTGCGGTATCGATCAGCTTTTTAATCGCACTGCTTGGTTTGCAAGCCGTGTTCAAAATGCAAGTGAGCGAATACCCCGAAATGACCAACACGGTCATTACTGTGACGACTGGCTACTACGGTGCCAGTGCCGACCTGATCCAAGGCTTTGTCACACAGCCCTTGGAGCAAGCCGTGGCACAAGCCGATAATATCGATTTCATGACATCACAATCGGTACTGGGTAGCTCTACGATTACCGTTACGATGAAACTGAACACGGATCCAAACGCCGCCTTGGCTGATGTTTTGGCCAAAACCAACTCGGTTCGTTCACAGTTACCCAAAGAGTCTGAAGACCCGACGGTAACTATGTCGACCGGTTCGACAACGGCGGTACTGTATATCGGTTTCACCAGTGATGAGCTGGAGTCAAGCCAAATCACCGACTATCTTGAACGGGTGATCAATCCTCAGCTTTATGCCATCAACGGCATCTCCAGCATCAACTTGTATGGAGGGATGAAATATGCCCTGCGTATTTGGCTGGATCCAGCGAAGATGGCAGCCTTAAACCTGACCGCAACCGACGTCAACAGCGTCTTGAGCGCCAACAACTATCAATCGGCGACAGGTCAGGCTATTGGTGAGTTCGTACTGTACAACGGCAGTGCCGACACTCAAGTATCGAATGCTGAAGAGCTGAAACGTTTGGTGGTCAAAACCGAAAACGGCAACGTGACCCGTTTAGGTGACATTGCCAAGGTAACCTTAGCCAAAAGCCATGACACCTACCGTGCCAGCGCCAATGGCCAAGAAGCGGTGGTGGCGGCAATCAACGCGGCACCAAGCGCCAACCCAATCAACATCGCCAAAGATGTGTTAGACGTGTTGCCTGAATTGAAAAAGAACATGCCTAGCAACATCACCATGAACGTGCTGTATGACTCAACGGTTGCGATTAACGAATCGATTCATGAGGTTATCAAAACCATCGTTGAAGCGGCGCTGATCGTACTGGTGGTCATTACCGTATTCCTTGGCTCGTTCCGCGCAGTGATTATACCAATCGTCACCATTCCTCTGTCACTGATTGGCGTGGCAATGGTGATGCAAGCGATGGGCTTTTCTTGGAACTTAATGACGCTATTGGCAATGGTGTTGGCGATCGGCCTGGTGGTGGATGATGCGATCGTGGTACTAGAGAACGTTGACCGCCACATTAAAGAGGGTGAATCTCCCTTCCGTGCAGCCATTATTGGTACGCGTGAAATCGCGATTCCGGTCATTGCAATGACGCTAACATTGGGTGCGGTATACGCGCCAATCGCGCTAATGGGCGGTATCACTGGTGCTCTGTTTAAAGAGTTTGCCCTAACGCTGGCAGGTTCGGTCTTTGTTTCCGGTATCGTCGCGCTGACGCTCTCGCCGATGATGTGTTCAAAAATGCTCAAGGCCAATGAGACACCGAATCGCTTTGAGCAGACGGTGCATCATTTCCTTGATCGTATGACCAATCGCTATGGCCGTATGTTGCAGGCGGTGATGGCGCATCGCCCAGTGGTGTTGGCATTTGCGGTGATTGTATTCGCTAGTTTGCCCGTGCTGTTTAAATTTATCCCGAGCGAACTTGCTCCGTCAGAGGACAAAGGCGTGGTCATGTTGCTGGGCACGGGTCCTTCTAATGCCAACCTAGACTACCTCTCTAATACCATGGCGGACGTGAACAAAATTCTCTCGGATCAGCCTGAGGTTCAGTTTGCACAGGTGTTCACTGGTATTCCAAATACCAACCAAGCATTTGGTATTGCGTCTATGGTGCCTTGGAGCCAACGTGAGGCCAGCCAAGCAGAAGTGACCAACCGAGTCGGCCAATTGGTACAGGATATTCCAGGCATGGCGGTAACCGCTTTCCAGATGCCTGAACTACCCGGCGCGGGTTCTGGTTTGCCAATTCAGTTTGTCATCACCACACCGAATGCGTTTGAAAGCCTGTTCACCATTGCAACCGATGTGTTGACCGAAGTGCAGAGCAGCCCTCTGTTCGTCTATTCGAACTTGGATCTGAACTACGATTCGGCGACGATGAAAATCAACATCGACAAGGACAAAGCCGGTGCCTATGGCGTCACCATGCAAGACATTGGTATCACGTTAGGCACTATGATGGCGGATGGTTACGTCAACCGCATCGACCTCAATGGCCGTTCGTATGAAGTAATCCCACAAGTTGAGCGTAAATGGCGTCTTAATCCAGAATCAATGAAGAACTACTACGTTCGCGCGGCGGATGGTAAAGCGGTACCGCTGAGTAGTTTGATCACCATTGATGTGGTGGCCGAGCCACGTGCACTTCCTCACTTCAATCAGTTGAACTCAGCCACTGTCGGCGCTGTGCCGTCTCCGGGCACGGCAATGGGTGATGCGATTACCTGGTTTGAGAACATCGCCGATACTAAGTTACCGAAAGGCTATAGCCATGACTACATGGGTGAGGCTCGTCAGTACGTCACGGAAGGCAGCGCACTGTACGCAACGTTTGGTTTAGCGCTGGCCATCATCTTCTTGGTTCTGGCGATTCAGTTTGAATCGATTCGTGATCCTCTCGTTATTATGGTCTCGGTACCGCTAGCGATTTGTGGTGCTCTGATTGCGTTGGCCTGGGGCCTCGCAACGATGAACATCTACTCACAAGTGGGCTTGATCACTCTGGTTGGTCTGATCACCAAGCACGGTATCCTGATTTGTGAGGTCGCTAAGGAAGAGCAGTTACACAATAAACGCTCGCGTATCGAAGCGGTCATGGAAGCGGCCAAAGTGCGTCTTCGCCCAATCCTGATGACCACGGCAGCGATGATAGCAGGCTTGATTCCACTGATGTACGCCACGGGTGCAGGCGCAGCCCAACGATTCAGTATCGGTATTGTTATCGTGGCAGGTCTAACGATTGGTACTCTGTTTACGCTGTTCGTACTGCCCGTAATTTACAGCTACTTAGCAGAAAAACATAAACCACTGCCTATCTTTGTCGAAGATAAAGATCTAGAGAAACTCGCGCGAATTGACGAAGCCAAAGCGGCACAACGCCAAATTGCAGGGCAACAGTAACTCTCAGAGGCTCAACAAAAGGTCACTTCGGTGACCTTTTTTATTTTGGCTGTTGCGCATTTTTACCCTCTCACTAGCGACTTTTATCATCCAATTACTTAGAATGAGCACAAAGATACAGGAGTTAACCCCACATGTTTGATGCCAAGAAACTAGAGCAGATCGCCAAACAAATTCATGATTCCATGCCACAACCCGTGAAAGATCTGGGTGCGGATGTTGAGCAAAAAGTTCGTCAAGTCATCCAAGGGCAGCTGAACAAGCTCGATGTTGTTAGCCGAGAAGAGTTCGATGTGCAAACGCAAGTTCTGCTGCGTACACGACAAAAACTCAGTGAAATGGAAAAGAAACTGGCCGAGTTAGAAGCAAAGCTAGCGGATAAATAACCACCCAGTTCACCCTGACACTAAATGAAAAGGCTTGCCCATAAAATGAGCAAGCCTTTTATTTTGATGTTGTGTTTGATTTTGTATTTATTGACCCCAGTCTGTCTGGAGTTCTGTGGTAGAGAATGAAGATGAATCTGCGTTGAGTTCACCTTCATCCACTCCTAAATTTCGCTCAATTAACCGCCAACTGCGATACGTTTCATGTCCGTCATGTAACCACGCAGTTCCTCACCGATGTACTCAACTGGATGGTTGCGGATGACTTCGTTGACCTTGATAAGCGTCGCATTATCAACCTGATTGGAGGTTTCACCCAACCCTTTGCCGATCACGTCAGTGCCGACTTTTGGCATAAACTTCTCACGCAGCAGCGGTGTGGCGACATTAGCAAACAGGTAGTTGCCGTATTCCGCCGTGTCAGAAATAACCACGTTCATTTCGTACAGACGCTTACGAGCGATGGTGTTCGCAATCAGTGGCAACTCGTGTAGCGATTCATAGTACGCAGACTCATCGATGATGCCAGAAGCCGTCATCGCTTCAAACGCCAACTCAACCCCAGCGCGCACCATAGCAATCATCAGGATACCGTTGTCAAAATATTCTTGCTCAGAAATTTCCACATCCGTTGCCGGGTAGTTTTCAAACGCCGTCTCACCTGTTTCTGCACGCCAGCCCAGTAGGTTTGCATCGTCATTCGCCCAATCCGCCATCATGGTGCTAGAAAAATGACCAGAAATGATGTCGTCCATGTGTTTGTTGTACAGTGGACGCAGCAGATCTTTCAGCTCTTCCGACAGATCAAACGCTTTGATTTTTGCTGGGTTAGACAGACGATCCATCATATGGGTGATGCCGCCAAACTTAAGCGCTTCAGTCACCGTTTCCCAACCGTACTGCAAAAGCTTACCGGCGTAGCCTGGGTCGATGCCTTCTGCAACCATCTTCTCGTAGCACACGATAGAGCCCGCTTGTAGCATGCCACACAGAATAGTCTGCTCACCCATGAGATCTGATTTCACTTCAGCAACGAAAGAAGACTCTAGACAACCTGCACGGTGACCACCAGTCGCCGCCGCCCAAGCTTTGGCAATGTCCCAACCCTCACCTTTCGGATCGTTCTCAGGATGAACCGCAATCAGTGTCGGAACACCAAAGCCACGTTTGTATTCTTCGCGAACTTCGGTCCCTGGGCATTTAGGCGCAACCATCACAACCGTTAAATCTTTGCGAATTTGCATCCCTTCTTCAACCACGTTAAAGCCGTGTGAATAACCCAGCGCCGCCCCTTCTTTCATCAAAGGCATCACGGTTTCAACGACATTGCTGTGCTGTTTATCAGGCGTTAGGTTGATAACCAAGTCAGCGTGCGGGATCAACGCTTCATAGCTACCCACTTCAAAACCATTCTCTTTCGCGTTTTTGTAAGATTGACGTTGCTCGTCAATCGCCGCTTGGCGTAGTGCATAGGCAACATCAAGACCGGAGTCACGCATATTTAAACCTTGGTTTAAACCTTGCGCACCACAACCCACGATGACCACTTTTTTCCCTTTCAGATAATCAGCTTCTGTTGCAAATTCGCTGCGATCCATAAAACGACAACGACCTAATTGGTCCAACTGCTCACGAAGATTCAGAGTATTGAAATAGTTAGCCATCGGGCTCTCCTTAAAAATCATCCATACAGGTCGGTAGCTCACCTACCGAATAAGTTCATACTAAAACAGGCAGAAGGTTGCTGAAAGTGATATATTCACAACCAGTTCTTGCGATTAATGCAACATAAGAGTTCACATGAACATAAAGACATTACAACTGTTTCTCCATCTTTGCGACAGTATGAGTTTCAGTAAAACGGCCGCATCTATGCACGTTAGTCCATCAGCTTTAAGTCGCCAAATTCAAAAATTGGAAGAAGAGATAGGGCATGCCTTATTTGTGCGTGATAACCGCAGTGTGGAGCTCACCCCAGTTGGCAGCAAATTACTGCCTGTCGCCATGCGTATGCTCAACGAATGGCGCCAATTTCAAGCCCAGCTCGGCGATCAGGAAAGCGAGTTAAAAGGCGAAATTCGCCTGTTCTGCTCAGTGACAGCGAGCTACAGTCACCTACCTGAACTCCTCAATGCCTTTCGCCTCAAACACCCTTATATTGAGTTCAAACTGCTCACTGGAGACCCTGCTCAAGCGATCGATAAAATTCTGCATGACGAAGCAGACATTGCGATTTCTGCCATGCCCGAGAATCTGCCATCACGAGTCGAATTTACGACTATCAGTGAAATACCGCTATCGGTGATTGCCCCCATAGGCATCAGCAGTTTTGTAGAGGAGATACAGAAAGAGCAACCCGACTGGAGCCGAGTGCCATTTATAGTCCCTGAGGCTGGAACCGCCCGAGACCGAGCGAACAGTTGGTTTAAAAAAATGAAAATTAAACCCAATATTTACGCTCAAATTGCAGGACATGAAGCGATTGTCAGCATGGTCGCCCTAGGATGCGGTGTCGGCATCGCGCCAGATGTAGTGATCAACAACAGCCCAGTACGAGAGAAAGTGCAGCGGTTGTCATTTTCTCCAGTTAAACCTTTCAAGCTTGGAGTTTGCTGTAAACGTTCACAGCTTGATGAACCATTAGTCCGAGCTTTGTGGCGTGTCGTTACATCCAAACTCAGTATTGTTGATTGAGACGGTCCTCAAGATCCCGAGTCATGTGGGGCTGAAGGCAAGTAACTCCAATCTAAGTAAAGTATGATCTAATTAAGGCCATTCAACGATAGAGCTTATTCGCCATGGATAACCTTAATAATATCAACTTCAAAAAACTCGCTAGCCAGCAAAAATCCATTCAAATGAAAATGAGATTACTGGCTCTTGCTCATTTCAAAGATGGGCATTCTCGCACCCAAATCGCCAAGTTTCTTATGGTAAGCCGTACCAGTGTCAACAAGTGGGTTCAAACCTTCCTTCAAGAAGGGCTAGAGGGACTTAAGGAAAAGCCAAGAACAGGAAGACCTCCCTTCTTAACCCCTGAGCAAAAAGAGCGACTAAGCCAATACATAAAAGACAAGGCTGATAATATACAGGGCGGACGACTGACTGGGGCCGACATCCACGCTTATATCGCGAAAGAATTTGGCCAGCACTACCACCCTGACTCTATCTATTACCTGCTCGACCACATGGGCTTGTCATGGATAACTTCCCGCTCAAAACACCCCAAGCAATCTCAAGAAGTCCAAGACGATTTTAAAAAAATTCAAAATTGAAACGATCCTGAAGATCCCAGGACATATCGCTCTAGAGCATGTTGATGTCTGGTTTCAAGATGAAGCCAGATTTGGGCAACAAAACACGACAACACGGTTATGGGCAGAGAAAGGAACACGCCCCGAGCCGTGAAGCAACAACAATTTGAATATGCGTATCTGTTTGGTTCTGTCTGTCCCGCGAGAGGAATTGGCGAAGCGATGGTCGTTCCTTGGGTTAATAAAGAGATCATGATCGAGCATTTAAAGCAAATATCGGCTGTCACAGAGAAAGGGCGTCATGCCTTCATCATTATGGATGGGGCGAGTTGGCATACCAATGACATTGCAGAACCGTTTAGCAATGTCAGTATCATCAAGCTCCCGCCCTATTCACCAGAGCTAAACCCGATAGAACAAGTGTGGAGCTGGCTCAGACAACACCATCTTGCCAATCAGAGTTTTACCGATTATGAGGATATCGTGGAGAAAGTGTGCAAGGCTTGGAATAGATTCTTGGACAGTACAGATAGAGTTAGCAAGATGTGTACAAGAGAGTGGATTAATCTGACCAGTTAATTTTCCAGATTGGTATAATTTTCCAGATTGGTATTAGATACGACAAAGCCCTAGCACTTCTGCTAGGGCTTTGTCTGAAAAGTGGCGGAGCGGACGGGACTCGAACCCGCGACCCCCGGCGTGACAGGCCGGTATTCTAACCGACTGAACTACCGCTCCGCTGTCTGGTTAGACGTTTCGTCTACTTTTTTTGTCTTCAGATTTTTCTTAAAAATCTAAAGACAACAAGTTAAAGCCTGGCGATGTTCTACTCTCACATGGGGAGACCCCACACTACCATCGACGCTGTTTCGTTTCACTTCTGAGTTCGGGATGGAATCAGGTGGGTCCAAAACGCTATGGTCGCCAAGCAAATTCTTTCTCTCTATTTCTAGAGAATAATCTGGAAAGCTGTTTAAGTTCTTTTCAACACATTCAATTCGTTCTTGTATCGAGTCCACCAAAACCCTTTGGGTGTTGTATGGTTAAGCCTCACGGGCAATTAGTACAGGTTAGCTCAACGCCTCACAGCGCTTACACACCCTGCCTATCAACGTTCTAGTCTCGAACAACCCTTTAGGATACTTAAAGTATCAGGGAAGACTCATCTCAGGGCTCGCTTCCCGCTTAGATGCTTTCAGCGGTTATCGATTCCGAACTTAGCTACCGGGCAATGCGTCTGGCGACACAACCCGAACACCAGAGGTTCGTCCACTCGTCCTCTCGTACTAGGAGCAGCCCCCTTCAATCTTCCAACGCCCACGGCAGATAGGGACCGAACTGTCTCACGACGTTCTAAACCCAGCTCGCGTACCACTTTAAATGGCGAACAGCCATACCCTTGGGACCGACTTCAGCCCCAGGATGTGATGAGCCGACATCGAGGTGCCAAACACCGCCGTCGATATGAACTCTTGGGCGGTATCAGCCTGTTATCCCCGAGTACCTTTTATCCGTTGAGCGATGGCCCTTCCATTCAGAACCACCGGATCACTATGACCTGCTTTCGCACCTGCTCGAACCGTCATTCTCGCAGTTAAGCGGGCTTATGCCATTGCACTAACCTCACGATGTCCAACCGTGATTAGCCCACCTTCGTGCTCCTCCGTTACTCTTTGGGAGGAGACCGCCCCAGTCAAACTACCCACCAGGCACTGTCCGCGACCCCGATGAGGGGCCAACGTTAGAACATCAAACATACAAGGGTGGTATTTCAAGGACGGCTCCAACGCAACTGGCGTCACGTTTTCAAAGCCTCCCACCTATCCTACACATGTAGGGTCAATGTTCAGTGCCAAGCTGTAGTAAAGGTTCACGGGGTCTTTCCGTCTAGCCGCGGGTACACTGCATCTTCACAGCGATTTCAATTTCACTGAGTCTCGGGTGGAGACAGCGTGGCCATCATTACGCCATTCGTGCAGGTCGGAACTTACCCGACAAGGAATTTCGCTACCTTAGGACCGTTATAGTTACGGCCGCCGTTTACCGGGCTTCGATCAAGAGCTTCGACCGAAGTCTAACCCCATCAATTAACCTTCCGCACCGGGCAGGCGTCACACCGTATACGTCATCTTGCGATTTTGCACAGTGCTGTGTTTTTAATAAACAGTTGCAGCCACCTGGTATCTGCGACTCTCGTCAGCTCCATCCGCGAGGGACTTCACCATCAAGAGCGTACCTTCTCCCGAAGTTACGGTACCATTTTGCCTAGTTCCTTCACCCGAGTTCTCTCAAGCGCCTTGGTATTCTCTACCCGACCACCTGTGTCGGTTTGGGGTACGATTGCTTATAATCTGAAGCTTAGAGGCTTTTCCTGGAAGCAGGGCATCAATGACTTCACTGCCGTAGCAGCTCGACGTCGTGTCTCAGCCTTAAGAGTATCCGGATTTACCTAAACACTCAGCCTACGCACTTGAACCAGGACAACCGTCGCCTGGCCCACCTAGCCTTCTCCGTCCCCCATCGCAATTATAAGCAGTACGGGAATATTAACCCGTTTCCCATCGACTACGCCTTTCGGCCTCGCCTTAGGGGTCGACTTACCCTGCCCCGATTAACGTTGGACAGGAACCCTTGGTCTTCCGGCGGGGAGGTTTTTCACCCCCTTGTCGTTACTCATGTCAGCATTCGCACTTCTGATACCTCCAGCATGCTTTACAACACACCTTCAACGGCTTACAGAACGCTCCCCTACCCAATGTGCTAAAGCACATTGCCGCAGCTTCGGTTTACAGCTTAGCCCCGTTACATCTTCCGCGCAGGCCGACTCGACTAGTGAGCTATTACGCTTTCTTTAAATGATGGCTGCTTCTAAGCCAACATCCTAGCTGTCTAAGCCTTCCCACATCGTTTCCCACTTAGCTGTAATTTGGGACCTTAGCTGGCGGTCTGGGTTGTTTCCCTCTCCACGACGGACGTTAGCACCCGCCGTGTGTCTCCGGATAGTACTTACTGGTATTCGGAGTTTGCAAAGGGTTGGTAAGTCGGGATGACCCCTAGCCTTAACAGTGCTCTACCCCCAGTAGTATTCGTCCGAGGCGCTACCTAAATAGCTTTCGGGGAGAACCAGCTATCTCCGAGTTTGATTGGCCTTTCACCCCTAGCCACAAGTCATCCGCTAATTTTTCAACATTAGTCGGTTCGGTCCTCCAGTTGATGTTACTCAACCTTCAACCTGCCCATGGCTAGATCACTCGGTTTCGGGTCTAATGCTAGCAACTATACGCCCAGTTAAGACTCGGTTTCCCTACGGCTCCCCTATGCGGTTAACCTTGCTACTAACATTAAGTCGCTGACCCATTATACAAAGGTACGCAGTCACACCACGAAGGTGCTCCTACTGCTTGTACGTACACGGTTTCAGGTTCTATTTCACTCCCCACAGGGGTTCTTTTCGCCTTTCCCTCACGGTACTGGTTCACTATCGGTCAGTCAGGAGTATTTAGCCTTGGAGGATGGTCCCCCATATTCAGACAGGATAACACGTGTCCCGCCCTACTGATTTCACTGAACATGCGCCTATGACTACGGGACTATCACCCGGTATCGTTGGCCTTTCCAGACCATTCGTCTAACGCATGTAAAGCTTAAGGGCTAATCCAATTTCGCTCGCCGCTACTTTCGGAATCTCGGTTGATTTCTTTTCCTCGGGGTACTTAGATGTTTCAGTTCTCCCGTTCGCTTCGCTGCACTATGTATTCATGCAGCGATACTGGCTTATGCCAGTGGGTTTCCCCCATTCGGAAATCGGTGACTCAAGTGGCTGTTACTGCCTCATCACCGCTTATCGCAAGTTACTACGTCCTTCATCGCCTCTGACTGCCAAGGCATCCACCGTGTACGCTTAGTCACTTAACCATACAACCCGAAAGGGTCTTTGTTAAACAACCAAGGTTCGCTATCTCATTATTTGAATGAGCGAGATAGCATTGATTTGCCGGACTCAATTTTGAATCGTCACTATAACAGTGACATTCCCAAGAACACTTGAATGTGTTTTGTTGGTGTTTGTCTTAAAGACAAACATTGAGAACTTTACAAACAACAATAAATTGTTGTTTTGTCAGCTTTCCAAATTGTTAAAGAGCAAGATTTCTTTCGAAACCATGTTTAAAAGCACTATCACTAATGCACTTAAAGATGGTGGAGCTATGCGGGATCGAACCGCAGACCTCCTGCGTGCAAGGCAGGCGCTCTCCCAGCTGAGCTATAGCCCCATCAGTAGTGGTGGGTCTGAGTGGACTCGAACCACCGACCTTACGCTTATCAGGCGTACGCTCTAACCACCTGAGCTACAGACCCACTAAATGCTCTAATCTAAACCATATCAATCTGTGTGGACACTCATCGCAATAATCATCGTATAAGGAGGTGATCCAGCGCCAGGTTCCCCTAGCGCTACCTTGTTACGACTTCACCCCAGTCATGAACCACACCGTGGTAAACGCCCTCCCCGAAAGGTTAAGCTATCTACTTCTGGTGCAGCCCACTCCCATGGTGTGACGGGCGGTGTGTACAAGGCCCGGAACGTATTCACCGTGGCATTCTGATCCACGATTACTAGCGATTCCGACTTCATGGAGTCGAGTTGCAGACTCAACCGACTACGACGCACTTTTTGGGATTCGCTCACTTTCGCAAGTTGGCCGCCCTCTGTATGCGCCATTGTAGCACGTGTGTAGCCCTACTCGTAAGGGCCATGATGACTTGACGTCGTCCCCACCTTCCTCCGGTTTATCACCGCAGTCTCCCTGGAGTTCCCACCATTACGTGCTGGCAAACAAGGATAAGGGTTGCGCTCGTTGCGGGACTTAACCCAACATTTCACAACACGAGCTGACGACAGCCATGCAGCACCTGTCTTACAGTTCCCGAAGGCACTCCCGCGTCTCCGCAGGATTCTGTAGATGTCAAGAGTAGGTAAGGTTCTTCGCGTTGCATCGAATTAAACCACATGCTCCACCGCTTGTGCGGGCCCCCGTCAATTCATTTGAGTTTTAATCTTGCGACCGTACTCCCCAGGCGGTCTACTTAACGCGTTAGCTCGAAAGCCACGGCTCAAGGCCACAACCTCCAAGTAGACATCGTTTACGGCGTGGACTACCAGGGTATCTAACTTGTTTGCTCCCCACGCTTTCGCATCTGAGTGTCAGTATCTGTCCAGGGGCCGCCTTCGCCACCGGTATTCCTTCAGATCTCTACGCATTTCACCGCTACACCTGAAATTCTACCCCCTCTACAGTACTCTAGTTTGCCAGTTTCAAATGCAATTCCCAGGTTGAGCCCGGGCTTTCACATCTGACTTAACAAACCACCTGCATGCGCTTTACGCCCAGTAATTCCGATTAACGCTCGCACCCTCCGTATTACCGCGGCTGCTGGCACGGAGTTAGCCGGTGCTTCTTCTGTAGGTAACGTCAAATGACAGTGCTATTAACACTACCACCTTCCTCCCTACTGAAAGTGCTTTACAACCCGAAGGCCTTCTTCACACACGCGGCATGGCTGCATCAGGCTTGCGCCCATTGTGCAATATTCCCCACTGCTGCCTCCCGTAGGAGTCTGGACCGTGTCTCAGTTCCAGTGTGGCTGATCATCCTCTCAGACCAGCTAGGGATCGTCGCCTTGGTGAGCCCTTACCTCACCAACTAGCTAATCCCACCTGGGCATATCCTGACGCGAGAGGCCCGAAGGTCCCCCTTTTGGCCCCTGTTCATTATAAACAAGGGCATCATGCGGTATTAGCCATCGTTTCCAATGGTTATCCCCCACATCAGGGCAATTTCCCAGGCATTACTCACCCGTCCGCCGCTCGCCACCCGAGAAACAAGTTTCTCTGTGCTGCCGCTCGACTTGCATGTGTTAGGCCTGCCGCCAGCGTTCAATCTGAGCCATGATCAAACTCTTCAATTAAAGTTTTTTGAAGCTTGCGCTTCGGCTCAATGAATACTGATAAGTTTCTAGTCCCTAGAAGCTAGTTCCTAGAAAACTTGAATTGACTGTGCTCGATACCGAAGTATCAAATTGGTCACTCAGTTCATTGATAAATCTTTTGGATTATCATCAACGAGTGCCCACACAGATTGATAGGTTTATATTGTTAAAGAGCTTTGCTTTCAGCACCTTAGCACTTAGGCAGGACGCGTATGATACGCTATTGACTCTGTAAGTCAACATAAAACTCTAAGCTTTTTGCTTAAAACTTTATGGTGACTCGTCTAATTAAAGACAAGTCGAATTCAAAGCCTGGCGATGTTCTACTCTCACATGGGGAGACCCCACACTACCATCGACGCTGTTTCGTTTCACTTCTGAGTTCGGGATGGAATCAGGTGGGTCCAAAACGCTATGGTCGCCAAGCAAATTCTTTCTCTCTATTTCTAGAGAATAATCTGGAAAGCTGTTTAAGTTCTTTTCAACACATTCAATTCGTTCTTGTATCGAGTCCACCAAAACCCTTTGGGTGTTGTATGGTTAAGCCTCACGGGCAATTAGTACAGGTTAGCTCAACGCCTCACAGCGCTTACACACCCTGCCTATCAACGTTCTAGTCTCGAACAACCCTTTAGGATACTTAAAGTATCAGGAAGACTCATCTCAGGGCTCGCTTCCCGCTTAGATGCTTTCAGCGGTTATCGATTCCGAACTTAGCTACCGGGCAATGCGTCTGGCGACACAACCCGAACACCAGAGGTTCGTCCACCCGGTCCTCTCGTACTAGGAGCAGCCCCTTCAATCTTCCAACGCCCACGGCAGATAGGGACCGAACTGTCTCACGACGTTCTAAACCCAGCTCGCGTACCACTTTAAATGGCGAACAGCCATACCCTTGGGACCGACTTCAGCCCCAGGATGTGATGAGCCGACATCGAGGTGCCAAACACCGCCGTCGATATGAACTCTTGGGCGGTATCAGCCTGTTATCCCCGGAGTACCTTTTATCCGTTGAGCGATGGCCCTTCCATTCAGAACCACCGATCACTATGACCTGCTTTCGCACCTGCTCGAACCGTCATTCTCGCAGTTAAGCGGGCTTATGCCATTGCACTAACCTCACGATGTCCAACCGTGATTAGCCCACCTTCGTGCTCCTCCGTTACTCTTTGGGAGGAGACCGCCCCAGTCAAACTACCCACCAGGCACTGTCCGCGACCCCGATGAGGGGCCAACGTTAGAACATCAAACATACAAGGGTGGTATTTCAAGGACGGCTCCAACGCAACTGGCGTCACGTTTTCAAAGCCTCCCACCTATCCTACACATGTAGGGTCAATGTTCAGTGCCAAGCTGTAGTAAAGGTTCACGGGGTCTTTCCGTCTAGCCGCGGGTACACTGCATCTTCACAGCGATTTCAATTTCACTGAGTCTCGGGTGGAGACAGCGTGGCCATCATTACGCCATTCGTGCAGGTCGGAACTTACCCGACAAGGAATTTCGCTACCTTAGGACCGTTATAGTTACGGCCGCCGTTTACCGGGCTTCGATCAAGAGCTTCGACCGAAGTCTAACCCCATCAATTAACCTTCCGCACCGGGCAGGCGTCACACCGTATACGTCATCTTGCGATTTTGCACAGTGCTGTGTTTTTAATAAACAGTTGCAGCCACCTGGTATCTGCGACTCTCGTCAGCTCCATCCGCGAGGGACTTCACCATCAAGAGCGTACCTTCTCCCGAAGTTACGGTACCATTTTGCCTAGTTCCTTCACCCGAGTTCTCTCAAGCGCCTTGGTATTCTCTACCCGACCACCTGTGTCGGTTTGGGGTACGATTGCTTATAATCTGAAGCTTAGAGGCTTTTCCTGGAAGCAGGGCATCAATGACTTCACTGCCGTAGCAGCTCGACGTCGTGTCTCAGCCTTAAGAGTATCCGATTTACCTAAACACTCAGCCTACGCACTTGAACCAGGACAACCGTCGCCTGGCCCACCTAGCCTTCTCCGTCCCCCATCGCAATTATAAGCAGTACGGGAATATTAACCCGTTTCCCATCGACTACGCCTTTCGGCCTCGCCTTAGGGGTCGACTTACCCTGCCCCGATTAACGTTGGACAGGAACCCTTGGTCTTCCGGCGGGGAGGTTTTTCACCCCCTTGTCGTTACTCATGTCAGCATTCGCACTTCTGATACCTCCAGCATGCTTTACAACACACCTTCAACGGCTTACAGAACGCTCCCTACCCAATGTGCTAAAGCACATTGCCGCAGCTTCGGTTTACAGCTTAGCCCCGTTACATCTTCCGCGCAGGCCGACTCGACTAGTGAGCTATTACGCTTTCTTTAAATGATGGCTGCTTCTAAGCCAACATCCTAGCTGTCTAAGCCTTCCCACATCGTTTCCCACTTAGCTGTAATTTGGGACCTTAGCTGGCGGTCTGGGTTGTTTCCCTCTCCACGACGGACGTTAGCACCCGCCGTGTGTCTCCCGGATAGTACTTACTGGTATTCGGAGTTTGCAAAGGGTTGGTAAGTCGGGATGACCCCCTAGCCTTAACAGTGCTCTACCCCCAGTAGTATTCGTCCGAGGCGCTACCTAAATAGCTTTCGGGGAGAACCAGCTATCTCCGAGTTTGATTGGCCTTTCACCCCTAGCCACAAGTCATCCGCTAATTTTTCAACATTAGTCGGTTCGGTCCTCCAGTTGATGTTACTCAACCTTCAACCTGCCCATGGCTAGATCACTCGGTTTCGGGTCTAATGCTAGCAACTATACGCCCAGTTAAGACTCGGTTTCCCTACGGCTCCCTATGCGGTTAACCTTGCTACTAACATTAAGTCGCTGACCCATTATACAAAGGTACGCAGTCACACCACGAAGGTGCTCCTACTGCTTTGTACGTACACGGTTTCAGGTTCTATTTCACTCCCCTCACAGGGGTTCTTTTCGCCTTTCCCTCACGGTACTGGTTCACTATCGGTCAGTCAGGAGTATTTAGCCTTGGAGGATGGTCCCCCATATTCAGACAGGATAACACGTGTCCCGCCCTACTCGATTTCACTGAACATGCGCCTATGACTACGGGACTATCACCTGTATCGTTGGCCTTTCCAGACCATTCGTCTAACGCATGTAAAGCTTAAGGGCTAATCCAATTTCGCTCGCCGCTACTTTCGGAATCTCGGTTGATTTCTTTTCCTCGGGGTACTTAGATGTTTCAGTTCTCCGGTTCGCTTCGCTGCACTATGTATTCATGCAGCGATACTGGCTTATGCCAGTGGGTTTCCCCATTCGGAAATCGGTGACTCAAGTGGCTGTTACTGCCTCATCACCGCTTATCGCAAGTTACTACGTCCTTCATCGCCTCTGACTGCCAAGGCATCCACCGTGTACGCTTAGTCACTTAACCATACAACCCGAAAGGGTCTTTGTTAAACAACCAAGGTTCGCTATCTCATTATTTGAATGAGCGAGATAGCATTGATTTGCCGGACTCAATTTTGAATCGTCACTAAACGTGACATTCCCAAGAACACTTGAATGTGTTTGTTGGTGTTTGTCTTAAAGACAAACATTGAGAACTTTACAAACAACAATAAATTGTTGTTTTGTCAGCTTTCCAAATTGTTAAAGAGCAAGATTTCTTTCGAAACCATGTTTAAAAACTCTCAAGGGAGAGTATTTAAAGATGGTATCCCGTAGGGGAGTCGAACCCCTGTTACCGCCGTGAAAGGGCGGTGTCCTAGGCCTCTAGACGAACGGGACACTAAGATACTCTAAACTTTCTAAACCGTATCAATCTGTGTGGACACTCATCGCAATAATCATCGTATAAGGAGGTGATCCAGCGCCAGGTTCCCCTAGCGCTACCTTGTTACGACTTCACCCCAGTCATGAACCACACCGTGGTAAACGCCCTCCCCGAAAGGTTAAGCTATCTACTTCTGGTGCAGCCCACTCCCATGGTGTGACGGGCGGTGTGTACAAGGCCCGGGAACGTATTCACCGTGGCATTCTGATCCACGATTACTAGCGATTCCGACTTCATGGAGTCGAGTTGCAGACTCCAATCCGGACTACGACGCACTTTTTGGGATTCGCTCACTTTCGCAAGTTGGCCGCCCTCTGTATGCGCCATTGTAGCACGTGTGTAGCCCTACTCGTAAGGGCCATGATGACTTGACGTCGTCCCCACCTTCCTCCGGTTTATCACCGGCAGTCTCCCTGGAGTTCCCACCATTACGTGCTGGCAAACAAGGATAAGGGTTGCGCTCGTTGCGGGACTTAACCCAACATTTCACAACACGAGCTGACGACAGCCATGCAGCACCTGTCTTACACAGTTCCCGAAGGCACTCCCGCGTCTCCGCAGGATTCTGTAGATGTCAAGAGTAGGTAAGGTTCTTCGCGTTGCATCGAATTAAACCACATGCTCCACCGCTTGTGCGGGCCCCCGTCAATTCATTTGAGTTTTAATCTTGCGACCGTACTCCCCAGGCGGTCTACTTAACGCGTTAGCTCCGAAAGCCACGGCTCAAGGCCACAACCTCCAAGTAGACATCGTTTACGGCGTGGACTACCAGGGTATCTAACCTGTTTGCTCCCCACGCTTTCGCATCTGAGTGTCAGTATCTGTCCAGGGGCCGCCTTCGCCACCGGTATTCCTTCAGATCTCTACGCATTTCACCGCTACACCTGAAATTCTACCCCCTCTACAGTACTCTAGTTTGCCAGTTTCAAATGCAATTCCCAGGTTGAGCCCGGGGCTTTCACATCTGACTTAACAAACCACCTGCATGCGCTTTACGCCCAGTAATTCCGATTAACGCTCGCACCCTCCGTATTACCGCGGCTGCTGGCACGGAGTTAGCCGGTGCTTCTTCTGTAGGTAACGTCAAATGACAGTGCTATTAACACTACCACCTTCCTCCCTACTGAAAGTGCTTTACAACCCGAAGGCCTTCTTCACACACGCGGCATGGCTGCATCAGGCTTGCGCCCATTGTGCAATATTCCCCACTGCTGCCTCCCGTAGGAGTCTGGACCGTGTCTCAGTTCCAGTGTGGCTGATCATCCTCTCAGACCAGCTAGGGATCGTCGCCTTGGTGAGCCCTTACCTCACCAACTAGCTAATCCCACCTGGGCATATCCTGACGCGAGGCCCGAAGGTCCCCTCTTTGGCCCCTGTTCATTATAAACAAGGGCATCATGCGGTATTAGCCATCGTTTCCAATGGTTATCCCCCACATCA
Organism: Vibrio navarrensis; assembly: GCF_015767675.1. Taxonomy (NCBI): domain Bacteria; kingdom Pseudomonadati; phylum Pseudomonadota; class Gammaproteobacteria; order Vibrionales; family Vibrionaceae; genus Vibrio; species Vibrio navarrensis. Next base: position 24,354 of record NZ_CP065217.1, on the reverse strand, counting down.
GGGCAATTTCCCAGGCATTACTCACCCGTCCGCCGCTCGCCACCCGAGAAACAAGTTTCTCTGTGCTGCCGCTCGACTTGCATGTGTTAGGCCTGCCGCCAGCGTTCAATCTGAGCCATGATCAAACTCTTCAATTAAAAGTTTTTTGAAGCTTGCGCTTCGGCTCAATGAATACTGATAAGTTTCTAGTCCCTAGAAGCTAGTTCCTAGAAAACTTGAATTGACTGTGCTCGATACCGAAGTATCAAATTGGTCACTCAGTTCATTGATAAATCTTTTGGATTATCATCAACGAGTGCCCACACAGATTGATAGGTTTATATTGTTAAAGAGCTTTCTTCCTGCTTCAGTGACTGAGTCACCGTGGAAGAGGCGGCCATTTTAGCGAGTTAAGTTTTTGTGTCAACCACTTTTTTCAAAACTTTTTCAGGTGAATCACCTGGCTAAAATGCCTTGCTGATTTGCCTTGGTTCCTTATGGAGCCTTGCCGTGTCAGCGAGGTGGCATTATAGAGATTGCGATCACATTGGCAAGCCATTTTTGCACTTTATTTTGCTTTTTTTGCCATTCGAGCAAAATAGCAACAAAAAGCCTCAAAACTGCACTTTATTTCTACAGCTGAGCAAACTTATCAGCAAAAACCCCCACTTTTTGCCAATTGGTATACTCTACTTCTTTGCTGGTGTCAGTTTCTCCTCCGGTTAACGTCATGATGAGTTTAATCATGTTGCGGTCAAACCAGTTGTAGCGAGGGTAGTAAAGCGCCCCAGCAAAAACACCAATTAACGTCGGCTGCCATGCTGATTTGCTGAGAAAAGTTTTGATATACACACTCCCTTCTGGCGTGTCTTTCCCCTGTTCCTCTTTTCTCGCCGTTAAGTTGACGCAGAAGAAAGCGGCTTTGCATTGCTGTAGTAAATCAATATGGCGTTCAATAAACTGGTAGAGCTTCTTATTCAGGTGGCCATAGCGAATCGACGCACCGATCAGCACTTTGTCATACTCCGCGAAGCGTATTTCATCCGCCTCGTGCAGATTGACCACGTCGCACTGATAACCTTGCAACTGCTTCTCTATATATAGAAGGATTTTTTTAGTTTGCCCTTCACGGGAAGAGTAAAGAAATAGCGCTTTTTTCATCATTTCCCCTAACTACGCCAAAAAGTCGGTGTTAACAGTATTAATAGCGTGAAGATTTCTAATCGGCCAAACAGCATCGAAACCACCAGTACCCACTTGGCTCTATCATTAACATCAGCAAAGTGCACCGAGACTTCTCCAAGCCCCGGGCCAAGGTTGTTGAGCGTGGCGGCTACCGCGGAAAATGCACTGAGTTCGTCCATCCCCGTTGCGATGAGCGCCAGCATACAAACGACAAAGACCAGTGCATAGGCGGAGAAAAATCCCCACACCGCATCAACCACACGTTGTGGTAGCGCATTGCCACCCACTTTGATGGTGTACACCGCACGTGGGTGAACGAGACGTTTCAACTCACGCGCACCTTGTAAGGTCAACAGCAAAATGCGGATCACTTTCATTCCGCCGCCAGTTGAACCCGCACAGCCGCCAATAAAAGAGGAGAACAGCAATAGGACAGGCAGAAACAGCGGCCATTCAGAAAATCCGGTGGTGGTAAATCCTGCCGTGGTGGATATCGAAACGGTCTGAAACAGCGCTTGGTCAAACGCATCATAAAATGAACGGTAAGAGTGGTGGCTAAGCAGCAATAAAAAGCACACCACAAACAGCAGCACCTGAATAAAGATGAAGGCGCGGAACTCAGGATCTTTCCAGTAGTATCTCGGATGTACCCCGCCTGAGGCGAATGCCGCAAAGTGCAGGGAGAAGTTGCAAGCCGAGATCAGCAGAAAAACCACGGTAATCAGGTTTATCGCATAACTGTCAAAATATCCCATGCTCGCGTCATGGGTTGAGAATCCACCGATAGCGATAGTTGAAAAACTATGGCAGATCGCATCAAACACCGTCATGCCCGCCAACCAAAAGGCGCCAGCGCATGCAATGGTCAGGCTAAGGTAGATGTACCACAACGCTTTGGCCGTTTCGGCAATGCGAGGGGTCATTTTGCTGTCTTTTACCGGGCCGGGAATTTCGGCCCGATAAAGCTGCATACCACCGATGCCGAGTACAGGAAGAATAGCAACCGCTAATACGATGATCCCCATACCACCAAACCATTGTAGAAACTGCCGATAGAACAAGATCGCTTTGGGTAATTCATCAAGCCCGACAATCACCGTTGCGCCAGTGGTCGTCAACGCAGAAAAGGATTCAAAAAATGCATCGGTCACTGACACGTTTGGGTTATCAGCAATCAAAAACGGCAATGAGCCGGCGCTACCCAAAACCGTCCAGAAGAGGACCACTATAAGGAAGCCGTCCCGCGCTTTGAGCTCATGTTTATGCTTGCGGTTGGGAAACCAGCACAGCGCACCGCAAAATAGCAGCACAAAGAACGTCGTGACAAAAGGGACACCTGCACCATCTCGATACAGCAACGCGACCAGCGCTGGCGCTAACATGGTGACACTAAACAGGGCGAGCAGCAGCCCGACGATACGGATAATGGAACGAAATTGCATGGACGATTGAACTTTAAAGTCGACGACTTCCTGATTGTTATGTTTACTTCCCGTTTAACGGCGTGACCACGGCTCTCGCGCCGCTTTTATTAGTGACCATTTGAGTAAAGTCACGCACGTGTCTCACTTCAAGCTCAACGACAAGCACGACCTGTTCGCTGTACTGCGCTTGCACTTCCACTGCCGCAAACTGCTGCAGGAGAGATTGTGCGATTGGCATGAAAGCGTAGTCTAACTCTAGTCTGAGTTTTGTGGTTATTTTTTTCTCAATAGTTTGAAGCTGCTTGAGTGCTTGTTGCACGCCGCCTCCATACGCTTTGACTAACCCTCCAGTTCCAAGACGAATCCCGCCATAGTAGCGAGTCACCACAGCGCAGATCTCTCCCACGCCAGAGCCTGATAGTTGAGCCAATATCGGTTTTCCTGCTGTTCCCGAAGGCTCACCATCATCACTAAATCCCCACAACATTGAGTCTTCCGCCCGACCTGCGGCAAACGCCCAGCAATTGTGACGCGCATCGGCATGCTGCTGCTTGATCTGCTCGACAAACGCCTTGGCCGCTTCAACATTTGGCGCATGCGTCAAATAGGTAATAAAGAGGCTTTTTTTGATTTCTTCTTCAAAACGCACCGGTGCTGCGGGAATCAAATAAGGTTGCTCGTTCATGGTCGTCAATGCTGGGGATAAAGAGGCGGAGTGTAGCATGTAGCTGTTTTGCTCGCCGCATAAGATCTGCTCCACCGCACAATGTTAAACACTTGTTTAAAAAATGTATTGAAATTAGCCAATCTGCGATCCAAACTAGTTTCACTGGTCTAACCAGAATAACTATAGCAATGCTTTCCACTATGCCCAGAGGCCGAGAGTTGACGTTGTGCTCAGCGCCTTCCCTCTGGCAATACAGACAATCCAAGATTGTATGTCATGGAGATAGACAATGATTTACCAAGCCGAAACCCTACAGGTAAAGGAATTACACGACGGTATTGCAGAGCTGACTTTCTGCTCGCCAAATTCCGTTAACAAGCTCGACCTCGCCACGCTCGAATCCCTTGATAAAGCGCTGGATGCACTCAGCACCTATGCTGGTCTAAAAGGCCTCATGCTCACCTCTAATAAAGAGGCATTTATCGTCGGTGCTGACATTACCGAATTTTTAGGCCTGTTTGCCAAACCAGAAGAAGAGTTGGATCAGTGGCTGAAATTTGCCAACAGCATCTTTAATAAACTTGAAGATTTGCCTGTACCGACCATTTCCGTTCTCACTGGCCACACGCTTGGCGGCGGTTGCGAGTGTGTACTTGCCACGGACCTACGCATTGGTGACGCTACCACCAGCATCGGTTTGCCTGAAACCAAACTCGGCATCATGCCCGGCTTTGGTGGTTGTGTACGTCTGCCTCGCGTGATCGGCGCAGACAGCGCAATGGAAATCATCACACAAGGCAAAGCGTGCCGTGCTGAAGAAGCACTGAAGATTGGCCTGCTTGATGCGGTGGTGGACAGCGCATCGCTGCGTGAATCGGCGCTCCACACTCTGACGCAAGCAATCAACGAACAGCTGGATTGGAAAACTCGCCGCACGCAGAAAACCTCGCCACTGACACTGAGTAAGCTAGAAGCGATGATGAGCTTCACTATGGCGAAAGGTTTAGTCGCTCAAGTCGCAGGGCCTCATTACCCAGCGCCAATGACCGCGGTACAAACTATTGAGCAAGGCGCTCGCTTCGCCCGCGACCAAGCACTGGATGTTGAACGCCAACACTTCATCAAATTGGCAAAATCGGAAGAAACCAAAGCGTTAGTCGGCTTATTCCTTAGCGATCAATACATCAAAGGCATCGCGAAAAAAGCCGCCAAGTCCGCCAACAAAGAGACTGGCCGTGCGGCGGTGCTCGGCGCAGGCATCATGGGGGGCGGTATCGCCTACCAATCCGCGCTCAAGGGCGTGCCTGTCTTAATGAAAGACATCGCTCAAGGTTCGCTGGACCTCGGCATGACCGAAGCTTCCAAGCTGCTCAACAAACAGCTTGAACGCGGTAAGATCGACGGTTTCAAAATGGCCGGCATCTTGGCATCGATTACCCCTAGCCTGCATTATGCGGGTATCGAGAATGCCGACGTGATCGTCGAAGCCGTGGTGGAAAACCCGAAAGTCAAAGCGGCGGTATTAAGCGAAGTGGAACAGCAGGTCAGCGCCGAGACGGTGATCACCTCAAACACTTCGACCATTCCAATCAATCTGCTGGCCAAATCGCTCAAGCGCCCAGAAAACTTCTGTGGCATGCACTTCTTTAACCCAGTGCACCGCATGCCGTTGGTGGAAATCATCCGTGGCGAACACACATCGGACGAAACCATCAACCGCGTAGTCGCTTACGCAGCGAAGATGGGCAAATCGCCGATCGTCGTCAACGACTGTCCTGGATTCTTCGTTAACCGCGTGCTGTTCCCTTACTTTGGCGGTTTTAGCATGCTGCTGCGCGATGGGGCTGATTTCACCCAAGTGGACAAGGTGATGGAGCGTAAATTTGGCTGGCCAATGGGCCCGGCTTACTTACTAGACGTAGTCGGTATCGATACCGCGCATCACGCTCAAGCTGTGATGGCACAAGGTTTCCCTGAGCGTATGGGTAAACAAGGCCGTGACGCGATTGATGCGCTGTTTGAAGCCAATAAATACGGCCAAAAGAATGGCAGCGGTTTCTACAGCTACAGCATCGACAAAAAAGGCAAACCAAAGAAAGCCTTCAGCGACGCGATCTTACCTGTGCTGGCTGAGGTATGTGCAGAGCCACAAGCCTTTGACGAGCAAACCATTATTCAACGTATGATGATTCCGATGATCAACGAAGTGGTGCTGTGTCTGCAAGAAGGCATCATCGCGACACCACAAGAAGCGGACATGGCGCTGGTGTATGGTCTCGGTTTCCCTCCATTCCGCGGCGGCGTTTTCCGTTACTTAGATAGCGTGGGTATTGCCAACTTTGTCGACATGGCAAAACAGTACTCAGATCTGGGCGCAATGTACCACGTGCCTCAACTGCTAATCGATATGGCGAGCAAAGGTGACACTTTCTACGGCTCGCAACAGCAAGGTTCTATCTAAGGAGTGACCCCCATGAAAAACGTCGTAATTGTTGATTGTCTTCGTACCCCAATGGGTCGCTCGAAAGGTGGTGCTTTTCGTCATACGCGCGCAGAAGATCTCTCTGCTCATCTGATGAAAGGCATCCTAGCGCGCAACCCACAAGTTGACCCCAAAGAGATTGAAGATATTTACTGGGGTTGTGTGCAACAAACCCTAGAACAAGGTTTTAACATCGCGCGTAACGCCGCGCTATTGGCAGGTTTGCCGATTGAAATTGGCGCAGTCACGGTGAACCGCCTGTGTGGCTCTTCGATGCAAGCGCTGCACGATGGTGCACGTGCCATCATGACGGGAGATGCCGAGATCTGCCTGATTGGCGGTGTAGAACATATGGGCCATGTGCCCATGACGCACGGTGTCGACTTCCACCCAGGCATGTCGAAAAACGTGGCGAAAGCCGCTGGCATGATGGGATTAACCGCTGAGATGCTGGGCAAGCTGCATGGCATTAGCCGCGAGCAGCAAGACGAGTTTGCCGCGCGCTCTCACGCCCGTGCCCAAGCAGCGACTTTAGAAGGCCGCTTTAAAAACGAAATTCTGCCAACCGAAGGTCACGCGGCGGACGGCACGCTGTTCACCTTGGATTATGACGAAGTGATTCGTCCAGAAACCACCGTTGAGGGGCTATCGCAACTTCGCCCTGTGTTTGATCCTGCCAACGGCACCGTCACTGCGGGAACTTCTTCTGCACTCTCTGATGGCGCTTCAGCAATGCTGATCATGAGCGAAGAGAAAGCCAACCAGCTTGGCCTCAAAATCCGTGCGCGCATCAAAGGCATGGCGATTGCGGGTTGCGATCCATCCATCATGGGTTATGGCCCAGTACCAGCGACCCAGAAAGCGCTTAAACGAGCTGGCTTGTCGATTGAAGATATGGATGTGATTGAGCTCAACGAAGCGTTCGCTGCTCAGTCACTGCCTTGCGCCAAAGATCTCGGTCTGCTTGACGTGATGGATGAAAAAGTCAACCTCAACGGCGGTGCGATTGCACTTGGTCACCCGCTGGGTTGTTCTGGCGCGCGTATCTCGACCACGCTGATTAACCTGATGGAAGACAAAGGGGCGAAATATGGTTTAGCGACCATGTGTATCGGCCTTGGCCAAGGGATTGCGACGGTCTTTGAACGTCCGTAATCTCGTCCATTAGTAAAACAAAGAGCGGCTTCGGCCGCTCTTAATCTATGCGCCAAACGCATTGTTATAATGCTAAAGTTTCATTTTAGTCATAGCCTAGTTCATTCTACACTTTACCTCGTTTTCAATTGCTGCAATGGGTGGAGAAACCTATGTTTAACGCTTTAGTCCTCAATCAAGAAGAGCAACGCACGCTGGCCACGATTGAACAAATCGATGAGTCGCAACTGCCATCAGGTGACGTACTGATTGCGGTGGATTACTCTTCGCTCAACTACAAAGATGGCCTAGCCATCACTGGCAAAGGTAAAATCATCCGCAATTTTCCGATGGTGCCGGGAATCGATCTGGCAGGCACTGTCATCGAATCACAACACGAGCGTTACCAAGCGGGTGATCACGTTGTCCTAACGGGTTGGGGCGTGGGCGAAAATCATTGGGGCGGGATGGCGCAACGCGCTCGTCTGCAAGCCGATTGGCTGGTGCCTTTGCCACAAGGCCTCGATAGCAAAAAAGCGATGATGATTGGCACCGCCGGGTTAACGGCGATGCTGTGTGTACAGGCCCTACTCGACGGCGGCGTCAAACCTGACGCTGGCGAAGTGCTGGTTACCGGTGCCAGCGGCGGTGTCGGCTCTGTGGCCGTTACCCTGCTGACTCAACTCGGCTACCAAGTGGCCGCGGTCACTGGTCGCGTTGAGCAAAACGGCCCACTGCTAGAAAAACTTGGCGCAAGCCGCATTATCGATCGAGCTGAATTTGAACAACCTGCCCGCCCACTGGAAAAGCAAGTCTGGGCAGGTGCGATTGACACCGTCGGCAGCAAAGTGCTGGCGAAAGTGTTGGCACAAATGGATTACAACGGCGTGGTGGCCGCGTGTGGTCTGGCTGGCGGTTTTGATCTGCCCACCACAGTGATGCCATTCATCCTACGTAATGTGCGTCTGCAAGGCGTGGACTCGGTGATGTGCCCAACCGACAAACGCATCGCGGCATGGGAAAAACTGGTGGCATTGCTGCCAGAGAGTTACTTTGAACAAGCCTGTACCGAAGTTGAGCTCGCTCAAGCCCCTAGCTACGCTGAAGCGATCACCAATGGCCAAGTCACGGGCCGCGTGGTGATCAAACTGTAGCTCCACCTTCAGTCAACCGAGAGCCAGCCAATCTGGCTCTTTTTTGTCAGTCTAACCCCATATCTTCAATGCGCTTGGCAATCAAACGGCCACACTCCTCTTTCACGATCGAGCGTAGCCACTCCTGCGCCGAAGAGTGTTCGCAGCGCGCATGCCAGATCATCGAATAATCGAACGGCGTAAATTGAAACGGCAGTGGCTTGACCACCAAGTCGTAGCGCTCTGCGACCAGATAAGCGAGATCGGCCGGTACCGTAATCACAATAGGTAAGGTGTCGACGATCGCCAAAGCAGCCTCGAGATGATAAGCGCGCAGCACCATTTTACGTGGCGGCTGAGCTTCGAGTGCTTGTTCAATCAACGCCTTAACACCGTCACTAATGGCAATCATGGCGTGAGGATAATAAAGATAATCCGCCAGACTCATCTCCTCATTAGCAAGTGGGTGTTGCTTGGAGAGCAAACAGAGCACGCCAACTCGGCCCAATACGTCACTGCGCAGCGGCTCCACCGGCCCCGTCGGGCGACAAATCGCCAAATCAGCCCCTTCATAAATCAACTGCTCGGCTAATCTTTCGTGCTGCAAAGGCAGAAAGTTAAACGATACATTCGGCGCTTCTTGATAAATACGCGGTAAGGCAAACGGCAAAATGGTCTGCATCGCATAATCTGTGGTGGCAATGGTAAACGTTTGGGTACAAAGATGGGGATCAAACTCAGACGGAGAAAGCAACTGACGTAATGATTCCAATGGCTCGCCGAGAGCACGGTCAATTTCGAGCGCTTTCTGGGTTGGGATCAAATGCTGGCCTTGACGGGTGAACAGCGGATCATCAAGTAGCTCGCGCAGCCGACCAAGCACTCTGCTCATCGCCGACTGGCTTAGGTTAAGACGCAAAGCAGCCTTGCTTACGCTGCTCTCTTCGATCAATACACGTAAGGCCACCAGCAAGTTTAAATCTCGGCGATAGATCTCTTCCAGCTCCACAATTAACCATGCTCATTGAAGGGATTAGCCTGTGATTGTACCTTTCAGGCAAAAAAAATCCCGCCTTTCAGCGGGGAAGCCCAAGAAAAATGGGGATAGTGTCGGAATGAAGTGTCGTTAAATAGGTGAGCGTCGCTTTGCAAACAAAAGCGCTAATTCTTCTGTTCTTCAGAGGCACCTGACCATAGGTGCATCTCAAGCCAAATCCCGATGATGGTCGCGCTCATGCCCAGTAAAGGCATCAATGAGGTCTCAGCTGGTGTTCTAAACACGAGAGCACAAAACGAGATAAAACACATAACCGAGTAAATAGTTAGCCTATCTAATGCTGTTAACATCGTGTTACTCCAGTTGTTACCAAATTGTTAATTCAAATTAATGCAAAACGACCCATTTGCCAAGTAATTATTGAATATTTTTTCTACGAACGTAGAATTCGTGCGGAATTTTGGAGAACCACACTATGATCTTTAATCCTGAACTGGCGACGAAAACCTTGGAAGCTGAAGGGCTGCGCTGTCCAGAGCCAGTAATGATGGTCAGGAAGACAATTCGTACCATGCAAGATGGTGAGGTGTTATTGGTGAAAGCCGATGACCCGTCGACCACACGAGATATCCCGAGCTTTTGCCGTTTTATGGATCACCAACTGCTTGCCGCGCAAACCGACCAACTGCCTTATCTGTATCTGATCAAAAAAGGGCTGGATTAACCCTTACTGCATCTCGTCGTCGCGCTCTGACAGCGCCATGGCGCACAGTGCACTGAAGAATTCAAACAGAGTCCGCAACTCTCGGTTATGGCATTGGTCCGGTTTGATCCCTAATTGAAACTTTACACTGCGCTTTTGCTCACTCTCGAGATCCACCCGCACCAAACGACCATCATTGAGGTACGGTTGCACCAAATGTTGCGGTAGCCAGCCAAAACCGACACCATCGAGAATGCTATTTAATGCGGTACTTGGATGCGTCACTGTCAGACGCAAGTGCGAACCACGCCAACCACTATCCACATCTTGATTGCCCGAATCGCGAATCACCACATGACGAAACGCTTTGAGCTCCTTAACCGCTTGGCAAGCGATGCATCAGCTCGCCGAGATAGAACCGGGGCAATCGGAGCTGATCCACGGCGCTAGTGGTGGCGTGGGCAGTTTTGCCGTACAATTCGCTATGCACCTAGGCGCAAAGGTAACGGCGGTGGCTTCCACTGGCAATCACTCTTACTTGCAATCTCTCGGTGTTGAGCATGTGGCAGACTACCGCCAGCCGAACTACTTGCAGGCGCTCGGTCAGTTTGACTATGTGTTTGATGTGGTCGATAACGACACGCAAGGTATCTACGACACGGTAAAACCTTGTGGCAAATACATCTCTACTCTGAAAACTCATCAAATCCCCGCGCGCTACACCTTTGCTCATCAGCGGGTATTGGTGATGCCAAGTGGTGAGCAGTTGTCACACATCGGCGCTTTGATCGATCAAGGGGCGATTCAACTGCCCAGCATTCAACAATTGCCGCTCGACGCGGTAGCACAAGCACATGCCTTATCGGAAACTGAGCATGTTCAAGGAAAAATCGTCCTGCAGATCTAGTTTTGCAGGCATCGCCATCAAGGCGCATCTGCGCCTTGATGAAATGAAGGAGTCATCATGAAATATTTAATAATGCTGATCATGTGCGGCATTTTGTGGGGGTCGCAGTACGAGTTTAATCGCTTAGCACTGGAATCGATGCCAGCGATCTGGATTGCTGCGCTGCGTTCCAGTTTTGGTGCGCTGATCTTAATCGCCGCATGCTACTGGTTGAAATTGAAACGCACCTCTGGCCACTGGCCGATGCTGTTTGTTATCGCCACACTGGAGGCGACCCTGCCATTTCTTTTGGTGGCGTGGGGACAGCAGTCCACCCCCTCCAGCCATGCGGCAGTGATCACCGGCATGAACCCATTGCTGACTATTTTGCTCGCGCCACTGTTTTTACGTCACGCTCGTCTGGAAGCCAAATCGCTGCTGTGTGGCCTATTGGGTTTTGCCAGCTTACTCTACCTCTTCTATCCGCAACTGCACACGCCAGATGGGCAAAGCTTCTATGGCGCCGCGGCGATTTTTATCGCGACCCTCAGTTTTGCCTTAAGTTTAATTTTGGTCAAAAAGCTGGATAACTTACACCCAATCGTGGTCGCGCGTGATGTGATCGTGCTCTCTGCGATGCAACTGCTGCCGATTGCACTTTTAAGTAGTGAGCTGACGTTAAGCCACATCAGTATGTCATCTGCACTGTCTAGCCTTTATCTCGGTATTTTTTGCGGTGGTGTGGTCTACATTCTGTTTATGCAGCTCATCATGAGCAAAGGCCCAGCGTTTGCTTCGCTGAGTAACTATCTGGTGCCAACCGTTGGCGTGATACTGGCTGCCATCGCACAAGGTGGTACGATCGATAGCCGCACTTTGCTCAGTTTAGCGGGTATTTTGAGTGCCATTCTGCTGTTCCAATTCTGGCCAAACTCAGCTCCACCGCTTCGCAGTCGTCTCGACTCGTAGGTGAAATCAAAGCTGCTTCGGCAGCTTTGATTACTATGGCTTTATTGCTCATTTTCCAGCGCGCGCACTTGCGCTTGTAACTTATTGAGTTCTTTACGCATGGCACGCATCTCGTCATGCATCGGGATGATGTGCGCGACGCGAATCCAAGATTCAACGGTCAATCCCGTTAGGATAAAAGTCCCTGCGACAATCGGCAGCCACATCTCCGTCAGTGCCATGGCCAACAGACACAGAGCCAAACCAAAGGTGAACAGATAACTCTGACTTTTTGCTGTCATACCCATATAACGTGTCAGCATATTGGTGCCCTCCCGTTTCAATTCACAACCTTAAAGTAGCATGCGCTGCATGACACGAATATGGCAGCGGTCACGCTCCTTAACGAATAAACACTCATTTAAGAACGGCCGCTGTTTCTGCGAGATTATCCGAAGTTAGACGCAAGATTTACCAAAAAGCGGCACCCAGTGCCAAAGCAACAAACAGTAGTGCAGTTACTTTGCGAATTAAGGCAAGGGGCAGTTTGTCTGCCGAGAGCTTACCAATCAGCACCACAGGCACATTCGCCAACAGCATGCCGATGGTGGTGCCGAGGATCACCCAAGTGAGCGCATCGGCGTATTGGGCACCGAGAATCGAGGTGGCGATTTGCGTTTTATCCCCCACTTCCGCGATAAAAAAAGCGATAAAACTGGCCACAAATGGACCTCGATTGGAAATCTCTTCATCGTCGTCGAGCTTGTCGGGGATCAGCACCCAAGCCGCCATCGCGAGAAAGCTCACCACCAGCACCCATTTCAATACTTCTGGTGACAGGTAATCGGCCACAACGACACCCAGCCACGCAGCCAAAGCATGGTTAGCAATGGTGGCAAAGAAGATCGCAGCAATGATGGGGATCGGTTTTCGATAGCGGCTGGCTAGCAGCAGGGATAATAACTGGGTTTTATCGCCAATTTCGGCTAAGGCGACAGTAGTAATAGAAATAGCTAAAACGCTCACGACATGCTCAATGGGGCAGGGATTATTATGTTAACCATAGACAAACCTCACGCCCCGCCCCGGTTCGTGATGATTTGTCTAAGGTCTTGCTAAACTCGAAGGGCTTCGAGTCTCGAACGCCATGGTGATTTGGCACCAATTATGTTGACGAACGAACCGGATGGAAATGGACCTCATCCAGTAAGCTACTCCCCAAAGACGAGCGCAATTCTAGCCAGCTTCCCCCACCATCTCAAGTGAGAAATTACACAAAAACTCCCTTTTAAGAAAATTTGGACGAATAAGCCAATAAATTTCCACTAAAGGGGAAATTTGACCACGAATTAATCAAGATTAGCTCTACTCCCATGCAGAATATCTGGGTATACTTGATCGTTATTTTTTATCACTCTAGACAGAAATTTCGCGCGAACCTGACTATGCAAAAATACGATATCAAAACCTTTCAGGGTATGATCCTCGCGCTGCAGGATTATTGGGCCCAACAAGGCTGTACCATTGTTCAACCATTAGACATGGAAGTAGGTGCAGGTACTTCTCACCCAATGACATGTTTACGTGCACTTGGTCCCGAGCCAATTGCTACGGCTTACGTTCAGCCATCTCGTCGTCCGACTGACGGCCGCTACGGTGAAAACCCTAACCGCCTTCAGCACTACTACCAGTTCCAGGTGATCATTAAACCGTCCCCAGACAACATTCAAGAACTGTACTTAGGTTCTCTGGAAGTGCTTGGCGTTGACCCGCAAGTTCACGACATCCGTTTCGTCGAAGACAACTGGGAAAACCCAACACTCGGTGCTTGGGGTCTTGGCTGGGAAGTGTGGTTAAACGGCATGGAAGTGACTCAGTTTACCTACTTCCAACAAGTCGGTGGCTTAGAGTGCAAACCTGTCACCGGCGAGATCACTTACGGTATTGAGCGTCTGGCGATGTACATTCAGGGCATGGATTCTGTGTATGACTTGGTATGGACAGATGGTCCACTAGGCAAAGTAACCTATGGCGACATCTTCCACCAAAATGAAGTTGAGCAATCCACTTACAACTTCGAACACGCCGATGTGGATTTCCTATTCACCTTCTTCGACCAGTGCGAAAAAGAGTGTAAACACCTGCTTGAGCTTGAAAAGCCGCTTCCACTGCCCGCTTACGAGCGTATTTTGAAAGCTGGCCACGCGTTCAACCTACTGGATGCGCGCAAAGCCATCTCAGTCACAGAGCGTCAGCGTTACATCCTACGTATTCGTAACCTCACTAAATCGGTTGCAGAAGCGTACTACGCATCTCGTGAAGCATTAGGCTTCCCTATGTGTAAAAAGGGTGAGGACAAATAAGATGGCAAAAGAATTTCTAATTGAACTCGGTACTGAAGAGTTACCACCAAAGCAACTTCGCACGCTAGCGGAAGCCTTTGCGGCAAACTTTGCAGCAGAATTAAAAGCCGAAGACCTTGCCCATGAAGGCATCAAGTGGTTTGCAACGCCACGTCGTTTAGCGCTTAAAGTCGCTAACCTTGCTGAAGGCCAAGCGGATAAAGTGGTTGAAAAACGTGGTCCTGCGATTGCGGTTGCTTTTGATGCAGATGGTCAACCCACCAAAGCGGCACAAGGCTGGGCTCGTGGTAACGGCATCACGGTTGAACAAGCCGATCGCCTAAAGACAGACCAAGGTGAATGGCTGCTTTACAAGCAAGAAGTGAAAGGCCAAGAAGCAAAAACTGTGGTTGTTGAACTTGCCGCAAAAGCACTGGCTAACCTGCCTATCGCCAAACCAATGCGTTGGGGTGATAAAGAAACTCAATTTATCCGCCCAGTTAAAACGCTAACCATTCTGTTCGGTGATGAACTTATCGAAGGTGAAATCCTTGGTGTGAGTTCTGCTCGTACTATCCGTGGTCACCGTTTCATGGGAGAGGCAGAATTTACTATCGATTCTGCCTCTCAATACCCAGCGATTCTGGAAGAGCGCGGTAAAGTCATCGCGGATTACGATGCTCGTAAAGCTACTATCATCGCTGATGCACAAAAAGCAGCACAACAAGTTGGCGGTGTTGCTGACCTAGAAGATGACCTAGTTGAAGAAGTAACTTCACTGGTTGAATGGCCGGTTGTGCTAACAGCTAAGTTTGAAGAAAAGTTCCTCAAAGTACCTTCAGAAGCGTTGGTTTACACCATGAAAGGCGACCAGAAGTACTTCCCTGTCTATGACGCAGAGAAAAAACTGCTGCCTAACTTTATCTTCGTCTCTAACATCGAGTCTAAAGAGCCTCGTCATGTTATTGAAGGTAACGAGAAAGTGGTTCGTCCACGTCTTGCTGATGCCGAGTTCTTCTTCAACACTGACCGCAAGAGCAAACTGATTGATCGCCTACCTCAGCTAGAAACGGCCATCTTCCAGCAAAAACTGGGCACCATCAAAGACAAAACAGACCGTATCACTGAGCTTGCTGGCTACATTGCTGAGCAAATCGGTGCGGATGTTGAGAAATCAAAACGTGCTGGTCTGCTAGCTAAATGTGACCTAATGACATCAATGGTATTCGAGTTTACCGATACTCAAGGTGTGATGGGCATGCACTACGCGCGCCACGACGGTGAATCAGAAGAAGTGGCAGTGGCACTTAACGAGCAATACATGCCTCGTTTCGCTGGCGACAGCCTACCAACCAACGGAGTTTCTGCCGCGGTTGCGATGGCGGATAAGCTGGACACTATCGTCGGTATCTTCGGTATTGGCCAAGCGCCAAAAGGCTCTGACCCATTTGCACTGCGCCGCGCATCACTGGGTGTTCTGCGTATCATCGTTGAGTACGGTTACAACCTAGACTTGGTCGATCTAGTCGCGAAAGCGAAATCACTGTTTGCCCAAGAAGATGGTACTAGCCGTTTAACTAACGAAAACGTTGAGCAAGATGTGATTGAGTTTATGCTCGGTCGTTTCCGTGCATGGTACCAAGATGAAGGTTTCAGCGTAGACATCATCCAAGCGGTACTGGCTCGTCGCCCAACTAAACCTGCAGACTTTGACCAACGTGTTAAAGCGGTTTCTCACTTCCGTGAGTTGGATGCAGCAGAATCACTGGCAGCAGCGAACAAACGCGTGGGTAACATTCTGGCGAAATTCGAAGGCGAACTGCCAACTGAGATTGAGCTGTCTCTTCTTCAGGAAGATGCAGAGAAAGCGCTGGCTGAAAACGTTGAAGTACTCACAGAAGCGTTAGAGCCTGCATTTGCAACGGGTAACTACCAACAAGCATTGAGCCAACTTGCTGCGCTGCGTGAGCCTGTCGACGCGTTCTTCGATAACGTGATGGTCATGGCAGATGACGAAGCGTTGAAGAAAAACCGCTTAACGCTGCTTAACAACCTACGTAACCTGTTCTTGCAGATCGCCGATATTTCTCTACTGCAGAAATAACTCGACGTATCGCCAGATTTGTCGAATAAAATCGGCCAACTCAAGCCCAACTCCTCGGAGTTGGGCTTTGTTTTTCTGCTGTGCCAGATATTGTGCTTTGCCTCGCAATCACATTCAGGTATGTTCAATGTTTACTCGACCAGCCAGCAACGTACTGGCCTTTTAGGTACACAAAGCAATCACAATGAATTAGGTATAAAAACACATGCAGTTTTCAAAGTTTGGTGAAAAGTTTAATCAGTATTCCGGTATTACCCAGTTAATGGACGATTTGAATGATGGCCTACGCACTCCCGGCGCCATCATGCTCGGTGGCGGCAACCCTGCGGCCATTCCAGCCATGCTCGATTACTTTCATCAAGCCAGTGCGGACATGCTGGCCAGTGGCGAACTGGTCGCGGCCCTTGCTAATTACGACGGCCCGCAAGGCAAAGATGTGTTTGTAAAAGCCTTAGCGAAACTGCTCAAAGAGACTTACGGCTGGAACATCAGCGAGAAAAACATCAGCCTGACCAACGGTAGCCAAAGCGGTTTCTTCTACTTGTTTAATCTGTTTGCTGGCAAGCAGAGCGATGGGTCGAACAAGAAAATCCTGTTGCCACTCGCCCCAGAATACATTGGCTATGCCGACGCGGGGATCGATGAAGATATCTTTGTCTCTTACCGCCCTGAAATTGAACTGCTCGACAATGGCTTATTTAAATATCACGTCGATTTCGAAAAGCTCAAAGTCGATGACTCGGTTGCCGCTATTTGTGCCTCGCGTCCAACTAACCCAACTGGCAATGTGTTGACCGATGAAGAGATCGCCAAACTGGATAAGCTCGCGCGAGAAAATAATATCCCGCTGATCATCGACAATGCCTATGGCCTACCGTTCCCGAACATCATCTTCGAAGATGTGCAGCCATTTTGGAATGAGAACACCATCTTGTGCATGAGCCTCTCCAAACTTGGGCTACCGGGTGTACGTTGTGGCATCGTCATCGCCAGCGAAGAGGTAACGCAAGCGCTGACCAATATGAACGGCATTATTAGCTTAGCACCTGGCAGCATGGGCCCCGCGCTCGGCCATCATATGATCCGTCAAGACGATCTGCTGGCTCTGAGCTCACAAGTGATTAAGCCTTTTTACCAGCATAAGTCGCAGCGTGCGGTCGCACTACTGCAAGAGGCGATTCAAGATCCGCGTTTTCGTATCCACAAACCGGAAGGGGCGATTTTCTTATGGCTGTGGTTTGATGAACTGCCAATCACCACCATGGCTCTTTACCAACGCCTTAAAGCACGCGGCGTATTGATTGTGCCGGGAGAATATTTCTTTATCGGCCAAGAAGAGAGTTGGGAGCACGCCCATCAGTGTTTGCGCATGAACTATGTGCAGGACGATGAGAAGATGCAGCAAGGCATCGCGATCATCGCCGAAGAGGTGGCTAAAGCCTACCAACAAGGGTTAAGCGAGAAGTAGCGAGCTCGCCGATAAACGAAGAGCGCCAACACAGGCGCTCTTTTCTCATCTCAATCGGGTAAGATTTATCTGTTTTCCAGCAACTGGCCGTTACCGATAGCAATCTTACGCGGCTGCATCGCCTCGGGAATTTCACGCACTAAATCGATGTGCAATAGGCCATTTTCCATCGAAGCACCCACCACTTTCACGTAATCGGCCAACTGGAACTTACGCTCAAAGTCGCGCTCTGCGATGCCTTGATAAACGTAGTTTTTGCCTTCTTCCTCTTTGCGCTCGCCTTTAACAATCAGCAGATTTTCATTTTGCGTCAGATCAAGCTGCTCTTCGGCAAAGCCCGCCACCGCCATAGTGATGCGGTAGTTGTGCTCATCTTTCTGCTCAATATTGTATGGAGGGTAACCGCTTGAGCTGTTTTTCGCCGCGTTGGCTTCCATCAGGTTCAACAGACGATCAAAACCAATCGCGTTGCGGTACAGTGGTGTGAAATCTACATTACGCATAATTCTATCCTCTTCATTTAAGCAATAGTCTTGCCCAGTAATGGTCGGGCGAAGAGTTCCAAAACACCATTCCTCTCAATCGGGACATGGGTGGAACAGGTTGTCAGTCTTGACCCAGTTCATCCTCAACAGAGCGATGTGGGTCGTGGGAAAAGGCCCTTACGGCGCCTTCACTGACAGATATAAGGACGAGCAAAATCGCTTTCAAGAGTAAAAAGAAAATTTTTTAACGAAGAAAATAACAGGCATAAAAAAGCGCGGGCATGTGACCCGCGCTTTATTTGAGCTAGAAAAGAGGCTTGACTAGACGTCAAGGTTGGCCACTTTCAGTGCGTTGTTTTCGATAAACGCACGACGCGGCTCAACTTGGTCACCCATCAGTGTGGTAAACAACTCGTCAGCACCCACCGCATCTTCGATGGTCACTTGCATCATACGGCGCGTTTCTGGGTCCATGGTGGTTTCCCATAGCTGATCAGGGTTCATCTCACCCAAACCTTTATAACGTTGCAGGCTCAGACCACGACGCGACTCTTTGATTAACCAATCCAACGCCGCTGCAAAGCTGCTGACTGGTTGCGTACGCTCACCGCGTTTCACGTAAGCGCCCTCTTCAATCAGACCATCGAGAGCTTCGGCCATTTCCGCCAGCTTCTGGTACTCTTTCGAGTTGATCAGATCCACGCTTAGTGGGTAGTTGTGCATCACACCGTGAGTGCGCACCACAATCTTCGGCTGGTAACGATCTTGCTCTGCATCGTGCTCGACTTCAAAGCTGTATTGGCTTGCGCCCACTTCTTTCGCATTGAGCTGCTCAACCAACTGCGCTGTCCAAGCAGAGATAGCCGCTTGATCGCTAAATTGCGCTTCACTCAGGCGTGGCACATAAATCAATTCATGAATCAGTGCACGTGGGTAACGGCGGCTCATACGATCCACCAGCTTGATGGCCGCATTGTACTGCTGCACCAGCTTCTCTAGCGGCTCACCCGCCAGCGCAGGCGCGTCGGTATTGACATGCAGTTCGGCGTTATCCAGTGCCAAAGCGATTTGATACTGGTTCATCGCCTCTTCATCTTTGATGTACTGCTCTTGCTTGCCTTTCTTCACTTTGTACAGTGGTGGCTGAGCAATGTAGACATAACCACGCTCAATCAGCTCAGGCATTTGACGATAGAAGAAGGTCAACAGCAGCGTACGGATGTGCGAACCATCGACGTCCGCATCGGTCATGATGATGATGTTGTGGTAACGCAGTTTATCTGGGTTGTACTCGTCGCGGCCGATACCACAGCCTAGAGCAGTGATGAGGGTCGCTACTTCCTGCGAAGAGAGCATCTTGTCGAAACGTGCTTTCTCTACGTTGAGGATCTTACCTTTTAGCGGCAGGATGGCTTGGTTCTTACGGTTACGGCCCTGCTTGGCGGAACCGCCCGCAGAGTCACCCTCCACTATGTAGAGTTCAGACAACGCTGGATCTTTTTCCTGACAATCCGCCAGTTTGCCCGGCAGACCAGCTAAATCTAACGCGCCTTTACGGCGAGTCATCTCGCGCGCTTTACGCGCCGCTTCACGGGCACGCGCTGCATCGATGATTTTCGAACAGACTTGTTTTGCTTCGCTTGGGTTTTCCGCTAAGAAGTCAGCCAGTTTCTCATTCATGGCTGATTCAACCGCTGATTTCACTTCAGAAGAAACCAGTTTGTCTTTGGTTTGGCTGGAGAATTTTGGATCGGGTACTTTCACCGATACCACGGCGGTTAAACCTTCACGCGCATCATCACCCGACGTTGCCGCTTGCGCTTTCTTCGAGAAGCCTTCTTTGTCCATGTAGCTATTCAGGGTACGAGTCAACGCACCACGGAAACCCGCCAAGTGGGTACCGCCATCGCGCTGCGGAATATTGTTGGTAAAACAGTAGATGTTTTCTTGGAAACCATCGTTCCATTGCATCGCCACTTCCACCGAAATACCGTCTTCACGTTCCATGTTGAAATGGAACACTTTTTCATGGATGGGTGTTTTGTTGCGGTTGAGGTGAGTGACAAACGCTTGAATACCGCCTTCGTACATGAAGTGGTCTTTCTTATCTTCTTCGCGCTCGTCCAGCAGTTTGATCGACACGCCCGAGTTAAGGAAAGAGAGTTCACGCAGGCGCTTGGCGAGAATTTCGTAGTGGAATTCGATGTTGGTGAAGGTTTCAGCGCTTGGCCAGAAACGCACCGTGGTACCGGTTTTTTCGCTCTCACCAACCACCGCCAGCGGCGCTTGCGGCACACCATGATGGTAAGTTTGTGTATGAATATGGCCGCCACGGTAAATGGTCAGCAGCACCTTTTCAGACAGCGCGTTGACTACCGACACGCCCACACCGTGCAGACCACCGGAGACTTTATAGGAGTTGTCGTCAAATTTACCGCCGGCGTGCAGTACAGTCATGATGACTTCTGCCGCAGACACTTTCTCTTCAGGGTGCAGTTCGGTCGGAATACCACGACCGTCATCGCTGACAGAAACCGAATTATCCTCATGAATCGTGACTACGATGTCTTTACAGTGACCTGCCAATGCTTCATCAATTGAGTTGTCCACCACCTCGAAAACCATGTGGTGCAGACCGGTGCCATCATCGGTGTCACCGATGTACATACCCGGACGCTTACGAACCGCATCCAGACCCTTCAGTACCTTAATACTTGATGAATCGTAATTATTCGACATGAGTTACTCTCTCATTATTTATCCTTGCTCAATCACACCCTGATCCACATGGAACAGTTTCCCTGCCTCATCTCGCATGTCCGCGATCTGGTTTTCGGTAATTGAGCTTACAAAAACTTGAGCCCCCGTCGCTTTCAGGCAATCTGCCAAACGCTTGCGACGTTGACTGTCTAATTCTGACGCAAAATCATCTATCAGATAGATGCATTGCTTACCGGTCATTTCCGTTAGGTGCTGCCCCTGCGCTAAACGCAGTGCGCACACCATGAGTTTCAGTTGACCACGTGACAGCACATCTTCCACCGGCGTGCCATTCACTTTGATGCGTAAATCCGCTTTATTCGGCCCACTGAAGGTATAGCCAAGCGCCTGATCCCGTTCGAAGTTTTTCTCGAGGATCTGCTGATAAGGCGTCTCTTTGTCCCAGCCGCGATAGTACTTCAGCTGAATATCAAACTCTGGCAAAAAATCGCGACACAGTTGCTCGGCTTTGCTTTGCATCTGCTCGACATAATGCTCACGCCACTGGCTTATCTGCTCCGCCAAACGTGCCATTTCTTGATCCCAATAACTGAGTTCGCGGTAGCTTCTGGCCGTTTTGAGCAGGGCATTACGCTGCTTGTTGAGACGCTTAAAGCGACCCCAAGCATCAAAAAAGGCCGCTTCGCTATGAAACACGCCCCAATCGATAAAAGCGCGGCGATGTTTCGGCCCATCGGTCAACAGATCAAACCCTTCAGGATGAATCAGTTGCAATGGCAGAACCTGCGCCAACTGAGCGAGCTTTTGCCCAGACTGACCGCCTATTTTAACCTCAGTTGTACCATCGCGCTGCTTATTAATGCCAACGGGTAGCTCAAATTGATCCGAGTTCAAAAAACGACCATGAACAAACAGTTGGTCACACTCGTTTTGAATCACTCGACCAGTCAGCGCGCTGCGAAACGAGCGGCCATGTCCCAATAAGTAGACCGCTTCTAGCACACTGGTTTTACCGCTGCCATTGGGGCCGATAAGAAAGTTAAAGCCTGGTGACAAGGCGATGTCACAGGCTTTGATATTACGAAATTGCTGAATAATCAGACGAGAAAGCGGCATTCAATCAGCTTACAGGCGGATCGGCATCACGACGTACATAGCGCTGTCGTCGTCGACATTTTCAATCAGCGCACTGGCGTTGGCATCCGACATCGAAATACGCACTTTGTCACAGCGCAGTGTATTGAGCACATCCAGCACGTAACTGACGTTAAAGCCAATTTCAATCGCTTCGCCTTCAAAAGAGACATCCAGCATCTCTTCTGCTTCTTCCTGCTCCGGGTTATTGGCGGTAATGCGCATGTCACTGCCCGCTAAATTCACCCGTACGCCACGGAATTTTTCATTCGACAAAATCGCCGCACGCGCGAACGATTGACGCAGCTCGTCACAGCTTGCTTCAAGCGTTTTTGTGGTGTGCTGCGGCATAACGCGACGATAATCCGGGAAACGGCCATCCACCAGTTTAGAGGTGAAGACAAAGTTATTGACTTCAGCGCGCAGGTTGGAGCTGCCGATTTGCAGCATCACAGGCTGTTCTGGCGCATCGAGCAATTTAACCAACTCTTGCACCCCTTTGCGCGGCACAATGATCTGTTTTTGCGCGAAATCTGCGCCGAGTGCAACTTGCGAGACCGCCATTCGGTGCCCGTCGGTCGCCACGCTGCGCAGGGTGGTGCCATCTATTTCAAACAGCATGCCGTTGAGGTAGTAGCGCACATCTTGGTTCGCCATAGAGAACTGCGTCTTCTCAATCAGTGCGCGCAGTTCACCTTGCGTCAGCGACACTTCAACGTCACTTTGCCAATCTTCAATATTCGGGAAATCGTTGGCCGGCAACGTTGCCAGCGAGAAGCGGCTGCGGCCTGAGCGCAATTGCACGCGATCGCCTTCAAGGACAAAGGTAATTCGCGCGTCATCGGGCAAACCGCGGCAAATATCGAGAAATTTACGCGAGGGCACCGTAATGCTGCCCGCTTCAAACTCCCCTTCCAAGGTGACGCGGCTAATCAGTTCGACTTCCAAATCCGTCGCGGTCATCGACAACTGACCGTTGTCGACCTTGATTAACAAGTTACCCAAAATAGGCAAAGTAGGACGGCCACCCAGAGCACCGGAGACCTGTTGCAGCGGTTTAATAAAATGACTACGTTCAATGGTAAATTTCATGCTTGGCTCTTTACGCTGTCAGCTCAAATTGGGATTTGCTTAGAATTCTGCCATTTTAACCGATTAGGACGACAAGGTGCGAATCAAGTTCGAGTAATCTTCTTTAATGTCGTGGCTCTCTTCACGTAGCTGCTCAATTTTACGGCAGGCATGCAAAACCGTGGTGTGGTCACGGCCGCCAAACGCATCGCCGATTTCCGGCAGGCTGTGGTTGGTGAGCTCTTTCGCCAGCGCCATCGCCAGTTGACGCGGGCGCGCAACGGAGCGGGAACGGCGTTTCGAGAGCAGATCCGCCACTTTGATTTTGTAGTATTCCGCGACGGTCTTTTGAATGTTGTCGATGGTGACGAGCTTCTCTTGCAGCGCCAACAAATCGCGCAGCGCTTCACGCACAAAATCAATGGTAATTGGGCGGCCAGTAAAATTCGCATTGGCAATCACGCGATTGAGTGCACCTTCAAGTTCACGCACGTTGGAGCGCAGACGTTTGGCGATAAAGAAAGCCACTTCATCAGCAAGATGGATTTGGTGATCTTCGGCTTTCTTCATCAAGATCGCCACACGGGTTTCCAACTCCGGCGGCTCTATCGCCACGGTCAAGCCCCAACCAAAGCGTGATTTCAGACGATCCTCGACGCCACTGATCTCTTTCGGATAGCGGTCTGAGGTGAGGATGATCTGTTGGTTGCCTTCTAAAAGTGCGTTAAAGGTGTGGAAGAACTCTTCTTGTGAACGCTCTTTGTTGGCAAAGAATTGGATGTCATCGATAAGCAGTGCATCGACGCTGCGGTAGTAACGTTTGAATTCTTCAATCGCGTTGTTTTGCAGCGCTTTAACCATGTCTTGCACAAAACGCTCTGAGTGCATGTACACCACTTTCGCGTTGGGCTTGTTATCCACAATGGCATTGCCGACCGCGTGCAACAAGTGGGTTTTACCTAAACCCGTTCCACCGTATAAAAAGAGGGGGTTGTAGGCACCGCCTGGGTTATCCGCCACCTGACGCGCCGCAGCCAAACCCAATTGGTTTGATTTACCTTCAACAAAGTTATTGAACTTGTGTTTCGGGTTAACGTTGGAGCGGTGGTTGATGTCCGCAATCGCTTGGGCATCATCGTCCCACGTTTTATGCACGGGTTTGCGGGCGTGCAGTTGTGCGGGTGCCGACGACTCCGCCGCCACATCGGCTGGTGTACGGGTGGGCGCAGGCTTTGGCGCAGCCACGGGCCGGCTACCGATCTCAAAACGCAGATTGGGAATGTCATGACCGCAATATTCCTGCAGCAGTCGATTGATGCTGTTGAGGTATTTATCACGCACCCAGTCAAGTACGAAGCGGTTAGGAGCAAACAAGGTGAGCGTGTTGCCATTGAGCTCCGCTTGTAACGGACGGACCCACATGCTGAATTCTGTAGCTGGTAGCTCTTCTTGAAGCCGCTGCATACATTGCAACCAAAGCGAAGATGACAC